>JACQHR010000008.1 GCA_016198905.1 Candidatus Omnitrophota bacterium | reverse complement strand
GCCCAGTTTCCAACAGGTCCATCGGACGCCATGCGCCTCGGCCAGGCGAAACCACATCAGCCGCGCCTGAATGGGCGCGAAACTGCGAATCCTCGGCATCGTGACACCTCCGGCTCCCATGCTCAACCCACCGTACAACTCTAGAGCCAAAAGTGTCACCTATGTCTGTAAACATTCTAGAGGTGCATCGCCTCAACCCTTGCATACTTGCTCAACATCAGGTACGCTTTACTCAAGCATAGCCCTCAGCAGTAGCCCTCAGAGTAGTTGCCCTCAGCAGTAGCCCTCAGTGTTGCGTTACAAGACGCGTAAGTCGAGAAAAGCACACCATCCGAAAGGGTGGGTCGCAAAGCTAAAGGGCCTACGGCATGCGCCAGGGCAGCCAGCTGCCTCACACAGACTATTGGAACGTCACTCAGCTCCCTATCCGAGCGGATCGGATAGGGTTTCTTTTTCTCTCTCCCTTGTCGAATAGCCCAGGAGGTGAGTGGTCATTAAACGAGCGATGCGTAGGCTTGGAGCGCTCCCGGCCGGGATGACGTTGCTGGTGTTGGTAACGCCATGTCTCGCGGAAGAGCAGGGGGGTCTCGAATTTAAAAAAGCGATCTTGTATGGAGGAGGCGGCAACCAACGCGGGACGGCCATTTCGTTTTATAACGCGTCTGAACTGTATCTCACCGGCGCCGACGAAGCGGTTATGGGAGGGCAAGCATTAGCCCTGCATTACAAACTGGCCTTCGATGGTGGCGCTCCGATGCTCGACTGGGCGCTCCGATGGCCCAAAGCGGAGAACCGCTCAGGGAACGTCAATAGCGAAGTCTTCGATGGCATCGTGGGGACCCGGGGTGGGGTCTTTTGCGCTGGGAGGAGCTGGTCGCAGACGGAGGACGGCGTTGGAGACAAGGAACACAAGAGCGTGCTGGCGGGGTTTCCGCTGAGCGGTCCAACCGGATCAGGCGTGGGTGGTGCCGCGTGGGTTGCCAAGCCGAATTTCTTTACGTATCGAGGCAATGAATCCTTTTTGGGAGTGACCTTTGGGTCTGATAGGACAGGGTCATCCCACTTCATCTACGCGGCAGGCTATGCGCAGAGCAACGGAGCGAATAATACCGCGGTGCTGGCCCAGTACGATGGCTCTGGCAGCCTGCGATGGAGTCGGGTGCTCGGCAACACCGGATGGTTCATGAGCAGCTTTGGCAGCGCGACCACAACGCTCAACGGGTATGTCTATGTCGCTGGCTTGACCCACTATCCGTACTTTGACTCGAATGCCATGCGGATTGCGCTGTGGAAATACGACGATGCCGGGAATCTCGCTTGGGTCAAAAGCCAACCGGGCTTTCTTCCAGGCTGGCGCGGAGAGATGGCGCTGGCCCAGTCGAGGCGCTATCAGTCGACGGCCGGAGATCTCTACATCGCGGGGGCCATCGCGAACGGCCCTAGTGGGGGCAAGGATATGCTGGTGATGAAATACGATGAGGAAGGCAATCTTTTGTGGACCCAGACCTGGGGTGGAGCAGGGGATGACCTTGCCTACGGGATCGCCGTAAACGACCACGCCCGGACACCTCCCGAGGGCCAGCGGCTCTACGTCGTGGGGACGACCACAAGCTTCGGGGCCGGCAAGCAAGACGTGGTCCTTCTCGAGATGAATCCAGCCGATGGCTCCATCCTCTCCAGCCGCTACTACGGAGGAAAGGATGACGATATCGCATGGGCGGTGCAGCGGATTGGCTCCCACGTCTATGTCGTTGGAGAGTCGAAGAGTTTTGCGGAGGGAGGGAATCTCATCGGTCAATCCGACCTGCTCCTGTTGCAATATGCGATCCAACCCACTCAAGCTCCGCTGGCGGTCACCATCGATATCAAACCGGAGTCGCTTCAGAATCCCATCAACCCGAAGAGTCGGGGGAAGATCCCGGTGGCTATTCTGTCCACCCGTGGATTTTCGGCGCCGGATGCTGTCAAACAAAGCACCCTGACGTTTGGTCGGATAGGCAGCGAGCCGAGTCTGGCATTTTGCAAGGCAGAGGATGTGAACGGAGATGGTCGACTCGATCTCATGTGTCATTTTGACACCCCGCCGGCGGCGTTTCAAGCTGGCGACGTCCAAGGTGTGCTCAAAGGCACCACACTCTCTGGGAGGTCATTCAAAGGGGCGGATTCGGTACGCATCGTGCCACCAGTGCGTTGATTGTAGACAAGGAGGAGAACCGGCGATTAACGAGCGAGGGAGTGTCTTCATCCTGACTTTACTCATCGTGGGACTGTTGGCCATGTTGAGTGGCGGGGTGCTCACCCGCTCCGTGGTCGAGCAGCAGGCCAGCCACTCCTCTCTGAGTCTGGCGCGGGCGTTCCATCTGAGTGAATCAGGGGTCGACCTTGCGATCCATGAGCTCCGGGTTGACCCTAATTACACCGGAGCCGGGTACGCAGATTTCGGGACGGGCTTAGGTGGATATTCAATCGAGGTGATTTCAGATGGCCTGTCTTCCTGGTTGATTCGGTCCACCGGTTTCTATCCCTCGAACGACCCTACCGCCGTCAACTATGCTGCACGAACGATTGAAACCATCGTGCGGGTGACCAAAGGCACCGGCCCTGGCTATGGGGTCTTGGGAGTCCAGTCGATGCGGTTCGATGGGTGGGACCATCACAACATCAGACAGGAGGATAGAAGCAGCATGAAGGTGGATAGTTACGATTCCCGGCGAGGACCGTACACTCCAGAGGGGACCCATGGTGATCTTCGTGTCTGCACCAATGGGCATGAGGAAAAGGCCGTGACCTTGGTGGGTGGGGTAGACATTCACGGCGATATTGTCTTGGGCCCTGGCAGCGATCCAGAAACGACCCTGTGGAAGATCCCAGCGCAATGGACGTCAATTAGCGGATCAGTCAGCGTCGCCGACATGACGGCTCCAGTGGAAGTAGTCGACATTCCCATGCTCCCCGATGGTGGCCGCCTCGCTATCTCGGGCCATGAGGTTGTCACATTACCGGGTGGCCTCTATCGATTTCGTAAGGTGCAGATTTCAGGACATGGCAGGCTGGTGTTCACTGGCCAGGCAGACGTGTATATCGAGGATGCACTGGAGATTTCAGGCAACGGGGGTATCGACACGCTCTCTCGGCTGCCCTCCAACCTTACCCTCTACGTGAAGGGTCCGCGCGTCTCAATCAGTGGGAAGCCTAGTCTGTTTGCAAGACTCGTTGCTCCCGATGCGGTCGTTGAGATCTCGGGCAACGGCGATTTCTACGGTGCGGTGACTGGCAGAAAGATCGTTGTGCGCGGACGCGGCGACATTCATTACGACAAAGCCCTCAACCTGTACGACGAAGCCCTGAACCCCCCACGCACCGGTGATCCCTTTCGGGTCAGCATTCTGAGCTGGCGAGAAGCAAGTCCTTAAGATACGAAAGACCGGTGCCGTCCCGCATCGAACATCAAAATTTTCAATCTAGTTGTGTATTCGAAGTTCTATAGTAAAATAACTTCATGTTTTTCTATCGCAGTGCTTGGGTAGACTGTGAGGGAACAATTTGAATGCCAGTGCATCCACGGATGCACCGAGGATTTCAAAGAGCCCATCACCCAATGATGGGCCTTTTTGTTGCGTTGCTCTTACACACGTGGTGTGTTGCAGCTGTTGCCAACTGCCGGCCAGGACACGAAGAAGCACGGGACAGCGGCATTCCGATCGGATTGATCCTTAAAGCGGCACAGCAGCCGCAGTGTGATTGCTGTTGTGAACAGACACAACGCTGGGAGGCGTTTCGTCCCATTCAAGTCGCGCTGGCCTCGCCACGACTGATCGGGGCCACCACGCAACGTCCGCTCACGGTGGCACTCGGTACAGAGGTGCCATTAGTCGCTGATGCCGTCGATGTGGACCGGTTGCAGATCGGCTGCCAGAAAAGAGAATGCGGCACCCAGCGTCAGCCGGATCCTCTCGGTGTGGGTGGGGATGCTGTGAAGCCGCCGATTAACGACCCGGTTCTCGAAGAACCACCGATTCAGGATCCGGTATCCGGTCCACCTCCTGTCACGCCACCGCCTGCCACGAATGCTCTGTGTTGCGAGAAATGCCCCTCAACGATTTTCGACCGCTACTATGTTCCTATTGCCCCGAACACCGATTGTGAGCCGGGGGATGTGAAACGCAACGACCTGAGTTCAAAGGAGTGTGCGAACCCCCTGCCGAGCGGATGGCAGGTTCAGCCAAGCTACGGCCCGCGCTGTCCGGAGCGCACAGGGCACCAAGGTCCTGCCACGATTCCTGTGACAGGGTCATCTCAACCCTTGCAGTCGGACGCCCCGCAGCAAATTCCTATCACAGGATCCACTGGGAACTCTCAAAAGACGGACAAAGACAAGGCGCAAGAGATTCCTATGACTGGTCCAACGTGGTTTCGCGATCGACGCGGCGGGCCGCAAATTATTTTTCAGGTTGGGAATCAACAGGTGGGCAGGGGTTCAACGCAAGAGGCTTGCGATCCCTGCCAATCCAAAACGGCAATCGCATTGGCCGCTCCTGTGTGGTATCGCTGGGAATTGCTTCAGGGCGCAGGATCATTGCGCACCCGCACGACCGCTTCGCATACCCATTCAGGAGTCGCCGAGGGGGCTGCCGCGATCTACGTGGCTCCCACCACGATGCCAGCTGATCCGAGCGTGACGATTCGTCTGATGGTTGACGACAACCCGGAGCATGTCGTGGATTTGGATGATGCAGTGGAGGTGCGCGACATTTCTTTTAAGTTAGTAGAACCAGGACAGGCGACCCATTTTCCAATGGGTGCCTCCGGATTGACACCGCAGCCACTTCGTCCTCCCCCTGCCACTGATTGTCTCTGCCAGCCGCAGTATGAGTGGCAAGCCACCTCCGGCATACACCCCACGGCGCCTCCATCGGAGCCCATGTTTATATGCGCTGGCGGCGCCACCGTGCTGTCATCACCCGCGAACGATGTGGACTCGCTGCAACTGCGCTGTCATGATGCGAAGTGCGCCTCACCCAAGACGACTCTTCGATTGGCCGATGCGCTGCGATACACCTGGAGTGCGAATCACAATGGAGCAAGCCTGCTTGGCTCCTCCGATACGGCCATTTTTCGGGCACCAGATCGTCCAGGGTTGATTGAGGTCACACCCGCAGTTTCAGACAGCGGCCTGCAAGCCAGCGAGTCTGGCGTGTTACCGACACTGGAGATCCGTGTGGTGCGGATGGATGTCGTGCGAAGAGGAACGGCTCCCAATCCGGATGCGTTTCATGTCGAAGCGATAGGGATTCCCGAGAACCAAACGGTTCAAGTGAAGCTTGAGAAAATCGGCATCAACCGCTGGATGACACTGACAACAGTGAATCTTCAGTTCGGTGCCGCCCTGATCTATACGATGCCTGAATGGATTGAGCGCCTTAGCCCTCCTGCAGTGCCGATAGCGCCGAGTTCAATTGTGATCGCTCCGGGTGACCGGCTGCGTGCGACCTTGGTGATCAATGGGCAGGCGCTGTGCAGTCAGGAGGTGCCGTAGTGCGATGAAGCACCGGGCACGCCTCTTGCGCGTTTTCACCGTTGTCGGTGTTGCCGTCTGGCTCTGCAGTTGCGCCACCTCGCAGCAGCCGAAGCCTCCTGCGGCTCCAACCCCGCCAACACCGGAGGGTCCTTGCGAGGCTTGCTGCCATGCGATTCCTGAGTGGAGTCAGTACGAGGCGATTCAGAGTATTGTGGCGGTGCCTGCTGCCGCTCAAGCAGGGGTGCTGGACGTTCCGTTGGGAAGCCAAGTGCCATTGGTGGTCCACGCGGTGGACACCGACCAACTGAAACTCCATTGTGAGCGGGAAGGCTGCGGCGCGCATCCTTGCAGCGGTTGCAGTTCGCTCAAGGAAATTAATCTCGCTGGCCGTCTGCGTTACCGGTGGGACATCATCAGCGGCGAAGGGGCGTTGGTCACGATGCCGCCTTCCTCGCATACGCATGCTCCTGTCTCTGAGGGTCCGGCAGCCATCTACGAGGCGCCAAGCGAGCTTCCGGCCAATCCAGAGGTGCACGTTCGCTTGACAATTGATGATAGCCCGGAGTACATAACCGATCTCGATGATCCATCCACGAAGCAGGATTTTCATCTACGCCTTGTGGAGACCGGGGCCTTACCGATTGAGGGATCGAACGCATCCCCGCCTTACCCGGGAAGTCCGCCTGCGTCATCGAACTGCCCTTGTGCGCCAAAGTCTCACTGGGATGTGGGGCAGGGCGTTGCGGAATCAGGACACATCGTAAGAGACGTCAACGCGTGCGCGGGCAAATGGGTCATTCTCTCCGCAGATGCCACCGACGCGGACAAGCTTACCGTCCAATGCGTTGACCAAAAAGGTTCCTCTCCGCCACTGGCTTTCGAGCTGACCGATGGATTGAAATACACCTGGGCAACGACCTCCGGAGTGTTGCTGGGCGCAGCGGAACAGGTGGTGTTCCGGGCGCCCGATGAGCCGGGGAAGGTCAGCGTCACACCGCGGGTAGCCGATAGCGGCATTCAGGCCTCCGATTCAGAGACGCTCGCGCCGATTACGGTCAACGTCATCCGAGTGGACCTGGCCGCCGACAATGTGGCGGAGGATGAAGAACTCACTCAAGGTGCCCTAGTGGGTCTGAATGAGGACAACGATGATTTCAAACCCGGTGGGCCGCGCAACTACGATCCAGACCTGACCCAGCAGACGGTTCCAGGCGAAGATGACCTGCTGCGAGTCACACTCGACGTCAATCTCGGAGAGGTCAACAACGGGGACATTGTTCTAGAGCTGTCGGATGGTGTGCTGGGATCTGGCGCCGACGAAACGCGGGTGAAGGTGTGGCAGACGACGCAGAAAGAACAGCTGTTATTAGACGGCGCTCATCCCATCAAGCGTTGGACCGTGGATGAGTTCAAGCGGCTGCCGCAACCCGTCAACGTGTTTGTGGAAGGCGTGCGAAGATCAGACACGCTCAAGGACGCCGAACTCTCGCTTCGTTATTATTCGTCGGCAACCGATGAGGAATCCGTGTGCGAGGATCGTATCCGCTTGACGGTGGTCCAGCTGATCTTGGATGTCGATCGCGACGGAGCGCTGACGGATGAGCAGCCACTCTACCTGCCGGGCCGAAGGCTCGATGCGAACGCGTCACAGGAACTCACCATCGGGGCCACGGATGATCGCATCAGCCCGCAGGAGGTGCGCTTGATCCTTGCGCCGATCTCGGATCGCATCGCGTCAACCCTGAACACCGAACTCACAGATGTGAGCACCTATCCAGGCATTTGCATGAACAGGGGACTTGGGATTGGCGACGACTTCTCCTTTGATCGGGATACCGATAAGAAAATGCAGGAACTGCCGGTCAGCGGCGGCGACCGTGCCAGCATTCCTCTGTTTGTGAAGGATTTTGGAGGGCGCTCTACCGCGGTGGTGTCGATTGTGCGGAAGGGAAAGACGCTCGCCACGCTGAAGAAGCAGATTCCTTTGGACACAGATTGGGACGGTTTGCCGGATCGCTTTGAGGACCAGCACCGCACCAGCCCGGCAGGGGTCTTGATGTTCGACGCGCGCAACAATCTGACGACAGGAGCAGCGAGCGCTCGACCCGACGGGGAAGTGGACACCGATGCGCGGCCCGTGACCCCAGGGACTTCACCGGCAAGCCTCAACCCCGCTCCCGTCGGGACGATTGGAGATGGCCTCAGCGCATTCGAGGAGTACCGGGGTTTCGAGACGCGTGACATGAACAACGTGAACGATGCCAATCCCACCGAGGTCGATGATGCGGCGTCCGCAAAGCAAATCATCGCCCTTGATCCGCACACCAAGGATATGTTCGTCGGGAGCAACGTGTACTTGACCACGGTGGGCGGCAGCGTGGTCAACCGGAACCTGGGAATAGGGCGCATGAGCGACTGGCAACCGCTCGGCTTCGCCGTGCATCGGTTGGCATCGAATCAATATGCCGCAGCGTCGAGGATCATCAACACAAACCGTACCGGAGTGTCGGGCGCGACATTACAGCGGGCGATCAAGATTATGTTGGGAAGCGCCGAGGAAAACCTGGGGTTTGCCAGACCGGGAGCGTTGAATACCGGCTCCGATGGCATTCAGCAGAGTACCGCGCGTGGGGATGATGAGGAGGCCGCCCTTATCCAGGGCCAATACTCCGGATTGGCGTTTGCGGTGTGCATCCGGGCCGGCCAGAACGGCATCATTGACCCGCCGTTTGATCGGGCACGCGACCGGCTGGATGCGGCTGCGAATCAGATTCTCGAAGGAGCAGACGGGCGGTTGGACACGGTCACCGCTGCCTACCGACCTCAGGAAGATGACCGGGTGCGCGGCAACATCACGGGCAACGACGGCTACCTGAGTCCTGAGACGCGTCGACGTGCGGATACGGGGCGCGATGTCGTTCGGGGGACGATCTCCGGCGATCCGAACGATCCGTTAGATCCGCGCACGGTTGCCGCAGCCCCTCTGGATGAACTCTCCGGTGTCGTGTTGGATCCGCGGGGTGCCGGCAGGGGGATGTCCGTGAGCCCTTCGGATACGCGCAATCGGGATGGGACGGTGAGCCCGCGCAATCCGGTCAGCGGCGCTCAGGATGGTTTTCAAACCGCGCGACCACAAAACAGTTTCTTCATTGGCGCTATTGGTGAAGGCGCCAATGGGAGACTGGATACGGCGCCTCAGGGTGACGACGTGATTCTGGGCACCATTGAAGAAGGGGCCGATCAGAATGTGCAGAGCCGCCCATACGGAGGCGATTTCGTGCGAGGATTCATCGACGGCGGACGCAACGGCGTGTTGGATCCGGCGATCAACAATGCGCAGGCGGTCATTCATGACAGCGGCGGCCGACGAGCAGCGGCAGATGACCTGTATCGTCGGTCGCGTCAATATGTGGATGCGGGTTGGGATGGTGTGTGCAACACCACACCACAACCCGGCAGCGATGACGCGCTTCGGATTCCTCCCGGACAAGGCGAGCCGCACGCTCCGTGCATCCTGCGAGGGCCCAATCTCATGGTGGACACGACACCCTCAGGCGACGATGAGGTAGAAATTGTTCGTGAGCCAGGCAATCCAGAAGGGTTTAATCAATCCCCCAATGAGCACGCTTCGGTTGAAATCAACCCGATGAAGCATCTCGGCGCTATGGGGGGTCTGGATTGGTTCAATCCGTGGGCATCGGGTCCTGCGAATCCTGAGGGGCTGGTGTTCTATGGGCCCACCACTGCCGCTGGGGCCATCGATCCCGTCTGGATTGCATTTCTCCAGGAAACGATGGGACATGAAGGATCTCACGCCTGCCATCTCAACCACTGGTTCCAGGCGCGCGGCGTCACTACGATGATTGCGAAGAGAGGGTGGTTTACGACAGGCCCCGCTCAACAATACCTTATCTTGATGCCGGGAGGGGCGGGTGGGATCTTGGTGCAAGCCGAGGGTTTTGGCGATCCTGAGGATCACGACGGCAATCCTCTGACCCCTCCAGTCGCGCTCGTCCACAACAATCTCGGGGCTGCCCACACTGCCGTCACCAACATGATCACGAATGCGCCGCTTCCGGTGCCGAATAGTTTTGATGCGGCGGATCTTGACCAAGTCCGTTTGCATCTGAAACACTAAGGATGACCCGATGCGCATGATGGGATTGTCAGGGATCTGCCTATTCATGGGAGGGTTCTGTGTCGCTGTAGCATTCGCAGCCGATGAACCACCACGCCAGAGTCTTCACGTTGAGATGATCGCCGGTCGACTAATGCAAGACGTAAACGGTGTGCCGACCCTCTTTCCCGAGAAGCCCATACCGGTTCGCGTTTTTCTGGTAGTCAACCACGAGGCATTACGCCATCACGCGGTGTGGGCCGACGTTTGTGAGGCGTATGAAGTCATGGTGTTAGTCGACGGGAAGGAGACTCCTCCGGAAGCCTTCACGCTGACTCGTCGAACCATGCTTCAGGAGCCGCTGTCTTGGTGCGTGGTGGATCTCATGCCGGCAAGCGGCCTGTGGCCGACAGGAGCCCTGATCATCAGTGGTGGTTTGAATCAGGCGATGCTTCGACAACCACAGGGGTCTGCGGTGCAGCTACTCGGTGAAGATCAGCCAATCCGTTTGGTGTCTCGTCCCATCGCTGGTGCGGATGATGAGCGACTCCGGCTGCGATACGACGTGGCACGATACGCCACTGACGAGCAGTGTCTTGCCTGGGAGCCAGATCGCGCGCTTGAAGCGGTAGGAACACTACACGCGCGGTTTCCGGATGATCCTTATGGACATGCCTATGCCGGGCTGCTGTATGAGATGAACTCTCGTGATCCGAAGCTCGCTCTGTCGCATTATCAAAAAGCGCTGGAGCGCATCACCCGGACTCTGCCCCCCGCAGCACTGGACAACGACAAGCCGCTCAGTCCGACGAAAGCGTTTCTGGAGTTGCGTTTTGACGCTTGGATGGGGGCAAAGGGAGCGCGGGAACTGGTTCACCTGCTGCGGGGCAAGATCCGTCGTTTGGAAGCTCACATCACACCACCTACGCAATAGGTGTAGGACGACTAGTGAGCAAGCGCGTCGAGTTGGCTCTGAATGTTTTTCCAACTCTGAGAGCCAGGCGGGTAAAGTGTTTGGGCTTCGCGCAAGCGGCTGCGCTGTTCCTCAATGGAAGAGACCGTAGGAGCGCTCGTAGCAGGCTGGCCCGCAACCACGTGTCCAGATTTGACATCCGCAAGATACCGCTGCACGTCTTGAAGGCGCCGCTCCGTGTAAGGATGCGAGCGTAAGAAGGGAGCCGGAATCGGAACCCCTTGCACTTGGATGGAGGGCGTTCCTTTGTCAAATTTCCTGAAGTCTTCAAGCATCCGCACGGGAGCCATTGGGTCATAACCGGCTTTCATCAGATAGCGCAGCGCTAACTGATCGGCTTCGAGTTCATCCGCTTGACTAAATCCGCTCAGGATGGCTTGGTTGACAAGTCCCGCAGCGCTTCGAGTCAGTCCTCCGACTTGCTGCGCACTCGACCCGCCCCGCTGGGCTGCGATGGCTGCTCCCACACCCACCAGGCTCATGAGCAACTGCTGCCGTTGCATTTGAGGGATACGCTTGACGATATGTTGGGCCGCGGTGTGACCTAGTTCATGGCCCAAGACGAACGCCAGTTCGCTTTCATCGCTGCCTCGGGATGCCAGATATTGGAGCATGCCACTTGTGACATAGACTCTCCCATCGGCCAGTGCCGCGGCATTGGGGTTCGCATCATGAATCAGGTGAGCTTGGTAGCGCAGCGCCGGCCGCTCCGTCACCGGTGCTAGGCGCTCAACGACCTCTTGGACGTCGAACCCCCACAGCCGCTCGCCAAATTGCCAGGGCTTTGCCCCCTCCTTGGCGAATTGAGTTGCCTGCTGGTCGCTGACCATTTTCTCCAAACGCTGCACCTGCGCCGATTCCATCGGAACAGGTGCTGAGCGTAGCGCATATTGAGGGGTTGCGCATCCGCTTACGAACAACAGCATACCCAGACACCAGCGCCACATGATATCCTCCCGCAATTTATCAATTAGTGTACCTCAGAACGGCGAGAGAGGGAAAGATCGGGGAAGAAAAGGCTAGTGCCGTCCCACATAGTACCGCCGAGCCGATCTGGGTCCTTCGGCGCAGCCTGTGTGGCCGTGCTCGGCACATTCGACATATTCTCAGGTATACTTCTATTGGTCAGCCAAAAGACGTGGGGCCCTCAGAGCGCTTCGCGGACAGAGGACGCGTCACACTGTCTCAATAGCTCTGGGGGCTATTATGTTTGAGAGGACAATGAACCGAGACGGCTTTGTGTATCCACTCGCAATTGGCGTCACCTTCATTCTGACGGTGTTGAGCGCGACGTTACTGATGCGCGGCGTCTCTGAATTGAATATCAGCTCGCGCCAGGTGTATTCCAGTGCGGCCTTTCATTATGCAGATGCCGCTGTGGACCAAGCGGCAAAGAATCTCCGGACGCCAACCGACACGACCGATGACGTCATGACCACAACGTATGGCAACGGATCCTTCACCGTTGACAGCATGACTGCGCTGGCGACGCCAGGAGAGTGGCAGGTCCTGACGAGTGGGGTCAGCGCCGCAGACCCCAACACGCCGCGCCACATCGAAGCCATCTACCGTATGACACCACAATCAGTGTTCCAATTCGCGCTCTTCGGGGCCAATAACGTGACCGTGAGTGGCAGCGCCATCACGGATAGCTACGATTCGCGACTTGGGCCCTACGAGGATGATCCTGGCTTGGGATACAACAAGGACCATCACGGCGACATTGGGACGAACTCCACCTCGTCGGGCGGCGTGACGATCAGCGGCAGCATCTTTATCGATGGACAAGTGGCCGTCGGCCCCACCGTGACCGATCCAACGAGCATCGTGACCGGGTACGACGCCTCGTTTATCACGGGCGGGACGTCCCCGGCGAGTAACACGCAAGACGTCGTGTCTATGTCCCAGGCGTTTCCGATGCCACCGGTCGTCGTCCCACTAGGACTGACGTGCAGCAATCACACCGTGACGGGCCATACCACCGAGACGCTTTCCCCGACCGGAGGCCCGCTTGGAAACGGGACGTATTGCTACAACAATCTGACTGTGCAGGGGGGTGGAGAGCTGACCACCAGCGGGCCGGTCACCGTGTACCTCACCGGGGTGTTCACGGCAACAGGCAATACGGTGGTGGGTGATCCAAGCGATCCCAAGGCCATGACGGTCCTTGTTTCTTCAACAGGCGCGGCCACACTCGAGGGAACCATCACCGGATCCAGCGAATTTTACGGCGCACTCTATGGCCCATCCGCCATCATGACCATCAGTGGGAATGCGGATGTCTACGGTTCCATCGTCGCCCAGACCGTGAATGTGACCGGCAGCGCGAGCGTCCACTACGATACGGCACTGACGGAAAACACGACCATCTCCAATACGTCACGAGCCACCATGGTAGCCTGGCGGGAACTCTAGCGCCCACCGAAACTTTGTCTGCCGACGCAACTCTTGTATAATGCGCGAAGGTGTCGCGCTGGAACGCGTCGGCGCCGATTCGCGAAGCGCGCATGTGGAAGGAGCCGTCGGGCATGGCGATTCCCATTCTAAGAAAACCCCGATTTGCCTTTGTATACGTGTTGGCACTACTGCCGGTCTTTGCGGCGCGCACTACCGACGCCGGTCTACACTGGGGTGCCATCATCGTGCTGATCGGAGAACTCATCCGCCTTTGGGCGAATGGGTATGTGGGGCACGTGAAGGTCAATCGAACGGAACAACAACGCGGGGACGCCAAGATCGGCCGCCTCATTACGGCAGGCCCCTACGCATTTGTCCGGCATCCGCTCTACTTCGGCACCTTCCTCATTGGTGTGGGCCTCTGCGTGATCGTCGGCCGGTGGTGGTTCGGCCTGCTGGCCTTGGCATGCTTCCTCGTGCTCTATCGACGGAAAATGGCGGAAGAAGAGCAGCGGATTCTCAACGAATGGCCGCACGAATACGCGGCGTACCGGCGCCATGTCTCGCAGTGGCTGCCGCTGCGCTCGCGCTACGCGGATCGAACCGGTCAGTGGAGTTGGCAGGGGATTGCCGCGAGCAAAGAATGGAAGACCGTGATCTGGACGGCCGTCGTCGTCATTGCGCTGTATCTGCGTGCACAGATCGTGCAGGAGCACCACTGGCATCTTCCCATGGGCGACCGCGCAGCGCTGCGCTGGTTGTACGTCATGCTCGCGTTGATGGCGACGGATGGGATGATCGAGCTGATCGTGCGCCGCTCAGCGAAACGCACGCGGGCAGGAGCAACGGCGTAACGGGATGGAATCAGGCGGCGAACCGAATGCCGCTACTTCGCGAACTCGACGTCGATGCGTGCGATCTCGCCGCTGCGGACCTTCGTCGCGTGCGGATGCGGGATCACGGCGCCCGGGATCTGAATGGGCGCACCGGTGCGAGGGGTGAGCCGGATCGCTCGGATCGAAGCGCGCGGTCGCCCAAACGTCTTCACGCGTGAGGGATTGTCATACGTCACGTCGATTCCGCCCAGGAACGTGAACGCAAACCGGCCCTGTTTCGTAAAAAACTCTTTTGACAGAATCGGCTCCAGATGGAGCTCGAGCTCACCCCGCTCGTTCAGCCGAAACGGCTGCTTGCCCACCGTTATCCAGACCCACATCTGAAGAAACTCGGCCGTCGCGCCACTCAGCCGTGCCACAAATCCCGCCCCATGCAGCGTCGGATCGGCATACGCACTGCTGACGAGAAACGAGCTATTCTCGAGAATGCTGCGGCCATAGCGCCGCGGCGGCTGAAAGGGAATCAGCGTCGACGGCAGATCCCGGTAAAACTCGTCGTAGAGCCCGTTGCGCAAGAGCTCCAGCAAATACTTATACTCCATGTGCAGCCAGATCGACTGATGCTCCAGCCAGCCGGGATTGAAGACGCGCCCGCGCCCGATCTCTTCCGATTCCCCGTCGAGGGAGGCGCAGACGCGATACATGCGCAGCGCCCGGTCGAAGAGGTCGCTGCGCCGCACGGCGCGATAGAGCGCCTGCGCGCGCGCAGGATCCGCTTCGAGGCGCAGCGCATGCACCGCGCCTTCCAGGAAAATCGGCAGCGCATGTTGCGCCCACCGCAGCGGGTGAATCGCGTGGGACTCTCCGTGGTCGGTGCGATGCTCGAGCGCCTCGTAGGAAAAGTAGCTGGGGTAGAGCCCCCGCTTGGCGTCATAGGCGCGGGCCAGGCCCTGGTCGACTTTGGCGAGCAGCCGAGCGAGAAACCCGCCCAGCTCCTTGACGCCGAGCGATTCTTCTTTCCCGGAGAACCCCAGCCGCGTGCGCTCGCGATACTGTTCTTTCGCCTCGGCGCTCTGATCCCAGTACTCGAACGCGGGACGCGCCACGAGCGCGTCGACGCGCCGTAACAACTCCACGACCTCTTCAGGCAGCGCCACGTTCGAGTAACCATCCCTCTGCAATTGCTCGAGGGCGCGTTGCACGAAGAGCGCCCACCGCTTCAGCTCGAACGTTTCGCACAGCGAGGAGCCCACGAGTCCCGGCAGGCCGTTGAGCGCGTCGTACCAATTCGGTTTCTCCGCCTCCATCTCGATCCCGACGCCTTCGGGATCCAGGGAGGCCGCCTTGTTGACGATCACGCAGACCATCTTCGCCAGCAGGCTCGTCGTGTAGATCGATCCGCGGCCGTGGTCCGTCCGGACCTTGTGCGGCTCCTCCGTGCGCGATTGGATCAGCGCGGCCTTCTCCGGGTCCTTGACGACCGCGTGGAACTGCCGCAGCGCATGGTGCACCAAACGATACTTGCGCGCGCGCGGGACCACGACATACGGATTGTCATAGAACGTGAACACGCGTTTCTCGACGAGTAAGGCTTTCAGGCGGTCCGGGTAGAGCGCGAGGTAGCTTTCGAGCAGATCGAGGGTGTACGTCCAATGATCGGTCCAAAACCCTTCACCGTGCTCGGCGTCTTCGGTCTCCCGCGCCGTGCGCATGATATCCTGCAAGAACGCCTCGCGCGGCTGCGCCGGCGCCAGATGTTTGTGCTCCATCTGCTTGAGGAGCTCGCCTGGCGTGAAGGGTTTGGCGAGCAGCTCGCGCAATTGCGGCGTGGTGCCTTCAAAATTCGTCGTGAGATAGCGCGTGCCTTTGAAGATGAGCGGGTTAAAGCCGTCGGCCTGCAGGAGGTTGAAGAAGGTGAGGACGTCCTGGTCGCCGATCTCCGGATGGAACCAGACGTTGCTGCGGCGGTTCTGGTTGACGTCGCGGTAGTTGGCGTTGCCTTGGGAAAAATACGTCGGCGGGATGACGAAAAAGTTGTAGTCGCGCTCCAGGTCGCCGTGCTTGCGCGAGTAGACGTAGACGATCTTCCGCCCGCGATCGGCCGCCGAGCCGCCGAGTGTGACCGGCGTGCCGCCGCGCAGGACGTTATCGAGGAACGTCTGGCGGCAGTACATATCGAAGAGCGGCTGGCCGCTGGAGGTGGCCATCGGCTGCGTGAGCTCCTCGATGAGCGCGCGGTTGGCCGCGGCCTTCTCGGCGAAGAAGGCCGGATCGATGAGACGCGGCAGCAGCCGGTTCAGCTGCTCGACGCTGTCGGCGTGTCCGAAAAGCGAGTAGAACGTCTGCTCGCCTCCCGCGGCGATGACGGTGTCGACATAGCTCATCGCGGAGGGCGTCTTATCGAACGCGTGCTGATGAGCGGGGATGCGAAACGCATGCGCGTCGAAGAAGCCTTCCG
Organism: Candidatus Omnitrophota bacterium; assembly: GCA_016198905.1. Lineage (GTDB taxonomy): Bacteria > Omnitrophota > Gorgyraeia > Aquiviventales > Aquiviventaceae > JACQHR01. The sequence goes on along the minus strand of JACQHR010000008.1, from coordinate 965 downwards.
GTGTGACGAGGTCATCCTGGCGTCCGAAGATCAGCGCAGGATCGACCACCCACGCAAGCGCGCGCCGCCGTGTCCCGTCTTGGAAGCATCCGACCGCGAAGTTGCCGGCGTGGATGGGAATGACCTCAGGGCGGTCATGCGGCTCGACCTTCAGGCGCAGAAACGGCGCCTGACGCTCGAGATTCTCGACGTGCGTCCAAGCTTCGATCGTGCGGCTCATCGATTTCAGGAATCGGTCGAGCATCCCATAGGGAATCATGATGGGCAGCCCATCAAGCAGCTCAATCCGTCTCGCTCGACGCGCGCGACTGCGGATGGTCACCACGCGGGCCAGTCCCGCAAAGGGCTCGTGCGGAATCGTGAAGTAGTGCACGCGAATCTCCAGCCCGAGCGCGCGGTTGACCTCTTCAAGCACCAGATCGTGCATGCGGATGTGCATGCGACGCACGAGAGAAGAGCGGGAAAGGGTGCGGCTCGGCGCAGAGGACTGAAACGGCTCGTAACAGATCGTGCGGCGCCCGTCTCGTATCTTGAGGAATGTCCGGAAGCCGTGGAGGGAAACCGTCCGGTAGGCCTTGTTCGCCGGCAGGAACTCCATGATCGGGTGGTCCTTGTCCTGGACCCCGAAGCCGGCGATGGCCTGGCCGCGGTTGACGTAGAACGCCCATAAGGGAATGCCCCACAGTCCCGCGATGCCGGGCAGGAAGCTCGCAAAGGGGCGCAGGCGGGCGTAGTCGTCGATCACGAACGCATCACCCTGCAGGCGAGATGTCGTCATGGCTCGCTATTGTACCAGAATTTATTGCGGCGAACCCGCTGACATCATCGGGGGGTAGTGTACGATTAAGTGTGTAATTTCAGTTCTGGTCTGTAACGGCAACGGGCGTATCCTGCTCCGGAGTCTTGTGGAGCTGCGCACCTGGCGAGGTGCACAACACGGAGGGGACACGCCCATGCCGACGGCT
>JACQHR010000009.1 GCA_016198905.1 Candidatus Omnitrophota bacterium | reverse complement strand
GCGCATCCGTGACCGCCAGATCGCGTCGGGCGGCGATCCAAAGAAGCCGGGGCTTGAGCCGCCTGGCGGCTCGGCCTACGAGGTGCGCTACCTGAAGCAGGCCGAGGGGATCCGCGCGCACTACGGACGGATTGATACGGCGCGGGCCCGCGAGATCGCGCAATCCGTCGCGCCGGATTCGAACGTGCAGAGCGTGGTCTTCGCCTGGCCGAGGATGTGGGTCGCCAACGCCCAGGGCACCACGCCGGCGGCGCAGACCGCCTATCACGAGCTCAACCTCGAAGCCCTGTTTCGGACGGGGTCAGACCCCGCCAAAGAAAGGGGTCAGACCCCTTTCAGTCGCCGAGAATTTTGACGACGACGCGCTTCTTGCGCTTGCCGTCGAACTCGGCGTAGAAGACCTGCTCCCACGGCCCCAGGTCGAGCTTGCCCTTCGTGACGGGCAGGACGGCCTGGTGGTGGACGAGCGTGCGCTTGAGGTGGGCGTCGCCGTTGTCCTCGCCGGTGAGGTGGTGCTTGTAGTCCTCGCGCAGCGGCGCCACGCGCTCCAGCATCTCCCAGAAATCCTGCCAGAGCCCTTCCTCGTCGTCATTGACCCAGATCGCGGCGGTGATGTGCATCGCCGACACCAGGCAGAGCCCTTCCTTGACGCCGCTCTTCGCCACCAGGCCCTCGACGGTGTCGGTGATGTTGACGAGGTCGCGGCGGCCCTTCGTGTTGAACCAGAGGTATTCCGTCAGATGCTTCATGAGTCCTCCTTGATCTGGCAGCTGGCACCGACCGCATTATACTCCTTCCTTGCCAAGGGCGGAGGGCTCTGGCATGCTATAGACTAGGCGGTGCGGGCATAACCAGAGGAGGTCCGGATGGGGCTGGTCGGCGCGATAGTGCTGGTCATTGGCGCAGGGCTGTTGGTCTGGTTCATCGGGGCCTACAACGGCCTGGTACGAAAACGCCAGGAGGTCCGGAATGCCTGGTCCCAGATTGATGTGCAGCTCAAGCGCCGCCATGACCTCATCCCCAATCTCGTTGAAGCGGTGAAAGGCTACTTCGCCCACGAACGCCAAACCCTCGAGAACGTCATCAAGGCACGCACCCAGGCGGTCAACGCGACAGGTCTGAAGGACAAGGCTGACGCCGAAAATTTCCTCACCCAAACGCTCCGGTCGCTCTTCGCGGTCGCTGAGAGGTATCCGGAGCTGCGGGCCAATCAAAACGTCCTGGCCTTGCAAGAAGAACTCACGTCCACCGAGAACCGCATCTCGTTCGCCCGCCAGTTCTACAGTGACCAGGCGATGCGGCTCAACACCGCCATCGAAATGGTTCCCACGAACGTCGTGGCCGGCCTGACCGGCTTTCAGAAAGCCGAGTTCTTCGAGATCGAAGATCCCGCTCACCGGGAGGCTCCGCCGGTAAGGTTCTAACCCGGCATGGCCTTCACCCACGTCGAAATTGAGGAGCACAAGAGCCAGAAGCTCACGCTCCTGTTCGCGACCCTCCTGTTGCTCTATGTCGCTTCGCTGGCTGTGTTGGCGTGGGGCGCGCACCTCTTCTTCGGCCTGCCCATCGAATCTCTGCGTGAACAGGGGCTGACGCTCTTCTTGATCGCGCTGGGATTGGCGATCCTCCACTGGGCGATCGCCAGTTACCACCTCGTCGACCGGGTCCTTGCCGCCATTGGCGCGAGGCCGCTGGATCCGGAAGACGCGTATCACCGACGATTACGGAATCTGATCGAGGAAGTCGGGGTGGCGACCGGCGGGCGGCACCGCGTCGAGCCGTATGTGATCTCGACGACGGCCATGAATGCCTGCGCGATCGCGGACTGGCATGGCCGCTGCGCCATCGCAGTGACTGAAGGCCTGCTGGCGCGACTGACGCGGAGCCAGCTGGAAGCGGTCATTGGCCATGAGGCCGCCCACATCGCCAGCGGCGATAGCCTCGCCAACAGCCTCGTCTGTGGACTCTTCGGTCTTCATGAGGAGGCGTTCAAGCGGCTTTCTGGATTGTTCGGTGGGCGCCGCAGTGCTGACCTGTTCAGAGGTCGGGCAGGGGCGTTCCTGGTTTTTATCCTGATCGTCTTGTGGCTCACCACGCTGGCGAAGCGGTTGTGCCATCTGGCCATCTCGAGGACGCAGGAGTACCGAGCGGACGCCGTGGCCGTGCGGCTGACCCGCAATCCCTTGGGGCTGGCCGAAGCCTTGCATCAGATCAGCAAGCACTGGCGTGGAGCAGGGATGGAAGGGGAATCGCTCTCGGTGCTCTTCATCTTGGACCCCGGCCTTGAGGCGCTCAGTGAGCGTGAAGGGCTGTTCGCCGACTGGCTCTCGACGCATCCCCCGACCGATCGCCGGATCGAAGCGCTGTTGGGCATGGCGCATTTGGCCCCTCCAGAGTTCGCGCGTGCGATGGCGGCGCCGCGGAAGCGCCCGAAACATCTGCGGC
>JACQHR010000007.1 GCA_016198905.1 Candidatus Omnitrophota bacterium | reverse complement strand
GGTTGCGGCGGCAGCGGGCCCGCTGCGGCGTCGCTCCTCCTCGGAGTACCACAGGGGGTACACCGTCGTCGTCGCTCCTGGCATCTGGCCCGCTGGCGCTCGCAACGCGGTTCGCGCGGATTTATGAAACCGGTTCTACAGATGTCCTTCAGCGCCTTACCAATCTTTGAAAGATTATCCTGGAAATATTGCGAGGTGGATGATGTGGTTGCCTAATTATTTTGATCGTAACTTTGGGGTACTGGTGCTGTACCTTATAGCTGCGATAGTCGCGTTCATAGTGATCGTGAAATGTACGGTATCACCCCTGCGTGCCCATCGACACTCGTTAACGGTCCCCACAGATCAAGAAGCCCTCTCGATGCCGAAGGACTACACGGATCGTGGCTAGGCTCGTGGCGTCGCGAGTCACGCCCACGTGCTCTCTCCTTACTCCTTCAACGAATCACCTGCATGGCCCAGTGACACAACGTGGCCGCACCGAGTCCCAAATATGTTCCCACCGCGTTGCCAGCAATTGCCAGTAGCAAGCCAATGGGGACCAGTTCTTGGCTGTACACCGCGGCCACGAGCGGAGCGGATACCACCCCGCCGATATTCGCCTGACTGGCCGTGGCCAACAAACCCAGAGGCAAGCGCCAGACGCGTCCTGCCAGCACGAGCACGAGCGCGTGGGTGAGGACGAGCATCGCTGCGAAGGCCAGCCAAACCGGCGCGGACCATAGCGCGCGCAGGCTCGCTTGAGCGCCGGTGGCCGCAAGGACGAGATACAGGCCATAATACCCCAGGGGCCCACCTGAACCTCCGATGGTTCGCACGCGTGGAATCAGCGCGAGGCTCAATCCCCCTGTCGTGACCAGCAAGGCCACCCATCCTGCGGCAGAGCTGATGAGCGACGAGGTAGGCAGATGGACGGCGATGGCGCGCGCGCTCCATGAGAGACCTGCAGCGAGTACACAACAGGCGAGCGTTGACCCGACATGGTGGACTGAGCGAGAGACGACGAGGGTATGAGGACGACCGCGCGAAGGCGCGGCATCAGCCCTCAACCAGCGATTCAGCGAGCCCTGCCGTCCGGACATCGCGACGAGCAACGCCATCCAACTGTAGGCGATCATCGCGTCGACGATGATCAGCGGGGCGAAGATGGACTCCGGAGTATCCAAGATCGTGCGCAGGGCCAACAGGTTCATCGTGCCGCCGGTCCATGTCGCAGTCAGCGTGCCGGCGCCCTTCCAGGCGTCAGCCGGCAGCCACGGGCGCAAGAGGAGTGTGCCGAGTACGGCGCCGAGGATGATGCCCAGCGCTCCGACGCCGGCCGCCAGCAATGCGCGTGGACCTGTGCGCACAATGGATGCGAGGTCGACTCCAAACAGCAGCAGTCCCAGCGCGAGGGGTAGTGCCCCATTGATCAACGCCGGATACGCGGGATCGCGGGACGGCAGCCAGCCGATCGAGACCGCCATCATGGGCAGGGCATAGCACCACAGCGGGATCGGCAGCCAGCGAAACAGCGGCGCACACATCGGAAGGCGTTGCGCGAGCAGAACGAGACCGACGATGAGTGCGAGCCCGACCGCCGGCCACCACGCGCTCATGCCAACAACCCGTCAAGACATACGGTGCGCGTGATGCGGTGCGAGGTGTGTGAGGTGCGCAGAACGATCACTGCAGATACGTGCCGAAAAAGAGGGTTTGGTCCTCGACGACGGCACCCGGAGCCAACCAATCCAGCGATTGCCCCAGCCGCTGCTTCAGCGCGATGCGGCGCACCGCCAAGCCGGTGCCGGGTGCTTCGATGACCTCGCCGTCACCCGCATAGAGCATCACGTGGCTGATGTGCTTCGGGTTATGACGCTCGGAGAGGAAGATGAGATCGCCTGGCTGAACGGCTTTGACGGTTTTCGCGCGTAGAAACTGTTCATGGGCGTCGCGAGGGATGTCGACACCGGCTGCGCGATACGCCAGGTTGACGAGCCCTGAGCAGTCCACGCCGGTGACTTGATCGTTGAGCGTCGTCGTGTGCGGCGAGCGCCCACCCCAATAGTACGGATCTCCGAGGAACAACTGCGCAGAGCGCAGGATCACGCGCCGCTTCTCAAGGTCTGGCAGCGCCATCAACTCTCCGATCGGTCGAGCATCCTTATGCAACATCCAGACGGTCTCACCATTGAGCAGCTCCACCTTCCACAGTTGGCCGGCCATGTCGGTGGCGCGCAGCCGCGTGCCGAGCGAGAAATGCCATGGAGCCGATGTTGTCCTGTAGGAGTTGCGCCAGGTCGGCGCCCATCGCTCGGTGACGATGATGGTCGGCGTCATCAGCGGCTGCCACAGCGTCAGCGCAGACGTCGGCACCCAGCCCGGATAGCCCTGCCAACGGTTCTCGTGCGTCCGCTCGGGCTGCTCGATCGCTTCGACATGCGACCAGCCCTCTTGCGTGTTCACGACCGTGACCAGCTCGCCGTAGAGGAGCTGCGTTTCTTCAAGGGGATCATGGACGACGGGTGCGGCGACGGTGTGGGGCTGTGATCGCAGATCGATCAACGAAACGTTGACGGCCATGAGCGGCTTTGTCGTCGCGCATCCCGTGAGGACGATCCCGAGGGCGGCGAGGACGCGACGTCCGCGCGAAGAGGTCAAGCGTCGCGGCAGCATGCGCTACCGTGCCGCGCGATCGAAGAGATGGCGGATCTGCTCGGCGCCAAGCGACGGATGGCGGGCGAGCGCTAAGTTCTCTTCGACGTGCGCCGGTTGTTTCATGCCGACGAGGGCCGTCGTGACGCCCGGTGTTGAGCGGACAAACTGCAGGGCGCGTTGCGCCGATGTCGCGAGACCGGGGATCGACGCTTCGAGGCTTGAGGGCAGGCGCGTCAGCTGGCTCTGCAAGAGGCTGCCGCTGACGACGACCGAGAGGCCCAAGTGCTCCGCAGCTTGGAAGATCGACATGGTGTCGCCGTCGACCGTCTGGTTCTGAAACGAATACGCGTCGGGCATCGCCAGATTGTACGGCAGTTGAATGGCACGGAAATGGTGCCCGGAGCCTCCGACGTGCTCGGCGCACGCGACGAGCGTCTCTAAGGAGAGGTAGGCGCGCGCGTGGGGGTTGCAGCGAAACCCATTCCAGGTGGCGGTTCCGTACAAGCGAATGACGCCATCCCGCACGCGTTGCTCCAGCAGTTCGAAGGCGGCGGCAAGCCGAGCCATGAAAACGTCACGACTGACTTCATCGAGTTGTTGCTCGGGGTTATGGAGATAGTAGACATCGATCGTCTGCGCGCGCAAGTTGCTCAGGCTGGTGCGCAGCGCGTGATCCAAATACGCCGGCGCGAGGCAATGGCAACCGGCCACGATCTCGTCATACCGGGCCAGGCCCGGGGCGATGATCGTGTCGACGACGTAGCGGCCGGGATCTGCGGGCACCGCGCCATCGAAAGGCAAGTAGCCGCCTTTTGTGCAGAGGACGACTTCTTCGCGCGTGAGGGCCCCGCCGGCGACGAGCGCGGCCACCGTTCGTCCGATGACGCGCTCGCTGCGTTGGCACCGATAGTTGATGGCCGTATCCAGCACGTTGCAGCCGCGCCGGAGGGCCTCTTGAATCGCGAGCGCGTAGAGCTCATCGGTCTGGTCATCCGCGTCTCCGAGATAGGTGCCCAAGCCGATCGAGGACACCCAGAGATTGTGCAGGGACCGGAAATGGTCGGGATGGAGGGAGGCGCATCGTTGCCGGAAGCGTTCGGTGCCCGAGACGGACGCGACACCCTGCATCGTCATGACGGTAGAATACGCCGCCCATTCCCAATCTTCAACGGATATGTGCTCATCGATTAGTTTGAGGGTCTTCATAAGTTGGTGGGCGGGTCCTGGCTCGGGTTCAGTTCGCGGGTCCTGTCGCAGCGCGACCCCACACCGTCCTCGCCCAGCGACTATCGCGCTGGCTCTGCGGGCGGCGTGGGGGCCTCCGCGCTGCGCCACCCGCGCATAGTGGCCATTCAATAATAATGGATGGGATGTCTGTGTGAGACGGTTGCTTGAGTTTCTCAACAGGCTGGGTTACAATACCGCAAAACGGGGTGATGAGACGATGCCGAAAGCCTTCATCATGATTGATGTCACACCGGGACGCGAGACGGCGATCCAGGACGCCATATCGAAACTCGCCGGCGTCAAGATGGTCTATCAGGTTACCGGTGAGCACGACATGATCGCATTTATCGACGCCGAGCCCTACGAAGAGTTCGCGGTGGTTCTCTCCACTATTCGCCAACTGAGCGGGGTTCGTGACACGGATTCGCACCTGGTCTTGTAACGCGCACACGAGCCGCTTGACGAAGCCGCAGCGGATTCTGTAAGATACACGAAATTTCACGCGAACCTTAAGGAGGCAACCTGATGGCCTATGTCATTACGGAGAAGTGTCTCGGCGAGCGGTACGGGGTGTGCGCCACCGTCTGCCCCGTGGAATGCATTCATCCCGGCGACTACAAGGGGCAGGAGTTCATGATCATCGACCCCGAGGTGTGCATCAACTGCGGCCTGTGCCTGCCGGAGTGTCCGGTCGGCGCCATCGTCGCTTCCGAAGATGAGGACAAGGCCTACGCTGCGATCAACAAAGAGCTCACCCCGTCCTATAAGAACAACCCGCCGGCTCCGGAGCGTCCAAAGAACGATCCGCCTAAGCGGCCGGGCAATAAGCTCGTCAACTAAACTTCAGCACTAAGCACACAGCAGACAGCACAAAGTAAAATGTAAAACGCCTAGAAATTTTCTAGGCGTTTTTATTTCTTCCAGTTTTTACTTTTTGCTTTGTGCTGTGTGCTTAGTGCTTCCCGCTAAGCTCCTTCACCATATACGTCTCTTCCAGTTCGTAGCCGAACTTTCGATAATAGTCGCGCACGCCCACCCCCGCGATCACCGCCATCCGGCGCAACCCATACTCGTCTCGCGCCATGCGTTCGGCTTCCAGCAAGAGGCGCCGACCGAAGCCGTGATGCTGGACCGCGCGATCGCGTGTCTCGTGCAGCGGCACGTGATGCCCGTACGAATGCAATTCCCGGAGGAGTGCCGCATCGCGCAGCGTCGAGCAAAGCGGAATGGTTTGCGCAGAGGGGATGCGCAAGCGCAACAGCGAGGCCAGCCGATCGGTGGTGGAATCCTCAAAGCTCAAGAAGATCTCCATCCCGCCGGACGCTTCGTATGCGCGCCTGACCAGTGCGAACGATCCTGTCGCATCGTCACGCACTTGCCGGCAGCGGATGCAGCGGCAACGCAGCCCTCGCGCGCGCAGGCGCCGGTGGACTTCTTCGCGCAAGTTCGTCGTGTGCGATCCGGCCTGAATGGAGGTCGAGGGAATGTCGCGAATGACGCGCTCGATGCGCACGTACGGCGGCACGAGCTGCTTCATTGCGATGAGCAGCTCAACGAGCGTCTCGTCATCGTACGGGGTGTAGCGGCCTTGCCGCCACCACTCGTACAGCTCGGCGCTTTCCACGACGGCACAGGGATACAGCTTCATCGTGTCCGGCTGATACGCGGGATCGGTAAAGAGCGTGCGCAGGCTCTCAAGGTCGCTCGCCGGAGTGGCCCCAGGAAGATTCGGCATGAGATGGTACGCGACCTTGAAGCCGGCGTTCTTCAGCAGGCGAGTGGCGTGCTGGACTTCGGCAATACCATGATCCCGCACAATCAAGTCGAGCACCGACTCTTCCAGCGTCTGGACGCCGAGCTCGACGCGCGTGACGCCAAGTTCGCGCAGCCGACGGATCTCCGCCGCATCAACATAGTCCGGACGCGTCTCGATCGTGATGCCGATGATGCGGTTCTTCGCCGCTTCATTCCGTTGTTGGGTCAGTTCCAGGCTTGCGTCTTGCTGACACGGATCTGTGTGCTGTGTGCTGTGTGCTGTGTGCTGCCCGAAGTCATTCGCCGCTTCGATGCAACGCTGGACGAACTCACGCTGATACGACTCCGGATAAAACGACCACGTGCCGCCCTTGATGATCAGCTCCACTTTGTCCGTCGGGTGGCCGGTCTCCTCGAGCGCGTCAAGTCGGCTGCGCACTTGGGCGTACGGGTCGTACTCATTGCGGATCGCGCGCATGATCGCAGGCTCGTTGGTGAGATAGCTCTTCGGCGCGCGCGCTTCCGTCGGGCAGTAGACGCATCGGCCCGGGCAGGCGAATGGCTTCGTGATCACCGTGACCGTGGCGATCCCGGATTGAGAGCGGATGCCGTTGAGGGTCAGGATCTGCGAGAGCCGCTCATCGGGTTTGCGCAGGCCTTCGAGGAGTTCAGCTCGATAGCGATGCAGCAGCGCATCGTTGCGGATGAGCGGCTGCTTCGCCTGCGAGGCGATCGCGGTCTTGAGCTTGCGCAGCTGCGCGCGGTTTTCCGGCAGCGTCTGCGCAATTTGATTGAGGAGCATTCCGACGGCGTCCATCGCGGGCCTCTATCATGCCTGAGACAAGAGGTCGTTGCAAGCCGTCGGCCGGCTCTCTATAATAACCGCGTTATGACGGAAGACGTAACGGTGCAGCACGACCAAGCCGGGAGCAAATTTTTCGTGAAGCTCCAAGGCTACGAAGCCTGCGTGATGTATCGACTGAACGGGAAGAGCATTGACCTCTACCACACGTACGTTCCCGAGGTGTTTCGCGGGCGCGGGATTGCGGAGAAACTCTGCAAAGCGGCGTTTGAATACGCGAAGGCCAAGCAGCTCACCGTGATTCCATCCTGTTCGTACATTTCCGACGCGTATCTGAAGCGCCATAAAGAGTACGAACCGTTCACCAAGCGCGGCGGTCCAACCTCCAACCCTCTTATTTCTGGTTAACATGTCGCTTGTTGCCGGTTGCTTGTTGCCGACTCGCAGATGGCTATCTTAAAAGTTGCGCGTCTTGGTCACCCCGTCATCCGCACACCGTCGGCCCCCGTCCCGAAGGAGCTGATCACGTCTGCCGGCGTGCAGCGATTTCTCGACGACATGATCGAGACGATGCGCGAGTACGAAGGCGTGGGACTGGCCGCGCCGCAGGTGCATGTGTCGCAGCAGATCGCCGTGATCGAAGTCACCTCGAACCGTCGCTATCCGGGTGAGGGGCCGGTGCCGCTGACCGTGCTGATCAACCCGAAGATCCTCAGCATGTCGAAGAAGCATCTGATCGACTGGGAAGGATGCTTGAGCGTCCACGAGTTCCGCGGGCAGGTGCCGCGCGCGGACGCACTCGAGGTGGAAGCGTACAACCGCAAGGGCGAGAAGGTGCGCGTTCAAGCGAAGGGGTTCTTTGCGCGGGTCATCCAGCATGAATGCGACCATCTCGTCGGCAAGGTGTTCCTCGACCGCATGCCGACACTCGCGACGTTGACCCACCTGCACGAGTTCGTCCGCTACTGGCAAGAGGGGTAATCCCACCTATCGGAACGGCGCGAGCGGCGGCACCTGGACCGTCGCGGGGACGCGGGCCTTCCCGCACACGATGTCGACGCGCGTTCCAGCATCGTACGCGCCGCGCTTCACGTAGCCCAACGCGATGGGGCGATGAAGAGCGGGGGAATTGCAGCTACTGGTGACGCTTCCAAGCGTCTCGTCGCTTCCCGGCGAGACGATTCGATCTCCCGTGCGCGGCACGTCATCCCCCTCGACCAATAATCCCACCAATCGTTTGCTGACGGAGCCGTACGTCTGCAACCGCGCGATGATTTCCTGACCGAGGTAGCAGCCCTTCGTGTCGCTGACCGTCATGTTTTGCAATCCGGTTTCCGGCAGCAGATGCGTTTCGTCCATATCGATCCCAAACCATGGGATGCCGGCTTCGATGCGGGCCACGTTGAGCGCTTCCCACCCCACGAGTTGCAGGCCAAACGGCACGCCAACTCGCTGAAGATGCTCCCACACCGTCTGGGCGTCGTCCAGGGCGACGAGGCAGAGCGCGCCATGACCGCCGATGAGGCTATATCTGATCGCCCGCACCGGGATGCCTTGGACTATGAGGATGCCGTGGTCGCCTGCGTTGGGCAGCTCCGGCATCGGAGTATCTGCAGCGCGACATAGCAGCTCCGTCGCTCGAGGTCCTTCGAGGGCCAAGACGGCGTGTTGTCGCTCATGATTCACGAGTGTCACCTGCTCCGCAAAAAGATACCGATTCAGCGCGGCCATAACTACGGTCGCTCGGTCAAGCTCGCAGAGCAGCCACAACGCGTCCGCGTCGGCGAGGACGAGCATCGGCGCGATCAATTTCGCCGAGGCATCGAGCAGCGCGGCTTGGCATCCGGTGCCGGGAACGAGCCGCTTGAGGTCGTTGGTGAGCAGGTTATGCAAGAAACTGACGCGATCCGCTCCCCGCACTTCGATGAGCGCTTGCGTGGAGCCGTCGATCAGTCCGACCGTCCGGCGCAGCGCGTCATATTCATTTGCGAGAGAGGTATGGCGCCACGGCACAATCCACGGGCCAAAAGGTTGGTAGAGCACAGGCGCGGTCGCATGTTTGCCGTGTAACAACAGAGGAATGACCATGATGGGCTACTCTACCGTCGAGGCAACGGGGCGTCAAGCACGAGGTAGTGGTCAAGTTTGGTGGGTGACGCAGCGGGCCGTTGCCTCACGGCTTCCGGCACTCCCATCGGCCACCCACTTCGTGGGTACCCGGCCTCGGTCGCAGGACCCGCCAAACTTGACCATCACCAAGCACGACACAAGCATGGCGCTACCTTGACGTTCCGTTGGCCTTTCGCTAGCATGAGATGTCCGCCGTGAGATACCAACCGAGGAGGATCACTGATGGCAACAGCAACCGTGTCGAGCTCGCCCCAAGAGCGCGTCGGCGCCGTCACATTCAAGGGCAATCCGCTCACACTCATTGGACCGGCAATTACAGTGGGCGCCCGAGCGCCGGAATTCCAAACAATCGCACAGGATTTATCTCCCGTGACGCTGAGCAGCGTCAAGGGCAAGACACTCCTCATCAGCGTCGTCCCCTCGCTGGATACGCCGGTGTGCGACGCGCAGACGCGGCGGTTGAACGAGGAAGCGGCGAAGCTCCCGAACGTCCAGATCTTGGCCGTCAGCATGGACCTGCCGTTTGCGCAGAAGCGCTGGTGTGGAGCGGCGGGGATCGACAAGGTCAAGGTGGTGTCCGATCACAAGGACGCCTCGTTTGGAAAGGCGTACGGGATGCTGATCAAAGAACTGCGGCTCCTGACCCGGGCGATTGTGCTCGTCGATGGCGCGGGCACCGTTCGCTACGTGGAATATGTGCCTGAAGTGACCTCGCATCCGAACTACGACGCCGCACTCGCGGCGACGCGGCAACTCGCGAGGTAATTCTGCGAACATGTTGGGAAGCTGGATGCTGGATGCTGGAAACTGGAGGTCCTGTCAACGGCATTTTTGTTCCAATTTCCAGCCTCTAGATTCCAGCTTCCAATTCGCATGCTCCTGATTCGCATGATAGTGGTCGCACTTCGATTAGCCGGCCCCTATCTCCTGACGCCCTGGCGGTCGCCGCTGCTGCGTTGGCGCATGGAGACCTACGGTGTATGCGACGAGCACGGCCGCCTCCTGCACGCCGACGACGTAACACCCGCACGATTCTTCCGATTCACGCTTTCCCATCGAAGGGCCCTCGGACATTTCCTTCAATGGGCCGCATCGCTGTAACTCCTTCCGCATCGTCCATTCCAATACCCGCAGGCGGCAGCCCGCCCCGGTAATCATCACCGACGGGCCGGGGACTCGCTTACGCATCAGTGGGATGAATGTTGCACACTGCACTGTTGACTCTCGAACGCCTCAGGTATACTTAGCTCATTGCTGATTAATCGTGCTTAAAAACACTATGAAGAACCGTAGCATGATGCCCAACGGGGAGATTGTGCATGGCTGGTGAAGCCGGCGCATCGGCCGAAACCGAGCACGCCACCGCAGTCTCGGCGGTATCAACACATACCACGACGCGGTACGATTTGCCCACGCCGCGCCGGACGCTCACGCGCCTCTTCAGAACGTGGCTCATCGGCATCACCGTCTTTGGCTACGGACCGGCCATCACCTACGGATGGTTGGCATGGCTGCTCAACGAGAAGCAGTGGCGATGGGCGTTCCTGATGTACTTTACCGAAGTCCCGCTCATTGGAGGGTTCTGCATCTTGCTTGTTCCATGGCTGGCGTACCGGCCCATTCATCGCGCCCTCACAGCCTGGTCGCGGGGCGAGTCGGTGGATCGCTCGCAGTGCATTCGCGTGTATCAACGCGCTCTCGAATTGCCGTGGTGGGTGGCGGTGGGATCGTTCATCGCGGCGTTCATCGGCTACGTGGTGGGTGTCGGCGTTGTCCACTGGCAAGCCAACCAGCCGATCAGCGAGATGATCAAAACCATGCCGGCGATTCCCCTGGTCGGTGGCATGATGGGGGCCTTCTGCTATTTCGGCACGGTGCGTGCGCTGCATCCCGTCGTGGCGTGGTGCAGCGTGCAATTGAAACAAGCACGGCCGTTACGACACACCTCACTTGCGGCGAAATTCCTGACCACGACTTGCGTGCTGGCGATTGCGGCGGTGTGTCTGCTCCAACCTGCGGCCTACACGCTCGGCCAACTGGTCACAGAGGAACAACTGCAAGATCGCGCGTTAACGCAACTCAAGGCGGTCGCAGGACGCGTGGCGTTGTTTGAACGTCTGCAGGATCGCACCGCACTGCTTCGCGACGCCGTGCTGGGGCGCTATGGCTATGCCTTCATTCTCGATCGCGAAGGGCACATCATAACCCCGCACCCCCGAAACTTCACCAGGCTCGAGCAGGAGCAATTGTACAATGCGAGGGCGCATGTGCAGGGTCGCGAAGGGGTCTGGGTCGATCGCGTGGGGTATCACCGGGTTGTGGCCTTCGCGAAGTTGGTGGATCCGCCGTGGATGTTGATGTCCATCGCGTTTCCCAATGATTTCGCGGCTCCCTTAAATCGGTATGTGCGGTTCGGGTGGGTCGTGATGATCGAGGTGTTCTTTGTGGTCATTCTCTTTGGCCGCTATTTTACCCGTGGGATCACGACTCCTTTGGCGGAATTGACCCGGGCCGCGAGACAAATCGCTGAGCGAGGAGATTTTTCCCAGCACGTGCCCGTGACGACGACGGATGAGCTCAGCGAAGTTGCCCGCTCCTTCAATCACATGGTGGAGGAGCTCCGGACATCGAAGGCCGATTTGGAGCAATACACCAAGCGGCTGGAACAGTCGACGCAAGAGCTTTCGGCTCTCAATCAAGAGATGGAAGATCTCTTGCGGGTCGTGTCGCACGATTTACGCGCTCCATTGATCAACATTCAGGGATTTTCGAAGCGCCTGGAACCGGTGATACAGGAGGCGTTGCGGAAGCTCACGCTCGTGGCGGAGCGCAGCCAGGACAACGGATTGCGCACCGAAACGGAGACGTTTCGCGATACGATGCAGGCGCGGTTCGCCGAATCGCTGCGATTTATCTCCAAGGGCGTAGAAAAGATGGACGCGCTGCTGGCATCGCTGCTGGCGATCTCCCGCGTGGGCCGTAAGGCCGATCCGATTCGGCCGAATGACCTGAATACGATCCTTGACGACGTGCTGGCCACCTTCGATCACCAACTAAAAGAGCGATCGATTCAAGTCATTCGCCATCCGCTCTCCACCCAGGTGCCGTGTCGGTTGAATGAAATCAACCAAGTCTTTTCCAACCTCATCGCCAACGCCATCAACTATATGGGAGCTGCGGAACAGCGATTCATTGAGATCGGCGGGCGCGAGCAGGCGGAGCACGTGGAATGTTACGTGCGCGATACCGGGATCGGGATTGGATCGGAGGATCAAGAACGCGTGTTCCAGATGTTCACGCGCCTGCAGGCCATAGATGTGCCCGGCGAAGGTGTGGGGCTGGCGTATGTGCGAAAGATCCTTCGATCACATGGCGGAAAAATTTGGGTGACATCGCAGAAAGGCCAAGGCAGCACGTTCTTCTTTACATTGCCGATGACGCCAGCAACGATGCAGGGGGTGACGGGATGAGCACGCCGAAGCAGTCCATCTACATCATGCTCGTCGAGGATGACGAGGGGCATCAGTTGTTGATCCGCGAGAACCTGCGGGCGGGGGGGATCATCAACGAACTCATCGAGATGCGTGATGGGCAGGAGGCGCTCGATTACCTCTTTCGCCGAGGCAAGTACCAGGACCCGGCCAAATCGCCTCGGCCCGGGCTCATCCTGCTCGATATCAAGATGCCGAAGATGGACGGATTTGGCGTCCTGGAGAAGATCAAGTCCGATCCTCAGCTGCGGATGATTCCGATCCTCATGTTGACATCGACGGATGACCAGGTGGAAGTGAATCGCTGCTACGCGTTGGGCGCGAATAGTTACGTGGTCAAGCCGATCCGGTACGAGGAGTTCCAGGATCGCGTGAAATCGTTGGGGCTGTTTCTCGACATCGTGCGATTCCCGGACTAAACGCAAGGACGTCACGACGATGGCTGCGACACCGCTGTGGGTGCTGCTCTTCGAAGACGACGAAGGGCAAGGGATCCTGACGAAAGAAGCCCTCGAGCAGGAAGGGTTCCTCATCGATATTTATCAAACCGGGCGAGCGGGGCTTGATCGTCTGCTGCAGAAGGACTACCACGCTTATCTGATCGATATGAAGCTGCCCGACATCCAGGGCGTCGAAATCCTGCGGCGGATCATGACGATGAAACCCGACGCGATGTGCATCATTGTGACCGGGCACGGGGACGAAGTTGCCGCGGTCGAGGCGATGAAATTGGGCGCGTACGACTACATCGTCAAATCGCCCTACATGGGGCATTTGGCGGCGCTGCCCTTGGTCATCCGCGAAGGCTTGGAGCGGCGGCACCTCAAGGATGAGCGCGAGCAATTGCAGACCGAGCTCTGGGAACACGCCCGGCTGCTCGAAGAGCGCAACGCCGAGCTGCGGCGCGCCAATGAGGAGCTCAAGCGCGTCGACCAGATGAAATCGGATCTCGTCTCCATGGTCAGCCACGAGTTGCGCACGCCGCTGGCGACCATCAAAGAGTTTACCGCCATTCTCTCCGACCGGATTGCCGGCCCGTTGACGCAGGATCAGCGCGAGTATCTGTCGATCATCACAGGCAATGTCGATCGCCTCTCGCGCATCATCGACGATTTGCTGGACATGGCCAAGATCGAGGCCGGACGCGTGCTGCTCAGCCGGGGGTTCGTCGAGCCGTTGGCGATGGTGGACCAGGTGGTCCAGTCGATGCAGCCGTTGGCAGAAGGCAAGCAGCTGACCCTCGACGTGAAGGTGCCGGCGGGATTGCCGGGCGTTTTTGCGGACTCGGACAAGATTGCGCAAGTGCTGACCAACCTCATCGGCAACGCCGTGAAGTTTACTGAAGGGCCGGGCACGATCACGATCCGCGCGGTCGAGCAACCGAATGAGCTGGAATTTCACGTCGAGGATACCGGCGTGGGGATCGCGCCGGAAGATCTGCCGAAGCTCTTCGAGAAGTTCCAGCAGTTTCGCCGGATGAACAAATCGACGGGTGCTAAAGGCACCGGCCTTGGGCTGGCCATTTGCAAGCGGTTGATCGAGCTGCATGGTGGTCGGATCTGGGCGACGAGTACGGTGGCACAAGGGAGCATCTTCTCCTTCACGTTGCCGAAGTATCAGGTCGAGGAAGTGTTTCGCGAATATATCAAGACGTGCATTGAGCAGGCCAAGCGCAAGCAAACGCGCTGCTCGATCATCGTGGCGGCGCTGTCCAATTTCCAGGAGCTGAAGGCGTTGTATGGGCTGGAGGAGACGAGCCGGCTCTTCAAGCAGCTTGAGATGGCGCTGCGTGAGACCGTGCGGCGCGGCGCGGGGGATATCGTCGTGCGCTGGCAACGGGGCGAGATGGTGATCATTCTTGCCGAGGTCGACCGCGGCGGGGCACAGACCATCGCGGAGCGCATGAAACACGTGGTGGCCGAGAAACCGTTTCATATCGGCGCGCAATCGGTGGACGTGTCGCTCGTGACGGCCACCGCGACGTATCCGGATGAAGCGCGCAGCGAAGATGAACTGTTGCGTGCAACGGAACGTCAACTGCACGAGCAGGACAAACCGAAGATGCGCGTGATGGTCATCGATGACGAACCGAAGATCCGCCAGTTCCTGAAAGACGCGCTGGAGTTGCGCGAGTACGACGTGCTGACGGCGGCGAGCGGGCCGGATGCGCTCGAGCAGTTGAGGAGCCACCCGGTCGATCTCATCTTGCTCGACCTGATGATGCCGGTCATGGACGGTTATGAGGTGTACCATCTGCTGAAGGAAGATCCGCTGACGAAGGACGTCCCCGTCATCATTGTGACGGCGAAGGGCGAGCGCAAAGATCGGCAACTCGGCATGGAGCAGGCGACGTATAATTACATCTCCAAGCCGTTTCAGTTGGAGGACCTGCTGGCGAAAGTGCGAGAAGTGCTGTTGCAGCGCCAGGGGGTGAGGCGCTAGCGATGGCGAAACGCGTCTTGCTCGTTGAAGATGAGCCGGAACTGCGACGAGCGATCGTTGTGCGCCTCAATGCCGCGGGGTTCCAATGCGAGGTGGCGACCAACGGCAAAGAAGGTTTGGAGAAAGTCGAACACTGGCACCCGGATCTGGTCATTGCCGATCTGTTGATGCCGGAAATGGGCGGCTGCGAAATGGTCCAGCGGCTTCGCGCGCGCCACGAGACGTCGCGCGTGCCCGTCATCGTGCTGACCGCGCTGCCGCGGCAGGCGAAAGAGGAGCGCATCGAAGATCTGCCATCGGTGCGATTGATGCATAAGCCGTTTGATTCCGCAGAGCTCCTGGTAGTGATAAACGACATGTTGGCGAAGGATAGCGCAGGAGGACCGTCCGATGGCTGAGGGGAAGAAAATTCTTATCGCGGATGACGAGCAGCAGCTGGCGCTGGCGGTCAAGATCCGGTTGCAATCCAAGGGGTATCAAGTCGTCACGGCCTCGGATGGTCAGGCTGCGCTGGAGCTTGCCGAGAAAGAACACCCCGACCTGATCATTCTGGACGTGCTCATGCCGGTCATGGATGGCTACTCCTGTTTGCGCGAGCTCAATGTGAGATTCGGCCGGGGCAAAGTGCCCATCATTGTCTTGACGGCGAGGGACCGGATGAAGGACCTCTTTGAGCTCGAAGGCATCGAGGATTACGTCATCAAGCCGTTCGATCACGAGGATCTCCTGATGCGGATCGAGCGCGCCTTCAAGCGACGGGCCGCGAAACAGCCGGGAGCCCCCGCCATCTGATCGACTATTCCTAGCGCAGGGGCGCGGGGCAGGAGACGGGGGTGGAAGAAACATCACACCGCGCTTTCTTCGTTTGAGCAGACAAACTACTTCGTATTTTATTGGCTTTAGTGCTATGGCTCGTCCCACGCCCCGCGTCTCTCGCCCCGCGTATCATTGACCTCGACGGTGTCCTCCCCTACAATGACGGCATCATGCCTGAGACGATTCCGCTTCAAGACACGACCGTGTACGGGCCGATTCAATCCCGGCGCCTGGGCTCGTCCCTCGGCATCAATGTCCTGCCGGTGAGTCATAAGGTCTGCTCGTCAAACTGCGTCTACTGCCAATACGGATGGACGCCGGCCAACCCGTCGCAAGAACGGTTGAAACGAGCTCCCGTCCTGCTGGCAGAGATTCGTGAAGCCTTCGAGCAGCACGCGCGCGAGGGAACACAGGTTGACTGCATCACCATCGCCGGCAACGGCGAGCCAACGCTGCACCCCGATCTCTACGATGTCGTGATCGGCTTGAAGCGGTTGCGAGACGCGTACTTTTCAGCGGCCCGTGTCGGCATCCTCACCGACGCCACGCAGGTGACGCGGCCGCGCGTGCGCGCAACCCTCGCGTTGCTGGATACGCGCTACATGAAATTCGACGCCGCCGATGAGGCGACCTGGCGGCGCATCAATCAGCCGATGGGTGCCATCGGCTTTACGGGGATGGTCGACGCGCTGAAGACGCTTCCGGAGATCATCTTGCAGAGCATGTTCATCCAAGGCGCGTATGACAACACCGACGAGGCGCATGTGGCCGCGTGGGTTCGTGCCGTCGGAGCGATCCGGCCGCTTTCCGTCCAGGTCTATACGGTCGATCGAGGGACGGCGGCCCCCGGCGTTACTGAAGTGCCCCGCGAGCAGCTGCTCGAGATCGCCAATCGGTTGACGACAATCACCGGCATCCCTGCTGAGGTGTTTGATTAACCTCGCGTGTTCCAACCGGTTCTGAGGCCATGGCAACCACCACCCAAACGCTTGACGATCTGGATAAAGCACTCCTCACGGAGGCGCAAAAGCGGTTTCCCCTCGATCACCGTCCGTTTCAGGTGCTGGGAGAAAAGCTTGGGATCTCGGAGCAGCAATGCTTGGATCGCGTCACACGGCTGAAAACGCAACAGGTGTTGCGGCAGATTTCCGCGATTTTTGATGCGCGGGCGTTAGGCTATCAACATACGCTCGCCGCGATGCGGGTTGAGCCGTCCCGCGTCGATGCCGCGGCGCAGACCATCAACCAGCACCCGGGAGTCTCGCATACCTATCAGCGCAGCGATCCCTTCAACCTCTGGTTTTCCGTCGCCGTCCCGCCGACCGATTCGTTGGAACAAGTCATTCGCATCCTCCACGCCCAGGCGAAGGTGGAGGAGACGATCATGCTGCCGATTGCGCGCATCTACAAAGTCGGCATGAAGCTCGACCTGACCGGCCAGGAGCCCTCGCTGGAAAATCAGGAAGAGATCTACAACGACCAGCGCCACCTGGCGTCAAAACCGCCGCTCAGCGAGCAAGACATTCGATGCATCCGGGTGCTCCAGGAAGAATTACCGCTTCTAGAGATGCCCTTCACGGTGTTGGCGGAGCAAGCGGAGACGACAGAGCAGGAGCTATTCGCGTGGGCGCGTCGCGCCGAGCACTTCGGCTACATGCGCCGGTTCGCCGCGATCCTGCATCACCGCAACGCAGGGTTTCTGGCCAATGCGCTTGTCGTGTGGCAAGTGCCCGCCGATCAGGTGCCAGTGGTCGGCGAGCAGATAGCGCTCTTTCGCGCGATCAGCCACTGCTATGAATGTCCGGTCTATCCGAATTGGCCCTACGCGCTCTTCACCATGATTCACGCGCCGACGCATGAGGCGTGCATGGAGATCGTCAAGCAGATCGAGGAAAGGGTCGGGCCATTGCCGCACAAGAATCTCTTCAGTACGAAGGAATATAAGAAGGAACGCGTCAAGTATTTCACGCCCGCTCTCGATGAATGGTGGCAAGAGGTCGGGAGCCGTATTGACTTGTAAATGAGTCTGACCAACCCCAAGTGAGATCGCATGGCGAATCAAGCCGAAGAGATTAAACAGCGTTACGGCAATCCCTTTGACGTGCTCAAAGCCATTGAGCGCGCCGCCGTCCAAGGCTACGACACCTTGACGGAAGACGATCTCTTCATGTGTAAGTGGCTCGGCCTCTACACGCATCGGCATGAGCAGGGCTACTTCATGCTGCGCACGCGCCAGCCCAATGGGTATGTGACGCCGCAGCAACTCGAGGTGATCGCCGCAATCACGGAACAGAAGAATAAGGGCTATGCGGACATCACGACGCGGCAGACTTTCCAGCTGCACTGGGTGCACCACACGCAGGCGGTTGAGATTCTGAAGCAACTTGAGGCGGTCGGGATCTCCACGCTCGGAGCCTGTGGGGATATTACGCGCAACGTCGTCGGGTGTCCGGTGGCCGGCGTCGACAAGGACGAACTCATCGATGGCGGCCCGCTCGTCCAGCAGGTGAATGCGCTCTTTCTTGGAAATCAAGCGTATGCGAATCTGCCGAGAAAGTACAAGATCAGTATTGCCGGCTGCACCACGTGGTGCTCGCATCCGGAGATTCAGTGCGTTGCACTCACCGCCACACGTCGAACGATCAACGGACAGACCGCTGTCGGGTTTGATCTGCGTGTCGGAGGCGGACTCTCCACGCAGCCGTTTCTCAGCCGGCGGCTGAACGTGTTCGTCAAGCCGGAGGATGTCGTTGACGTCGTCCAGCACATCACGGATATTTTTCGAGATGCGCCGGAATACCGCGAGCGGCGGCACCATGCGCGCTTTAAGTTCCTGATTCATGATTGGGGCGTGGCGAAATTTCGTCAGACGCTGCAGGAGCGGATGGGCAAAGCGCTGGAGGAAACGCCGAGTGATGTTCAAGAGCCGGCAGACACCTTTCGTGACCATGTGGGCGTGCATGCGCAGAAGCAAGACGGGCTCTACTACATTGGCGCGCCGGTGCTCGTGGGCCGCATCACAAGCCGGCAGATGAAGAAGATCGCGGATTTGTCCAGACGCTATGGCGATGGCAAGACGATTCGGCTGACGGTTCGGCAAAATATCTTGCTGCTGAATATCGCCGAGTCACACGTGGAGAAAGTGCTCGCCGGCTTGTCCGACGTCGGGCTGTCGATCAATGCGCATCCGGTGCGGCGCAGCGTCGTGACGTGCACGGGGACCGAGTTCTGCAAGCTGGCGATTACGGAGACGAAGGCGCGCTCGCGGCAGATCGTGGAGTATCTTGAAAAGCGCGTGCCGCTGGAAGAGCCGCTGCGGCTGCACATTACCGGCTGTCCGAATGCGTGCGCGCAGTATCAGATTGCGAACATCGGCATGATGGGCTCCAAGACCAAGATCGATGGGCAAGTGGTCGACGCCTATGATATGTTTGTCGGCGGGCAGATGGGACGCAAAGCGCGCTTCAATCACGCCGTCCTGCGCAAGATTCCAGCGACTGAATGCGCCAAGCGCCTTGAGCAGCTGTTGCTAGGGTTCAAAAAGCAGCGCAAGGAGCGCGAGTCATTTAACGAGTGGTGCGAACGCGTCGGCGATGAGCAGATCGCGGCACTTTTGACCAACGGCAGCGCACACCCATTAGCCGATGCGGACGATGTGCCGACATCCCACGTGCCGGAAGCTGATGGCCCCGTCTACTAACAGACCACAGACCACAGACCACAGACAGCAGGCAATACACGCGACAACTACTGTATGCTTTATGCTTTGTGCTTTGTGCTTACGATGAAGTCGCTGGCGGTGATCGTCTCAAACGGCAGCACCAACAATCTCATACAAGTCTTGACGGTGTTGATGGCGGCGGTGCATTCGGACATCAAGGCGCGGGTACTGTTCCGTGATGAGTCGCTGTTTCGGCTGACACCGGCGAAGATCAACGCCATGGAACTCTCAGCGGCCTACGCGCAGGATAGCGCAGTGCAGCAACGGCTCAAGAAGTTGGACTTGACAGATCTGCAGAAACTCTGCCGCGACATCAAAGCTTCGGGCGACGTGAAGTATTACGCCTGCAGCTCGTCGCTGGCGATCTGCGGCTTGAAGAAGGAAGACCTCATTCCGGAAATCGATGAGGTGCGCGGCGTGCCCGCGTTCTTATTGGAAGATGTCGCAGCGGCGGATAAGGTGTTGACCTTTTAAGAAGAGGAATTGCAGATGGCACAACTCACGCGCGATCAAATTCTGCGATACAGCCGACACTTGATCATGCCGGAAGTCGGCATTGAGGGGCAGCAGAAGCTGCGGGATGCTAGCATCTTGCTCATTGGAGCGGGAGGGTTGGGCTCGCCGCTCGGGTTGTACCTGGCGGCAGCCGGCGTGGGCCGTCTGGGTATCGTTGATTTCGACACAGTGGACTTCACCAACCTCCAGCGGCAGATCATCCACCGCACCGAAGACGTGGGACGCCTCAAGGTGGAATCCGCCAAAGAGCGCATCAACGCGATCAATCCCGACGTCGAGGTGCAAACGTTCAACACCAAGATCTCGCGCGAGAACATCATGGACATCATCAAGGACTACGACGTCGTCATTGATGGCACGGATAACTTCCCGACGCGCTACCTGGTCAACGACGCGTGCATTTTCCAGAAGAAGCCCAACATCTACGGCTCGATCTTTCGCTTTGATGGGCAAGCGACGGTCTTCTTCCCATTCAAAGGGCCATGCTACCGCTGCTTATATCCTGAGCCGCCGCCGCCTGGGATGGTCCCAAGCTGTGCCGAAGGCGGAGTGCTCGGCGTGCTGCCGGGCATCATCGGCGTCATTCAGGCGACGGAAGCGATCAAGCTCATCATCGGCAAAGGCGAGCCGCTCATCGGGCGGCTGCTCATCTACAATGCGCTGAAGATGGAGTTTCGCGAGGTGAGGCTGCGGCGCAGCCAGGACTGCCCGGTCTGTGGCGATCATCCGACGGTGAAAGCACTCGTTGATTATGATGAGTTCTGTGGCGTCACGCGCGGCGGCGAAGCGGAAGTCGCGCACAGCGAATACGACTTGGGGCCGAGTGAAGTGAAGCGAGCCTTGGAACAGGATCGGAAAGCGATCCTTCTTGATGTGCGCGAGGCTCACGAGTACGACATCGTCCATATCGAGGGCTCGACGCTCATTCCGCTTTCCGAGCTGCACCTGCGCGCCAACGAGCTGGATACGGCGGATACGATCATCACCTACTGCCACCACGGCCAGCGCAGCCTGCAAGCGATCAAGACGCTGGAGGCGTTCGGCTTCAAGAAGCTCAAACACCTGCGCGGCGGCATCGATGCCTGGGCCTGCGAAGTCGATGACGAGATGGCGCGGTATTAACGACAGCACCAAGCACCAAGCACCAAGCAACAAGCGACAAGGTGTGTGGAGCGGTTGGTTGAAGAGATCAACCGCTTCTGCGTCAGGGTTGTCCAACTCACAATGTCGTCCAACTCACAATTGACAAGCGCTACTGTGCATGCTTGAATGCGGACGCACCACACGTATCGTGACCGAACCCCATGCAGATTCCGGGAACCTTACTGATCGTGGAAGATGAGCCGAAAATCCAGCGGTTCTTGCAGTCGTTCTTCGAATTGCGCGGCCTCACCGTCTATGCCGTCGGGTCCGGCGAAGAAGCCCTGAAGGCCCTCTCGAAGAAGCCGACCGTCGTGCTCCTTGATGTCAACATGCCGGGCATGGGCGGCATCGAGACGCTGCGCATGATCCGCGCAACACATCCCAAGCTGCCCGTCATCATGGCGACGGCGGTGGGAGAAGAGCAGATCGTCCGCCAAGCGCTCGATGCCGGCGCGTACGATTACGTGATGAAACCCTTCAACCTCGAATACCTGGAAACCGTGGTGTTGACCAAAGTCCTGCTCGGCATGGAGGGATAGCGGCCCTGGGTCCACTCTTCGCATCCGTGCCTCGCGCACTCTCCTCGGTCGTATCCTCTTGGCTCTTACGAGCCTATCGGCGACCGCTCAGTTTCATCCTCGGCTTCGTCGTCCTTCCGCTCGTGACCATCGTGGGACTCACACAGTACTACAATGTGCGGCTCAGCCGCCAGCAAGCCCTCCATAATCTGCACATCACCGCGCGTCTCGCTGCGCAAGCGATTGACCAAACCTTTGAAACCACCCTCCTCTGTGAGCGGCTGATTGCAGGACAACCTGCTTTTACGGATGCGGTCGTACGTCGGGACGGGGAGCAGGTTGCTCAGCAACTGCAGGAGCCCCTGCAATTCATTCCCGGAGCGACCAAGGCGCTGGTCACCGATCCTCACGGCACAACCATTGGATCGTATCCGCACTTGCGAACACAGCCGGGAATCGATCCCGCGCTGGATGACGGCATGCGCGGCGCTCAGGAACATGGTTGGCATCCATACGTCTCCGCCGTCCACGTTGATGAAGGGGATCTCACGGAGAAGCTTGTGGATGTCTCGCTGCCGATTCATCACGGCGACGCAATCGTGGGCATCCTGATCATTGAATATCGCGTGGAGGCGGTGAAGTCGTGGATTCAGCGCATCCGCGTCGATCCGGAAGGCTTTCTCTACGTTGTCGATCACCACGACCAGCTCGTCGTGTACCCGTTTCAGGTGCTGCCCGGGAAACCCAAGGTCGTCTCGGAGTGGCCGCCGGTGGCCCAGCCATTGACGGCGCACGGGCAGACGCTGACCTTCCGCGATGCGCGGGGTCACCGGCAATGGTTGGCCGGGGTCTATCCCATTGGGACTACAGGGTGGCGCGTGGTCGCCGTGCAACCTGAGGGGGCAGTCCTGCGTCTGCTGCATCAAGTCCTATGGCCGATGGGCGTGTTGGTTGGGCTCCTCGCGCTGGTCCTTATTCTTATCGGTTCCCGGTGGGTGAAACTGCAAGCGTCGAGCTTGCAGCTGCTCAATCAGAACACCAAACTCCTGAAAGAGTTCCAGCAGCAACAGATGTTAAAGAAAGGACCAACACCGAATTCATCGGCAGAAGAGCGAACCCCATGATCCGCTCTTCCTGGCGCAGTCGTCTCACGGCGGCACTGTTCGTGGCCACGGTATGTGTCACGGGATCAGTGGCAGCGTCGGAGCGTCCCCTCAAGGCCACGACGCACAACTATCCCAAGACTCCCGTCGAGTTGCAGCGCGCCACCGCCGCACTCGTCGAAGTATTCGCGACACCCACCCAATACTGGACGCCTGATGCCAAGACCAAAGGCACGCGGATCCGCTATGCCAATCGGGCCGGACTCTCGCCGTCGACGTTTGTCTTGCAGGGCGAAGTCTCCTGTACCAATAAGTCCACACAGCCGGTTGAAGCGATCGCCCTGGCCATCGTCGCGCTTGATGCGTTTCATCAGCCGATTCACGCGCTGACATCCCAACAGTCATACGCGGTGCAGCAGATCATCGTCTCACTGCCGAAAGGTGCGACGAAACGGATCAAGTGGGAGCAGCTCGTGCGGGTGGAGGATATCTATGAAGTGGCGGTGATTGCCACCCGCGTGCGATTTGCCAACGACGCCATTTGGACGGCGCCGAATGAGGAGCTCATCGACATTTTTTGAGGGACACACCGCGGCGAGGCGTCAACAGGGAGGTGGAGATGCGAGGAGCGTGGCGGGCATTGGTTGCAGAATTCATCGGCACCTTTGCGCTCTGTTTCATTGGCGCCGGGGCGATCTGCACGAATGAATGGAGCGGCGGCGGCGTCGGGCTCCTTGGAATCGCCATCGCGCACGGCGCCGTGTTGGGCATCATGATCTCCGCGCTCGGCCACATCTCGGGCGGCCACTTCAATCCTGCGGTGACGCTGGGTCTGCTCACCGCGGATAAGATCGAGGCGAAGAAAGCGCTCAGCTACATCGTGGCCCAGCTGGCGGGAGCGACGGTTGGCGCGATGCTGCTGCGTTTCATTTTCCCCGAACCGGTGTGGCAGGCGGTGCATTTGGGCACACCTGCCTTAGGTGCGGGTATGATGACCCTTGAAGCGACCATCCTCGAAGCCGTGCTCACCTTTTTCCTGGTCCTGACCGTCTTCGGGACGGCGGTCGATCCGAAGGGATCATGGAATGCGATTGCAGGGTTCGGGATTGGCGGCGTGCTGGTCTTTGACATCCTCGTCGGAGGACCGCTGACAGGGGCCTCCATGAACCCGGCGCGCAGCTTTGGCCCGGCACTCGCCTCTGGGTACTGGGAGCATCACCTCGTGTACTGGATGGGGCCGATTCTGGGTGGGGCCGTGGCGGGACTCGTGTACCACTACGGGTTTCTGGACTCCAAGAAGCGCTAAGATCACACCATCGGGTGTGACGCAAGCTGGTGCTCGGCGTAGCGGCGGTAGAGTCCGCCGGGAAGCTTGAGCAGCTCTGCGTGCCGGCCCCGCTCGATGATGCGGCCGTGCTCGAGCACGACGACGATATCCGCATGCTCGATGGTCGAGAGCCGGTGCGCGATGATCAGCGCGGTGCGGCCTTCGAGGAGGCGGTGCAGCGCTTGTTTGACGAGCTCTTCGGATTCCGCATCGAGCGCCGAGGTCGGCTCATCGAGGATGAGGATCGGCGCATCCTTGAGAAACGCTCGCGCAATGGCCAGCCGCTGCTTTTGGCCGCCGGAAAGCCGTACCCCTCGCTCGCCGATTTCCGTCTGATAGCCCTGCGGCAGCTGCTCGATGAACGTGTCCGCGAACGCGGCGCGAGTGGCGGCTCGCACCTCCTGCTCCGTTGCCATCGGCTTGCCGTAGCGCAAGTTCTCCGCGATCGTGCCGCTAAACAGGATCGGCTCCTGCGAGACAATCGCGACTTGTTCCCGCAGCGACTTGAGCGTCATGTCTCGAATGTCTTCTCCGTCCAGCGTGATCCGTCCGCCCGTCACATCGTAGTAGCGCGGCAGGAGTTTCACCAGCGTCGACTTGCCGGCACCACTGGGGCCGACGAGGGCCATGGTCGTCCCGGCGCGAATCGTCAAATCAAGTTGCTTGAGCACCGGCGCTCGACCTTCATACTGAAAGTTCACCTGCTCAAATACGAGATCTCCCCTCGCACGTTCCACCGGCTGAGCGCCCGGCCGCTCCTGCACTTCCGGAAAGGTGTCGAAGACTTCGAAGATGCGATCCATCGCCGCGAGGCTGTTGGCGAGGATGAGGTTCAGTTCCGTCATGCGCTGGATGGGCTGGTAGAGCATTCCAAGATACGCATAGAAGGCCATGAGCGTACCGATCGTCAGGCGAGCGGCCCACACTTCAGTGGCCCCCACCCAGAGCACGAGAATGGGTCCAATGGCCGTGAGAAATCCCGTGGCACCCAGCGCAATGGATTGCAACTTCACGCTGCTCATCACGGTGTCGAAGTATTCTTCACTCTGGGCTCTGAATTCGTGGGCGACGGCTTCTTCTTGGGTGAAGGCTTGAATCGTTGAGATGCCGGCGAACTGTTCATGGAGATCGCCGGACATTTCCTGCAGCTGGTGATGCATGAGCCGGCTCTTTTCCTTAATGCGCTTCTGCAAGAGCTGCGTGACGAGAGCGTAGAAGGGCAGCACGGAGAGCGAGACGAGGGCAAGTTTCGGGTTCGCCACGAAGAGAAGAACGATGATGACCGTGATGCACGACAGATCCATCGCCGTATTGATGAATGCGGCCCCCACGAAGTTTTGCGCCGAGGCGATGTCCGTCGTCATACGCGAGACGACCGCGCCGATCTTCTGCCGATCGAAAAAACTCAGGCTCATGCGCTGAAGGTGCAGATAGAGCGCTTGGCGCAGATCGAAGATGACGCGGTGGCCGGCTAAGCCTGCGAGGTAGGAGCGGCAGTAGCTGACGACGGCATACACCGCATACAGTGCACACAGTCCGATCATGAGCAGGTGCAGTTGGCCGTGCGGTCGCGTGTGCGCCGAATGGAAGAACTCATCTACCAGCACTTTGACCGTCCAAGGTAGTGCGAGCGGGATCAGGTAGCGGATGATTCCGAAGAGGACGGTGAGGATGAGGAGTGCGCGATAGGGGCGCACGTACGCGAGGAACCGAGACAAACTGCGCCGGGAGGCTTGGTCGGGCTGCTGCGGCTTGTGCATTGCGACGGGAGTCTGTACCATAGAGCGCCTAGTATAACATGAAAATCTCGTCGAGGTTCCAGGGTAGGCGCGCGCAATTTCTGCGACTGTTCTTCTGGTGCGGGATGAGTGTGGCGCTGGGTGCTTCCAGTCGTCTGGCTGATGCGCGGCCGGTTATACCACACGCGGACGCCGTGTCAGTCGTCGAGATTGGTGGGCACCAGGTGTCTTTTACGCTGCGCAACGGTGCAGGGCGCGCCGTGCACATCGACGCGCGCTGCCTGATCCAAGTGCCGCAAGAACGGGCATGGCATGTCCTGACTGACTACGAGCATCTTGACGCGTTCGTTCCATTTGTGACGAAGAGCCACGTGATGGAGAGGGTCAAAAATCGTGTCACCTTGCGTCAAGAAGGACAAGCCTCGCTCTTCGTATTCCACCGCCCGTTCATGGTGACCTTCCAGATACGCGAGCAGCCGATGCAGAACATTCAATTCCACGCCATCGCCGGAGATTTTCGGCGATTCGACGGGGAATGGAGGTTAATGGCGCGTTCAGATGGCACGCTCGTTGACCATCAAGTGGAAGTTGAGCCGGCGTTTTTC
Source organism: Candidatus Omnitrophota bacterium (assembly GCA_016198905.1). Classification (GTDB taxonomy): domain Bacteria; phylum Omnitrophota; class Gorgyraeia; order Aquiviventales; family Aquiviventaceae; genus JACQHR01. The sequence goes on along the minus strand of JACQHR010000007.1, from coordinate 15,661 downwards.
ACGCCGCGCTGGGTGATGCGTCTCCTGGAGCGCCGCATCATGCTCAAGAGCATCGAAGCAGTCATCCATCGCTGCGAAGACAGGACCTGACATGATTCGACTCAAGCAGCTTGACTTACCGACGGTGGTGCAATCGCCGATGGCGAACTGCACCGACTTGCCCTTTCGCCTGATCGCGCGCGCCCACGGGATGCGTTTTGCGTTTCTCGAGATGATTTCCTCCGAGGCGCTGGTGCGCGATGTCCGCGGCACGCGTGAACTGATGCAGACATCGCCGGACGACCGGCCCGTGGGGGCCCAGCTCGTCGGGTGCGACCCTGATGTCATGGGGGAAGCGGCGGCGAAGATTGAAGCGATGGGATTCGATCTCATTGACATGAATCTCGGCTGTCCGGTGCCGAAGATCGTGAGCAAAGGCGGAGGATCGATGTTGTTGCGCGAGCCTTCGATGGCGCAGCAGATTTTCACCAATGTTGTACGCTCCGTGAAGCGGGTTCCGGTGACGGTCAAGATGCGTTTGGGGTTCAGTGACAGCAGCGGCGCAGAGGCCGCGACGATCGCGTGCATTGCGCAAGACTGCGGGGTCGATGCGATCGCCGTGCACGGACGCACGCGCGAGCAAGGCTACTGCGGCAGCGCGAACTATGAAGCGATCGGGCGCGTGAAGGCGGCCGTCTCCATTCCGGTGTTCGGCAACGGCGATGTCGTCGATGTCGCCAGTGCGCGTCGATTGCTCGACGTCTCCGGCTGCGACGGGGTCATGTTGGGGCGCGGGGCGTTGGGCAATCCGTGGATCTATGAGGACATCGAAGCCGCTCTCGCCGGGCGCGCGCGTCCGGCAGCGCCAGATCTGGCGCAACGCAAGCGGGTGTTGTTGCGTCATGTCGAGCTGCAGGAGCGCTACGAGGAGTGGCCGATCGGGCACTTGCGCCGGATCATCTGCTGGTACTTCAAGGACGTGCCGGGGGTGGCGGAGTTTCGCAACCGCATCAACCGGGCGCACACCGTCGCAGAGATGCGCGCGCTCATCGACGCGTTTTGACGACGCGCGAAGATGTCCAGGCACGATCAGCCGATGTTATACCTCGCTTCGCAATCTCCTCGACGGCGATTCTTATTACGGCAGCTCAAACGCCCCTTCCGTGTTGTCCGCTCCACCCATCGTGAGGTCGTTCATCGCACGGTTTCCCCATCCGCCAACGCGATGCGCAACGCCATCGGCAAAGCCCGCAAGGCGAAGCTTCCGCCTGGCGCGCACGGCCTCGTGATCGGCGCGGACACCTTCCTGTATTTCCGCGGACGCGTCATCGGCAAACCCAAGACGATGCGGCAGGCGCATCGATTGTTGCGCGCGTTAAGCGGCAGGAGCCACTGGGTCTACACCGGGGTGTGCCTGCGGGACGCGACGACCGGCCGCATGCGCGCCAGTTACGCGAAGACCAAGGTTACGTTCCAGCAGCTCACTGATGAAGACATCGCGCGACTCTTGCAGCGCGTGTCGCCGCTCGATAAAGCAGGGGGATACGCGATCCAGGGCGATCGCGGCCGGCTCATCGCGCGCATCGAAGGCTCGCGCACCAATGTCATCGGCCTGCCGATGGAGCTCCTGCGTCGCGAGCTGCGCAACATCTGAAAAATATACGGCGCAGATCTTGACAGTTTGATGCTTCATCGGGTTCACTTGTAAGTGACAACTCATCGCAGTATCCGAGAAAGGCAAACCCGTCGTGAGGCGGGGACGCAAAGCCACGGGTCTTCAACAGATGGCCGGGCTGCCGAAGATACGAGCCCAGTGAAGATAGCCGGGTTTCCGAAGATACCGAAAGGTATGTACGAGGGAAACCCGGCTTTTGTTTATGGAAGCCTGCTTAGGATGGCGCGAACACAACAGGAGGATCATCTGATGCGGCGAACTGGCTGGCTCGAACAGTATGCATGGGTGGTGGTCGGGAGTCTCATACTCCTAGCGGGACCGGTTGAAGCGGTGCTCAAAGACGCTCCTCAGGCAGCTCCATCGTCATCGCGACCTAACCGCACATCTTCCCAAGACAACAAGGCTGGAAAGTTGCATCATGAGGCACCGTACGCTAAGGGCCACTTCATCGTGAAGTTTAAGAGCGAGGGCAAGCACGTTCTCACCGATAGCGCCCCCGGCCTGCTCGCCAAGAGCAAGAAGTTCCAGACCGCGACCGCAGATGGCTCGGACTCCATAGACCAACTCAATAAGCGATTCAAGGTGCACGCGATCAAGGGTCTCTTCGAGCAGCGTGAGGGGCTCACGAATGCGCAAGCGAAAACGCGCCACGAGGCGCGCCTCGCTACGGTCAAAGCGAAGTTCCCCAAGCGCACTCGCCGCGCACCCAAGGACACTCCGCTGCCGGACCTCACGCAGGTCTACACGCTTGAAGTCCCTGACGATACCGACGTTGCACAGGCCGTTGCCCTCTACCAGCAGGATCCCCATGTCGAGTACGCCCAACCCGACTACCTCATGGAAGTCACCTTTGTCCCGAATGACCCCTACTACAGTTCTTGTAACTCCTTCGGCCAGGGCTGTCCGCCCACGGGCTATGACGACCTGTGGGGGCTGAAGAAGATTCAAGCGGCGCAGGCCTGGGATGTGACCCAAGGGTTGAAACCGGACGGAACTCCAGTGCTCGTGGCAGTCGTCGACACGGGGCTCGACTACGCCCACCCCGACATCGCCGCGAATGTGTGGACCAATACCCAAGAGATTCCAGAGAACGGCATCGATGATGATGGCAACGGTTTCATCGATGACGTCCGCGGATGGGATACGACGACCTGCGCGCACTACGGTTTTCTGGGCTGTGCGGTGCCAAAAATGCCTGGTAATGATCCCATAGATCATGTTGGCCACGGCACCCACGTGTCGGGGACCATCGCCGCTATCGGCAACAATAACCTCGGGATCATCGGTGTAGCCCCAAAGGTACAGCTCATGCCCGTCAAAGGCTTGAACGATGATGGGGTGGGGCTAAGTAGCTGGCTGGCTAGCGCCCTCCTTTATGCGGCCCAGAACGGGGCCGAGGTTATCAACAACAGCTGGGGCGGCGGCGGTTCCTCCAACCCGGTCATCGAGGATGCGATTCGAACTGTCAACGGACTGGGTGTGGTAGTGGTTTTTGCGGCAGGCAACAGTAGTGATGATGTGGCCTTCGGGAGTCCCGAGAACATGACCGATCCCAAACCTATCGTGGTCGCGGCCAGCACGCCGGATGATACCCCCGCGTTTTTCACGAACTTCGGCCACCTCGTCGATGTCACCGCTCCTGGCGGGGGGAGCGAGACGCCACCCCCGACGTTCGAACCCTTTCGGAACATCCTCTCGCTTAAAGCCGCGACGTGTCACCCTGAGATGTGTCCTACAGACCTCATTGTCGGAACGAACTACGTGCGCCAGGCCGGCACCTCGATGGCTAGTCCCCACGCGACCGGGGTCGCCGCGCTTGTGCTGGCCCATCACCCGACTTTCACCCCCGAGGAAGTCCGGCAGGTTCTGCGCGCGTCTGCGGATGATGTCAGTGGGCATGGATTTGACCTCTATAGCGGTGCCGGGCGCCTTAACGCGAGCCGGGCGCTCACAGTGGATTCGGTGCTCAACGTCAAGATTGAAAGCCCCGCCGATAATTCCAGCGTCAATATGGCGGCAGGGAGCGTGACCATCACTGGGACGGCTGCAGGTCCCAACTTTCAGCGGTACGAGCTCTTCTACAAACGATTGAACTCCTTTCAGACTCAGTGGATGCCGATTGGCACCGCAAGCGGAACTCCGATGGTCCACGGCACGCTGGGGACCTGGGATCTGAGCACCCTCCCGATCGGGGACACGTATTTTCTCAGACTGGTTGCGACGGCCAATAGCGGTGCGCAGTTCCAGGATGTCGTCGTTATTGGTGTGGAGCCACCGCTGACGCGCATCACCAGCAACAGCGCTGTTCCTTTCACGGGCTATCTCCGCCCCGTCATCTCCGGAGATAAGATTGTTTGGGTCGATGGCCGGAATAGCAACGGGGGCTTCGATGTCTATAAGGACATCTATCTCTATGACCTCTCCACCAAGACCGAGCGCCGAATCGTGAGCGCCAGACCCAGGCTAGAGCAGTGCATCGATATGTCCAACAACCGGATCATCTGGAGGGAGTCGTATTCTTCCGTCCAGCTCTACGATCTCACAACGAATACCATGCGCCAGATCACCGACAGCTCAAACTATGCCTGCCCCGCGATCTCCGGAGATAAGATCGTTTGGGTCCATACCCTGAATAGCAACACGGACATTTATCTCTACGACCTCTCCACCAATACCGAGCGCCAGATCACTACTGGCCCCTCATACAAGGGGGGTCTAGCAATTTCTGGCAACCGCATCGTGTGGGAGGACAATCGTAATCTCAATATTCCGAATTCCAACAACAACTACGATATCTATCTCTATGATCTGACGACCAACACCGAACGACAGATCACGACCGACCGGAACGGCCAGTGGAAACCGCGCGTATCGGGAAATTGGATCGTCTGGAGAGACTGGCGATCCGTGAGCGACATTTTTCTCTACGATTTAACCACCAATACCGAGCGAAGAATAACGAAACAACCTTGTTTACGTAGCACTGTTGATTGCGATAGCCGGCGTGACCCAGACGTTTCTGATTCATACGTTGTCTGGAGCCAATTAAGCGACATAGTGCCGGTGAGTGGGGTGGATATCTTTGCGTATGACATCCCCAGCGGTGAGACGCAACGGATTACTTTTGATCCGAGCAGTCAGGGAACTCCAGTGATTTCTGGGAGTCGTGTCGTGTGGTGGGATAGCCGGAATAACCGGCGTGACCCGCACGATAGTAGTTTTGCCGCACCTGATATCTACCTGTATGATCTGGCCAGTCGTAACCACCCCCCGGTACTTCAGCCAATCGGCAATCAGACCGTAGTCGCAGGGCAGCTCCTCAGCTTTACCGTAACAGCGAGTGATCCTGATGGCGATGCGCTGACTTTGAGTGCGACCAATCTCCCAGCCGGATCAAGCTTTGATCCGAGCACGGGACTCTTCTCCTGGACACCCTCGTCGTCGCAAGCGGGGACCTATCCCGGGGTGCATTTCGAGGTAAGCGACGGGCAGTTCACGGACGCCGAGGACATGACCATCCTCGTGCTTCCTCCTCCCTCCAGTCCTCCAGTGCTGGCCTTGATCGGCAATCAGACCGTGGTTACAGGGCAGCTCCTCAGCTTGACCGTGACGGCGAGCGATCCTGATCCTGGCGATACGTTGTCGTTCTCGACCAGCCCATTGCCGGCTGGAGCGTCTTTCAATTCGAGCACGCACTACTTTAGCTGGACTCCCACCAGCAGCCAGGTGGGAACGTATGACGTCACATTCACCGTGAACGATCAGACAGGGCTGAGCGACTCTGAAACCATTCAGATTGCTGTGGTATTGCGACCAGCGAACTTGCTTGGGAATGGAGGATTTGAATTGGGCAAGTCCGAATGGTCCGGATGGGGAACGCGTCTAGTGTTGACTACTAAAACGGTATCCGAGGGCACAACCGCGGCGAAGATCAGCATCAAGGAGCATCGGATCCGCAATCTGACGCATCGCATTGTCCCGGTTGTTGCAGGCGCGCGCTACCAGTTCAGCGCGGCTGTAAAGACGATCGACTTGAGAGGGGCTGCTGTAGCCTATATCGCGATCGAGTGGTTACGCCCCGGCGGGGGAATAGCACGTTTTGACTGGTCGCCCTACAGACAAGGGACCACGAACTGGACGCAGCTGAGTCTGTCTCTCGTTGCACCACCCGATGCAACCAAGGCACGCGTGCGATTGATGACAGAGGGTTCTGGTGTGACCTCGGGCACGGTCTATTTTGACGATGCGCGATTGGAGCCACGACCATAACGAGTAGGCCCGAAGCATGAAACATGAAAACGGTTTCTACCAGAATTGATTCTTGTTGACAGCCGCCGTGCTTGCTATACTATGCCCGCATTAGGACACACACCCAACGAGGGGATGGAAGAAGATCATTCGAATCAAGAAAACTGCTACGCCGTAGGGCCCCGACGCGCGGTCGTCGGGGTTTCTGTTTTTCTGATGTTAGTTCGTGTGCAACGACACTGGAGGAGTGGGCATGCCGCAAGTGTGTGAAGTCCCCGTCGCAGAAGTCAGCAAGTCCAAATCGCAGGTCGCCCCCTTTGGCTACCAGCTGCTGCTGGACCTGTATGACTGCAAGAAAGGCGCGTGCGATGACCTGGGGCTGTGCTACGAGTTCCTCGAAGAGATTGTGCGCGTGTTGAAAGTCGAGCCGCAATCCCCACCCTTCATCTTTCGGACGGACGGCAAACGGTTTCCCGATAAGGCGGGCCTCAGCGGCTGGATCCCTCTCGTCGAAAGCGGGATTCAAATCCACACCCTCACGCCCAAAGAGTTCATCTCGATTGACATCTACAGCTGCCGGCAATTCGACGTCGAGCCGCTGAAGACGTTCGTCCGCAGCTATTTTGCGCCCAAGCGGATGGATGAGCAGTTCCTCGAGCGCGGCCTCGACTACAACAAGTAGCCTCCCACCTTCCTGGCAGCCGTTAGACAGCACCCGGGAAGGGTGCTATAGTAGCGGCTTGGCGCTTGATCTCCGTCCGAAACCATTTTCAAACCCCAAGATTGTGAAACACATCGCGGACTTTCCCCTCAGCGCATGATTGAATACGCCAGCATCCTTATCTTGGCCGTCCTGACGACGGGGATCGCGCTGCTGATGCTCTTCGCCAACGCGTTCCTAGGCCCGAAGAAACCCAGCGCCATCAAATCGCAGCCGTTCGAATGCGGCAAGGACCCCATCGCGCTGCCGGCTGGGCGTCTGCCCGTTCACTTCTACGTGGCCGCGATGCTCTTCGTGGTGTTTGATGTGGAGTTGGTCTTCTTGTTTCCCTGGGCGGTGCTGGCAAAGACGCTGGGCTGGTTTGGCCTGATCGAGATGGGGTTCTTCCTACTGATCATCGTTGCAGGGTTCATCTATGCCTGGAAACAGGGAGCGCTTGAGTTCAAGTGACCTTAGCGATGCTAGAAGCTGGAAGATGGAAGCTGGAATTGGTTGTTTCTAGCTTCCAGCCTCTAACTTCCAGCATCCCAGCGGTCTGACATGGGCGCAGTCGACGTCTCGAAACTGAACTGGATGACAACACGGATGGACGCGGCGCTGGGATGGGCGCGGAAGTTTTCCATCTTCCAGTACCCGTTCGTGACCGCGTGCTGCGGCATGGAGTACATGGCGACGGCGACGGCGCACTATGACATGGATCGCTTCGGCGCGGGGTTCCCGCGCTTTTCGCCGCGGCAGGCCGATGTGCTGTTTGTCGTCGGCACGATCAGCCACAAGATGGCGCCGGTGCTCAAGCGCATTTATGATCAGATGGCCGAGCCGAAGTGGGTCGTGGCGTTTGGCGTGTGCACGTGCACCGGCGGCTTCTACGACAACTATGCGACGGTGCAGGGGATCGATACGATTGTGCCCGTCGATATCTACATTCCCGGCTGCCCACCGCGCCCTGAAAACGTCCTCGATGGATTGATCAAGCTTCAGGAGAAGATCGCGCAAGGAGAATACCATAGAGTACCGCAAGAGCTGGCGACCCGCTCTGGGGAGTTTCGGGTTCCGCATCGCCCTGACGCCCACCTCTAATCAACGCGCGCAGGCTCGGTCATCACACAACCATTATGAGCACGACGGCAACGCTTCAACAACGATATGCCTCCATGGTGCTCGGGACGCATCAGTACCGCGGGCAGGAGACCGTGTTGCTCAAGCGCGAGGGTTTGCTGGAAGTCGCGCGATTCTTGAAGAGCGAGCCCTCCATCGCGTGCGATGTCCTGATGGACCTCACGGCGGCGGACTACCTCACGTTCGGCAAGTCGCTGGCCAGCGCGCCGCTACTACGTACTCCATCGCCCCTGCCATACTACATGACACCCAAGCCGGTAGCAGAGGCGTGGGAGCGAGGCGTCTCAAACGACGAGTACCGTTTCGAGGTGGTCTACCATTTCTATTCGACGCGGTACAACCGCCGCATTCGCGTCAAGGTTCCGCTGACCGCCGCAGACCCCGTCGTGGATTCGCTCACGCCGTTATGGGAAGGGGCGAACTGGTTTGAGCGGGAAGTTTGGGACATGTTCGGCATTCGCTTTACCGGCCATCCCGATCTGCGGCGTCTCTTGATGTACGACGAGTTCGAAGGCCACCCGCTGCGCAAGGATTACCCCTTCAACAAACGCCAACCGCTCATCGGTCCGGTGGACTGATGGGGCAGGGGGCGGGAGACGCGGGGCGGGGGCAACAGCAGTCTGCATTCACTTCATCGAGAGGAACAGAGACGCGGCACATGTTTTTGAACATGGGCCCCTCGCATCCGGCGATGCATGGCATCATTCAATTGATCCTCGAGCTGGATGGCGAGCGCGTCATCGACTTGGATACCGAGATCGGGTATCTGCACCGGGCCTTCGAGAAAGACTGCGAGGTCGGCCCGTACAACAACGCGATTCCCTACACGGATCGGCTCAACTACGTTTCGCCGCTCATCAACAACTTCGGCTACTGCCTTGCGGTGGAGCGGCTGCTCAACATCGACGCGACCGAGCGGTGCCAATACATCCGCGTCATCATGAGCGAACTCTCGCGCCTCTGCGATCATCTCACCTGCGTCGGGGCTTCGGCCATGGAGCTGGGGGCCTTCACCGTCTTCCTCTACACGATCAAGGCGCGCGAGTGGATTTGGGAATTGGTTGAAGCGGTCACAGGGGCGCGCCTGACGATCTCCTACGGGCGGGTCGGCGGGGTCAAAGCGGATTTGCCGGAGGGCTTCGAGGCGCGCACGAAAAAAGCGCTCGAGGATGTGCGCAAGGTGCTGCTTGAATGCGACACGCTACTGACGCGCAATCGAATCTTCGTCGACCGCATGCAGAACACCGGTGTCATCTCGAAAGAGAAAGCGATTAGCTACGGCATCACCGGACCGTTCTTACGGTCGACCGGTGTTGCGCTCGATGTGCGCAAGGCCAACCCCTACTTTGTCTATGACCGCATGACGTTCGATGTGCCCACCGGCGAGCACGGCGATAACTACGACCGCTACCTCGTGCGCATGGAAGAGATGGAGCAAAGCATGCGCATCGTCGAGCAAGCGCTCGCACAGATTCCCGCAGGACCGCTCAATGTGGATTGGGACGGCTACGTGATTCCTGCCGACATCATGGTCGATGAAGCGAAGATGGGTCGTGTCGCCGGATTCAAGCAAGCGCACGTACGATTAGATCCCACGCTCGAAGGCTCCACGCGTGGACCGCACGATGCGGTCAATGCCATCGAGAAACGGGCCGTGTTGCCGTCGAAGGAAGACACCTACGGCAACATCGAAGGGCTCATGAACCACTTCAAGCTCATCATGACCGGCCACGGCATTCGCCCGCCGAAAGGCGAGTATTACAGCGCCGTCGAAGGGGCCAACGGTGAGATCGGATTTTATGTCATCAGCGACGGGTCGGATCGGCCGTATCGCGTGCGCGTGCGGCCGCCATGCTTCACGATCATGTCCGCGCTGCGCGAGCTGCTCGTGGGAGACATGCTCGCCGATATCGTGCCGACCTTCGGCTCCGTCAACATGATCGGCGGGGAGTTGGATCGATAAATGCAGCACACAGCACACAGCACACAGCACACAGTATCAGGTCGATTCCCACTCGAATCATTGGCCGCTGAAGCGCAGGCGATTCTCGCGAAGTACGAGCAAAGGCGGGCGGCGACACTGCCGCTGCTGCGCCTTATTCAGGAACGGTTCGGCTCCATCACGATCGAAGCCGAGCAATGGGTGGCGCAACAGGTTGGCGTTGCACCATCGCACGTCCACGAAGTCGTGACGTTCTACTCGCTCTTTCACCAGCAGCCCGTCGGTAAGCACCACATCCAAATCTGCAACAATATCGCGTGTGCCTTGCGCGGGGCAAGCAACCACATCGCCGCCATTTCCGAGCGGCTCGGGATCAAGCCGGGTGAGACCACGCCGGATGGGAAATACACCTTATCAACTGTCGAGTGTCTCTGCGCCTGCGAAGCGGCTCCGATGATGCAAGTGAATGACCGCTACGTCGGGCCCATCACGCCGTCGACGATTGAAACGCTGCTACGATCGCCAGAGTCGCTGACCGAGTTGCCGCTCATGTATCAAGGGACCGTTGGCGGTGTTGAGCCGGTCATCTCCACGCGATTCGCGACGGCGGATGCGGAAAAGATCGATACGTATCTTCGCGATGAGGGTTATCAAGCCGCGCGCAAAGCCGTAACGGAGATGACGTCGGATCAGGTGATCGCTGAAGTCACGAAATCCAACCTGCGCGGGCTGGGCGGCGCAGGGTTTCCGACGGGCAAAAAGTGGAGCTTTATTCCGAAGCAGAGTGCGAAGCTGAAGTATCTCGTCGTCAACGCGGATGAAGGTGAGCCCGGCACGATCAAGGATCGCTACATCATCACGAAGGATCCGCACCGGCTCATCGAAGGCATCATCATCGCCGCCTACGCGACGGGTTGCCACAAGGCGTACGTGTATGTGCGCGGAGAGTACGCGCAATCCACTCGGATATTGCAGCAAGCCATCGACGAGGCACGCACTTACGGATTCATCGGCAAGCGGATCTTCAACATCGAGTATGAACTGGAAGTCGTTGTGCATCGCGGGGCGGGCGCCTATATCTGCGGCGAAGAAACCGCACTGCTCTCATCGCTCGAAGGGGGGAAAGGGTTTCCGAGGCTTAAGCCGCCGTTTCCGGCGATCGAAGGGCTCTTCGGCAGCCCGACGGTCATCAATAACGTCGAGACGCTGGCGTGCGTGCCGCCGATTCTTCGCAAGGGCGGCGAATGGTTTTCGAAGCTCGGCTTTGGCAAGGCCGGCGGGACGCGTCTGTTTTCTCTCAGCGGGCACGTCAAGAAGCCGGGTCTGTATGAAGCCTCGCAAGGCGTGACGTTGCGTCAACTCATCGAGGCGGCAGGTGGCGTGGGCGACGGGCGCGCCATCAAAGCGGTGATTCCCGGCGGCATCTCGGCCAAGATTCTTCGAGCCGATGAGATTGATGTGCGCATGGATTTTGATTCGCTGCTGGCGGCCGGCACGATGGCGGGCTCCGCCGGCATCATTGTCATGGACGATACGACGTGCATGCTCAAAGCACTCTGGTACGCTTCCAAATTCTTCGGCCACGAATCCTGTGGCCAATGTTCGCCGTGCCGCGAGGGCACGGGCTGGATCTTCAAGATCGTCGACCGCATCATGAAGGGCGAGGGCCGGCCGCAAGACTTGGACAACCTCTTGGGGATCTCGCAGGGCATGGAGGGCCGAACCATCTGCGTGTTTGCCGACGCCGCCGCCTGGCCCGTGCAGAGCTACATCATGAAATTCCGCGACGAGTTTGAATTCCACATCCGCGAGAAGCGCTGCAACCTATCAGACCACAGACCTCAGACACCAGACATCAGGATGGCGGCGATTCACTGATGTCTGAGGTCTGAAGTCCGATGTCTGAGTGAACATGGCTGATGCGACGAGCAAGCAAATTACACTGACCGTTGACGGCAAGCCGATAACCGTACCGGACGGAACAACCATTCTCCAAGCCTGCGAGAAGGCAGGTAGCCCGGTGCCATTCTACTGTTATCATCCAGGACTCTCGATTGCCGGCAACTGCCGCATCTGTCTCGTTGAAGTCGCGAACACCCCGAAGCTGCAGATCGCCTGCTACACACGCGCCGCGGAGGGGATGGTCGTCAACACGACGAGCGACAAAACACTCAGCGGCCGCAAGGACGTCCTTGAATTCCTCCTCATCAATCATCCACTCGATTGTCCGGTCTGCGATCAGGCGGGCGAGTGTTGGCTGCAGGACTACTACATGCAGCATGGCCTCTATGATCCTAAGTTCAACGAAACCAAGAACAAAAAGCCCAAGGCCGTACCGCTGGGGCCGACGGTGATGCTCGATGCCGAGCGCTGCATTCTCTGCTCGCGCTGCGTGCGCTTCACCGATGAGATCACCAAGACCGGCGAATTTGGCATCTTCAACCGTGGCGACCACTCAGAAATTGGACTCCATCCCGGCACGACGCTGGACAACAATTACTCTGGCAATGTCGTCGACATCTGCCCGGTCGGAGCGCTCACCGACCGCGACTTTCGCTTTAAGTGCCGCGTGTGGTATCTCGGCTCAACGAATTCGGTGTGTCCTGGCTGCTCGCGCGGCTGCAACATCCAGATTCACAACAACCGCGAACGCGACCTCCGTCCGCACATCGCCGATGGGGCGCGCGTGATGCGATTAAAGCCGCGCTACAACGCCGATGTGAATCAATGGTGGATGTGCGACACCGGCCGCTATGGCTATAAATCAATCGATGAGAACCGATTGATCGCAGTGCAGATCAAAACGGATGGAACATTGCGCAACAGCGCGTGGGGCGAGGCGCTTGATCTCGTTGGTGGAACCTTGCAACGGTTGCAGCAGGGAAAGCAACTCGATCAAGTTGGTGTTGTTCTCTCGAGTCAGCTGACGAACGAAGACCTCTATGTGGCCAAGCGATTCTTTACAACACTCGGTGTGACACAGGTCGTCTTTCAGCGGCCGAAGGCCGGTGCCAGCGATGCGTTGTTGCTGCAGGCGGATCGATCGCCGAATGCCAAAGGCGCGCAAACGCTTGGCATCACCGAAGGCGCGCAGCCGTTGCTCGAGAAGGCGGCGAAGAAACAGCTCCGTTTGCTGATCGTCTTCACGCAGGATCTAACCGAGATCGTCGGTGACGCGCAACTGCGCGGCGCGGCCAATGCGCTTGAGCAGCTGATCTTCATCGGCACGAACACCAATAAGACAGCAGAACTCGCGCATGTCGTGCTGCCCAGCACCGTCTACGCCGAGAAAGACGGAACGTTTACCAACTTCCAGGGACGCGTGCAGCGGCTCAATGCCGCGCTCAGTCCGCTAGGCGAGGCGCGCGCGGAGTGGGAAATCCTTTCTGCATTGGCGACGACACTGAACCTCAATCTAACCTTCACGGATGCGCCGTCGATTTTTACGGACCTCGCCAAGGCAGAGCCGGCGTTTCAAGGATTGTCGTATCAGATTATTGGGGAGCAGGGAGCGATCTTGCATGCGTAGGACAACGCAGTGGCCACGTGGCCACGTGGCCACGTGGTGTGGCAGCGACAGATGTTAATCGACTTGGCGATCAAGTGCGGAGTCAGCCTCGCGGTGTTGCTGGGGGTCCTCAACTTCGCCGGCCTGCAGACGTGGCTGGAGCGCAAGCAAAGTGCGCTGATGCAGGATCGCGTCGGCGCGAATCGAGCCTACTTCACCGTTCCGTGGTGGCTGGGTGGGGTCCCGGTGAATTTTATCCTGCGCAAACTCGGCGGACTGGGCATTCTCAATGCGCTGGCCGATGTGCTCAAGCTCGTCACCAAGGAAGATTTCGTTCCCGCGCAGGGCGACCGGTTGTTGCACACGCTCGCCCCGGCGATTTCCGTCTTCTTTGCGGTAATGGCATTCGTCGCTATTCCGATCGGCCCGACGCTGATGCTGTGGGGCAGATCCATTCCATTACAAGTGGCGAACATCAACGCCGGCCTGCTCTTCGTGCTGGCGTTAGCGTCGATCGGCATCTACGGCGTCATTCTTGCCGGCCTGGTCTCCGGCAACAATCTTTCGACGATCGGAGGGCTGCGCGCGGCTTCGCAGATGCTCGCGTATGAAATCGCCCTCGGGGTGTCGTTGATCGGTGCCATCATCTGGTACGGCACGCTGGATCTGCAACAGATGGTGCTCAGTCAAGGCGGGACGTATCTTGGCGGCTGGCTGCCGGCCTGGGGTGTGTTCGTGCAGCCCATCGGCTGCCTCGTGTTCATGACGGCAGCACTGGCTGAAACCAAACGGGTGCCGTTTGATCTGCCGGAAGGCGAGCCGGAGATCATCGGCTACTTCACCGAGTACAGCGGGATGAAGTTCGGCCTCTTCTTTTTGACTGATTTCGTCGAAGTCGTGCTGGTATCGGCGTTGACGACGACGCTGTTCTTCGGCGGTTGGCAGACGCCATACCTTCAGCCGGATGGATTCCATGTTCCGTGGGGCGCGATCGTTCCGGTGACGCATCTGGCCTATGTCGGCTTCGGGCTCCTGTCTTTTACGGTGAAAGTGGTGGCGTTCATTTGGTTCTTCATGCTGATCCGCTGGACGCTGCCGCGATTCCGGTACGATCAGCTCATGCATCTGGGTTGGAAAGTGTTGTTCCCGTTGTCGCTGGCGAACATTGCCGTGACAAGCGTCATCGCGGTGCTCCTCCATCAGCACGGCCGCCTATGAAAACGCTCAGCGACCAACTCCTCCATCGGATTCGAGATGCGCACACGCGCCGTCAGCTGACGTGGTGGGAGCAAACCTATCTGCCGGCCGTGGCCCAGGGGTTGTGGCTGACGTCGAAGCATTTCTGGCGGAATCTCTTCCTCCACATCGCGCACCGCGTCGGCCTCTTCAAAGACACGCCCGCGTCGGTCACGATCCAGTATCCGGATCAACTGCGCCAGACTTCGCCGCGGCTGCGCACGCGCCATCGCCTCACGCAGCGCGATGACGGCACCCCGCGCTGTGTGGCGTGCATGATGTGCGAGACGATCTGTCCGGCCCACTGCATCTATATCACGCCCGGCGAGCATCCGGATCCCAACGTCGAGAAGTACGCCAGGAGCTTCGACATTGATTTAGGCAAGTGCGTCTACTGCGGCTACTGTGTCGAGGCCTGTCCGGAGGACGCCATCCGGATGGATACGCAGCGGCACGACATCGCCGCCTATTCGCGCGATGGCATGTGGCTGGATATCGTGGAGCTGCTCCATCCGGGATCCAAACAGACGACCGATGCGCCCAAGAAGTACGTGAAGCTCGACCTGGAGCAGTTTCGCGCGCTCGCCAAGACGCTTCCCGCATCGCCTGCGACGAGCAAAACCCCGCCGCTGCCTACTCCACCGACGTCGGCATCGAGTCCCTAACGTCAACGTATTCTTCCACGGACATCGAAACATCTTATTCGCGCCTTAGAAAACCCCACACTTTAGTGTGGGGATGAAGCGTAGTCGTGGCATACTGTCCGCATGGCCCTGCGCTACTGGACCGGCGGACAGACCAAGCACCGGTTGCTGTACCACTTGGTGTGGATCCCGAAGTATCGAAAGCGGCTGCTGCGGGGCAAAATAGCCGTCCGCCTGCGGCATTGGCTCTACGAGGCCTGCAAGGTGAACCGCTGGTGGATCGAGGAGATGAAAATCCTCCCGGATCACGTGCACGTGTTGATCCAGGTGTCGCCGACGGAGACCGTGGCGGAGGTGGTGCAGCGGTTGAAAGGCGGCACCAGCTATCTGCTGCGCAAGGAGTTCCCGGAGTTGGAAGAGACGCTCTGGGGCGGGAGTTTCTGGGCGGACGGCTATTTTGCCGAGACGGTGGGCGCCCGGAGTTTCGCCGCGGTGAAGCGGTACATCCAAGAGAACGCGGACAGTATGCCACATCAGGATAGAAGCCGAGGCCTTTAGGCCTCGGAGATTCACAGTATCGTTCGCGGGT
>JACQHR010000001.1 GCA_016198905.1 Candidatus Omnitrophota bacterium | reverse complement strand
TCTGACGCCGCAGGAGTTCGTGCAGCAGTGGGAACAACAGAAATCGGCCCAGTGTCACTAATCTACTGGACGAGTACAGATGTTTGACCCATCTCGTTGTCTATGTTATGATAACGCCCGTGCCTGGTGCTGTGGTGACCTGCATGTCTCACCGACCGGGCGTCATCAGAGTTCCGTTTTGAGGTGATGATGGGCGCCATTCTAACGTACGAACGTAATTGGTACAACGTCGTTATCGTAGCGGTGATCCCTGTTCATTGGGGGATCTTCCCCATACGTTGAGGTGAGCGAGTATGAGTATCGGGACGCGCGCAGCGGCCTGCACGTCGTGCGGGAAGCGATTGAATCGCAAGCAATGGTACTATCGCAACGGAAAGTATTTTTGCAAGAAGCGCTGCTGGGTGACGGAGAGCGAGAAAACGGCGAGTGAAGCGAAGAAGGCTGAAGCCGCGAAGGAAGCTCCTGCCGCCTCATGAGCCAAGAGGGTTGTCTCTTCTGCCGCATTGTGCGTCGTCAGCTCCCAGCTGAGATTGTGGCAGAAGCGGACGGCCTCATCGCGGTGAAAGACGTCAACCCGCAAGCGCCCACCCACCTCTTGATCATTCCTACCGAACACATCGCGAGCCTTGCAGACCTGACAGAGGCGCACACGACCCTGATGGGCAAGGCGCTGCAGTTAGGGAATCGGCTTGCTCGTCAATACCACCTGACGCCGGACGGCTATCGCGTCGTGATCAACTGCGGCCCTCAGGCGGGCCAGTCGGTCTGGCATGTGCACGTCCACCTCTTAGGAGGGCGACCACTCCAATGGCCACCGGGCTGATGAGCACAGAGCGTCGACGGGCTCCACGCATTGCCGAACAAGTCTCGCTGGCGATCCAGGACGCCGAATCGTCACTCCAGACTGACACGAAAAATCTCAGCGCCTCCGGTGTTTACTGCACGCTCAGTCGCTTTTTGGCGCCGATGACGAAAGTGGAGTTGCAGTTTGAGCTCCCCGGCGCGCTGCGCCGCCGTCGCGTGCGATGCTCCGGCGTTATCGTCAGGGTCGAACCGGTCATCGCCCACGCGGATCAAGGGCTGTATCACGTCGCAATCTTCTTCACGGAGCTCTCCGAACGCGACCGAGCCGCGATCGCGCGATTTGTGCAGCGACGGCTCACCGCTGGTGTTCCAACGTCGTAGGGCAGAGCGTGGTGGATTCTCGGTACAGTCTGCAGCGTCGTCGGCTGGGGAATCTTCTCGGCCCTCATCTCCTGATTAGTCCCTCCTTCTTCCTGAAGTGCCTCCTTGAGCAGGTGCTAGACCAGGTGCGCTTATGACGCGCCGGCGAGCGCCGTGCATCGCCCTGCTGACGGATTTTGGGACTCGCGATTGGTACGTGGGCATGCTCAAAGGCGTGCTACTGACCCGGTGTCCGCGCATTCCGCTCATCGACATCACCCACGATATTCCTCCCCAAGACGTCATCGCGGGTGCCCTGACGCTATCGGTGACGGCCCGCTGGTTTCCACCCGGAGCCGTGTTTCTGTGCGTGGTCGATCCCGGGGTCGGCAGCAGCCGCCCGCTGTTGGCCGCGCGTGCGAATGGCCGGTATTTCGTTGGTCCGGACAATGGCCTGCTTGCGCCGGTGCTCCAGGAGGCCACGTCGCCTACTGTGGTTCGGTTAACGAACGCTCGGTCTTGGTTCAAGACGGAGAGTCGGACGTTTCAGGGACGAGACATCTTAGCGCCGGTGGCCGCGCAGGTCGCGCGCGGCACGCCGCTGCGCGCGCTGGGCGTGGCTATGCCGCGCGTGCAGCCATTGGCGCTGCCGCAGCCGCAGCGAGTGGATGAAAAGCTGAGCGGGTGCATTCTGCACATCGATGCCTTCGGCAATCTTATGACGAATGTGTCGCAGTCGGCGCTGAACCGTCACGCGCGTTTTGCGAAGCGCGCGGTTCGGTACAAGCAACACTGGGCGCGTATGGTATCATCATATGCGGACGGACGGCCCAACGAACTTATCGCGGTGATCGGATCGCTGGGGTTCTTGGAGCTGGCCATCCGCGAAGGGTCGGCGGCGTGGACATTCAACGCGAAGCGGGGCGATCGTGTGGACGTGATCGTCGGATGACACCGCGAGGGAACGGGTGACGAACGGTCATGCGAGGAGGGCAGCGTGCGCGACCGATCGTCATTGCCCATCGCGGAGCGTCTGCGGTGGCCCCGGAGAGTACGCGGGCTGCGATCAACGCGGCGATACGAGCCGGCGCGGCCATGATTGAGCTGGATGTCCAAATGACGCGCGATGGGCGTTTGGTTGTCTTTCATGATGACCGATTGGAGCGGACCACGAACGGTGCTGGTCGTCTTCGCGCGACCACCTATGCGCGTCTTGCACGTCTCGATGCAGGGACATGGTTCGACCCCCGTTTTTCCGGCGAGCGGATTCTCCTCGCTTCTCACGCGCTTCGGTTCATTCCTCCTCGCGTGCGCATCAACCTCGAAGTGAAACGAACTACGCGGCCGAAGGCGCTCGTACGGACGATCCGCGCCCTCCTTCGCCGCACACGCCATTCGTCGCGCATCCTGCTGTCGTCGTTCGACGCCACGCTCTTGCGTTTGCTGCGTCGCGCGGGTTGGCCCTGTGCGGTCATCTGCCGGCGTCAGGCGGATCGCGCCTTGGCTTGCGCCATTCGATTAGGGTGCGAGTCCTGGCATCCGTTTCACGCGCTGGCGACACCTCGACGAGTGGCTCGCGCCCATGCCGCGGGACTGCGCGTGCACGCGTGGACCGTCGACGATCGTCGGACCGTCCGTCGACTGCTGCGGATGGGCGTGGATGGGATCTTCACGAATGATCCGGCGAAGGTTTCACGGATGATCGCATGACCGGGTTTGAACCCGCACGGCCGCAAGACAAAGTCATCATCCTCAAACGCGTGCCGGTGTTTGCCTCCTGCACGGATGAGCAGCTCCATCTCATTGCGGATCGGACCCGCCTCGTCGAATACAAGAAGGGGGAATGCATCTATCGCGAAGGCGACGCGGCGGATGCCTTCTATATTGTGAGCTCGGGCCGGCTGCGCATCTTTTCGCAGGCCAGCGGGGAAGAGAAGACCATGGCCGTGCTCCACAACGGCGATTCGTTTGGAGAGATTTCGCTGCTGACCGGGGAGACGCACTCGGCGACCGTCCAAGCGCTCAACGACGCGCTCGTCCTTCAGCTGCAGAAGAAGGATTTCGATGAGGTTATCAACCGCATCCCCTCGCTCGTCTTATATCTGAGCCGGGTGCTCTCGAAACGCCTGCGCACGAGGGAAATGGGCGGGGAATTCTCCGAGGCGACGATCGCCGCGGTGTACAGCGCGGCGAAGGGTGTCGGGCGGACCAGTTTCACCATTGCCCTCGCGGCGACGCTGAAACGAGAAACCGGACACGAGGTCATCGTCGTGGATTTCAGCGCCGCCGGCGAGGGGTTGGAGCGGTTGTACGCCTTTGCGCAAGCTCCGCATTTGCAGCGCGAGTCGCTCATTGGGCTCAGCGCCGAGGAAGCGTTTCGCGCGGCGGTCTGTGACCATCCGCTCGACTTCAGCGTCCTGTTTGCCAGCGAGCTCCTGGCTGCGTCAGGAGGCGAGCAAGCGATTGCGCCGCTGCTCAGCTTTTTGACCAATCGCTTCCATTACATTTTGATCGATCTGCCGGTCGAGGTGAATCCCGGGGTGCTCAAAGCGCTCACGCAAGCCGACCTCATGTATCTGGTTACGGATGCGCAGGAAGAGCACGTGATCCGCACGAACGCGCTCATTCACCAGCTGCAGTCTTCGATCAACGCCATCGAACAGCGGATGAAAGTGGTGTTGAACATGGTGGGTCAGGAGGGCAAGCTGTTGCCGCTGGCGGAGGTGAAGCAGCAGCTGCGTCTTTCCGTGCATGTCACGTTGCCCTATGTCGTCTCGCTGTCGGGCCAACTCACTCCGGAGGAGCTTGCGCGGTTGCTGGAGAGCCGCGCCTCACCGTACACGATGACGGTGCGGCGGATTGCGCGTGAAATGGGCGGGTTGCTCGTCGGATTGGCCTTGGGCTCAGGCGCGGCACTTGGCTTGGCGCATGTCGGCGTGCTGAAAGTCATCGAGCGCGAGAACATTCCCATTGATATCATTGCCGGCTCCAGCATCGGGGCCTTCATCGGTGGGCTCTGGGCGGCAGGATATTCTGCGGCACAGCTCGAGCAGATGGCGCTGCGATTCAAAAATCCCTGGGATGTCCGTCGATTGTTCATCTTTGATTTCAGCATTCCGTTGTTTAGCATCTTGCTTGGCATCGCGGCAGGCATGCTGCTGGGATTGGCGGCCGGCCCGTGGACCGGCTTGCTGTTTGGGGTCATCGTGTGCGTCTCCTTTGGCCTTGTGCTCGGTCCGCTGGCGGGCGGTCCCATCAAGGGATCGCAGTTGATGGTGAAGCTGCGGGAGGATTTTGCAGGGAAGACGTTCGAAGACACCTGGTTGCCGTTGAAAGTGGTCGCCTCCAATCCGGTAGCGCGCGAAGAGATCGTCTTTGAGTCCGGCTCGATCGCCGAGGCGGTTCGAGCCTCGGTGTCCATTCCTGGGATCTTCAAACCGGTGATGTACCAGGGCAAGATGTGTCTGGATGGAGGGGTTGCGAACCCCATTCCCGTCAGCGTCTTGAAGCGGGCCGGAGCGCATCATGTCATTGCGGTGAACGTCTTTCCTTCGTCCTCGGAGCTGGCCAAGCACCGTCAGGAACTGCAGCGCCGTCGGGCGGAGCGCGATGCGCAGCTGGCGACGCGCAGCCTGCCGTTTCGCTTGTTCTTCAGGATTCGGCAGGAGCTCTTGCGGACCATTTCGCCGATGGTGTTCGATGTCATCATGCGTTCGATGCAGGCGATGGAGTATCAGATTGCGGAGGTCTCCTGCCGTGAAGCGGACATCACGCTGCGGCCCACCGTGCCCGGGTCGCACTGGCTTGAGTTCTTCAACCCCGAGCCCTTCATCCGCCGAGGGGAAGAGGTGGCCTTGCAGCATCTGCCGGAATTGAAGCGGATTGCCCGGATGCGCAGCGTTGACAATGCCCAGCACGGCCAGGTAGGATGATGCAGCGTTGATCGTGTCCATCACACCGAGGGGATCATGGCGACGGATGTCGTAATTGTCGATGGCGTGCGGACCCCGCATGGCGTGTTTGGCGGCGCGCTGAAGCAGCTGACCGCGCAGCACGTAGGCGAGATCGCGATGCGCGAGCTCATCAAGCGCACCCACCTTAAAGTCGCGGACGTCGAAGAAGTGATCGTCGGCTGCGTGGGCCAGGGCTCGGATGCGCCGAACATTGCGCGCGTGATCGCACTGCGCGCCGGGATTCCCAAGCAGGTGCCGGGCTACACGGTCCAGCGCAACTGCGCCTCGGGGCTGCAGGCGATCGTCAACGCGTATCAGAACATCGCCTGCGGCGATCGCGACGTCCAGATTGCGGGGGGCACGGAGTGCATGAGCGCGTCGCCCTACGTCAGTCGCGATCTGCGGTGGGGCAAACGCTTGCGGCACTCCGAGATGATTGACACCATCTGGGAAGGGCTGACCGATCCCGTCTGCGGCCAGATCATGGGGCAGACGGCGGAGAATCTCGTCAAAGAGTTTGCCATCAGCCGCGCCGATCAAGATCGGTTTGCGCTGCTCTCGCACCAGCGCGCGTTTCGCGCGACACGAGAGGGCCGGTTCAAAGATGAGCTGGTCCCGGTCATGGTGCCAAAGCGCGCGATGGGCCGCGATCTGCCTCCTGAGCCCTTCACGCAAGACGAAGGCATTAATCCGGGGCTCAACGAGCAAGTGCTCAGCCAATATCCTGCCATTTTTCAAGAACACGGGTCGGTGACATCGGGCAACAGCTGCTTCAACGCCGATGGAGCCGCGATGCTGCTCCTGATGTCCTCGGAGAAAGCGACGGCGTTGGGCTACACGCCATTGGCCAAGATTCGCGCGTACGGATTTGCCGGCGTCGAGCCTGAGCGGATGGGGATCGGCCCGGTGCTGTCGGTGCCGGTGGCACTCAAGAAAGCCGGGCTGACGATGAAGGACATTCAGCTCATCGAGCTTAATGAGGCTTTCGCCGCCACGTACCTTGCGTGCGAGAAGCTGATCGGGTTCAATCGCGACATCGCCAATGTCAACGGCGGCTCCATTGCGCTCGGACACCCGGTGGGAGCGACCGGCGCGCGCATCACGGTGACCCTCCTGCATGAAATGAGGCGGCGCAGCCTTTCGCTCGGACTCGCCACGGCGTGCATTGGCGGCGGGCAAGGGGCAACCATCATCTATGAGAGGGACTGATGTACATTTATAAGACCGCCGTCGTCGGGGCCGGCGCGATGGGCGCGGAAATCGCCCAGGTCATCAGTTTTAGCGGCGTGCCGGTGCTCCTGAAGGACGTGGATCAGGCGCGCGTCGACAAGGGACTCGAGGTGATCCGGAAAATCTACCAGCGGCGTGTCGATCGCGGCAAGATGACGCCGAACGAGATGGAACAGAAGATGATGCTCGTGACCGGGGTGACGACCTACGACGGCTTCAAGGATGTCGATCTGGTTGTTGAAGCGGTTCCGGAGCAGATGAAGCTGAAGCAGCAGATCTTCCAGGATGTGGATCGCATCCTTCCTGAGTCCGCGATGGTCGCCTCCAATACGTCGTCACTGTCGATTTCTGCGCTGGGCGGCGTCACGAAGCGGCCGCACAAAGTGATCGGGATGCACTTTTTTTATCCGGCGCACATCATGAAACTCGTCGAAGTCATCCCGGGGTTGGAGACATCCGAAGAGACCACGAACGACATCCTGTCCTTCGCGGAGAGCCTTCGAAAATTGCCCGTGCGCGTCAATGAGTGCCCCGGGTTTCTCGTGAACCGGATCCTCATGCCGTATCTGAATGAGGCGGCGTGTTGCGTGCAGGAGGGCGCGGCGAGCGCGCGGCAGATCGACGAGGCGATGGTGGAGTTTGGATTCCCGATGGGGCCCTTTACGCTCGTCGACAACTTAGGGTTCGATGTGTGTCGGGAGGTCGTCTTCATCTTGCTGGATGCCTATGGCAGCCGCATGCAGGCCGCCGCGATTTGGGAGAAGCTCTACAACCTCAAGCGCATGGGGGCGAAGTCCGGCGCAGGATTCTATCTCTATGGAGACCGCGCCGGACAGCCGGACCCGGATCTCGACACGGTCCTGCAAGAGCTGCGGGCGCAACAGCAAGGCCCGACGGAATTTTCCACCAACCGCGTGGTCCTCCCGATGATTAACGAGGCCATTCGATGTCTGGATGAGCATGTGTGCACGGCGGCGGATGTGGATCTTTCCGTGATCGCGGGATTAGGGTTTCCCCAGTCGAAGGGCGGCATCCTGCACTATGCCGATGAGATCGGTTTGGAGACCGTGCTGAAAGAGCTGGAGCGGCTCACGAAGACCTATGGTGAACGGTTCTGGCCCTCACCGCTCTTGAAACGCAAGGTGGCCGCAGGTCACTTGGGCAAGCAGGCGAAGAAGGGATTCTTCGACTACACGAGCTAGGAGCCGCCATGCCACTGAAGTCAGGAGAATATGTGAAGAGTTCCATTGAGGATCGATTGGCGATTGTGACGATCGATCACCCGCCGGTGAACGCCCTGAACCGGCAAACGCTCGAAGAGCTCGGGGCGGCGATCGATGCGATCGCTGCGGAGCCCTCAGCCAAAGTCGTGATCATCACCGGTGCCGGCTCGCTGGTGTTCGTCGCGGGCGCGGACATCAAAGAAGTGTCCCAATTGGAATCTGTGCAAGCCGCGCGGGATATGGCGGCCCTGGGACAGCGGGTGTTCCTGAAGATCCAGCGGCTGTCGAAGCCGGTGATCGCGGCCATCAACGGCATGTGCCTTGGCGGCGGGTTGGAGCTGGCGATGTCCTGCCATCTGCGAATCACCGGAGACCGGGCTCGGTTTGGCCAGCCGGAGATCGCGCTGGGGATCATGCCGGGGTGGGGCGGCACGCAACGGTTGCCGCGCCTGATCGGGAAAGCCAAAGCGACGGAATGGATTCTCACCGGAGAAATGTACGGCGCGCAGGAAGCTCTTCGCCTTGGGCTCGTCAATCAGGTGGTCCCGCACGATCAGGCGCTCAAAGTCGCGAAAGACTTCGCCAGGAAGATCGCGTCAAAGGGCGGGGTGGCACTCACGCAGGCGCTGCGCGCCATCGAAGAAGGGATCGACGGCCCGTTAGAGGCGGGACTGGCGAAAGAAGCGGAAGCGTTTGGCAAGATCGCCATGACGGAAGATAGCCGAGAAGGCGTGAAGGCGTTTCTTGAAAAGCGGCAGCCGAAATTTCAGGACCGATAGTCTTCATGCGGGCGGTCTTTTTTGAAACAGCACCCTGGGAGCGTCGGTACCTCACGCGCGCGCTCACTCCGCACAAGCTCGCCATCAAGTTCGTGCTCGATCCGCTTACCGAAGACACGCTGCGTGCCGCGGCGGGCGTTGAAATCGTCTCTCCCTTCATCTATTCGACGCTGACCGCGAAGGTTCTTTCGCGCCTCCCGACACTGCGCTTCATCGCGACCCGGTCCACCGGCTTCGACCATATTGACCTTGCCGCGTGTCGCAAGCGCCACGTCGCCGTTTCGAACGTGCCGTCGTATGGCGAGAACACCGTGGCCGAGCACACCTTCGCCCTCATCCTCGCGCTGTCCCGCAACATCCACAAGGCCTACGTGAAAACGATCAAAGGAGATTTCTCGCTTGAAGGCTTGCAAGGCTTCGATCTCAAAGGCAAGACGATCGGCATCGTCGGGGCCGGGCACATCGGGCTGCATGTGATCAAGATGGCCAAGGGGTTCGGCATGAACGTCTTGGCGCAAGATGTGCGAAAGAATCTCTTCTTGAGCGAGGTGCTCGATTTTCAGTACGTTGCTCTCGAGACGCTTCTGCGGCAGTCGGATATCGTGAGCCTCCATCTGCCGGACATGCCCTCAACGCACCATCTCATGGACCGCGCCAAGTTTCAGATGATGAAACGCGGCGCGCTCTTCATCAACACGGCGCGCGGGGGCCTAGTCGATACCGATGCCTTGGTGTGGGCGCTGGATCAAAGGATCGTGGGCGGGGCCGGTCTGGATGTGCTCGAGGGGGAAGAGCTGGTGAAGGAGGAGCGACAGCTGCTCTCGAAAGATTTTTCAAAAGAAAAGCTGGCGACGGCGCTGCGCAACCACATCTTGCTGCATCGGGAAAACGTCGTCATCACCCCGCATATCGCGTTTGACAGCAAGGAAGCGCTGCAGCGGATCCTGGAGACGACGGTAGCCAATATGGTCGCATTCCTTGGCGGGACGCCGACGAATCTGGTTTCCAGGTATACTTGAGGCGACTACGCAATCTTATGCAGCGCTACGCACGCTTGAGTTGAGCCGACGATGACGACACCAGCGACCGATCCGCACGCACTTCTAGGGAAAGGGTCTCCCGAGGCGCTCGAAGTCACTGAGGCCGCACGGGAAACCGAGTGGCATTATCCCAGCTTGGTGGCGGACCTTTTCATGGGGCACCTGCGCAGCGAGTTGGTGTTCCCATACCCGGAGCAGCCGGAGGATGATCGGCGCATCGGCGATGAGTTCATCGCGCGGTTGGAAGCCTTCCTGAAAGAGCACGTCGATCCCGAAGAGATCGATCGCACCAGCGAGATGCCCGCACAAGTCATCCAAGGGTTGGCACGCCTGGGATGTTTCGGGATGAAAATCCCCAAAGAGTACGGCGGCCTTGGGCTATCCCAGACGAATTACAATCGGTCGATTGCCGTCGTGGGCAGCTACTGCAGTTCCACGGCGGTCTGGTTGAGTGCGCATCAAAGCATCGGGGCTCCACAGCCGATCATGCTCTTTGGCACCGATGACCAAAAGCGCCGGTACCTGCCGCGACTGGCGCAGGGGACCATTTCAGCCTTTGCGCTCACCGAGCCCGGCGCCGGATCTGATCCGGCGAACATGACGACGACAGCGACTCCGGTTGAGGGGGGGGAATGGTATGTGCTCAACGGAGAGAAGCTGTGGTGCACGAATGGGCCGGTGGCGGACGTCGTCGTGGTGATGGCGCGCACGCCATCCATCACGGTCGGCGGCCGGGAGCGCAAGCAAATCACGGCCTTCATCGTCGAGCGCTCGATGCCGGGGTTCGAAGCCACGCATCGTTGCAGCTTCATGGGGTTGCATGGCATCCAAAACGGCGTGTTGCGCTTCACGAACGTCCGCGTGCCCAAGTCCAACATCCTCTGGGGCACGGGACTGGGACTGAAGCTGGCCCTGGTGACCCTGAACGCGGGGCGCATTGCCATTCCTGCGGGATGTGTCGGGGCTGCAAAACGATGTCTGCAGATCAGCCGGCAGTGGGCGAAGGAACGCAAGCAGTGGGGCGGGTCGATCGGCAAGCACGAAGCCATCGCCGTGAAGATTGGCGAGATGGCGGCGACGATTTTTGCGATGGACGCGATGGTCGGGCTGACATCAGGGCTCGTCGATCGCAAGACCATCGATATCCGGCTTGAGGCGGCGATCGCCAAACTGTATTGTTCGGAAGCCTCCTGGCGCATCATCGATGCGGCGGTGCAGATTCGCGGCGGGCGCGGCTACGAGACCTCGCACTCGCTGCGCGCGCGCGGCGAAGCGCCGTATCCGCTTGAGCGCATGATGCGGGATGCGCGCATCAACCTCATCATCGAAGGCACGAGCGAAATCATGCGGCTCTTCATCGCCCGCGAAGCGCTGGATGCGCACATGCGTATTGTCAGCCAGCTCATGAATCCGCACGTGTCGCTGCCCAAGAAGGCGACGGCCGCGCTGGTCGCCTGCGGACGCTACGCCGTATGGTATCCCCGGCAATGGTGTTCGTGGGGATGGTGGCCGCGGTACGCCTCGTTGCCGCCGACGCTCGCCAGTCACATGCGGTTTGTCGAACGCACCAGCCACCGCGTGGCCCGCGCGCTGATTCATAGCGCCATGCGGCATGGCATGCAGCTGGCCAATCGCCAGCAGTTACTTGGAAGAATAGTCGATGCGGGGGCTGAGCTCTTCGCCATGGTGGCGGCGTGCTCGAAAGCGTACGCGATGACACGTCTGCAACCCTCCGAACAAAGTCCAGTGGAACTTGCGGATCTGTTCTGCCGGCTCGCGCGGCGACGGGTGACGCATACGCTGCAACGCCTTCATGACAATGAAGACGGACGATTGTACAACACGGCCCAAGATGTCTTGAGCGGTCGCTATGCGTGGCTTGAAGAGGGGATCGTGTAGGGGGCTCGAAGCTGGGCATGGATGAGACCATCCCCGCGCGGTTTGCTCGTCAGGCGGCCGCCTTAGGCACGAAGCCGCTCTTCCTCGTCAAACGGCGCGGCACCTATCAGCCCATCACGTGGGCCGAAGCCGCCGAGACGGTCCAGGCGTTCAGCGCCTTCCTGCTGAGCCGCAAGATCAACGCCGGCGATCGCGTCGTGATCCTCTCAGAAAATCGGCCGGAATGGGGCATTGCGGATCTGGCGATCCAATCGGTCGGCGCGTGGTCGGTGCCCATCTATCCAAGCCTTACCGCGCAAGACCTTCACGTCATCTTCCAGGACTGTCAACCGAGCCTCTGCGTCGCCTCGACGACGGATCAGGCCAACAAACTCCTCGAGGTCAGCCGCCGCGTGGCCTCCATCCACACGATCGTGGTGATGGATGCTGGCGAAGCGCGCCATCCGCTCGAAAGCTCATGGGCGGCGAGCGTGGCACAGGGCAGGGAGCAGTCTGCGGCATACCGCGACACGCTGAAGCAACGTCAAGGCGCGATCACACCCGACGAGACCGCAACCCTCATCTACACCTCAGGCACGACCGGAGAACCGAAAGGTGTCATGCTGTCGCACCGTAATTTTCTTTCCAATGTGGAGGCGTCCCTGCAGGCGATTCCCGTGAGCGATCAGGACCTGCACCTGTCGTTCTTGCCGCTGTCGCATGTCTTCGAGCGCATGGGGGGTTGGTACCTCATGTTGTCGGTGGGGGCGTGTGTGGCCTACGCGGAGAGCATGGACACGATTCCACAGAACATGCTGGAGGTGCGTCCGACGATCATGCTGGGGGTGCCGCGATTCTTTGAGAAGCTGTACCTGCGGATGCAAGAAGGGCTTCGCCAGGCCTCACCCATGAAGCGCCGCTTAGCCGAATGGGCGATCGGCGTTGGGCGGGCCGTGAACGCCTACCGGTTTGAAGGCAAGCCGGTGCCGATCGGGTGGGCGATCCAACACGCGATTGCTGACCGGCTCGTCTTCCAGAAATTCAAGGCACGGTTGGGCGGACGGGTACGGTTCTTCGTCTCAGGGGGTGCGCCGTTATCACAGGAGATTGGAGAGTTCTTCTACAGTGTCGGCGTGACGATCCTGGAAGGCTATGGCCTCACGGAGACCTCACCGGTCATCGCTGCGAACCGGCTTCCCGTGCCGCGATTTGGGAGTGTCGGCACAGTCCTGCCTGGCGTGGAGGTCTCCTTCGCCACTGACGGAGAGTTGCTCACCAAAGGGCCGCACGTCATGCAGGGCTACTATCACAAGCCCGACGCGACGGCCGCAGCGATCGAACAGGGGTGGTTCCATACGGGCGATATCGGCCACATCGATGCGCAGGGCCACGTCTACATCACCGACCGAAAGAAGGATCTCATCAAGACCGCGGGGGGGAAATTCGTCGCGCCACAGAAGCTCGAGAATCTCTTTGTGACGGACCCAGCGGTCAGCCAGGCGTTCGTCTATGGGGAGAAGCGGCCGTATTGCGTGGCCCTCATCGTGCCGAATCTTGATCAGCTACGCCGGTATGCTCAGGAGCAGGAGATTGTAGGGCGGTCGGTGCAGGAGCTCATCCGCGATCCGCGCGTGATGGCGTGGTATTGGCAGCGCGTGGACGCGAAGCAGCAGGGTCTGGCGAGTTTTGAGCAGGTCAAGAAGATCGCCCTCCTCGATCAGGAATTCTCCCAAGCCTCAGGCGAGCTCACCCCCACGCTGAAGGCAAAACGCAACGTGATCGCCCAGCGCTACGAAGCCCTCCTCGCAAGCCTCTACCAGACCGGTGCCACGTCCTCGTGATGGTCGTCTGCTCGATCCGACGGTCCCTCCTCCTGTGGGTCATCGCCACAGCCACCGCAGCGTCCGTCGCGACAGCGGATGATGAAGCGACCAACTGGCCCTCGATGATCTCCAGACTGCGACAACAGATGCAAACGGGCATCGGACGCGCACAGGCCCGCCAACAACTGGCGATCGCGTACAACAACTACGGCGTGAGTTTGAGCAATCAAGGAGAGTGGGACCTGGCGATTCAGCAGCTCCAGGAGTCGCTGCTCATCGATCCGACCGGCATCCAGGCACGAAAGAACCTGGTGGCAACCTACTTACACAAGGCGCAGGAGGCGTATACGCGTCATCAGATCAATGACACGCTTGGCCTCCTCGAAAAGGTGGTGGCACTGGACCCGAACGTTGCGCAAGCGTTTCTGCTGCGAGGCGAAGTGGAGTACGGGCGCCAGCGGTTGAAGGAGGCGAAGGCGGCCTGGGAGCAGGCGTCGACACTTGACCCCACGCTTGCCCCCTCGTTGCAGAAGCGTCTCGCACAGGTGACGCAGGAGCTTCCGATTGAATCGAAGTTTGAGCGTCTCTCGCAAGCCTACTTTGATGTCCGCTATGAAGAGGAGTTGCAGCGGCCTGTGGGATTCGACATTCGGGATGCGCTGCTCGAGGCCAGGCGAGACGTCGGATCCGACTTTGCGTACTGGCCCAAGCAAAAGTTGGTCGTCTTGGTCTACAGCGATGAAAAATTCCGCGCCATCCGGCAAGAAACGCCGGAGTGGGTGGGCGGGTTATTTGACGGCAAGATCCGCGTGCCGCTGCCGGGCCGCCAGCTGACGTCGGCCCGCGTCAAGCAGATCGTCTTTCACGAATACACCCATGCCGTGATCCAAGATCTCACCAACGGCGCATGCCCCCTATGGCTGAACGAAGGACTCGCCGAATACGAGGGAGCCAAACAAGACGACCGGCCATTACCCTTGCTGCGCGCCGCCTCTCAGGCCAAGCATCTCATTCCATGGCTGGAGCTGTCGGATCATTTCTCGTATCAACTCTCCACCCAGGAGGTGGGGCTCGCGTACGAACAATCCTACAGCCTGGCCAACTACCTGGTAACGCGCTACGGGTTCTGGCGCATTCGCAATCTGCTCAAACGATTCGCTGAAGGCCAGTCCTGGGATGCCGCGTGCGCCGAGGAGTTTCGCCTGAAGCTCACCCGCCTTGAATCGAATTGGCGCGAGACGCTTCCCGAGGCACTGAAAGGCGCTCCGTAGGCATGAAACAGCACGAGATCGCCGCACTCTTTATCAAGATGGCGGATCTGCTTGAGTATCGGGGGGACAATCCTTTTCGGATCCGCGCCTACCGGCGGGCCGCCCAAAACCTCGAGAGCTTCAGCGGCGATGTGGAGCGGCTCGCGACGGCGGGGGAGCTCACCACCCTCTCCGGAATCGGCGCGGATCTGGCGGACAAAATCACCGAGTACCTGTCGACAGGGAAGATCGCTGCCCTTGAACGGCTCTTCCAGGCGATCCCTCGCGGCGTCTTGGAGTTGCTCGAAGTGCCCGGCATCGGACCAAAAACCGCCAAGGTCTTGACCGAGAAACTCCACATCGCCAGCGTCAGCCAACTGAAAGAGGCGGCCAAGACCCATCGGCTGAGTCAATTGCCCGGGTTTCAACGCAAGAAGGAAGAGAACATCCTCAAGGCAATCGAGATCGTCAATAAGGGGCGGGAGCGGATGCATTTAGGGATCGCCCTCCCGCTGGCGCAAGAGCTGCTGACGTTTCTCGAGAAGCTCCCGGGCGTGTCGCGGGTCTCCACGGCCGGGAGCCTGCGCCGCATGAAGGAAACGATCGGCGATCTTGACCTGCTCGCGGCCTCGACACGTCCTGAAGCCGTCATGCAGGCATTTTGCACCTCGCGGTTCTGCGCTCGAGTCTTAGCCTCAGGGACGACCAAATCATCGATCATCACGCCCGATGGGCTGCAGGTGGATCTGCGGGTAGTCAGACCGGAAAGTTTTGGCGCCGCCTTGCAGTACTTTACCGGATCGAAGGAGCATAATGTTCGGTTGCGTGAGCTGGCCATACGGCAGGGGATGAAGGTGAACGAATATGGAGTGTTTCGCGCGAGCACCAATAAGCGTCTTGCGGGCAGGGAAGAAGCGGACGTCTATAAGGCGTTAGGGTTGGCGTGGATGCCGCCGGAGCTTCGCGAGGATGGGGGGGAGATCGAGGCGGCCAAGGCCGGCACACTGCCGACGCTCGTTGAGCCGGATGACATCAAGGGAGATTTTCACATTCACAGCACGTGGTCGGATGGCAGCGATGCGCTTGAGACCATTGCGCGCGCCGGAGCGGCCAAAGGCTATCACTATCTGGCCATGTGCGATCACTCGCAGTCGCTGAAGGTCGCGCATGGGATGTCGGTGCCGCGGTTGCGGCAGCAGCTCACGGCGATTCGAGCGATCAATGCCCGCGCGCCTTCGTGTCGGCTCCTGATGGGCGCCGAAGTGGATATCCTGGCTGACGGATCGATGGATTACCCGGACGGCGTTCTCGCCGAGCTGGACTTCGTGGTGGGCTCGATCCATTCAGGGTTCACCCAGGCAGAGGAACGGCTGACTCGACGGATCGTGACCGCGATGCAGAACCCTTATGTGACGCTCATTGCTCATCCCACTGGGCGGCTGATGGGACAGCGGGAGCCGTACCCGGTCAATTTCGAGACGATCTTCACTGCGGCGTGCGAGACAGGCACCGCGATCGAAATCAACGCGTACCCCAAGCGCCTGGACCTCAATGATGCGGCGGCTCGGCAGGCCAAGGACGCGGGGGTGATGCTGGCGATTTCGACGGACACACACAGCGTCGATCAGCTCGACAACATGGTGTTCGGTCTTGGCGTCGCACGGCGCGCATGGCTTGAGCCGCGCCACGTGCTGAATTGTTCGACGCGGTCACAGCTGCTGACGTGGATCAACCGGAAGCGGCAGCGGCTGGGGCGGCCTCGAGTAGCGCGTGCCGGATGAGTGCGCCTCACCGGTCAGGATTTGTCGGCATCGTGGGGAGGCCCAACGTGGGCAAGTCGACGATCCTCAACGCTTACTTGGGTGAGAAGCTCGCGATCGTTTCCCCGCGGCCCCAAACCACGCGGCATCGCATCCTTGGGGTCTTGACGCGTCCTGATGCGCAGATCATGTTTCTGGATTCGCCCGGACTGCACGAGGCGCAGCACGCGTTGGGCCGCTACATGCTCGAGGTGGCCAAAGCGGTGCTGGAAGAAGCGGATGTGCTCGTGGTCGTGATCGATGCCACTCGGGGCGTGACGAAGGACGACGAGCGCGTGTTTGCGCAATTGAAACGCGTCCTGCGTGAGAGTCAGCGGGGTGCAGGGCCCCGCACGGCACTGCTGGCCATCAACAAGGTCGACCTGGTCAAGAAGCCGAAGCTGCTGCCGCTGCTGGAGGCGTGCGCCAAGGTCGGCGTCTTTGCGGAATGCATTCCGGTCTCGGCGCTTAAGGGTGAGCAGATGACGGTGCTGTTGGAGCGGATCATCGCGGCCCTTCCGGAGGGGCCGCAGTGGTACGAGCCGCAGCAGCATACCGATCAGACGACGACCCAGCTGATCAGCGAGTTCATTCGTGAACAGGTGCTGCTGGCGACGCATGAGGAGGTCCCGCACGCGATTGCGGTCCTGGTCGATCGCGTCACCGAGCAGCCGCGCCTCATCTCGATTGACGCCACCATTCTCGTGGAACGTCCAGGCCAGAAGGCTATTGTCATCGGACGCCAAGGGATGATGCTCAAACGGATCGGTCAAGCGGCCCGCCAGCAACTTGAGCGGGTGCTCGGACGGAAGATTTATCTCGGGTTGTGGGTGAAGGTCGCCGAAGGGTGGCGCAGCGACGAGCGCATGCTCAAACAGCTCGGGTATACCGGCACGAGCTCGTCATGACCCGCGAACATCGACGTGATGTTGCTTGAAGCGAAGAAGGAAGTTCGTTAGACTAGACGCGAGTTGTTCATCGAGAAGGATCGCAGGAAGCGAGGCGTGAATGGCGGGATTGCTCGAACGACTCGAAGCCGACTATAAAACCGCGCTCAAGGCCGGGGAGCGGCTGCGCGTCGATACGCTGCGTTTGATCAAGGCGGGCATCCAACGGGTCGCGAGTGACAAACGCAAGGAGACGCTTGATGATCAGGAGATCATCCAGGTCCTCACCCAGCAAGCGAAGCAGCGTCGAGAAACCATCGAGTCGGCGAAGCAAGCGAACCGGCAAGATGTCCTGGCGCAAGCGACGCAAGAACTCGCGATCTTGAACGCCTACTTGCCGCAGCAGCTCTCGCCGGAGGCGCTGAACCAGTTGATCGAAGAGGCGGTGGCGGCCCACGGTCTGAATCAAGGCCCGGTCATGAAGTATGTGATGGGTAAAGCGTCCGGCGCGGCGGACGGAAAAGTCGTCAGCCAGCTCGTGGGCGAACGGCTCAAGAAAGGATCCTAGCGCAACGATGGCAGTAACGACGGCCACACCACGGAAAGGCCGGCCCAAGGCAATCATCAACCCGGATAGCTGCACGGGATGCGAAGTGTGCGTCGCCGTCTGCCCGGTGGACTGCATCGGCACAGTCCCTGGTCCTGAGTATCCCGGCCTGCAGGCGACCTGCATCATCGACCAGCCGCGCTGTATCGGTTGTGTGTTGTGCGAGAAAATCTGCCCGTGGGATGCCATCACCATGGTGCCTTCTCAGGAAGCCCCTATGATCACTACTCCTTCCGCGGCATGAGCGAAGAAGGGAAGAGCCCTACTCCTCCCACGCCCCCTCCAGCGGCCGAGCCGCCGGCGTTGGCGTCAATTGAAGACTTCAAGCGATTGAGCTTTCGCATCGGGGTGGTGCTCGAGGCGAAAGACCATCCGCAAGCCGACCGGCTGCTCATCCTCACGGTGGATATCGGCGAGCCGACTCCTCGGCAAGTCGTCGCTGGGATCAAAGCCTCCTACCAGCCGGCCGATCTCATTGGCAAGCGCGTCATTGTGGTGGCGAACCTGAAGCCGGCCACCCTGCGTGGAGTGGAGAGTCAGGGCATGGTGCTCGCCGCGTCCGATGAAGGGGGCATCGTCCTCCTGACGCCCGAGCGGCCTGTTCGGCCTGGCAGCATCGTCAAGTAACCCTCCTTGAAGAAGCGTTCGAGCGCGGTGACGATTCTCGAAGTCCTCTTTTTGGCTCTCTTTTGGGCGTGGGTGCTGACCGCGCTGTTCTTCCTTCGCCAGACATGGCTGCCTCGCCAGCCACTCCAGCTCGATTCTTCAGCGCTTGACCTGCCGGCGGAAACGGTGCATTTTCGAGCCACTGACGGCCTCTCCCTTGAGGGATGGAAGATCGTCGCGGATCCATCCCGCCCCTGGATTCTCCTCTGTCATGGACTTGGCACGAACCGGGAGGATCTGCTCGACATCGCCGAAGGATTACATCAGGCCGGCTTCAACCTCTTCCTGTTCGATTTTCGGGGTCATGGACAGGCTGCCGGGCGCACCACATCGTTCGGGTGGGTGGAGCAGCGCGATCTTGAAGGGGCGTTGGCGTTTCTCGGGCAGCAACCGGACGTGCCCGCCAAGGGTTATGGCATCTACGGCATTTCGATGGGCGCGTCGGTCGCTCTCATGACCGCGGCCCGCGATGAGCGGCTGGCGGCCATCGCGGTGGATAGCCCCTACATCGACCTTCGCGACTCGATCGCCAGGCACCTTCCGTTGATGTTTCCCATCCTGCCGCGGCAGCCGTTCCTGACGTTCATGGAAGCGACCTATCGGTTGCGTTTCGGCATCTGGCCGCAGCGCGTCTCGCCGCGTGACGCCGCCGGGCGCTTGAACGAACGGCCGCTGCTGCTGATTCAGGGCGAGAACGATCCTCGCATGTCCGTCGACGGCGCGCAGGAGATTTTCGAGCGCGCGACCCAGCCCAAAGAGTTGTGGATCATCCCCGGTGCTGGCCACCTCGAAAGCTACAGCCTTCACCCCAAGACCTACCTCAACCGCCTCACCGCCTTCTTTGATAAGTCCCTGCGTCCCGCCCCTACCCGCTAGCCCCGCCGTTTACAAACCTTCCTGCCAGTGTTACAGTAAAAGCCTTACCGTCACCGCCGCACCCACCACAAGGAGGACGTCATGGCCCAAGCCATCCCGACCGGCTACCGCACGCTCACCCCCAGCTTCACGTTCAAAGACTCCAAGAAAGCGCTCGCCTTCTACCAAAAGGCCTTCGGTGCCAAGGTATTGGATAACTTCCCCAACCCCTCAGGGCAGGGCACCATGCACGCCACCATGCAAATCGGTGATTCGATCTTCATGATGGGCGATGAGATGTCCTCCGGCGGCTGCCAGAGTGCTGAAACCCTGGGCAGCTCACCCATTAGCCTCTATGTCTACGTGCCCGATGCCGACGCCACTTTTAAGCAGGCCGTGGCCGCCGGGTGCAAGGTAACCATGCCCATGGCCGACATGTTCTGGGGCGACCGCGCCGGCAACGTGCAAGACCCCTTCGGCTATTCCTGGATGCTCGCCACGCACACGCAAGACCTCATCCCTGAGCAGGTGCGCAAGGGCGCCGAGGCCTTTTTCGCGCAGATGGCGAAGAAATAACCCCATGGCCGCCAGCGCGCCCATCCGCCAAATCAAGAAAGTCTGGAAGCAAATCCCCACCCTGGAAGGTGCCGGGGTAAAGCTGAACCGCGTCTTCGGCTTCCACCAAGTCCCCGAGCTCGACCCCTTCCTGCTGCTGGATAACTTCGGCTCGGATAACCGCGACGACTACATCCGGGGCTTTCCGTGGCATCCGCACCGCGGCATGGAGACCATCACCTACGTCCTCGATGGCGATGTGGAGCACCAAGACAGCCTGGGCAACAAAGGCATCATCAAGCCGGGCGATGTGCAGTGGATGACCGCCGGCAGCGGTATTATCCACCAGGAAATGCCGCAGGGCAGCCCGTCGGGGCGGATGTTCGGCTTCCAGCTCTGGGCCAACCTGCCCAAAGTCCAAAAGATGATGGCCCCGCGCTACCGCGAGGTCACCAGCACCCAAATCCCGCAGGTGAAGACCCCCGAGGGGGCCACGGTGCGGATTATCGCCGGCAAGGTAGGCGAGACCCAGGGGCCGGTGAAGGAAATCGTCATAGACCCCGAATACCTCGACGTGTCTCTACCGGCAGGGAAGACCTTTACCCATGCGGTCAAGCCGGGCTACACGGTGTTTGCCTATGTCGTGGAAGGGGAGGGGTATTTCGACCCTTCCCGGAGTGCCTTTGACCGCCAGGCGGCAGGGGAGAATTACTTCGATATGCAGCCGCCGTGCGCCTGCACCGAGGGCACCATCGCCCTGTATGAGCCGGCCGGCAACACGGTGGTGGTCACCACCGAGAAAAAGCCTGTGCGCTTCCTCTTAATCTCCGGCAAGCCGCTCAAGGAGCCGGTGGCCTGGTACGGCCCCATCGTCATGAACACGCAAGACGAGCTCCGCACCGCCTTCTCCGAGTTCAAATCCGGCACGTTCATCAAAACTGATGCCTTGAGCAAGAAATAATAGCAGTATGAATAAATAGAACCGCCCCATTTTTATGCCCACACACAGCGTGTTCCACGTTGACGTAAATGCTCATTTACAGGATGCAGAATATATCTTTGAATTTGAAGGTAGGAAATTTCGTTTAATTAGAGGAACAGATGGCGAGATGGATAAGATTTCTACTATCACAGATGGCTCGGCACAGGAAATCAATAAGGTTGGTGAAATCGTGTATCGCTTTTGCGATTATCTAAGTTGGGAATGGCATGGAACGGGTGTTCAGTTTTGCTCGGGTGGTGGTGGAGCTGGATGTGAAGACAATGCTCACCTAGAGAAGTTACTAATAGCGAGTTTTCACACCCGAAGATTAGCGGGCTCATTGGTCAAGCTGGAATGTCTTCCTAGGGTAGCAACGAGTGAAGGGCGCATATCGCTTGCTTTAATGAATGAGGCCCGATGTACACGGAGTCCATTTCTCGCATTTATCAATTACTGGAAGATCCTCGAGTTGCCACGGCCCGGGTCATCCAAAAAGGGCGCTCCAGAGAAGAGAGCAATTAGTTGGATAGATAAACTTCCAAAAAATTCGATCTATATCCCATCTGACCTGGAGGCAATTCTGAAGAGCAGATCAATTCGCCTCGGCCAATACTTATATAGCGAATGCAGGAATGCTATAGCGCATGTGACACACACCAAGGCCATGTTATACTGCTCCCCATTAAGGCATGAGCCTCGCTAACCGAGTACACTGATGGCTGAACAACGGAGGTTCAGCCATGCCACGACGCAAGTGGGACGCTCGCACGAAAGCCCTGATCGTGCTTCAGGGCCTCAAGGGCACGC
>JACQHR010000042.1 GCA_016198905.1 Candidatus Omnitrophota bacterium | reverse complement strand
CTCAACCCACCGTACAACTCTAGAGCCAAAAGTGTCACCTATGTCTGTAAACATTCTAATGTTAGCGCATCCGAGTCTTGTTGGCGTCATGCCGAATGTGGTAAGCTCATAGCGGTATGCCCACACAGATGAAACAGCGAGTGATGCTGGGAGAGTTGTTGGTTGAGCGCGGGCTCGTGACGCCCTTGGCGCTGGAGCGCGCACTCAAAGAGCAGAAGCGGACCGGGGAGTTTCTCGGCACCACCCTCGTCCGCATGGGAGCTATTACCACCGAGCAGCTGCTGCCGGTGCTGGCCGATCAAATCGGCATCGCCTACGTCCGCCTGACGGATGTGCGGATTACTCCCGAAGCGCTGGCCAAAGTGCCTGCCAAGTTCGCCAGCCGCTACACCCTGATCCCTCTGACGCTTGTTGACGGCGTTCTCCAAGTGGCGATTCCCGATCCGTTCGATATCCAAACCCTCGACGAGTTGCGGCTGCTGCTCGAGTGCGACATTCGGCCGGTGCTGGCCAGCCAGCGGGAAATCCAAGAAGCGATCCAGCGCCATTACGGTGTCGGCGCCTCGGCGGTTGAGCGGCTGCTCGATGCGGGGCCGCGCGACGCAGCGCCCGCGAGTTTGGCGGAGGACCTGACGGCGAAAGCCGATGAGGCCTCCGTCATTTCGTTCGTGAACCAGCTGATCCTCTCGGCGGTGCACGACCGGGCGACGGATATTCACATCGAACCCTTCGAGCAGCTCCTACGCATCCGGCAGCGGGTCGATGGCGTCATGTACGAAGTGCCGGTGCCGCCGGACCTGGTGAAGCTCCATCAAGCTATCATCTCGCGCATCAAGGTCATGGCGCAGCTCGACATCGCCGAGCGGCGGCTGCCGCAGGATGGGCGGATTAAAGTGAAGCTCAACGGCGAAGAGCTGGATCTGCGCATCTCGGTGCTGCCGACGAACTTTGGCGAGACGCTGGAAATTCGTCTGCTCTCCTCGCAGACGTTATTGATGCTCGAGCAGCTTGGGCTGGAGGCGGATCAGCTGCAGACGCTCAGCCAGCTTCTCCAGCGGCCGCACGGCATTGTCTTCGTGACCGGCCCGACGGGATCAGGCAAGAGCACGACGCTCTACACATGCCTCTCGAAGCTGAACTCTCCGAACGTCAAGATCCTCACCATTGAAGACCCGATCGAGTATCAGATCACCGGCATCACGCAGCTGCAAGTGCACCCCAAGATCGGCTTCTCCTTTGCGCAGGGGCTGCGATCCATGTTGCGGCACGATCCCGACATCATGATGGTCGGCGAGGTGCGCGATCCGGAGACCGCCGAGATTACCATCCGCAGCGCGCTGACCGGGCACCTCGTCTTCTCGACGCTGCATACGAACGACGCGGCGGGCGGGGTGACGCGGTTGATCGATATGGGGATCGAACCGTACTTGGTCGCTTCCTCCGTCTTGTGTTTCATCGCTCAGCGGTTGGTGCGCGTGATCTGTCCTTCGTGCCAGGCGGAGCAGCCGGCTCCCCCAGGGTTGCGCGATGAGTTCGGTCTGACCGGACAGGTGCCGGCGACGGTTCGATACGGGAAAGGCTGCCGGGCCTGCAAGGGGACCGGATATAAAGGAAGGACGGCCATTCACGAGTTTCTCCTGGTGACGGACAACATTCAGCAGCTGGTGCTCAAGCGGGCCTCCTCCCATGACATTACGCATTTGGCCCAACAGACGCAGCAGATGCGGACGTTGCGTCAAG
Source organism: Candidatus Omnitrophota bacterium (assembly GCA_016198905.1). Classification (GTDB taxonomy): domain Bacteria; phylum Omnitrophota; class Gorgyraeia; order Aquiviventales; family Aquiviventaceae; genus JACQHR01. Next base: position 1,877 of record JACQHR010000042.1, on the reverse strand, counting down.
ATGGGTGGCTGAAGATCCAGCAAGGATTGACGACCCCCGAAGAAGTGCTCCGCGTCACCTAGCGCTGCGATCACCTACGGGTGGTCCTCCCATTCAGGACGATGTCTCATTCGAAATTCGACATTCGTGATTCGAACTTTCTGTTATACTCCCTGTAAAGGATGCCTCGTTTCTCCTACCGAGCGAAGGATCAGAACCTGCAGGTGATCGAAGGCACCATCGAGGCCGATACGGAAGCTGCCGCCATCAGCCGGCTGGGTGGAGAAGGCGTCTTTCCTATTTCGATCGTCGAGATCGGAGCTCCCGCCGGCTCCCAGTTATGGCGTGCCGGCTCCCGGCGCGTCTCGCAGCGGACCTTGGCCTATACCACCCATCAGCTCGCCGATTTGCTCGGCGGCGGGTTGCCTCTTCTGAGCGCCTTGATGTTGCTGGCGAAACAAACTGAGCAGCCAAGCTTGCGGCGCGTCATCGAGTCGCTCGCCGGCGCCGTGCGCGACGGGCGCGCCTTCAGCGATGCGCTCACAGACCATCCCACGATCTTTCCGCCCCTCTACCGAAGCATGGTGCGGGCCGGGGAAACCGCGGGGGGATTGGAACCGGCCCTCAGCCGCCTTGCCGAGCTCGGGGAGCACGAGGCGGAGCTGAAGAGCCGCGTGGTCACGGCGTCCGCCTACCCCATCTTCGTGCTGGTCTTTGCGATCGGGATCACGATCTTGCTCATTGCCTTTGTCGTGCCGAAAATTGCGGATGTCTTCATCGAATCCGGCCAGCTGCTGCCGTTGCCGACGCGGTTTCTTCTCGGGGTCAGCGCGTTGTTCACCCGTTGGTGGTGGGCGCTGGCGTTTGGCATGACCGCGACGGGATGGATGCTGCGGCAGTGGCATGCGAGCGCGTCCGGCAAGGCGGTCATCGACCGCACGCTGATGATCATTCCTGCGGTGGGCGCGCTCGTGCGGCGAGTCGAGACCGCGCGGTTCGCCCGCAATCTTGGGACGATGGTGGGGCAAGGGGTGCCGATTCTGCAAGCGCTCGACGTGGTGGCCACCAACATGGCGAACATGACCCTGCGCCGCGCCGTGGTCGACGTGCGCGATGCGGTGCGCGAGGGCTCAAGCTTGGCGTCGGCGCTCTCGGCCACGCAGCAATTTCCCGTCTTTGTCAGCAATATGGTCGCCGTCGGGGAAGAGTCCGGAACGGTGGATGCCGCGCTGCTCAAAGTGGCCGGCGGATATGAGCGGGAAGTGGATCGAGCCATCCGAAACTTGACAACGATTTTGGAGCCGGTGTTGCTCGTGGGGGTGGGAGGAGTCGTCATGTTCATTGTCTTAGCGATGTTGCTGCCGGTGTTTCAGATCGGGTTGGTCGTTCAATGACAGACAACAGACCGCGTGCGTTTACGCTGGTCGAATTGATGCTGGTGATCGTCATCATCAGCGTGCTGGCGGCGATGGTCCTGCCGCGGCTGGCCGGCCGCACCGAACAAGCCAAGACGGCCCGGACGAAATCCGACATCGCGGCGATCGGCTTAGCGCTTGATCTCTACGAATTGGACACGGGGCAGTATCCTGACAGCCTCGATGACTTGCTCGCGCGGGACGCTCCATCCGGCCTGAGCACCGAGGTGCGCGCCAAATGGAACGGGCCGTATTTGAAGAAAGGCCTTCCGAAAGATCCTTGGGGCCGCACCTACGAGTACAAGAAGGAATCCCAGCACAAGCAGGACTACGATCTCTCCTCCCTCGGATCCGACGGCCAGCCGGGCAAGGATGATGTCACGAATTGGGACTAGAACCGGTTTCATAAATCCGCGCGAACCGCGTTGCGAGCGCCAGCGGGCCAGATGCCAGGAGCGACGACGACGGTGTACCCCCTGTGGT
>JACQHR010000041.1 GCA_016198905.1 Candidatus Omnitrophota bacterium | reverse complement strand
GAGCCGCACAGCCCGGTGTCCGACGTGAACAGCACCAGCGCGGCGGGCGCATTCGCCGCGGATGCGCACAGCGGATGGGTCAGACCCGACCCGACGGCGGCGAGCACCCGCTGGAGCAGCCCGTCGAGGAACTCCAGCGTGCTGCGCGCCTGCACCAGCCGGTCCTGCGCGCGCTTGAGCTTCGAGGCGGAGACGAGCTGCATCGCCCGCATGATCTGCTTGGTGCTCTGGATGCTGCGAATCCGTCGGCGGATGTGGCGAAGGGAGGCCATCGGTCAACAGTCAACAGACCACAGACCACAGACAACAGCAAATACCATCACCGTGTAGGAGTAAGAAATTGCGCTTTGAATTCTGTGACCGCCGCGGCGAGCTTCTGGATCACGGCGTCGGAGAGCTCTTTGGTCTTCTCGATTTCGAGAATGATATCCGCGTAGCGCTCATCGATGAAGGCGTGGAACCTTGTCTCAAAGGCTTTCACCTGCCCCAGTGGGACCTCATCGAGATGGCCTTGCCCGGTCGCGTAGAGAATCGCCACCTGATGCCCGAGGCTCATCGGCTGGTACTGGTCTTGCTTGAGCACTTCGACCCAGCGCTCTCCGCGCGTGAGCTGCGCCTGGGTCGCCTTGTCGAGCTCGGAGCCGAACTGGGTAAATGCGACGAGCTCGCGGTATTGGGCGAGATCCAGACGCAACCGGCCGGCGACTTTCTTCATCGCCTTGGTCTGCGCATTGCCCCCGACGCGCGAGACGGATAGCCCCACGTTGACGGCCGGACGCACGCCTGCGTAGAACAGATCGCCTTCCAAATAAATCTGCCCGTCGGTGATGGAGATGACGTTGGTGGGAATGTACGCGGAGACATCGCCCGCTTGCGTTTCAATCACCGGCAGCGCGGAGAGACTGCCGCCGCCAAGATCCGCGCGCATCTTCGCCGCGCGCTCCAGCAGCCGCGAGTGGAGATAAAAGACATCGCCCGGATACGCTTCGCGTCCCGGCGGACGGCGCAGCAGCAACGAGAGCTGCCGATACGCCACCGCGTGTTTAGAAAGATCGTCGTAGCAACACAGCGCGTGCTTGCCGGCATGCATGAAGGCTTCGCCCATCGCGCAGCCTGCGTAGGGGGCGAGGTACTGCAGCGGGGCCGGGTCCTCGGCTGAGGCGACGACCACGATGGTGTACTCCATGGCGCCGTATTTTTCGAGCGTTTCCACGACGGCAACGACGCTGGAGAGCTTTTGCCCGATGGCCACATAGATGCAGTAGAGGTCCTTACCCTTCTGATTCAAGATCGTATCGACGAGCAGCGCGGTTTTGCCGATTTGCCGATCGCCCAGGATGAGTTCGCGCTGGCCGCGGCCGATCGGAATCATCGCATCGATGGCTTTGATGCCGGTCTGCACCGGCTCTTTCACCGGCTGGCGCTGGATGACGTTGGGCGGGCGGTGCTCGATGGGCCGGAACGTGTCGGTGACGATCGGGCCTTTGCCGTCAATCGGCCGGCCCAGCGCATCGACCACGCGGCCTAAGAGCGCTTTCCCGACCGGCACCGAGGCGATGCGCCCGGTGCACTTGACAATATCGCCATCCTTGATGTGTTGGTCATCGCCCAGGATGACCGCGCCCACGCTGTGCTCCTCGAGATTGAACACCATCCCCATCGTCTGGCCCGGAAACTCCAGCAGCTCGCCGGCCATCGCATCGTCGAGCCCGTAGAGGCGCGCGATTCCGTCGCCGACTTGAATCACGCGTCCGACCGAGTCGAGCTTGAGCCGGCTGCGATACCGCTCCAGCTCTTGTTTCAATGCCGTGGAGACTTCTTCAGGACGCAGACGCGCCATTGATGCCTCTCGTCATCGTCAGGTACCACATTAGTACACGCGGACCGTCATCAACCGCTCCCGCAGTTCGTGGAGCTGCCGTTGCACGGTCCCGTCAATGACGTGATGATCCAAGCGGATGTGCAGCCCGCCGAGCAACGCCGGATCGACTTCGCTCGTGAGCTCGATCGTCTTGCCTTCGCGCATCGCCAGCGTCGCGCGCAGCCGCGTGAGGACGTCTTCGGAAAGTGGGTGCGCCGATCGCACCGTCACGCGCAATCGGCCCTGCTGCTCGTCCACGAGATTCTGGAACGTTTCCGCGATGTCCGGCAGCGACTCCGCGCGCCCACGCGCCACGACCACGTGGATGAAGGCGCGCACGAACCCGGAGGGGTCACCGAGCACTCGCTCGAGGATCCCCGCTTTGTCGTCAGGATCGACGTCCGGATTGCCCATGAGCTCGCGCAGCGGCGGCGACCCGCGCATGAGCTGCTCGATGCGTGTCAGCTGCTCGAGCGCCTGGTCGGCGCGCCCTTCGGCGTTCGCCGCGTCAAAAAGAGCGTGCGCGTACCGCGAGGCCACAGGATCTATGCTGTTCATCGAGTCCCCGTTCCGTGAACGATTTCACACCCTCAGCGATCAGAACGCGCATCTGACGTCCGCGCGCGCGGCTCCTCAAGCTCCTTGAGCACGTCGTCGACCAACTGGCGATCGGCTGTGGCATCGAGCTTGCGGCGCAGCATCCGTTCGACGGCGTCCATCGTCATGGCGGCGACTTGGTCGCGCAGGGTGACTTTCGCCTTCGCCAACTCGAGCTCGACGGTGTCTTTCGCCTTGGTCATGATCTCGTAGCCTTGGGCGCGCGCTTGCTCCTGGAGCTCGATGGCGAGGCGCTTGCCCTCGAGCATCGCCTGCTGAATCTTCGTGCGCGCCTCGTCCTCGATCTTCGCGAGCCGTTTGGCGTAGTCGTTCTGCAACTGCGCCAGCTCCGATTTGCTCTGGGCGATCTGCCGCAGCTCATCCTCGATGCGCGCACGCCGCTGATCGAGCATGGCGAGCAGCGGCCGCCACGCAACCTTCCGCAGGATGATCACCAGCAAGATGAAGCTGATGGCCTGCGAGAGGATCTGTTGCAGGTCGAGTTGCAGGATCGGCGGCATGGCGAACCCTTAGCCGGTGATCTTCCCCTGTAAGACGAAGGCGATGACGAGCACGTAAATCGTGAGGGCTTCGATCAGCGCGCACCCGATGATCATCGCCGTTTGAATCTGTCCGCCCGCTTCCGGCTGGCGCGAGATCGCTTCCATCGCCGCGCTCACCGCGCGTCCCAACCCCATGGCCGAGGCGACGGCCGCCAACCCCAACGCGAGGGGCACCGTCAACGCTAACATCGCTGCTGCACTTTGTGGCATCGTTCCCTCCTCTCAGTCCTGTGATGAGTTAGTGGTGTTCTCCCTGCGGCAACATCAAGGCGATGTACACCGAGCTGAGCAGGCTGAACACCAGCGCCTGCACCGTGCTGAAAATCAAGACAAGCGGGACGACGAAGAGCTGAATCGGCAGCGGCAGGTGGATCATCACGCCCGCCGCGATTCCCAACCCGACGAGTACCGCCAACAAGACGTCTTCGGCAAACACGTTAAACCCAAGACGCAGGCTCAAACTGATCGGCTTCACGAACTCCCCCACCAGTTCGAGCAAAAACAGGACGATCATGACGAAGCCTTTGATGGGAATGATGAGGAGCTTCAACGGGAGCGAGAGCTCGGCGATGTCGTCAAAACGCGGCGAGCCGGCCATGTGATCAAGATACTTGATGACGCCGAGCGTCTTGACGCGGACCCATTGCACGTAACAGAAGACGACGAGGGCCAGTCCGACGGTCGTATTGAGATTCGCCGTGGAGGATTTACATCCCGGGAGCAGGCCGGAGAGATTGCTCATCCAGATGTAGAGAAAGAGGGTTCCGATAAACGGGGTGTGCTCGCGGCCGGCCGGCCCAATGACACGCTGGACGAAGGCATCGATGCTCTCGACGAGCACTTCCAACACGTTCTGCCCGCCGCGCGGAATGACCGAAGGTTTGCGCCCGTAGCGCCACGCGACCACGCAGAGTCCCGCCGCCACGAGCAACGAGAAGACGAGGTTCTCCCACCGGTGCAGCCATCCAACCAGCGGATTGCCGTGGAAGTACTCGCTGAGGACCGTAATGACATTAGGAAGCTCTGGGATTTCACTATGTGTAGGCGCGACAGCGACGTGCGCGACGTGATGGGCGGCGTGTTCGATGGCGTCAACTGCCATGGACGTGTGCCGCTCCCATGCGCTTGGCCTGCCACACCCACCACACCAAGGAGACGCCGAGCACGATGGTAAATCCTACGCCAAACCCGAGCACCGACACCTCGGGAGACTGGAACACGCGGAAGATGATGAAGTACAGGAGCGGGAACTTCACGAGTAACCAGGCGATAGCTCGTCGACGGGAAGGCTGCCCGCCCCCCTGGCCCGACCCTCGTAAGAGTTGGGGCGGGCGGCTCTGGTGACCGGCGGGCCTGGGCGTCCCGAGCCACGCGTGGAGCAACTGCGACAGACACCAGAGGCTGACCAGGTTCCACAATCCTCCGGCGAACACACCCATCGCCATGCCTTTGCCCCAGTGCCACGCGATCAGGGTCGCGAAGCCGACGGCGCCGGTGGTCACCCACCAAAGTTGTGTGACGAGCCGCTCGTTCATTTCGTAAGATCTCGCGCCTGACGAATCAGTTGGATGGTGACTCGCGCGCTGGCCGAGAATCCGATGAGAATCCCGAGCGCGACTCCCCAGGGTGCATGCGACCACCAAGAATCGAGACGGCTGCCGAGGTAATAGCCAAGCATGGGGCCAACCAGCAACACGAAGGGAATGCCTGTCAAGAGCCCGGCTTGTTGCAGCCGCAGGGAGAGCTCGGTCGGTTGACGCGTCTCATCCCGACGCTGAGGCGTCGTGGGACGAGGACCGAGTCCCAAATCATCGTGAAGAGACTCAGACCGCTTGACCACAGCTGCGCACGATCTGCATCTCGAGGCCTCGCCGGGTCGTCTCGCATTGACCGGCAAGCGCGGCGATTATAACACAGCCGGTATGCATGGCCTAGAGAAGATTCAGAATGGCCTGCGCATGGATGACGCTTAGCAGCGCTCCGGGCAAGAGGCCCAGCGCAAGGGTGGCCACGGCACAGACGCCGAGGGCCAGCCGAATGGCCGGGGCGACACGAAACGGCGTGCGTTGGACCGGCCGGCCGAAGTACATCAGCCGGATGAGATTGACGTAATAGTACAGCGCGATGGCGCTGTTGAACGCGGCGGCCACCGCCAGCCACATCTGTCGGCCTTCAATCGCCGCGCCAAAGAGGAGGAATTTGCCGATGAAGCCGACCAGCGGCGGAATGCCGGCCAACGAGAGCAGAAAGAGCGAACAGGCGAGGGCCAAGCCGGGGGCTCGCGTCGCGAGTCCTCGAAACGCGTCGAGCGATTCGCTGCCGGACTCATTGACCACGGCGACGACGCACGCGAAGGCGCCGAGATTCATGAAGAGGTACGCGACGAGATAGACGAGCAAGGCTTGCAACCCGACGGAGGTGTTGACCGCAAAACCGATGAGCAGATACCCCACTTGCCCGATCGTCGAGTATGCCAGCAGCCGCTTCACGTTCGTCTGCACCAGGGCCACGAGGTTGCCGAAGGTCATCGTCACAATCGTCAGGGCCGCGACGGTGGCGACGAGCGGCGGCCACGCCACCTGCAGCGCGTGCATCAGCCGAATGAGCAAGGCGAATCCCGCGGCTTTCGGGCCAACGGAGAGCAGCGCGGTCACCGCCACCGGTGCGCCTTCGTACACATCCGGCGTCCACATGTGAAACGGCACCATCGAAATCTTAAACGCCAGGCCGGCGAGCAGGAGCAGGATGATGAGCGACAGCGCTTGAGTCGCCGGGTCGGAGAGCGCCGTACAGGCGCGCGCGATATCGGGAAACGCGAGCTGCCCGGTCAGCCCAAAGAGCAGCGACATGCCAAAGAGCATGATGCCGGAGGAGAGCGCGCCGAAGAGCAGATACTTCAGCGACGCTTCGGCCGAACGGCTGTCATCCAGGAATCCGGCGAGGACGTAAGCGCTCAGGCTCACAAGCTCCATCGCCACATACGCCATGAGCAAATGGTTCGCTTCGGCCATCAGCATAAGGCCGACTGCGATGAGGAGCAGCAACCCGTACGCCTCGCCGCGCAGCGAGACGTCGATGTCGTTGGATGCGCCCATGAGCAACACCGTCATCGCCACGGCCACGAGCGCGAGCCATCGGAAGACGAGGCTGAACGGATCGCACACGATGAGCCCAAAGAACAGCTCGGTCGCCGGCGGCACCGGCGTCTGCCAGAGCGCGAGCGCACTCGCCCCCAGCGTGGCCCAGGTGAGCGCAAGGACCGGCCGGGTGTTGTGCGTCCAGCTGGCCGCCACGAAGACGATCAGCGCCCCGGCGCTGAGGATCGTTTCAGGCCACCAACTTCGCAGACTATCAAACAACACTGTGCTCATCTCATCGCCAATCGTGGAAGGTGGAAAGTGGAAGGTGGAACGTAAATTTACGGTTCTTTTCCAATTGCAGATCTTGGTATTCCATTCTACTTTCCACTTTCAACATTCCACATTCTTTCTCTTCCTATCGTCCCGTGACGTGCGCGATGAGCGCGCGTAACGGCGCATCTTGAATCTGCAGCACAAACAACGGGTACACCCCGACCGCAATCACCAGCACCAGCAACGGCACGAGCGTGAGGATCTCTCGCGCGTTGATGTCGGAGAGCGATTTCCATTTTTCATTGAGCGGCCCAAGCAGCACCTGTTGAATGACTTTCAACATGTACGCCGCCGCCAGCACGATGCCAATGAGCGACACCATCGTGAAGAGCTGCAGCTGCGGCACGCGGAACGCTCCCACCAGCGAGAGAAACTCTGCCACGAATCCGCTCAAACCCGGCAACCCCAGCGAGCCCAAACTGAAGAAGATGAGCAACCCGGCGTACTTGGGCAGTGTGACGCCAAGCCCGCCGAAGGCGCCGAGGTCTCTCGTGTGCGCGCGGTCATACAGCACGCCGACGAGCAAGAACATGCCGCCGGTGAGGAGTCCGTGGCTGAACATCTGCAGCATCGCGCCGTTCATCCCTTCCACCGTCAGGCTCGCCAGGCCAAGCAGCACAAAACCCATGTGCGAGACCGACGAATACGCGACCAATCGTTTGAAGTCGGTCTGCGCCAGCGCGACAAACGCGCCGTAGACGATGTTGATCACCCCTAAGAGCCCCATGATCCAACTGGCCGCCATCGCCGCATCCGGACAGACCGGGTACGCGATGCGGAAAAATCCATAGCCGCCCATCTTCAACAACACGCCGGCCAGCAACACGCTGCCCGGGGTCGGCGCATCGACGTGGGCGTCCGGCAACCAGGTGTGAAATGGAACAATCGGCACCTTGACGGCGAATCCGAGGAAGAACCCGACGAACAGCCATCGCTGCAACCCCAACGGCAAGCTGTGGCCTGCCTGGGCAAGGGTGAGCAGATCAAACGTGTGCGTGTGGAGATACAGGGCCAGGATCGCCAACAGCATCGCCAGGCTTCCGGCCAGCGTATAGACGAAGAACTTGAAGGCCGAGTACTCGCGCCGGCCTCCGCCCCAGATCCCAATCAGGAAATACATCGGCACCAGCACCACTTCCCAAAAAATGTAGAACAGAAACAGATCGAGCGCGAGGAACGTCCCCAGCATGCCGACTTCAAGCAACAGGTAGAGCGCGAAGTACTCCTTGTGCCGCTCGTGAATGGAGAACGACGCCAAGCACGCGAGAAACCCCAGGAGGGCGGTCAAGAAGATCATCGGCAGATTCAATCCGTCGAGGCCAAGATGGTAAAAGACGTTCAGTTGCGGGATCCACGACGCGTGTTGCTGAAACTGGATGCCCGCCTGCGGGTTGAACGCGTTGAGCAGCTCCACCGTGATCAACAAGGCGAACCCTGTGGCAAGCAGGGCGACCATGCGGATCGTCCACACCCACGTCTTGGGCAACGCCAGGATGATGAGCATGCCGACCAGCGGACACGCCAGGAGAACGCTTAGCATGGAGGTTTCCCTCGTTGGTTATCCGCGGCGCAACGCGATCGAGAGCGCGACCACGGCGACAATGACGACAAGCAGATACTGTTGAATGATGCCGGTTTGCAATCCGCGAAAGAGCCCACCGCAGCCGCGCACGATGAAGGCGATCGCATTGACCGCGCCGTCGACGATCGTGCGATCGATCCAGGCCTTGAGCCGCGCGATGGCCCCACCCGCGCGCCCGGTGCCATCCACTGCGGCATCAATGACCTGTCGATCGAACTGCGACAGTCCGCGTCCGATGCCGAGGAAGGGTTGAATAATGAACCGTTGATACGTCTCATCGACGTAATACTTATTCACCGCCAGCGTGTACAGCCGCGTGCCGAGGGGGCGCAGCGCTTCAGGCAACAGGTTGTGCCGTTTGACTCCGACGACCCATGCCAGCCAGATGCCCATCCCCGCTGCGACGGTGGATCCGATCAGCATGGCCGGATCGATGCCTTCATGCGCGTCGCTGACGCCTAAGAGATGAAAGAACGGATGCCCCAACCACGGTGATCCCGCGAACCCTGCGAAGGCCGCACCGATCGCGAGCACCGTCATCGGAAGCACCATGATCCCGGGAGACTCGTGCGCGGGATGTTCGTGCTGCACGTGTCCCTTCTTCGGATGATTCGCGTGCGCTTCAGCGCCGTGAAAACACCGCAGGTAGAGACGAAATACGTAGCCCGCGGTCATCCCCGCCCCGAGAATGAGCAGCGCGAAGACCCACGGCCGCTCATGCTGGGCGTGCAGCAGAATCGCATCCTTGCTCCAAAACCCGCTCAGCGGAAAAAATCCGCTCATCGACAGCGCGGCGAGGAGGAAGACCGCCGCGGTCCACGGCATGAGACGCCGCAGCCCACCCAGAGACTCAAGCTCCTGCTGATGGGTCGCATGAATCACGCTGCCCGCCGCCAAGAACAGCAGCGCTTTAAAGAACGCGTGCGTCGTGAGATGAAACATCGCCAGCGTCGCAGCACCTAGGCCCAGGGCGGTCATCATGAGTCCAAGCTGGCTTAACGTGGAGTACGCGAGCACCCGTTTGATGTCGGTCATCGTGAGTGCTACGGTGCCGGCGAACACGTGCGTGATGAGGCCGACGGCGAGGACGATGTTCAAGCTCGTCGGCGTAAACAAGGGCAGCGACCGCGCGACCAAGTACACCCCTGCGGCCACCATCGTCGCGGCATGGATGAGCGCGGAGACCGGGGTCGGGCCCTCCATCGCGTCCGGCAGCCAGACGTGCAGCGGAAATTGCGCAGATTTCCCGACGGCGCCAAAGAAAATCAACACACTGATGGTCGTGAGAAGCTCGGGAGGCAGCTGGCGCGCCAGCGCCGGAAAACGCGCGAAGTGCATCTCGCCCGTCGTCCACGCCAGCACCAGGATGCCCAGGAACAATCCGGTATCGCCGACACGAGTGGTAAGAAACGCTTTGCGCCCGGCCTCGGCGGCCGCAGGTTTTTCAAACCAGAAGCTAATCAAGAGATACGAACAGAGGCCGACGAGTTCCCAGCCGGCGTAGAGCAGCACCAAGCTATCGGCCAGGACGAGGGTGAGCATCGACGCGCAGAAGAGGGAAAAGTAGGCGAAGAACCGTGAAAAGCGCGGATCGTCGTGCATGTAGCCGATGGAGTAGACCGCGATCATCGTGCCGACGCCGGTGACGACCAGGAGCATGAGCCAGCTGAGGCCATCGACGACCAATCCCAACGCCCAGCGGGATCCCAACACCCACGGCCAGGAGAGCCCCAACCGATAGCCGTGCCACACCGGCTCGGCGATGCCCAACGTCACTCCACCGGCGCCGGCCAAAGCCGCGATCGCGAGCCACGCGCTGTACTGCCGCAGCCGGCGTCCCACGAGAATCAACACCGTGAAGGCGGTCAGCGGCAGCAACGGAATCCATGCAAGGAGCGGGGCGACAATCAGGCGTGTCGTGGCGTGTTCCATGGACGTGCGGCGGTTATCCTTTTAACACGTGGACGTCATCGGCAAGCACGGTCTTGGTGTACCGCGAGAGGCGCAGGATGATGGCCAGCCCGATGCCGGCTTCGCACGCGGCCAGCGCGATGATGAAGAGCGCAAACGCTTGGGCTTGGGCGTGGCCGAAGACGCGGCTGAAGAGGACGAAATTGAGCGCGGCCGCGTTCAGGATGAGTTCGATGGAGAGCAGCAATCCGATGGCATGGCGCCGGGTCAGGATGCCGAAAATCCCGATGCAGAAGAGCGCATGGGCCAACCATAACAGCGCGCGCACCGTCATGAACGCTTCGTGCTCTTGGCATGGCGCGGCACGGCCAACGTGATCGCGCCGATCACCGCGGCGACAAACACGAGCGAGACGACTTCGAAGGGCAGGACGAGGGTTTTCACCAGCTCCTGACCCAAGACATCCAGCCGGATGGCGTCGCCACTCAACGGAGTGGCGGGAACAAGCGCGCTCGTCGACGAGACGAGCACGATGAAGAGTGCAAAGGCAATCGCCGCCGCCGGAAACACCTGGCGGTTGGCCGGCGCGGTCACGCTGCCCTGCAGCTTGGCCGTCAACATGATCGCAAAGACGATCAGCGTCAGAATGGCCCCGACGTAGACGAGAATCTGGACGAAGGCGAGGAACTCCGCTTCCAGCACGAGGAAGAGCCCGGCGACCCCCAGCAGCACCAGCCCTAAACTGAGGGCGGCGCGGAAGAGATTCCGGAGCGTGACGACCCAGAGCGCGCTAAGCAGGACGAGGGCGGCGAGGCATCCAATCACGAGTGCGTGCGCGGCCATGCGTGGGGGGAACTATAACATGGCCTTGCGGGGCCGACCAGGACGCGTCAGCGGCACTTGCTCGCTGCACAGCGGACAATCATCCGGATTGAACGTTTCAAACGCCAGCGAGAAAAGCCGGACGTACCGTCGGCCGGCAAACTTCACCTTGCCGCCGGAGCGATCCACGATCGTGCCGATGCCGACGACTTTCGCGTCAAAGCCTTCGACAAGCTCCGCGACTTTTCTCGCGGATTCGCCGGTCGTGATGGCGTCTTCGACGACGAGCACGCGGTCTTTCTTCGTCAAGCTGAAGCCGCGTCGCAGCTGCATTTCCGCGTCGACGCGCTCGGCGTACAGGGCGCGCGCCCCGAGGGCGCGGGCCGTCTCATAGGCGACCAGGATGCCGCCGACGGACGGGCCGATGACGATGTTGGGGCGCGCTCGGCGAAAGCGCCGCGCCAACTCTCGACAGATCGTCGCCGATTGATCCGTGTGCTGCATCACTTGGGCGCACTGGAAGTAGTGGCCGCTATGCAGGCCGGATGAGAGTTCAAAATGGCCCCGTTGGAGCGCGTTGCTCTTGCGAAAGATCTCCAGCAATTGATCACGGGTCAGCATGCAGCTGCCTCCATATCGTTGAGCATGTGTTGAGCGGCCTGGCGCGGATGCGCCGCCGTCGTGATCGGTCGTCCGACGACCAGGCAATCGGCACCCTGCGCAATGGCCGCGCGAGGAGTCGCCACGCGCGATTGATCGCCCGCCTCGGTCTGCGGCAGTCGAATGCCGGGACAGACAATCATGAGCCTCGAGCCAAAGCGTCTGCGCAGCGCTCGGGCTTCCTGCGCGGAGGCGACCACACCGTCGCAGCCCGCCGCGACCGCCGCCGCCGCCAAGCGCAGCACGCGCTGCGACATCCCGCGCTTCCCGTCCCCGACGCTCGTCAGGACCGTCACGCCGAGCAGCGTTGGACGTGGGACGCGCGCCTTGGCGGCTTCTTGCCGGATTCCGCGCACGGCGGCGTCCAGCATCGCCGGGCTGCCGCTGGCGTGGATCGTCACCAACGACACTCGGTGATGGACGGCCGCGCGGCAACTGTCTTCCACCGTCGAAGGGATGTCAAAAAACTTGAGATCGAGCATGACGTCGAACCCGAGCGCTTGCAGGGCGCGGATCGCGCGCGGGCCCTCCGCCGTAAAGAGGATGCTGCCCACTTTGACCGTGCGGATCAGGCCTCGCAGCCGTCTTGCCATGGCGAGGGCCGACCGCAGCGTGGAATCATCCAAGGCGACGATCAGCCGCTCGCCGACCGTCCGACGATGGGGACGCGCGTTCACGCTTCGTTATCCTGCTGAAGGGCCCCGCGCACATCGCGCAGCGAGGCCATACGGGCTCGCTTAAGGTAGCGCTCAAGGCCTCGCAGGACGCGCAGCGGCGCTTTCGGATCGGCAAAATTCGCCGTGCCGATGGCCACGGCGCCGGCTCCGGCGAGGAAAAACTCCACCGCATCATCGGCGCGGACAATGCCGCCCACGCCGATGATCGGGATGCGAAGAACTTGAGCAGTATACCACACTCGATAAACGGCCAGGGGCCGGATTGCCGGGCCGCTGAGACCCCCTGTCAGCGTGCCCAGACGAGAGCGGCGCGTCGCCGGATCCAGGCTCATGCCTTTAAACGTATTGGAGAGCGACACGGCGTCCGCGCCGGCGCGCTCGGCGGCCAAGGCAATCGGCCGCAGATCCGTCACATCCGGGCTGAGCTTCGCGATGATCGGTTTGTGCGTCGCGCGGCGCGCGGCGCGCACGATCGCCGCCGTCGCGTCCGCGTCGTGCGCCACCATCGCTGGCCCTTGGCCAGCCGTTTCAAGTTCCGCGTTCAACGTTTCGTGTTCGCCCAGCTCGGAACGGTACTGAATATTCGGACACGAGAGGTTTAGCTCGACGGCCGAGACCCCGTCGGCGCGGTCGAGCGCCTGCGCCATCGCCGCAACGTCGTCCGGTGATTCGCCGAGGATGCTGACGATCACGGGCACGGGGTGCGCCCGCAACGCCGGAAGGACGTCGCACAGAAACGCCGCGAGCCCCATGTTCTGCAGCCCGACGGCGTTGAGCATGCCAGAGGGGGTTTCGACCAATCGTGGGGGCGGGTTACCCTCGCGAGGCTGCGGCGTCAGTGTTTTGGTGATGAGTGCGCCAAGCAGGCTCAGGCGCATCGCGCGGGCAAACTCAAGGCCGTAGCCAAACGTCCCCGCAGCAACGAAGACGGGATTCGCCAGCTGGAGCGACCCGATGGTGACGCGCAGATCAGGCATCTCGAAGATGGTGTGTGGCGGCTGTCGGCCGATCACCCGTTCAGGCGCTTTTCCTCAGGAACTGCACGAGATAATCGATTTGCGCTTGCTGTTCAATCGTCACGTCCATGAACTGCACGCCGGTTTCAATGACACCGGAGGCTTGCAATTGGCTCCAGGCCACCACCCCGTGGAGCAAGAGCGGTGCGTGCGCATGGGGCAGGTGGAGTTTCATCTCAATAACGGCGTCTTTGAGAAGGGTGTCTTCGCTGCGGAACCGCATCCCGCCTGCGCTTAAGTTCACCAGGACGATCTCGGACCACGACGCCGTCAGGTCGTCGTAGAGGCGGTACTGCGCGCGAAATTCTTGGGGAATGCGGTGAAACTCGCGTCGCTCTCGCGTCATCGATGCAGCAGTTGGTGATAGGCTTGGATCGGCTTGACCGTCAGCTGATGCTTCAACAAGGCCCCGATGCCGCTGACGGAGGCTTGCGCGCCGGCGACCGTGGTGACGCACGGAATCCCGAGGGTCGCTGCCGCCGACCGAATGTGAATTTCATCCGCGCGCGGCAACCGGCCGGAGGGCGTATTGATGACCAGTTGGATCTGCCCGCTTTTCAAGAGATCCAGGACGTTTGGCCGGCCTTCGTGAATCTTGTTCACGAGGGTGGCGTGCAGCCCGTAGCGCTGCAGCGCGTTCACGGTGCCGTGGGTCGCGACGAGCTGAAACCCCATCTCTTCCAGGCGCTGGGCCACGAGAATGATCGCCCGCTTATCGCGATTCTTGACGCTGATGAACACGGTGCCGGCGCGCGGCAAGAGCTGTCCTGCCGCGATCTGCGATTTGATGAAGGCGCGCCCGAAATCCTCGTCGAGGCCCATGACTTCGCCGGTGGAGCGCATCTCCGGGCCCAAGATGATGTCCACGCCCGCGAAGCGCGAGAACGGAAAGACGGATTCCTTCACCGCCAGAAACGGCGGGATGATCTCTTCCGTGTAGCCTTGTTGGCGCAGGGAGACGCCGACCATCGCGCGCGTGGCGATCTTTGCCAGCGGGGTGCCGATGGCCTTGGAGATGAACGGCACCGTGCGCGAGGCGCGCGGGTTGACCTCAAGAATATGGACGACGTCGTCCTTGATCGCCAGTTGCACGTTCATGAGCCCGACGATCTTCAGCGCCTGCGCGAGCTTGTGCGCGGCCGTGCGGATGTCCGCGAGGATCTCATCCGTGAGCGTGTGCGGCGGCAGGACCATCGCGCTATCGCCGGAGTGGATGCCGGCTTCCTCGATGTGCTCCAGGACCCCGCCGATCACGAAGGTCTCGCCGTCGCCGACGACATCGACGTCCACCTCGATCGCGTCCTCCAAAAACTTGTCGATGAGGACAGGAAAGCCTGGCGAGACGTCAAGCGCGTATTGCGCAAAGCGCGTGAGCTGATCATCGTCGTAGACGATTTCCATCGCGCGTCCGCCCAACACATACGAGGGGCGCACGAGGCACGGGTAGCCGATGGTGCGCGCGGTCAGCTGGGCTTCCCCCATGGTCATCGCCGTCCCGCTCGGCGGCTGCCGCAACCCCAGCTCATCCAGCAGGCGCTTGAATTTCTCCCGATCCTCGGCCACGTCGATGGTGGTGGCACTCGTGCCCAGGATCGGGACGCCGGCCTTGGCCAACCCCATCGTCAGATTCAAGGGGGTTTGCCCGCCGAATTGCACGATGACGCCTTCGGGTTGTTCGCGCTGAACGATGTTCAGCACGTCCTCGAGCGTGACCGGTTCGAAGTAGAGCTTATCCGATGTGTCGTAGTCCGTCGAGACGGTTTCCGGGTTCGAGTTGACCATGATGACTTCGATGCCCAGCTCGCGCAGCGCAAACGCCGCGTGCACGCAGCAGTAATCAAACTCGATCCCCTGACCGATCCGGTTGGGGCCGCCCCCGAGGATCATTACCTTTCGATTCTGGGAGGCTGGAGGCTGGAGGCTGGAGGCTGGAGTGCTTGTTCCAGCTTCTAGTTTCCAGCTTCCATCATCGCATCGCAGCACTGGTTGTTCGTAGGTGGAGTAATAATACGGCGTCCTCGCTTCGAACTCGGCCGCGCACGTATCCACGAGGTAATAGGTCGGCTGCAGCTGCCATCGCGCGCGCCAGTCGCGAATCGTCGCCTCGTCAAGACTCCAAAGTTTTCCCAGCTGCCGGTCGCTGAACCCGTACCGTTTGGCCCGGCGGAGAACCTCCACCGCGCTGACCTGCACCGGACTGCCCATCGGCGCATCGGCCGCGGCGCGCATCTGCTCCGCGGCGGCTTGCACCGTCGATTCTTCCACGGTCAGCGTGTAGAGTTGGCGCAGGAACCACCGGTCGATTTTGGTGAGCTGGAAGAGCTCGTCGATGGAGAGCCCGGCGGTGAACGCTTCTTTCAGATAGAACATCCGCTCGGCGGTGGGTACGGCCAGCTTCTGCCGCAAGACGTCGACGGGCAGGGCGCTCGCCGCTTCCCAGCCGTCCTTCTTGATCTCCAATCCCCGCAGGCCCTTCTGCAGCGCTTCGGTGAAGGTCCGCCCGATCGCCATGGTTTCTCCGACGGACTTCATTTGAATCGTCAGCGTCGGATCGGCGCCGGGAAACTTTTCGAAGGCAAAGCGCGGGATTTTGACGACCACGTAATCAATCGCCGGCTCGAAACAGGCCGGCGTTTGCTTCGTGATGTCGTTGCTCAGCTCGTGGAGGGTATAGCCGATGGCGAGTTTCGCGGCGATTTTGGCGATCGGAAACCCCGTCGCCTTCGACGCCAGCGCCGAGGAACGGGAGACGCGCGGGTTCATCTCAATGACCAGCAGCCGCCCGGAATCCGGATGCACCGCGAATTGGATGTTCGAGCCGCCGGTTTCCACCCCGATCGCACGGATGATCTTGATCGCCGCGTCGCGCATCTCCTGGTACTCGCGGTCCGTCAGCGTCTGCGCAGGGGCCACCGTGATGGAGTCGCCCGTATGCACACCCATCGGATCGAAATTTTCAATGGAGCAGACGACCACGACGTTATCCGCGCGATCGCGCATCACCTCGAGCTCAAACTCCTTCCAGCCGATCACCGATTCCTCGATGGAGACTTCGGTGATCATGGAGAGTTCCAGCCCGAGCTTCACGATCCGGTCGAACTCTTCGGGGTTATAGGCCACCCCGCCTCCTGTCCCGCCGAGCGTGAAGCTCGGACGGATCACGCAGGGAAAACCGATGGTGTCCGCGATGGCGCGGGCGTCTTCCAGCGCGTGGGCGTAGCCGGCGCGCGGGACTTCGAGCCCGATCGTATCCATGGTCGCCTTGAATTGCGCGCGGTCTTCCGCCCGCTTGATCGCCTGGATGTTCGCGCCGATGAGCTCGACCTTGTAGCGCTCGAGCACGCCGCGTTCCGCGAGCTGCACCGTCACGTTGAGCGCGGTTTGGCCGCCGAGCGTGGGCAACAGCGCATCCGGATGCTCCGCGTCGATGATTTTCTCGACGATCTCCGCGGTGATCGGCTCGATGTACGTGCGATCGGCGGTTTCGGGATCCGTCATAATCGTCGCGGGGTTCGAATTGACGAGCACGACGCTCACGCCCTCCTCGCGCAGCGCTTTGCACGCCTGGGTGCCCGAATAATCGAATTCGCAGGCTTGGGAGATGACGATCGGCCCGGAGCCGATGATGAGAATCTTCTTGATGTCGGTTCGCTTCGGCATCGTCTTTAAAACAACGTCAACTGCTGCTCCTCGGGTTGGGCCGGCTGTTCCTCGTCGAACAGGCGCACCGTGCCATAGACCCCATCGTAGCCGGGTTCGACCACGAGGCGTCCCTGGCGCATGCGCAGAATACCCTCAACGACGCGTTCGGTCGCAGCTTTTCGCAACGTCTCCTCAGGAACCGTCAGCAGGACATCCAGTTCGGTGCCGCATTTATAGATGAGCTGTTGATAGTCGCGTTCCACCGCCTGCGTGCCCACCCCGACGGACAGCGCTTCCGCGATGATCTCGTCGAGCGGTACGACGCGGGTGAAGGGGATCGCGTTGGGCGGCGCGAATCCTTCGGCCCGGTCGGCCAACGCGTCCACGCGATGCATGACGCCGACGGTCACCTTCTTGCCGCAGCCGGTGCAGCGCAACCCGTGGCGCTTCGTGTCTTCAGGCGACCAGCGCACGCCGCACGCGCGATGCCCGTCGTAATGGTATTTGCCTTCTTCCGGAAAGAACTCGAGCGTGCCGCGCAGCTTGGCCCGATCCTTCGTCTTGATCGCGCCCACGATCGTCTCGTAGTCCTGCTCGCACTCAAAGAGATTGGCCTCGCGCCCGATGCGCCGCGCGGAGTGGGAATCGGAATTGGAGAGCAGCGTGTAGCGGTCGAGCGCGCTCAAGCGCCAGTTCATTGCGGGATCCGACGAGAGCCCGGTTTCGAGCGCGAAGATGTTGCCGGTCTGCTGCTCGAAGCACTCCTCGATCGCATCGAACCCGGAGGTCGAGCCAAAGAGCGCAAACCACGGCGTCCACACGTGCGCCGGGACCACGAGGCAACGCGGCTCAACACCGAGGACGATTTCGACGAGCCGCCACGCCTCCATCCGCAGCATCGGCCGGCCATCGAGACTGAGATCGCCAAACGCCTCGAGCTCGCGATTGATGCGCTCCACCGCCTCGAGGCTTGGGGCGAGCAGCACGTGGTGAATCTGATGCGCTTTGCCGTGCTTGTAGAAGAGCGTGTTGACTTCCGCGGTTAAGATGAACTGCGTGCCCTGGCACTCGAAGAGCCCGTGGCCCGTGTCGCGCGCCGCGTCTTTGATGTCCTGGAGCCACAACGGGTGTGTGAAATCGCCGGTGCCGAGGACGCCGATGCCTTTGATCTTCGCCCACTTGGCGAGTTCTTGGATGGTCAGAGATTTCGAGCACGCCCGGCTGTAGCGGGAGTGGATGTGGAAATCCGCAATGAATTTAGGCATGCACGCCCTCCACGAGATCGAGGAAGCGTTGGAAGAAATACCGCGCGTCGTGCGGGCCGGGGGCGGCTTCGGGGTGGTACTGCAGACTCACGATCGGCAACTCCTGATGGCGCATGCCTTCAACGGTGCCGTCATTGAGATTCTTGTGCGTCACCTCAACGTGCCGGCCGGGGATGGACTCCATCCGCACGGCAAAGTTGTGGTTCTGCGTGGTGATCTCGACTTTCTGTGTCTCGAGATCTTGCACCGGGTGGTTGCCGCCGTGATGGCCGAACTTGAGCTTGAAGGTTTCTCCGCCGTACGCCAGGCCGAGGAGCTGGTGGCCCAGGCAGATCCCCAGCATCGGCACGTGCCCCATGAGGTTTTGAATGGTCGCGATGGCATACGTCACCGCCGCGGGATCGCCCGGCCCGTTGGAGAGCACGACGCCGTCCGGCTTCTGCGCGAGGATGTCCGCCGCCGCCGTCGTGGCCGGAACAACCGTGACACGACAGCCACGGGCTGCGAGCTGCCGGAGGATGTTGAACTTCACGCCGAAATCCATCACCACAATATCGATGGGGCGTGGGGCGTGGGGCGTGGGGTAGGCAAAAACAGTCGCCGAAGATTTTTCCCGCCCCGCGTCTCCCGCCCCCTGCCCCTGTTTTGGGGGCCAGTCATACGGCGCCTCGCACGTGACCGTCTTGACGAGATCGGCGCCTTCGATGTCGGCCGAGTCGCGCACGCGCTGCAGCAGCCGCTGGGGGTCCGGTTCCGTCGTGGAGAGTCCCGCTTTCATCGTGCCGCGCCGGCGCAAGATGAGCGTGAGCGCTCGCGTGTCGACCTCGTCGATGGCCACCACGTGATGGCGCGTGAAGTACGCGTCCAGGGACTCCTGCGAACGGAAATTGCTCGCCACAGGAGAGAGTTCACGGAGAATGAACCCTTCGACCCACGGCCGTCGCGACTCGACGTCTTCGTCGTTGACGCCGTAGTTGCCGATGTGCGGATACGTCATGCACACGATCTGCCCTTTATAGGAAGGGTCGGTGAGGATTTCTTGGTAGCCGGTCATGGCGGTATTGAACACCGCTTCGCCGAAGACTTCGCCATCAGCGCCGACGGCTCGGCCTCGAAACGCCGTGCCGTCCTCCAAGACCAGCCACGCCACTCGTGTTGCTGTCCTCATGGTTCCGACTCGACTCCGCGGTAGCACACGCGCTCCACCGCTCCTGTGACCACGCGCCCTGCAAAGGGCGAGTGGCGGCCTTTCGAGACAAACCGCTGCGGCTCGACGGTCCAGTGCGCCGATGGATCGATGACAACCAGATCGGCGCTGGCTCCAACAGCGAGCGTCCCGGCACGGAGGTCCGCGATGCGCGCCGGCGCCGTGGCGAGCTTCTCGATGAGCTGGCTCCACGTCAGAACCTTGGTCGTGATGAGCGCCTCCACGCAGACCGCCAACGCCGTTTCCAGGCCGCTGATGCCGAAGGGAGCCGCGTCGAAGTCGGCTTCTTTTTCCCAGTCGGTATGCGGCGCGTGATCGGTGGCAATGCAATCAATCGTCCCATCGCGCAGCCCCTCAACAAGACTCGCGCGATCTTTTTCGGTCCGCAACGGGGGATTCACTTTGGCTCGCGTGTCGAACTCCCCGACGGCTTCGTGGGTGAGGGCCAGGTGGTGCGGGGTCACTTCGCACGTGACGTGCACGCCGCGCCGCTTCGCCTGGCGGATGAGCTCGACGGACTGCGCGCTGGACAGATGCGCGACATGGACCCACCCGCCCGTCAGCTCTGCAAGCGCGATGTCGCGCGCGACCATGATGGATTCTGCTTCGCTCGGAATGCCTCGCAAGCCTAACGTCGTCGAGACGAGCCCTTCGTGCATCACGCCGCCGGCGACGAGGGCCGGGTCTTCGGCGTGCTGAATGAGCGGACGGTCAAACACTTTGGCGTACTCGAGCGCCCGGCGCATCAAGAAGCCGTCGGCGACCGGATTCCCGTCATCGGAGAGGGCGATGCATCCGGCATCAAAGAGCTCGCTGAAGTCCGTCAGCTCGCGCCCTTGGCGGCCTTTCGTGATCGCGCCGATCGTCCGCACGCTCACGAGCCCCAGCCGTTCGGCCTCCTGATGCACGAAGTCGACAATCCCCCGCTGGTCCATCGCGGGCGTCGTATTGGGCATCGCGCAGATCGTCGTAAACCCGCCGCGCCGCGCCGCACGGCAGCCGGTTTCGATGGTCTCTTTGTCCTCGCGCCCGGGTTGCCGCAAATGCGTGTGCAGATCGACGAGTCCGGGTGCGACAATCTTGCCGCTGACGTCAAGCACACGAGCGCCGTTTACTGGAATGGCGGTGTCGACCGCCGCGATGTGGCCCTCCTCGATCAACACATCCGCCGCGCCATCGCGCGTCTGCGACGGATCGATGACGCGTCCGCCCTTAATGAGGAGTGTCGCCATGGAGATCCTCCTCTTTGCGCGTGCCGCACACGAGATAGAGAGCCGCCATGCGCACCGCCAGTCCATTGGTGACCTGATCCAAGATGACGGAGAACGGGCCGTCGGCCACGCGCGAATCAAGCTCCACCCCCCGGTTGACCGGGCCCGGGTGCATGATGAGCACGTCGGGCTTGGCGTGAGTCAGTCGATCCTGATCGATGCCATAGCGCAAGCGGTACTCGCGCAGGCTGGGCACGAGCATTGCTTCCTGTCGCTCGTGCTGAATCCGCAGCAACATGAGCACGTCGGCATCGCGGATGGCCGTCGACACATCGTGCGTCACGCGCACGCCGAGCTGGTCGATGGCCGCGGGCATGAGCGTCGGTGGGCCGCAGACGGTGACGTGCGCCCCGAGCTTGATGAGCCCCCAGATGTTCGAGCGCGCGACGCGCGAGTGCGCGATGTCTCCGATGATCGAGACGCGCAATCCTTCGATGCGACCGCGTTTCTCTTGGATGGTGAAGAGGTCCAACAGCGCTTGCGTGGGATGCTCATGAGCTCCGTCGCCGGCGTTGATCACCGCCGACGTCGCGCGTTGCGCGATCAGGTGCGGCACGCCGGCCGCGGCGTGCCGGATGACCAAGGCGTCGACTTTGAGCGCTTCGAGGTTGCGCACGGTATCGAGCACGGTTTCGCCCTTCGAGAGACTGGAACCCTGCGGCGTGATGTTCACGATATCCGCGGAGAGCCGCTTCGCGGCGAGCTCAAACGACGTCCTCGTCCTCGTGCTGGGCTCGAAGAAGAGATTCACCACGGTCTTGCCCCGCAGCGCCGGGACTTTCTTAATCGGCCGCAGGGAGATTTCGCGGAAGGACTCGGCCGTCTGTAAGATCAGCCGGATGTCTTCCGCGGAGAGCTCGCGCAATCCCAGGAGGTCTTTCCTCGTCCACGCCATGGTCTGTGGTTCGTGTCCTACGGTTGTGGTCATGCGTCGCGCCCCTCGGCGGCAGCCAGCGCTTCGAGCCGCACGCCTTCCTGTTCGTCCAGCTCATTCAGCTGCACGTCGACATGTTCGCGCAAGCTGGTCGGAATGTTTTTGCCGACGTAATCCGCCCGGATGGGCAATTCCCGATGTCCGCGATCGATCAGCACGGCGAGTTGGATGAGTTTCGGCCGTCCTAAGTCGCTGACCGCGTTAAGGGCCGCACGGATGGTCCGGCCCGTAAACAGGACGTCGTCGACCAGAATCAGGTGGAGGTCGGTCAGATCAAAGGGAATCTCGGTGGCGTGCACGATGGGATTGGGCGCAATGCGGGAAAGGTCGTCGCGATAGAGCGTGATGTCGAGAATGCCGACTTGCACGGGGTGGCGGTCAATGGCCTCGATGTCTTTGGCCAGCCGCTGCGCAAGGATGGCTCCCCGCGTGCGGATGCCGATCAACGCGAGCTGGTCCGCCCCCTTGTTGCGCTCAAGGATTTCGTGCGCGATGCGGGTGAGGGCGCGGCGAATGGCTTCTGCGTCCATGACCTTGGCGCGTTCGGCGGGTGCGGTCATGCGCGCGGGACTCCTTGAGGACAAAAAAAGACCCCGCCGCATGGCTGGGGTACAGGACTTTCAGGAAGATGTGTGTGCGTCATGTGCCTTTCCCGCCTCACAGGACGGGCCTTAAAGGTGCGAACGTTGGAGTTATTATACTAAAGAACCGTTGAATCTGTCAACGGCTATTTCGCTAGACTTCTGTCTCCCGCTCTCCGGTTTCTGCGCTCGTCGTTCGCATCGTCTTGCGGGGGAGGATGGACTCGCCCTCTTCGGCGTCTTCTGCGCCGATGCCGGCGCAAATTCCTCGAGTCGATTGCTTCACCACCTCAAGTATCGCATGGACTTGCGGTGAACGGCATTCGCGCTCGATCGCCTCAACGGCGTGCGCCACGTTCAGTCCGGAACGATAGAGGAGCTTGTAGGCTTTCTTGATCTCTTCACGAACCTCGGCGGTCAATCCTGCGCGGCGCAACCCCACGACGTTGAGCCCTTGAATCACCGCGGGACGTCCGCCGCAGAGCATGAACGCTGGCACGTCTTTATTGACCGCCGAGAGTCCGCTGATCATCGCGAGCGTTCCAATGCGGACGAACTGATGCACCACGACCATGCCGGAGACGATCGCGCCATCATCGATCTGGCAGTGCCCCGCGAACGTGGCGAGGTTCACGAGGGTGGTGCGATGGCCCACGCGGCAATTGTGGCCCAGGTGCGCGCCCGTCATGAGAAAGTTCTCGTCGCCCACGATGGTCGATGAGTCCGCGGTCGCGCCCCGGTGAATGGTCACGTACTCGCGAACGGTGTTGCGATGGCCGATGCGCGTGTAGCTCGGCGCTCCGGTGAAGGCGTGATCTTGCGGAAGGTGCCCGACGACCGCGCCCATGTGGAGCTGATTCTCATCGCCCAGCGTCGTGCCGAATCCTAGGTACACGTTCATCCACAACCGATTGCGCGAGCCGAGCACGACGCCCTCTTCTAGGACGCATCCCGGACCGATGTCGTTGCCGTCGCCTAACTGCACGCGCTTGCCGATGATCGCGCTAGGATGAATCGTGTTCGCCATGGTCTCGTCGACGTTTGGGAGGGATCACGATGACAAACTCGCCTTTCGGCGGATGCGCCGCGAAATGGGCCCGCGCCTGGCTGACCGGTTCGCGCCGCGTCTCCTCAAAATACTTGGTCAGCTCTCGGCTCACGGAAAGCGGGATGTCCCCGAACACCGTTTCCACAGCCTCGAGCGTCTTCAGCAGCCGATGCGGAGACTCGTACAAGACGACCGTGCGGGTTTCGGCCCGCAAGGCTTCAAGCCGCGTCGTCCGCGCCCCCGCCTTCACCGGAAGAAAGCCTTCAAAGAGAAAACGATCCGTCGGAAAACCCGAGAGCACCAATGCGGCGAGTGCCGCGGTCGCCCCGGGAATCACCGTCACGGACATGTGTGCGGCGATCGCGCGCTGGATGAGCCCCGCACCTGGGTCAGAAATGCCCGGGAGCCCTGCGTCGGAGATCAAGGCCACGTGCTTCCCTTCGCGGAGCGTGTCGAGCAACCGGTCTTCCTTGCCTGCGGTGCTGTAACTGTGATAACTCGTCGTCGGGGTGCGGATGTCATACGTCTTCAAAAGAATCGAGGCGTGCCGCGTATCTTCGCACGCAATGAGGTCGGCGGATTTGAGCGTATCAATCGCCCGCAGCGTGATGTCTTTGAGGTTGCCGATGGGTGTGGCGACGATGGAGAGCGTTCCGGCCATCGTCCGTCATTCCACCGTGACGCTCTTCGCGAGGTTGGGCGGCTGATCGATGTCGCAGCCGTTGGCGTCCGCCACGTAATAGGCGAATAGCTGCGACGGAATGGCGGCGATGATCGGCGAGAAGATCTCTTCGGTCTTTGGCACGGTAATCAGGCTATTGGCGTGGCGCTTGATCGCGTGGTCGCCTTCGGAGGCGATGACGATGCAGTGGCCTTTGCGGGCGCGGACTTCCTCGATGTTGGAGACGACCTTGTCGTACACGGAGGAGTGGGTCGCGATCACCACGACGGGCCAGCCGTCGCGGATGAGCGAGATCGGCCCATGCTTCATCTCCCCTGCGGCGTACCCTTCCGCGTGGATGAGCGGGCAGATTTCCTTGAGCTTCAGCGCCCCTTCGAGCGCCGTCGGGACATTGTAGCGGCGCCCTAAATAGTAGAAGTTGCGCGCGGCGGCGTACTTGGCGGCGATCGCCTTGATCTCCGGCTCCGCCTGCAAGGCTTGTTCGATCAGACGCGGCACGTTCGCCAATCCCTCGACCAGACGACGCCACGGCGCTCCGCTGAGATGCCCGCGCTTCTTCGCAAGATAGAGCGTGAGCAGCGCCAGTGCGGTGACTTGCGAGGTGTAGGCCTTGGTCGAGGCGACGGCGATTTCCGGTCCGGCGTGCGTGTAGATGACCGCGTCGGAAGCGCGCGCGATGGAGGAGCCCATCACATTACAGATGGTCAGGATTTTGGCTCCGTGCTCTTTGGCCAGCCGCACACCGGCTAGCGTGTCCGCGGTCTCGCCGGATTGCGTGATCGCGATCACGGTCGTGCGGCGATCGAGCATGGGATCGCGATAGCGAAACTCGCTGGCCAGATCCACGTCGACGGGAATCCGGACGAACTCTTCGAGCATGTATTCCCCGACGACGCCCGCATGGTAGGCCGTGCCGCAGGCGATGATGATGACGCGCTCGTTGGCGTGCAGCGTGTCGAGAAACGCTTTCGTTTTTCGGTCGAACGTCACGCGCGCCTTGGCCGGATCGAGCCGATTCATGAGCGTCTGCTCAATCGCGGCGGGCTGCTCGTGAATCTCCTTGAGCATGAAGTGGGGGAACCCGCCCTTGCGCGCGGCGGCGAGGTTCCATTCGATTTTGGTCGGCTGCCGGCGGATAGGTTTGCCCTCGAGCGTCGTGAGGCGCGGCCCGTCGACGGTCAGCTCAACCGCTTCGTGATCGTTGAGGTAGACCACGCTGCGCGTCCGCTCGAGGATCGCGGGCACGTCGCTCGCAAAGAACGTTTCCCCTTTGCCCACGCCGACGATGAGTGGGCTGGCATTGCGCGCGCCGAAGAGCCGGTGCGGCTCGCGCGCGCTGACCAGGACGACCGCGTACGATCCTTTGAGCTCTTTGAGCGCGAGGCGAAACGCGGCGTCGATGGGGTGGGCCTTCAGGAACTCTTCGACGAGGTGCGCGAAGATTTCGGTATCCGTCTGCGAGCGAAACGTGTGGCCCTGCGCCAGGAGCCGCTCTTTCAGCTCCGCGTAGTTCTCGATGATGCCGTTGTGGACGATGGCAAGCGTCCCGGTGCAGTCCGTGTGCGGATGCGCGTTGACCTCGGTCGGTTCCCCGTGGGTCGCCCATCGGGTGTGCCCGATGCCGATGTGCCCCTCCACGGGCTCCTGTTGCAAGGCTTCCGCCAGCGCTTTGAGCTTGCCGGTGCGCTTGCGAACTTCCAATCCCTTGCTATTCAGGATCGCGATGCCCGCGGAGTCGTACCCGCGATACTCCAGACGGCTGAGCGCATCGAGGATGGTCTCCGACACCGGCGCGCTGCCGACATATCCGACAATCCCGCACATTTGACGTCCCTCGCTAATGGCTGTGGACGACGGTGCCGCTGACCATCGTCATCCGAACACGAAACTGCCGATCAAACGCCACCAGATCCGCCCGCTTGCCGACCGCCAGCGCCCCATACTCCTGTTGCAGCCCGAGCAGCGTCGCAGGCACCTGCGCCGCCATGCGCACCGCGTCGGCCAGTGGAACATCGCCGTACTCCACGGCGTGCTGAACGGCCTTTATCATCGTCAACCGGCTACCCGCGAGGGTTCCTCTCCGCGTGTAGTACGCCCCACGCCGTGAAACGACATCCCATCCTTGATGGCGAATCGAATCCGTCACCAGGGCGACTCGGTCCGGCCCTTTGGCGCGCACGAGCAGCCGAAACGCCGACGGGCTGATATGCACACCGTCGAGAATGACCATCGTGGTCAGCCGCGGGTCGGTCAACGCGACATCAAGCAACGATGGGACGCGATGGTGCAAGGGCCGCATCCCATTAAACACGTGTGTTACCGCTGAGGCGCCGGCTTCGATCGCCCGTACCGCCGTCGCGGCATCCGCATCGCTATGTCCGAGCGAAGCCGCGATGCCGTGCGCGCGGCACCATCGAATGGCCTCAGCGGCTCCGGGCAATTCGGGGGCGATCGTCATGAGCTTCACGCACCCGGTGCGCGCCATGGCGCGCAGCTCCGTCGCTGTCGGCCGGCGCATGCCTCGCGCCGACAACGCGCCGGCACGGACCGGATTGAGAAAGGGCCCTTCCAGATGGGCTCCGAGGCATCGCGCGCCTTCCAATCCTCGTTGCGCGTTAATGAACGCCAGGTATTTCAGCAGCGATGCCGCCGAGGCTGGGCCGGTAGCGCTTAAGAACGCCGTCGTGCCCGTGCGCGCCGCGTCGCTCGACACGATGTGGGGGTCTCCCCAAATGTGCAGATCAATGAACCCTGGCGCGAGATACGCACCTGTCAGGTTCACGCGTTTTCCCTGTTGCGGTGCCTGCGTGCGAATCTCTGCGATGCGCCCTCGAACGACTTTCACCGCGCCCTCACGCGTCCCGCGGGGCGTCACAAGTCGCGCGTGGGTAACCCACAAGGTTTCCACGGTCTCACGTGTCCTTCAAAAACGTGTCCCCAGGGGGAATCGAACCCCCATTGTCAGCTCGAAAGGCTGTTGTCCTAACCATTAGACGATGGGGACGTGACGGACAGCGCTGCGTTGCGTGTCGCGCAGTTACGGTTTCTCTTTGTCGACGGCCGGCTCGCCGTTCTCGCCTTCTTCTTTCGGGACTACGCGAGCGACGGACGCCACGCGATCTTTGCCTTTGATGCTGATCAGCCGCACCCCTTGGGCTGCGCGTCCGGTCATCCGGATATCTTTCACCGGGCAGCGAACCATCATGCCCTCGTGCGAGATGAGCATCAGCTCGTCTTGGTCCGTCACGGTTTTGGCGCCCACTACCTGCCCGTTTTTCTTCGTCACTTTGATGTTGATGATGCCCTTGCCGCCGCGGCTTTGCACGCGGTACTCCTCGAGCTCCGTGCGTTTGCCGAATCCGAGCTCGGTCACGGTCAACAAGGTGGCGTCCTTCCTCACGCGCTGCATGGCGATCACGTCATCGCCTTTGCCAAGCCGGATGCCGCGCACGCCGCGGCTCGCCCGGCCGACTTCGCGCGCCTGCTCTTCGGGAAAGCGAATCGCCTTGCCTTGTTTCGTGATCAGCAGGAGCTCTTGCTTTCCGTCGGTGATCATGGCTTCGATCAGTTCGTCCCCTTGTTCGAGCGT
The DNA here is from genome assembly GCA_016198905.1 of Candidatus Omnitrophota bacterium. Classification (GTDB taxonomy): domain Bacteria; phylum Omnitrophota; class Gorgyraeia; order Aquiviventales; family Aquiviventaceae; genus JACQHR01. The sequence goes on along the minus strand of JACQHR010000041.1, from coordinate 65,161 downwards.
AATGGCGATGATCCCGGCTTTGCGCGGATTTGAATACGCCTCGAGCGTCGTTTTCTTGATGGTGCCCTGCTTCGTGACCATGACGAGGAACCGGTCCGCGAGAAACTCTTTCACCGCCACGAAGGTGGAGAGCCGCTCGTCTTTTTGCAGCGAGAGCAAATTCACGATGGCGCTGCCTTTGGCATACCGGCCGGCTTGCGGCACCTCGTGCACTTTCAGCCAGTAGCAGCGCCCCTGGTTCGTAAAGAACAGGAGCGTCTCGTGCGTGGAAGCCACGAAGAGATGCTCAACGAAATCCTCTTCCTTCGTCTCCATCGCCGTCACGCCCACGCCGCCGCGCCGCTGTTTGCGATAGGCCGACACCGGCAGCCGCTTGATGTAGCCGGCGTGGCTGATGGTGATGACGACGTCCTCCTCCGCGATCAGGTCTTCGATCTTGAAGTCTTGGACTTCGCCGAGGATTTCCGTCCGCCGCTCGTCGCCGAAGCGCTTCTTCAGGTCTTGGAGCTCGTCTTTGATGACGCCGAGGATTTTATTCTCGCTTTTGAGCAGCATCTGGTAGTACTCGATTTTCTTCAGGAGCTCTTTGTACTCGGCGTCGATCTTCTCGCGTTCAAGGGCCGTGAGCCGCTGCAACTGCATTTCCAAAATGGCCTGCGCCTGGCGGTCGCTCAGCTCGAACTTACTTATGAGCGCTTCTTTGGCCTCCGCCGGGCTCTTGGACTGGCGGATCGTTTTGATGACCGCGTCGAGGTTGGCCAGCGCGATCTTCAACCCCTCGAGGATATGGGCGCGTTCCTGGGCGCGCGCCAACTCGAACTTCGTGCGCCGGATGATGATCTCTTTGCGGTGATCCACGAACGTCTGCAGCAGCTGCTTCAATCCGAGGATCCGCGGCCGGCCATCGACCAGCGCTAGCGCGATCACGCCGAAGGTCGTCTCCATCGTCGTGTGTTTGTACAGCTGGTTCAACACGACCTGGTCGTTCGCGTCGCGCTTGAGCTCGATGACCACGCGCATGCCGTCCTTGTCGGACTCGTCGCGCAGGTCGGAAATGCCTTCGAGCCGTTTTTCTTGGACCAGCTTCGCGATGGATTCGAGCAGATTCGCTTTGTTGACCTGATACGGCAGCTCGATGATCACGAGCGCTTGGCGGTTGCCCTTCAGTTGCTCCACCTGCGCCTTGGCGCGAATGCGCAGCGAGCCGCGACCGGTTTGATAGGCGTCTTTGATGCCGTCGCGCCCGCAAATGATCGCCCCGGTCGGGAAATCCGGCCCTTTGACGTGTTTCATCAACCCCGAAAGCTCGATCTCCGGGTTGTCGATCAGCGCGCAGGTGGCGTCCACCACTTCGCTCAGATTGTGCGGCGGGATATTGGTCGCCATGCCGACGGCGATCCCGCTGGACCCGTTGACGAGCAGGTTGGGCAATTTCGCCGGCAGCAGCTTCGGCTCTTGCAGCGAGCCGTCGAAGTTCGGGGTGAAGTCGACGGTATCCTTGTCAAGATCGGCGAGCAGCTCGTTGGCGACCGACGCCAGCCGCGCCTCCGTATACCTCATAGCTGCCGCTTGATCTCCATCAACGGAATTATGCACAAAGACACCGGAGTCGAGCAAAAAGTTGTGGTGGTCATCAACTGTAATATCATAGACATTGGCGCGCTCATCAAGGCGCTGGACGTTGACGATACGATGATTCCGCTGGACAGCTAACTGGACCAGTTCATCAGGGCTGTCAAAGTACCGAACTGCTTTCTCATATCTCGGAACCCATCCTCCAGGACGACTGTCGTTGAATATTGCCGGCGTCAGGTAAGCAAGATTTTGCTTTGTCGCTAGACGACTCACGTAACCAATGATTCTTGTTCGCATGACCCGTCGTTTATAGCTGGGATTTCTCCAGTGCGCCGTGAGCGCTACAGCGGCCTGCGCGGCTAAACGATGCATAAGTCTTGGATCGTGTTCCAGCCTGCGCCGATTGCTTTCCACCACCGCGCGGCGTTGGGCAAGTCGAAAGTCTGCATCGCTCCGCTGAGTGTTAATTTTCTGTCGATGCCGCTCCACTGTTGCGGGAATCGCCCATAATTTCTTCGCCATGGTCCGGTGATGATCTGCCGGGTACTTCGCACGAAACGATGCGGTCTGCCATAGCGCTTTCGCACGCTCCGATAACTGCTGACGTATCTCGGGTCGTCGAACGGCTGTTCGAATCGCTTCAACAATCCGCTGACGTTCCTGTGGATTTGTCCACATCGCGCGATTGTTCGCACGAATGGCATCGGCAACAAGCCGCTTTGTCCGAACATTCAGTGGGCGCTTAACGATACCTTGCAACGCCTTCGTCATCTGAACTCGATGCTTTGGGTTGCTCCAACGAGCACGCATCCGCTGCGCGGAAGCCTGAAGCATCTGCGGATGCTGCTGATAAAACTGCTTGAGCGCCTCAAGCCGCTTCCATTTGTTGGCATCGGTCTGATACACACCAGAGCGATTGGCTTCGATGAATCGCTTCCGGCGCGCTTCGCGGACCTCAGGGTTGGCATTGTAGTAGGCTTTTACCCCGTTACGCTGAGCAGCGCGAAACGTTTCTTGTTGCCAAAGAGTTTTGGCGTGTCGCCCGTGCTTCTGATTGTGCTCACGAAATGTGAGCCTCTCAATATTGTCTGGGGAGTTATTAAATCGATTGAAATCTTTGTGATGGCGAATCCGGCCCGTCCGATGCACATACACGCCTCGTGTAAGGTTGTACGCATCGGCAAGCCAGTGAACGAACGTCCATGCGCCGTGGGGCTGCCGAATCCGCAGATAGTCGTTTGATCGCTCTTCGCGAACTGGAGCCAAGTCAAAATATCCCGCCATGAGACTATCGGTTGGCGTGAGGTCTTGTGCCTGTTTATACGTTCCATCGCGCAAGAGAAAGCGATGGTCCAGCGTGCAACGAATCTCCTCGCCGTTGTCTAGCGTGACCTCGACCAACTCGGCTTGGCGACGTGTCACTCGCGCATGACGTCCTTTTCCCACAACAATTTGGTTATCACGATCGACCGCGTAGACGTAAAACGGCGTCTCGGCCGGCAATCGCGCTAGCTCCTCAAATGATCTGCTCGTTCCGTCGAGCAATTTAATTTTTGTGTCACCTGTAAAACACCCGAAGTTGCCTTGTCCGTCGATGAGCGGATAGCGCAGACTGAAATCTTGCACCATGCGCACGAGCGCGTCGTAGACTGCGGTGTCGCCGTGTGGGTGATACTTGCCTAGCACTTCCCCGACGATACGCGCGCTCTTTTTGTACGGTTTGCCAGGATCCAGCCCAAGATCCTGCATCCCATAGAGGATGCGCCGGTGGACGGGCTTGAGTCCGTCGCGTGCGTCGGGCAACGCGCGCCCGACGATGACGCTCATCGCGTACGAGAGATACGAGTCCTTGATCTCTTGCTCGATTTCCCGCGGAACAATCTTCTCGCCAAGGGTGTACATGGATTAGATGTCCAGGTTTTTCACTTCAAGCGCGTGTTCTTCGATGAATTGCTTGCGGGGCTCGACGGCGTCGCCCATCAGGGTCGTGAACATGGTCTCGGCTTCCACCGCGTCCTCGGACATCACCTTCAGGATCGTGCGCTTGGCCGGGTCCATCGTGGTGTCCCACAGCTGTTGCGGATTCATTTCCCCAAGACCTTTGTAGCGTTGAATCGTCATGCCGTGTCGGCCTTCTTCCTCGACCGCCAGCAACACCTCGCGGAGGCTTGCAAAGCTCTGCTGCGTTTTTTCGCCCTCGAGTTTAAAGGCCGATTTCCCGTCAGTCGCCACGTATTCCGTAATGGGGATCTCCAGTTTGTCGAACTGCTTACGCAGTCCGTCGATCTCGGAGGCCTCAAAGAGCTCGATGAATTGGGTTTTTGCGTTGACCGAAGCCTTCTCGAGCTCCTCCAGATTTAACTCGTGTTTTTGCGTAAATTTCGCCAGCTCCTCATCATCAAACAGGAAGTGCTCTGTTCCATCCATACGCACGAAGTAAAGCGGTAGGCCCTTCTTGCGATCCAGTTGCGCGAAGTACTTCGCCGGATTGATCCGGTACCGCTGAAGGTTTTTGACCAGCGGTTCTAGTTGCGACGAGAGTTTGAGCAGCTCGAGGAGCGCTTTGTCCTTAAACCCCCGCTTGGTCTTCCCGTGCGTGAGTGTGTACCCCTCAGAGCCCAGATCAAGCAACAGTTCCGAGAGTTGTGCGTCGGTCTCGATGTATTCCTCGCGCTTGCCCCGCTTGATTTTGTAGAGCGGCGGCTGCGCGATATAGATGTGCCCGTTCTCAACGAGCGGCAGCATCTGCCGATAAAAGAGCGTCAAGAGCAGCGTGCGGATATGGCTGCCGTCGACGTCGGCGTCCGTCATGATGATGATCTTGTGGTAGCGCAGCTTCTCGAGACTGAACTCGTTGCCGACCCCACAGCCCAGCGCGGTGATGACGGTGCGGATTTCTTCGTTGGTCAACACCTTCTCGAGCCGCGCTTTCTCGACGTTGAGAATTTTTCCCTTCAACGGCAGGATCGCCTGGAACCGGCGGTCGCGGCCTTGCTTGGCGCTGCCGCCGGCGGAGTCGCCCTCGACGATGTAGAGCTCGCAGAGGGCCGCGTCGCGCTCCGAACAGTCCGCCAGCTTGCCGGGCAAGGCGCTCGATTCCAGCAGCCCTTTGCGGCGGACGAGCTCGCGTTCGTGGCGGGCGCGCTCGCGGGCGCGGGCCTCGACGATGCACTTGTCGGCCACTTTATTCGCGACCGACGGGTGCTCTTCAAAAAATGCCGCGAGCTTCTCGTTCGCGACCGACGCGACGATCCCTTCGACCTCGGGACTCCCGAGCTTGGCTTTCGTCTGCCCTTCGAACTGCGGCTGCGGGACTTTCACGCTGACCACGGCGGTGAGGCCGGCGCGAGAATCCTCGCTTTCGATCTTCATGTCGTCACCCTTGAACAAATTCTTGCCCTTGCAGTACTGATTGATGGTGCGGGTCAGCGCGGACTTAAACCCCGACAGATGCGTGCCGCCGTCAATGGTGTTGATGTTATTGGCAAACGAAAAGAGGTGCTCCGCGTAGCCGTCGTTGTACTGCAGGGCCACTTCGACGGTCACGTTGTCCCGCGTGTCTTCGAAATAGATGGCGCCGTGCAGGGACGTCTTGGATTTGTTGAGATGCTCGACGAACTCTTTGATCCCGCCGTTGAACTGGAATGTCGCTTCTTTGTCGCTGCGTTCGTCCGTTAAGGTGACGACGAGGCCCTTGTTCAGAAAGGCGAGCTCGCGCATGCGATTCGCCAGCATATCGTAGTTATAGACGATCCCGGAGGTGAAGATTTCTTTGTCGGCCTTAAAGGTGACCCGCGTTCCCGTGCCGGTGGCTTTCCCGATCACGGTCAACCCGGAGACCGGCTTGCCGCGCGCATAGCGCTGGCGGTAGACTTTGCCGTCGCGGCGGACTTCGGCCTCGAGCCACTCAGAGAGTCCGTTGACGACGGAGACCCCGACGCCGTGGAGCCCTCCGGCGACCTTGTAGGTGCGGTTATCAAATTTACCGCCGGCGTGCAATTTGGTGAGGACCACTTCGAGCGCGGATTTTTTCTCCGTTTTGTGCAGATCGACCGGGATGCCGCGTCCGTCGTCGATGACCGTCACCGAGTTGTCCTTGTGGATGAGCGTTTCGATATGTTTGCAATAGCCGGCCATCGCTTCGTCGATGGAATTGTCCACGACCTCCTCGACGAGGTGGTGCAGCCCGCGCGTGCCGCTGTCGCCGATGTACATCGCCGGCCGCCGCCGGACGGCTTCCAGCCCCTCAAGGACTTGGATGCTGCTTGCGTCATAGGCGGGGTTCGCCTCTCGGGAGGCCGCGGCCTTCGTTCGTCGTGCGTCCGTGGTCTTCATGGGTCGTGGGGTTCGCGCTCCCTTCTTCTCGTTGGCTCGTTTCATGCGTTTCCCTGCGCGCGCGTGATAACGCGTGCCGTGCGCTTCATCCTCGTCCCGTGTGTCCTCGCGGTGTGCGCCACACGGCTTCCTTGCTCTGCGCGTCGCGAATCCGTAGCCGTTGTTGCGCGGGCCGTGCGTCTGCCGTGGCTGGCCGCGCCGCTGCGCGTAGAAACGTCTTCGGGCGCGTTAAGGTGTGATAGAGGCTGTTATCGCGCAGGATGACGCGACTGCGCACTCGATGCTGACGGACGTCGACAATCGCCACAATGTCGTCGCCGAACAGCGCTCGATACCGATCGATCAGATATCCCATTATCCCATCACGCCGTTGGAGGCCCGGGGCGGATGACGAGCTCTTCCACCTTCCCTTGCGTGAGCGCCCGCACCTGCTCTAGCAGGACGCCCCGTTGATAGTTGAGGATGAACCCGTCTCCCGGCCGCTCCACATACACCACGAGTCGTCCCCGACGCAAGCTGACGGGCGTGGTGTGCGCCGCGAGCCGCTTCCCAACGAGCGCGCGCCACTGGCCTTGGATCGCCGCCAGCGGACTGTGTTGTTGCTCCATCTGCCTCAAGACCGTGGAGAGAATCGCGCTGACAGGCTGTGGGGAATCCGCGGCCATGCGACGTCGGTTCCGTTACGCCACTTTCATTGGGAGGACCACATAGGTGAATTCGGGTTGCCGGATCACCGCTGGGCGTTCCGGGCCGCTAATTTCGATCGCCACATCGGTCGTCTCGAGCACTTTTAAGACATCGAGCCAAAATTCCGGGTTGAAGGCCATCGTGGTGCGCTCGCCGGTGTAGTGGACAGGAAGTTCTTCTCGCGAGCTTCCAAGCTCTGCAGACTCTTTCGAGACGATCACGCGCTTCTCCTCGAGCTCAAAGACGACCGCTTGTGAAGTCGCGGTCGTCATGAGGCTGGCCCGTCGGATGGCGTCGATGAGGGCTTGCCGGTCAGCGGTGACTTTGTGTTTGGCAACGGGCGGGATCACCTTCTCGTACTGCGGGAACTGCCCTTCGATTAATCTTGTAATGACAGTCGCCGCGCCGAAACTGAATGCGAGTTGATGATCTTTGAGCAGCGCGAGCGACACATCGTCCGGGGCATCATCTTGCAGCAAACGGCCGAGCTCGCGGATCGTTTTTGCAGGCACCACGACGTGAAGCGGCAGCTCTCCTTTGACGGTCAACGGCGCGCGCGCCACCGCAAGCCGGCGCCCGTCCGTGGCAACCACTACCAGATCATTTTTCTGTATGGTGAGCAACGCGCCGTTGAGGATGAACCGCGTCTCCTCGGACGACATTGCGTGTGCGGTTTGTGTAATAAGCGCTTTCAGTGCGGCTTGCGCGATGATGCTTTTCCCTTCTTCTGGTCTTACGGGAAGTGTTGGGAAGTCTTCCGCGGGAAGTCCTGGAATCCGAAAGCTGCTTGTCCCGCACTGGACTGTTGCGGTGTGGTTTTTTTTGGCCTCCAACACCACAAGCTCTTCCGGTAACTCCCGAATGATTGTTGCGAGTTTTCTTGCGGGAAGAGCCACAGCGCCTGTCTCTGTAGGCAATGTTAGTGGGAAGCGGCATTGAATCCCCACATCAAGGTCCGTCGCTGTCAAGATAAGCTCTTTATCGTTCGTTTCAAGGAGCACGTTGGCAAGAATGGGTAGCGCGCTTCGGTCGTTTACCGCGTGCTCGACCATTTGGAGGCTTTTGAGGAGTTGTGGTTTTGGAATACTAATGCGCATTGTGTGTTCCTTTGTGTGGCCTGAGATTGAGATGTGGTTGTGGGGTTGTGTTTTCCACAACTTAATGAAAAACCCGATACGGTTAGTACTATCTTTATCTTCTTAAAGAAAGAACGTGGTAGTACCCGGTGTTCTGGAAATGTGGATAACACACTACTGTGCCGTGTGCGATGCGGTCACAACCAATTGGTGGAGCTGCTCCACAAGCTGCTTCTTGTGCGCATCTTGTGCAATTTCTCGTTCTATTTTTTCTACTGCGTGCATCACGGTGGTATGGTCTCTTCCTCCAAACGCTTGTCCAATCTCAGGGAGCGACGCCTCTGTTAAACGACGACACAAGAACATCGCCACTTGGCGCGGATATAAAACGGAGCGCTGCCGTCTCGCTCCACGCAGCTCCACCACCTCCAACTGAAAGTACTCGGCAATCCGCCGCTGGATTCCAACCACCGTGACGCGAGAACGCACCTCACGCACAAGGTCCTTCAAAACCTCACGGGCCACATCTGCGGTAGGAGCTTTATTGAACAGGTTACAATAGGCCAGCACACGGATAAGCGCCCCTTCGAGTTCGCGAATATTGGCGGTGACTTGCTGCGCGATAAAGTCCGTGACTTCGTCAGGCACGGTCAGTTGCGCCTCCTCCGCTTTCTTGCGCAAAATCGCAATCCGCGTTTCCAGATCCGGCGACTGAATGTCGGTGACCAGTCCCCACTCAAACCGCGATACAAGGCGCTCTTCCAACCCGGCGATGTCTTTCGGGGAGCGATCGCTTGAAATCACGATTTGTTTGTGCGCGTCGTAGAGCGCGTTAAAGGTGTGGAAGAACTCCTCCTGCGTGGCCTCCTTCTGCGCGATGAAGTGGATGTCGTCAACCAGCAGGACGTCAACCGAGCGATACCGGTCGCGGAACTTCGTGGTCGTCTTCGTTTGAATGGCCGCAATCAGTTCGTTGGTGAATCGTTCGCTCGAGGTGTACACGATCCGTTGTGCGGGCCAGCGCTGGAGAATCGCGTGCCCAATGGCCTGCATGAGATGCGTCTTGCCTAATCCGACCCCGCCGTAAATAAAGAGCGGATTGTAAGCTTTGGCGGGAGACTCCGCAACGGCCAATGAGGCTGCGTGCGCGAAGCGATTGCTGGGGCCCACGACAAATCGGTCAAACGTAAATTTCAAATTGAGGGGATGATTCCATTCGTGTGCGCCGGCGGGAGGCGGGCCGCTTGTGTGGGGGCGACTCTCTAGAATTGCAGGCTTGAGCGGCGCGATGACTCGCTGACCCACAGGATCGTGGATATTGGCGGTTGCCGTGACGAGGTGCAGCGCGCGGTCACCAAGCAAAGATCGGATCGCCTCAAGGTAATGCGCCGCTACCCAATCTCTGAAAAACGCATTGGGAGCCTCGAGGACGATCAATTGGTCCGTGACAGCCGCAAGCGAAAGCGGGTCGAGCCACCGGCTGACAACCTCGGATCCAAGCCTAGCTTTAAGGATTTCCCTGGCTGCGACCCAATCAAATGGAGAGTTTTGCACAGTTTCCACACGTTTTGCACAGGCTCTAGGTTACGGGCCTGAGAGATCTCACGCAGAGACGGCATTATAACAACTCTCAACGAAGCGCTCAAGCGATTTCTCCTTGATTCCCTTGAAGCGCGCCCGTATAATGGCGACGATGAAAAAACACCTGAGGAATCGGTCGAATCGAAAACGCGTACGTACGCACGGATTTCTCCGTCGCATGAGTTCGCGCGGAGGGCGCGGGACGCTTCGGCGTCGTCGACAAAAAGGGCGCTGGCAACTCATCCCAGCCTAAAGCCCAGTGGCCAAGGGATTCGGCCGACCGGCATCTGTCAAGCGCTTGAAGCTCACGCGCGTGTTTCGTCACGTGTCTCGTCGTGGACGGTGGGCGCACGGCCCCGTGCTTTCCGTCGGCGGCGCAACGAATCAAGAAGGGTTCACGCGCGTTGGTCTTCGAGTGAAGCGAGGCCTCAAGAGTGCGCCCCAACGGAACAGACTCAAACGTCAGCTGCGTGCCGTTATCAGGACAGGCCCAAGTTTCCTGCGGACAGGGCTTGACCTGATCGTGGTGATTCACCCGCGTACCCTTCCCGTTAAAACCACCGATCTTGATCAGGAGTTTCGTTTATTATGCAAAAGAATCGCCGCCATTTGATGACAATACTCGTCATCTTCCTTATTCGTATTTATCGAAACACCTTGTCTCACTGGATGTTGCATTCATGTAGATTTACGCCGACGTGTTCGTTGTACGCGCAAGAGGCTTTTTCTCGCTACGGAATCCTTCGGGGATTTTTCAAAACGACTCGTCGGGCAATAAAATGTCAGCCGTTTGGGCCATTCGGATACGATCCGCTAACGTAAAGAAAAGTTATTAGATGGAAAAACGTACTATTATTGCTGCACTGTTGTCTGCTATTGTATTGAGCCTGTATTCGCAGTACGTGCTGAAAATTGGTAAACCTGCCGACTCGAAAGCCGCGTCCAATAACACCGCACCAACCGTAACTGAAACACCGGCAGCCATCATTGCAACCACAACATCAATGCATCCAATTTCTGAAGAAGAGGTTGTGATTATGGAAACGCAGCAGCTCAAACTAGAAATTGGAGTGACAAGTGCAGCGGTTCGAAACGCGACGCTTAAGAAATACCACGCAGGCAATGATCTTGGCGCCTCGCTGAAATTCTCTGGCACATACCCGCTCATCAGCGTGCAGGTAGGAAGTGCTACGAGCAACTGGAAAATAATTTCGACCTCGGTAAGGAAAGCAGAATTCAGCTTATCTGACGCCAGACAAGGACAGTACAGGCTAGTTTATTCGGTATCGGAGACCAACCCGATCATTGATATAACAGTCTATCATGAGGGCGGATCTGTGGATGTGGGCGATCTAGCACTGACGACGACGTGGGTGAAGGGCGATACCCTAAGCAATCGAAACAATCCACTCGAAGCCGTATTCGTTGGAGGGGAGCGGGGGAACACGTACCGGAGAATGATGGCGCCGATGAGGGCAGAAAAAGATGTTCCACGTGGAACATCGATGGCATCACTGGCTGAGCGGTACTTTTGTCAGTCGGTGAAATTGCCCCAGGGGACCAACGTGAAAATTCTTCCAACCTCGAACGGGACGATTGCCGCAGAGGCAATAGCAAGCATCGGAGGAGCCTCTCCTACAACGGAGTTTCACGCAAGCATCTATCTTGGGCCAAGAGATTTTTTCCAACTCCAAAAGGCCGGATTCGAAAAAGCCTTTAAGATCGGCGTGTTAGGACAGATCGGGCTTGTCCTAGTGAAGATTCTTGACTGGACCGCAGGCGTCACAAGGAATTACGGAGTAGCACTCATTCTCCTTTCTGTGCTGGTGACGTCGCTGATGGCGCCGTTTACGCTGCTGAGCTTCCGCTCAATGAAGAAGATGCAAGAGTTAAAACCAGAGCTTGACCGGATTATGGCGAAACATAAGGACGATCCGAAGAAGGCTAATGTGGAGGTATTTGCCCTGTACAAACAGCACCGGGTCAGTCCCCTTAGTGGCTGCCTCCCCATGCTGCTCCAGATGCCGGTTTTCATCGCGCTCTTTCAAGCTATTTCGCATTTTATCGGCCTGCGAGGAGCAGGCTTTCTGTGGATAAAAGACCTGTCATTGCCGGATCGCATCGCGCAGCTACCGGTGACGATTCCATTTCTTAGTAATGAAGTTAATCTGCTACCCATCGTTATGGCAGGGACGATGTATTTTCAAACGAAGATGTCTCAGAAAAACATGGGAGGTTCTAGCGGGAATCCTACCGCACAGATGATGAGCGGACCGATCATGCCTGTGCTCTTTGGCGTCATGTTTTATCAATTTCCGTCAGGACTTGTCTTGTATTGGTTAACGAATAGCATCATGTCGCTTGTCTGGTATCGCCTAGCATCCTAGATTTCCACAATTGTGAATAGGCTGTGGAAATCGTGAATCTCAGCCGCACTTTTCAGTTGGATTTATCCTAAGCGTTGAGTACAATGGCGGACACGAGCACGCATATCCGTGATGGGGCGAATTATTGCAGTCTGTAATCAAAAAGGCGGCGTCGGAAAGTCCACGACGGCCGTCAACGTTGGGTCATATCTTGCGCTCTCAGGCAAGCGGACGTTGCTCGTAGATCTTGACCCGCAAGGGAATGCGACCACCGCGTGCGGTGTCAAACGAAGCGAGCTGGAGAAAGACGTCTACGATGTCCTGGTCAACCGCGCCACGGTGCAAGAGGCGACACAGCGTACACAGATCAACCTCCTGGAAATCGTCCCCTCAAGCCTCGACCTTGCAGGAGCCGAGCCGTACTTGACGACGACGGATGAGCGGGAAACTGTCCTAAAAAAACTATGCGAGCCGATCAAAGCCTCCTATGATTTCATCATTTTCGATTGTCCTCCGTCCCTCGGCATGCTGACGGTCAACGCGCTCGTTGCAGCCGACAGCACGCTTATTCCTGTCCAGTGCGAGTATCTCGCGCTTGAGGGATTGAATTCACTCATACGCACGGTGAACCTCATTAAGCAGAATCTTAATCCCTCATTGCGCGTGGGGGGGATTGTGTTAACGATGACGGATTTTCGCGCGAATCTCACAAGAGAAGTGGCCGAAGAGGTCAAACAATTCTTCAAGGACCTTGTCTTCGATACCGCCATTCCGAGAAATATCCGGTTGGCGGAGTCTCCAAGTTTTGGAAAACCCATCTGTCTCTACGACCCTCACTCAACAGGAGCGTTGGCGTATCAACTTCTCACACAAGAGGTTATATCAAAAGAATCCGAGGTGGTGGTATGACGAAGCGGCTTGGACGCGGACTTGCCGATATCATTACGACCAACACTCACGTTTCAACGACTGTGCCAAGCGGATCGTCAAGTTTTGTCATGCTGCGAACAGAGCAGATCCGTGCAGGACGATTTCAGCCGCGCACGGCCATCTCTGACGCAGGGCTCGAGGATTTGAAAGCGTCGATCAAGCGCTCAGGAGTGATCGAACCCGTTATCGTCCGGCCGCTTGCGCACGGGACCTACGAAGTGGTCGCAGGCGAACGACGGCTGCGCGCCACTCAAGCGCTCAACATTCCAGAGATCCCGGCGATTATCAGGACGCTGTCCGATAAAGAAACGCTGGAGGTCTCACTCATTGAGAATATCCAGCGGGAAAATCTCAATCCCCTCGAAGAAGCCAAGGGCTACGAACGCCTGCTCCACGAATTCGGATATACCCAAGAAGACGTCGCGAGCGCCGTCGGCAAGGATCGCGCCACGGTCTCGAACCTCCTGCGGATCCTCGCCTTGCCCCAGGAGATCCGGCAAGGATTGAGCGAAGGACGCGTGACGCTGGGGCACGCGAAGGCCCTCCTCAGCGTCGAGGATACAACGAAGCAACTCGCGTTGTATCGACACGTGCTGCGCAGCGGACTCTCCGTCCGGCAGGCCGAGGCAGGCGCGCGCGCGGACGCGGGTGGTGCTAGACGACGCGTCCGCCAGGCCGATCCCCACGCGCGGACACTGGAGGAAGAGCTCCAGCGCACGCTTGGCACGCGCGTCCACATTCATGGGCGAAAAAAAGGCGGACGCATCACCATCGACTACTTCTCCTCGGAGGATCTGACGCGCATTCTGCACGCGCTCGGGGTGCAGACGTAATGGCCGAGCAGGCCACCCTGTTTATCATCAAGCCCGACGCGATCCAGCGCGGCATCGTGGGGGCGGTGTTTTCCAAAATTGAGCCGCTCGGCCTCGAGATCATTGGAGCGAAAGTGACGCCGGTCAGTCGGGCGCTTGCGGAAGAGCACTACAAGCACATTCGCAGCAAAGCGTTTTTTAATGAAACGGTGGAGTATCTCGAGGGAAAGCGCCACGGCATCTCCTCGGTGCTCGCGTTTGTGCTGTGGGGGCCAGATGCGATTGAACGCTTGCGCCGCGTCACCGGAGCGACACATCCGGAACAGGCCGAACCGACAACGATCCGTGGAGCGTTTGGGCGCATGAAAACGGAGGGGCTGATGGAAAACGTCGTGCACGCCTCGTCGGACCCGATTGAGGCGCAGCGAGAGATTCAACTGTGGTTTCAACCGAGTGAACTCTTGCGGCCGGCGGGATCATCGAGCGCAGGGGCGCAGCGGTGACGATGGCATCAGCCGCGAGCATCCAAAGCATGACGGGGTACGGCCGAGCCACACGGCGGACCGGCACCGGGGCTGTGACCATCGAGTTGCGCAGCACCAACCATCGCTATCTTGAAATTGAACATCGCCTCGCCAATGGGTTGGCGGCTCTCCAAGGACGTTTTGCGGAGCTCATCCGCACGCACATTCGTCGCGGGCGCATCGAGGCCACCATCTTTGTCCAAGCGGAACAAGGCGAATCCAAACGCGTCACGTTCGATGAACCGCTCCTTCGACGATACCACGCCGCGCTGCTCGAGCTCACAAGTCGGTTTGGCCTGAAAGATCACATCACGCTGGATCATCTGCTCGCGCTGCCACAAGCGGTGAGCGTGGCGGACGAGCGCGTGCCGGCGGAACAGCTGTGGGAACCGATTCGACGGACCACGCAAGCCGCGGTGCAAGAACTGGTCCGTGCTCGTCGACGAGAAGGCGCGAAGTTGACCGCCGACCTGCGCAACCAATTGCGCCTGATCGAGCAGCACGCGCGGGCGGTCAAGCGACGGCTGCCGTTGGCGCTGCACCAGCAACGGGGGCGCCTGCGCGAGCGCTTGCGGGAGCTCCTGGGGACCAGCGCCACATTGTCGACGTCTCAGTTGGAGCAAGCCGCGGCGATGGTCAAGGAAAGCGACATCCACGAAGAGCTCGTCCGGTTGGAAAGCCACCTGGTCTACATGCGGCAGACGTTGCAGGGCAAAGCCCTGGTCGGCAAGCGGATGGACTTTATTGCGCAGGAGCTGATGCGCGAGGCGAATACGATGGGCGCGAAAGTAAACGACCCCGAAGCGGTCCAACACGTCGTGGACATCAAAGGGTGCATCGAGAAAATTCGCGAGCAAGTGCAGAATCTCGAGTGAGCCGCATGCCTGCGAGCCATCACGGATGAGCGCTCCGACGCTGCTCAATGTCGGGTTTGACAATGCCATCGCGCTGGAACGGGTCATCGCCGTTGTGTCGGCCGACCCCTCGCCGATCAAGCGCTTGCGGGAAGCCGCCAGCCGCCATCAGAAGCTGATCGATGCAACGAACGGGCGACGCACACGCACCGTCATTGTAACGGACTCGGATCACATCGTGCTGTCCAGCCTACAACCTGAGACGGTGGTGCAGCGCGTGCTCGAGTTGAAAGGCGGATGAGTGCGTCACCGACTCAGTGTCGTCGCGCCGTGCGCGCGGCACGGCCAATCCCCGCGGCCGCTCGCACGCGGGCGCCGGGACGGGTCTTTGTGATCTCCAGCCCGTCGGGCGGAGGGAAAACGACCGTGGTGGAACGGCTGCGGCGGATGATGCCGCAGTTATCACGGTCGGTGTCCGTGACGACGCGCACGCCGCGTTCCGGGGAACGCAAAGGGCGCGACTACCGGTTCGTTTCGCGCGCGACATTCCAGCGCTTGCAGCGGTCGGGGCAACTGTTGGAGTGGGCACGGGTGCACGGGGCCTCGTATGGAACGCCGCGCCGCCGCGTGCTCGACACCCTGCGTCGAGGAGGCTCGATCGTGTTAAGCATCGATGTGCAGGGCGCGCGGCAAATCCGCCGTGCGCTCGGTCCGCAGGCCGCGCTGATCTTTTTACTGCCGCCCTCCATGACACACCTGCGACAGCGCCTGGCGGCGCGCAACACCGAAACGCCCATGGCCATTCGACGGCGACTCGCCGCGGCGAGACGCGAGATGGCCTGCGCGGCGTGGTATGACTACGCCGTCGTCAACGATCGACTCGACCACACCGTGCGACGTGTCGCACGGATTATTCGTACAGCCCAGCGGGCGCCAACGCGGACGATCGCCCGGAGACCGAAAGGGGAACCCCAGTGATGGCGCAAGTTCCAATTGAAGAACTGCTCAAGCGGTGCGGAAGCGTCTACAAATTGGTGATCTTGGCCGCGAAGCGTGCCAAGGAACTGGCGCAGGGCTCGCCGGCGTTGGTGGAAACGCCTCACCGCAAAGTCACCTCGGTCGCGCTCGACGAAATTCTTCAAGGTAAAGTCCTCTACAAGGCGAATGAGGCAGCGCACGCGGGCAAGAAAGAGCGTGGAGCGAAAGGCAAAGAGGGAAAGAAGAGGACAAGTTAAATGACCAACGCACCGGAGATCGTCCTTGGGGTTACAGGATCGATTGGCGCGTATAAGGCGGGAGACCTCGTGCGGCACCTGCGCGATGCCGGCTATGGGGTCACGTGCGTGCTGACGCATCGGGCCACCAAATTCATGACGCCCGTCTCGCTGCAAGCGCTGTCTGACCGCAAAGTCTATACGGACCTCTTCGATTTGGAGGGCCCGCACATCCTGCACACGACGCTAGCAGACCACGCGCGCGTCGTTCTCGTGGCACCGGCGACGGCGAACATCATCGCGAAGTTCGCCAACGGCCTCGCGGATGACCTGCTCTCCTGCATCCTGCTCGCGACGCGCGCGAAGATCCTCTTTGCGCCGGCGATGAACGTGCACATGTGGCAGCACCCGACCGTCCAGCGCAACGTGACGACCCTCAAACGACTTGGAGTGCGCTTCGTCGGACCGGATGTCGGCAAGCTCGCCTGCGGCTACGAGGCCATCGGACACTTGTCCGAGCCCGAAGAGATTGTCCGGGCGGTCAAGCAGCTGGTCCCCGTCGTCGGCGCGCCCACGGGGCCCGCCGCCGCGGCGACCCCGAAGGCGAAGTCCAGGCCGGCGCGCCGGGCGGCGAAACGGCCTACGAGAAAACGCTAACGAGAGCCGTGCGTGTTGCGATGCGCCGGCGACCGCTGCGGGTGCTCATCAGCGCCGGCCCAACGCGCGAGCCCATCGATCCGGTGCGCTTTCTCTCAAACTATTCGACCGGGTACATGGGCGCGCAGCTCGCGACCCAGGCGTTGGCGCGCGGCCACCGGGTCACCGTGGTGACCGGGCCCGTCAGGGAACCGATGCCGGCCGGCGCGCGCGTCATCCCCGTTGAGCGGGCGCAAGACATGGCGCACGCGCTTCAGCGACGGGCTCCGCGCGCGGACGTGGTCATGATGGCGGCCGCAATCGCCGATTTCCGGCCGGTACGACGAGCCGCACGGAAATTGCCGCGGGCGCGGACGCACACGTTGCGGCTCACCGCCACGCCGGACATTGTAGGCGGATTGCCCAGACACAAAGGACAGCTGATCGTGGGGTTTGCCTTGGAAACAGGATCGGTGCTCGCACGTGCGGTACGGAAGCTTCGCACCAAGCGGTTGGACGTCATCCTCGCCCAAGCCGCGAGCGCGCGCCAGACGCCGTTTGGGCGCACGCGCGTGCGCGCCTGGCTGGTGGAACGAAACGGCGTGGTGACGCCGCTGGGACGGTGCGCCAAGCCCGCCATTGCACGGGTGCTCCTTGACAAAGTAGAAGGGCTCTGGTACGGTCAAGCCAGCCTCAGGGCGCATCGATGAAGTGGCATTGGCGACGAGTCGCAACAGGGTTTACCCTCATCGAGTTGCTGGTGGTCATCGCGATCATCGGCATCTTGGTGGGGTTTTTGGCGCCCGGCGCGATGAAGATGCGCGAAAAGGCGCGCCGCTCGAAGTGTCAAAACAACCTGAAGCAACTCTATTACGCGATCTCTGCGTATCGAGAAGACCACAACGAGCAGTATCCCGATTCGCTTGACGCGCTCTACGACAACTACATCGACGACCTGCAGGTCTTCAAGTGCCCATCGTCCGCGCATCCGGTGCCGGCATCCGGGGCGGGAGGCGATTACGACTACCAAGCCGGCCTGTCTCCTGCGAGTCGTTCCACCGAAGCCCTTGCGCAGGATAAGGACGGCAACCACCCCGACGGCGTGAACATCCTTCGCGTTGGTGGACAGGTCGACTTTGAGCCCAAGACAAAGTCGGCCGCCAAGCCGTAAGCGTTTCCACCACGCGCCATGTGCAGAGGCTCCCCCGTATTCCCGCGTTGGCGGATCTGTCATCGGTGCGCACACAAGCATCAGGATGCGACTCGCACAACGGCGCAGCCGCTCGTGCGCGACGGCGCGGTAGCCAAGTGGTAAGGCGAGGGTCTGCAAAACCCTTATACATCGGTTCGATTCCGATCCGCGCCTCGTCACTTCATCGAGGCATACGCCAGATGCGCCGGGGTGGCGAAACTGGCATCCGCGAGAGACTTAAAATCTCTTGTCCCGAAAGGGACGTGTGGGTTCGAGTCCCACCCCCGGCATGTTCTGTTCTCGCGGGTATCGAAGCACACCGCAGCACGGGCGGTTAGCTCAGTTGGTTAGAGCGTCACTTTGACATAGTGAAGGCCAGAGGTTCGAATCCTCTACCGCCCATTATTTACACTCATGATCAAAACACAACTTGAAGACTTATATTGCCGGCGGCATCTCTCCATGATGGAGATCTCGCAAAGGCTCCGGACGACCCACGCGACAGTCCACTATTGGTTGAAGAGGCATGGTATCCCCGGGCGATCGTGGAGCGAGAGCACGTACACGAAGCTGAATCCTCATGAGGATCCGTTTACGATTCCAGCGGAATACGTGAATTCGCTCGTCCGCGGCCAGGGGCAGACTGAACTTGCCAAAATAGTGTCAGGTCGCGGGAGTGGCCTGCTGGCTGACGGAATGTCTGGATCGGGGCACAGCGTGTTGACGGACGAAGGTGACCTGGTGCCAGCATGGGGCCTGCCGGATCGACTAAGAAACTAGAAGTGACGCACGTGGTGCACGTACAGCAGCGTTATGCCGCGCACGGCGGACTCAGGCCGTCGCTAGTTTCGATTACGCTGTTCGCGGCACAAAGCGTGATCGGGCCACCGGCGATGGCGACGCCGCCGACGGGTGAAGCGAGGCCGCTGCAGGTAGCCGTTGGCGCAGTCGATTCCGTCGACCTGCTTCGTCAGCGGTTCGAGGAGCACGGCGAAGCGATTCGCCAAGCCCTGCAGCGACACATGCCTGAGGCGGCCCAACAGGAGCTTCTTTGGACGCATGCAACGATTGAGTGGCGTGAGTGGCGCGGCGATTCACTTTGGGTGCTGGGGACGAGGAGGCTGTTTGTCGTGACGGTGCCGTACGTTGAGCCAGGGACGACGTATACGGTCCGCGATGGCGACATTGTGGTTGGCTATCGCAGCCCGTGGCGGGAAACCACGGCGCAGCGCACGACGGTCGAGACACCTCAAGCAGACGGACATCGCACAGTCCGGACCACAGAGCGCCGCGAGACCCGCGAAGGATCTATGGTGCTCGATAATGAGGATGACGTAGCCTCGACCGACACCCTGGTTTTTGCGAAGCGGCGGACGTTCTGGATCGATGCAGCAGGGAACGTGTACTTCTAACAATGGGCCACGCAGGGAAATCTGACGAACTCAAAGTGAAAGACCCGCTGTACGCCTTGCGGCACAGCGCGGCGCACATCATGGCGCAAGCGGTGCGGCGGCTCTATCCGAACGTGAAGCTGGCCATCGGCCCGCCGATCGAAGACGGGTTTTACTACGACCTGGACCTGCCCACGAAACTGACCGACGAGGATCTGCCGAAGATCGAAGCCGAAATGGCGAAGATCATCAAGGAACACCACGCGTTTCGACAATCCTTCATGCCGCGAGACGAGGCGATGAAACTGTTCCAGCAGCAGGGCGAGCGGTATAAGCTGGAGATCGCCGAGGGGATTGCCGATGGCAATGTCTCGCTCTATACCGATGGGGAATTTGCCGATCTCTGTGAAGGGCCGCACGTCCCATCCACCGGCGACGTCAAGGCCATCAAACTCCTCAGCGTCGCCGGGGCGTACTGGCGCGGTGATGAGCACAACACGCAGCTGCAGCGCATTTACGGCACGGCGTTTTCAACCACAGCCGAGCTCGACGCGTATCTCCATCGACTCGAAGAAGCGAAACGCCGGGATCATCGGCGGCTCGGCACCGAGCTGGAGCTCTTTAGTTTCCAGGACCTCGCCGGCCCTGGAGTGGTGTTCTATCATCCGAAAGGGGCGTTGGTGCGCCACCTCATCGAGGAGGACTTGAAGCGCCGCCATCTTGAACGAGGCTACGATTTCGTGGCGACCCCGCACATGTTTCGCACGGACATGTGGCAGCGCTCCGGGCACCTCGAGTACTACAAGGACTACATGTTTCTCTTCGAGGCCGAGGAGCAGTCATTCGGGCTCAAGCCCATGAATTGCCCCGGCCACATCTTGATTTATGCGAGCAAAACCCGCAGCTACCGGGAGCTGCCGCTGCGCTTCTTCGAGCTCGGCACGGTGTACCGCAACGAAAAATCCGGCGTGCTGCACGGCCTCTTGCGGGTACGCGGGTTTACGCAAGACGACGCGCACATCTTTCTGCGCGAAGATCAGCTCGTCGAGGAAATCGAGCGGATCATTGATTTCGAGTTCGAGGTGGTGCGCGCGTACGGCTTTACGGACTGGGACATTGAGCTGTCGACTCGCCCCGAAAAATACATCGGCCAGCTCGACGCGTGGAATCATGCCGAGGCCGCGTTACGCCAAGCCCTGGAGGCGCGGAAGCTGCCCTACACCGTCCACGAAGGCGAAGGAGCGTTTTACGGCCCAAAGATCGACATCAAAATCAAAGATGCGATTGGGCGCAGCTGGCAATGCGGCACGATCCAGTGCGATTTTAATTTGCCGGAACGGTTTGACTTAACCTATGCCGGACAGGATGGCAAGGTGCACCGGCCCATCATGGTGCATCGCGCGCTCTTGGGCAGCCTCGAGCGGTTCCTTGGCATGCTCCTCGAGCACTACGCGGGCGCACTGCCCGTGTGGCTGTCGCCCGTGCAGGTGGTCGTGATTCCTATCGGCGACCGCGTGCTGGACTACGCGAAAACCGTGGCGTCGACGCTGCAACAGCGCGGCCTTCGCGTGCAATGCGACGAGCGCAACGAAAAAATGCAGGCGAAGATTCGCGATGCCCAATTGCAGAAAATCCCCTACATGGCCGTTGTCGGCGAGCGGGAAGCGCAAGCCGGCGCGGTCGCGGTGCGTCACCGCAAGGACGGCGACCTCGGCGCCATGGGCCTTGGGCCGTTCGGGGATCGGGTGCTCGAAGAAGCGGCGAGCCGACGAGCGACGTAGCGGCTCCACACAGGAGGAAGGGCGAGCGTGAAACAGTTGCGGGTGAATGAGCGCATTCGGATCAGTCAGGTTCGGGTCATCGGCGCGGATGGCGCGCAGCTCGGTGTCATGGTGCCGCTCGACGCGCTGCGCCTGGCGCGCGAGCAAGGCTTGGACCTCGTCGAAGTCGCCCCGCTCGTCAGCCCTCCGGTGTGCCGCATCATGGATTTCAACAAGTTCCGCTACGAGGAGCAGCGGCGCGAACGCGAAGCCAAAAAGAAGCACCATGTTGCGAAGCTCAAGGAAGTGAAGTTCAAGCCGCACATCGAGGAGCACGATTATAAGGTCAAGCTCGGCATGCTCACGCGCTTCCTCATGCGCGGCGATCAAGCGAAAGTGACGATGGTCTATCGCGGCCGCGAGCTGGCGCACACGGAGCTGGGACGCAGGATCCTCGAGCGCCTCATCGGCGATCTGCAGCCCATCAGCAAAGTCGAGCGCACGCCGATGCTCGACGGACGGTTCATGACGATGGTCTTCGGCCCGGATCGCGACAAGATCAAGCGTTTGGAACGGGAAGAGGCGCGCAAGGCCAAATCCGGCGCGAGCCGCGCCGACAAGGCCGCCAAGGCGCAAGGGCCAAGCGCTTCGCCGGCAAGCGGCACGACGACAGCGACATCCACCCCAGCAGAAGGAGCCTCCAATGGCTAAAGGACGGTTCAAACTCAAGACGGTGAAAGGCGTGAAGGCGCGGCTCAAAGTGACTGGGACCGGCAAACTGCTCGGCCACCGCGCAGGACGCCGCCACCTGCTGCACGGCAAGCGCGCGAAACTCAAGCGCCACTTGCGTCGGGCGCAGCTCGTGGCATTCGTCGACCAGCGCAAGATCAAGACGCTCATCCCGTATGCGTAACTGAAGAGGAATGGCCACGTGACCGTGTGGCCATGTGACAGCATTCAGCGAGCGAGGAGGACAAAACAATGGCAAAAGTGAAGTGGGCCGTCGCGGCGCGCAAGCGGCGCAAGCGATTGCTCAAGCAGGCCAAAGGGTATCGAGGCGCACGCCGGTTGCATCTGCTGAAAGCGAAAGAAACGGTCCTGCGGGCCAAGGTCTATCGCACCCGCGACCGCAAGGTGAAGAAACGCGAGTATCGCAACTTGTGGGTGATCCGCCTCAACGCGGCGACGCGAGCGCGCGGCCTGACGTATAGCCGATTCATGTCCGCGTGTCGCAAGGCGCATGTGCAACTCAATCGCAAGCAGCTTTCCGAGCTGGCGATTAATGATCAAGGCGCGTTTGACCAGCTCGTCGCCCAAGTGACGAGCGCATAAGCCATACGGCTGACGGCCTTTTCGCCCGCGCGACGAGCCCTGCATGACACCGACCGCTGAGCTGGAACAGCTCCTCTCAGAAGCGGTCGCCCTAATCAATCAGGCGGCCTCGCCAGACGCACTCGAGCACGTGCGCGTCACATTCCTCGGACGCAAGAGCCGGCTCACCGAGATCATGCGCTCCCTCCCGACGCTCTCATCGGAGGAACGCGCGCAGACCGGCAAGCACGCCAACCAGTTCAAGGCGGCCATCGAAACTTGCCTCGCCCAGCGGCGCGACGCACTGGCCGCCGCTCCAGTGGCTGCACCCCTCGATGTGACCCTCCCGGGCAGCGCCGTCGCCCACGGGCGGTTGCACCCCATCACGCAGACCATCGAAGCCATCCTGGCCGTCTTCACGCCAATGGGATTTGAAATCGTCGAAGGCCCGGAGATGGAGTTCGAGTACTACAACTTCGATGCGCTCAATATCCCCAAGGATCATCCCTCGCGAGAATCCTTCGATACGTTTTTCGTCGATCTGCCCTCGCCGGATCCGGCCAAAGGCCGACTGCTGTTGCGCAGCCATACCTCGCCGGTGCAGATCCGCATGATGGAACGATGCCGGCCTCCGCTGCGCATCGTCGTCCCCGGCAAAGTGTATCGCCCGGATCCGCTCGACCCCAGCCACAGCTTCATGTTTCATCAGGTGGAGGGACTCATGGTCGACTCGCGCATCACCTTTGCGCATCTGAAAGGCGTTCTCGATGCGTTTCTCAAGGCGCTGTTCGGCCCGGCGACCAAGACGCGGTTTCGTCCGCACTTCTTTCCATTTACAGAACCCTCGGCGGAAGTCGACATCGCGTGCGCCTCATGTGACGGAACCGGCTGCTCGACGTGCGGGCGCAAAGGCTGGATCGAGATCATGGGCTGCGGGATGGTGCATCCGCACGTCTTCAAAGCCGTCGGCTACGATCCGGCCAAGGTGCAAGGCTTTGCCTTCGGGATGGGTGTGGAACGGATCGCCATGCTGAAGCACGGCATCAAGGACATCCGCTTGTTCTTCGAGAACGACTTGCGGTTTCTAGAGCAATTCTAACTTGCGATGAAAATTCCGCTGGAGTGGCTGAAAGAGTACGTGCCGATTCGGCTGAAACCGGAAGCGCTCGCGCATCGGCTGACGATGGCGGGGCTCGAAGTCACAGGCATCGAACAGGTCGACGGCGGGCCGATCTTCGACGTCGAAATCACGCCGAACCGCGCCGACTGGCTCTCGATCATCGGCGTGGCGCGCGAAGTCGCGGCACTCACCGGTCAGAGGCTGAAACCGCCTTTGGGACACAAGACACAAGACACAAGACACGAGAAAAGCAAAACTCGCCCCACGCCCCCCCGGCCCGCCGACGACAAGAGCCGGGGCGAGCACGCCCCCCGCCCCATCATTCGAATTGAGGATCACCACGGCTGTTCACGGTACATCGGCCGCGTCATCGAGGGTGTTGCCATCGGCCCATCACCCGCGTGGATGCAGCGACGGCTCCTCGCGTGCGGCGCACGGCCGATCAACACCATCGTGGACATCACCAACTACGTGCTGTTCGAATACGGGCAACCGCTTCACGCTTTTGATCTTCAGCGGCTGGCTCAGCGGACGATTATCGTCAGACGGGCACAGGTCGCAGAGCCCATCACGACGCTCGATGGGGTCGCTCGCAAACTCGCCGCGGACGTGCTCGTGATTGCGGATGCGCGGCATCCTGTTGCGGTTGCCGGTATCATGGGCGGGGTGGGCAGTGAAGTGACCGCGCAGACCACGGACATCCTGCTCGAAAGTGCTTGCTTTGATCCGTGGATGATCCGGCGCACGGCGCGCAGCCTCGGACTGGTGAGCGAATCTTCGTACCGCTTTGAGCGCGGGGTCGACCCGATGGGCGTCGAAGCGGCCTCAATTCGCGCGGCCCGCTTGATGCAAGAGCTCGCCGGCGGCACCGAAACCGCGGTGCAAGATGTCGGGACGACGACGTTCAAACGGACGACGATCGCGCTCGATGTCGCGCGCGTCACACAGCTGCTCGGCGCGCCGATCAGCGTGCCGACGCTGCGGACGACCTTCGCACGCCTCTCGTGCCATGTCGCATCGGATGCCTCCGGAGCTTCCTTGCGCGTCGCCGTCCCTTCGTTTCGCCGCGACCTCACGCAGGATGTCGACCTGATCGAAGAGGTCGTGCGCGTCACAGGCTATGAGCATGTCCCGGCTCTTCTGCCCACGACGACGCTGCGTCAGCCACAGGCAGCGCCAGACCACGCCCACGAACAGACACACGCCCTTCGTGAACGGTGCGCTGGTCTTGGGCTCACCGAGGCGGTGACGTGGTCGTTGATTTCAGAGAGCGACCTGGCTCGTTGCCGCTGTGACGCGACGCGCGCGGCGCGCCTGGCCAACCCATTGAGCCAAGACCATGCGTACCTGCGCCCGACGCTGCTCGTGGGCTTGCTCGATGTCGTGCGGCGCAACCTCACGCAAGGGGCTTTGGGAGTGCGTCTGTTTGAAATCGGCCACGTGACGCAATCCGTGCTCGGGCAAGAAGACAGGGCGGAATGCGCGCACCTGGGCGTCATCCTCTCAGGACTGTGGGCGCGGGACTGGCAGACCAAGACGCCTGCGGATTTCTTTCGGCTCAAAGGGCTCATAACGTCGATCGCCCAGCACACCACCGGAGCCATCCTTCAGATGAGCCCAGCGTCGCTGGCCTGGGCCGAGCCTGGGCAGAGCGCCGATATCGCCATCGATGGTCGGCCAGTCGGCGTGGCCGCACAAGTGGCGCGCCACATCACACGGCCCCTTGATCTCGAAGAGGACGTCTGGTTTGCAGAGCTCTCCGTTCCTGCGCTGCTTGCCTTGACGCGCGCAACCCCGCACGCGCACGCGCCGGCCACATTTCCACCGGTGAAGCGGGATCTGTCCCTTATCATCGACCACACGATCCCGTTTGCGGCCCTTCATCAGGTCATGCGCGAGACGGGACGGCCGCTTGCGACTATCATCGAACTTATCGACCGCTACGCGGGCAAACAAATCCCCGCAGGCAAAACGAGCCTGACGTTTTCCATCGAGTATCGCGATCCAGCGAGGACCTTGACCGCAGCGGAGGTCGACGCCGTGCATCAGCGCATCGGCCAAACGCTGATGACCCGATTCGGCGTGACGTTGCGCTAGACGCACACAGGCGCACGCAGACGTGCGCTCGACGCTGTGCTATACTACAGGCACCGTATTCCGGGGCTGAGACCGTCGGTCCCGGTCATTTCATCACCCGCTAGCAGAGAGGATGCTCGGATGCGCAAAGGGTTCACGTTATGGTTTACCGGGTTGTCGGGGGCAGGCAAATCCACGCTCTCGCACTATGTCGCCAAGGAGCTACGGCACCGCGGGCTCAACGTAGAAATTCTTGACGGAGATGAAGTGCGCACGAACCTCAGCAAGGGGCTCGGCTTTAGCAAGGAAGACCGCGACACCAATATCAAGCGCATCGGCTACGTTTGCAAGCTCCTGAGTCGCAATGGCGTTATCGCCATCAGCGCGGCCATTTCACCCTACCGGGAAATCCGCGACTATAACCGTGAGCAGATCGGCCGGTTTATCGAGGTCTACGTCCAGTGCTCCATCGAGGAGCTCACACGGCGCGACGTGAAGGGGCTCTACAAAAAAGCGATTGCCGGAGAGCTCAAGAACTTTACCGGCGTCTCTGATCCGTACGAAGCCCCGCTGAAGCCCGAGATCACCATTGATAGCGAGCACCAAAGCGAGCAGGAAAGCCTCAGGACGATCCTGAGCTACCTGGAGCGCGAAGGATGGATTCCTTCCGCCAAGGCGCACGCGACGAAATCCTGATGCTGGATGTTTCGCAGCGCGCGTGTTTTCGTTGGAGCCAGCAGCATGTCCAATGCCTCAGCCCTGACCCCTCAAGAGGTTCAGCGACTCAACGCCACGTTTGAGTCCGCGCACCCGACGGAGATCATCCGCTGGGCAGTCGAGACATTCCGTCCGAATGTGGCGCTGACCTCGTCGTTCGGGACGGATAGCGCGGCGATTCTCCACATGGCGCTGTCCGTCGACCCGCACATCAGTATCCGCACGGTGGATACGGGATTCTTGTTTCCCGAAACGCTCCACCACATGGCGGATCTCACCCGGCGCCTCCATCTGAACCTGACGGTCTATCGCACAACACTCGATGACGCGACCATTGAACGGCTGAAGCGCCAACATCCGACTCAACCGATCGATGACAACTACTGCTGCGGCGCCTACAAGCGAGCAGCTACCGAACGAGCGCTCGCAGGCGTGCGCTGCTGGATCGCGGGGTTGATGCGGGAAGAGGCGGCCACTCGTCGCGAAACCCCGATCGTTGAGGGGCTCAGCAATGGGATCGTCAAAGTCGCCCCGCTTGCCGCCTGGACGGCGAAGCAAGTCCACGCCTACATGACACAACACCGGCTTCCATATCACCCGCTGTGGTTTCAGGGCTACACATCGATCGGCTGCGCGTTGCACACCCAGAAACCAGTCGATCCGAATGATCCGCGCTCAGGACGCTGGGCCGGGCAGGGAAAAACCGAATGCGGCATCCACGAGATCGGCAAGCCCCCGGCGCCTCCGACCTCGGGGCCGAAAACTCCTTGAAATTGGCCGGCCCCAGTGCTAGCGTAAACATGAGCCCTGTACTGCGCGTCAGGTTCCAGTCGACGTGAGCCAACACCACGTGACCGGGAATCCGGCTTTCGTTGGGGTTCGCACGCCCAGAACGAAACACGGGACGCTATCCCCCATCGGAGAGGGTACCCACCTGTTGAGGTAGGGTTCAACGTGGACGGAACCAACGGCAGAGACGGGGCTTTTTCTTAGCACAGAGCACTAAGCACTCAGTACTAAGATAGACGTGCTGAGTGATTTTCCTGCCCGTTAGGATGCGCAACAACCTCGCCAAGTCCAAGAATTGTTTGCCGTTTTTTCTTAGTGCCGAACTTGATGGATTTGTTTAGTGCTCCCCAGGAACCTGCCTCGACACCGCAACCGTTGGCTGCGCGGATGCGGCCGCGCAGCCTGGAAGAGTTCGTGGGCCAGCAGCACCTCGTGGGTCCGGGGCAGCTCCTGCACCGCGCCATTCACGCCGATCGCATCACCTCACTCATCCTCTATGGCCCGCCAGGGACAGGCAAGACCGCGCTTGCTCACATCATCGCCGGTGCGACCCAGGCCTCCTTTGAGCCGCTGAACGCGACGGCCGCGGGCGTCGACGAGGTGCGCAAAGCGCTCACTCAAGCCAAGCAGCGCGCGAAGACCTCCGGCAAACGCACCATCCTGTTCGTCGACGAAATCCATCGATTCAACAAAGCGCAGCAGGACGTCCTCATGCCCGATGTGGAGCAGGGCAATCCGATCTTGATCGGGGCCACAACACTCAACCCGTTCTTCGTCATTGCGCCGGCGCTCGTCTCGCGGTCGCTCGTCTGCGAGTTTCGTCCGCTGGCCGCAACGGATATCAGCACGCTGCTGCAGCGCGCGTTGCGTGACAAGGAGCGGGGACTTGGGGTCATGCCGATTCGCGCCGATGACGCCGCTCTCGCGCATCTGGCCGAGGCATGTGATGGCGACGCGCGTCGTGCGCTCAACGCCCTCGAGGTCGCGGCGCTGACGACACCAGCAGGACCCGATGAGATGATCCATCTCACCGTTGCAGCCGTTGAGCAGTCGATTCAGAAGAAAGCGGTCATCTACGATCGAGACGGCGATGCGCACTACGATACGATTTCCGCCTTCATCAAATCGATGCGCGGCTCCGATCCGCACGCGTCGCTCTATTGGCTGGCAAAAATGCTCTATGCCGGCGAAGATCCGCGGTTCATCGCCCGACGCATCATCATCTGTGCCTCTGAAGATGTCGGCAACGCAGATCCGCAAGCCCTGATGCTGGCGACCGCCGCACTGCACGCAGCGGAATTCGTAGGGCTGCCTGAAGCGCGCATTCCGTTAGCGCAAGCTACGGTGTACATCGCGTGCGCGCCAAAATCCAACGCCGCCTATCTCGGGATCGAGAAGGCGATGCAGGATGTCAAAGAGGGGCGCACGCTGGAGGTGCCGCAACATCTCAAGGACGCCAGTTATCAGAGCGCCAAGAAGCTCGGTCGCGGCACAGGCTACAAATATGCGCATGATTATCCACAGCACCACGTGAAGCAGGACTACCTTCCTACCCGTCGCGTGTATTACGAACCGACCGACCTTGGGTTCGAAAAAACGATTAAAGCCTGGTTGCAGCAATTTGAGCAGCGAAGCAGTTAATATTTATCCTACCATTTCACTAATCTACTATGGACTTCTTTCGTTTTATATATTGACATGATTTGTCATCTATGGCATCTTTAAGATCACTTTGCCTGAAGCGGAATGGGCAACTCGCGTGGTTCTCATTGACCAATGACACGACTGGAGCACGATCCCATGATTGACGCGCATGGCGGCACATTGGTGAATCGCATCGTAGAAGGCAAGGAACGGGACGCGCTGCTGGCAGCAGCCGGCACGCTTCCAACCGTGGAGCTGGATGCGTGGGCGCTCTCCGATGTGGAGATGATCGCGATCGGAGGCTTCAGCCCGCTGCAAGGGTTCATGGGCAAGGCCGATTACGAGAGCGTCGTGGTCAACCGCCGGCTCGCCAATGGATTGGTCTGGACGATCCCTGTGACCCTCGCCGTCTCAAAAACGCAGGCGCAAGGGCTGAAAGGAGACATCGCGCTGACCTCCAACGGGACGGTTGTCGCGATCCTGCACCGGGTCGAAGCCCACACGCCAGATAAAACCAACGAAGCGCAGCATGTGTTTCGGACGACCGACGCCGCGCATCCTGGCGTGGCCAGACTTCAGGCCATTGGCGACACGTATCTAGGTGGACGCGTGAGCGTCGTGAACCGCCCCAAGGCGACGACGTTTGCACCCTATCGGCTTGACCCGAAAGATACCCGAGCGCTGTTTGCACGGCGCGGTTGGCGACGCATCGTGGCGTTCCAGACGCGCAATCCCATTCACCGCGCCCACGAATACATTCAGAAATGCGCGCTGGAAATTTGCGATGGGATGCTCCTGCACCCGATCATTGGCGAAACCAAAGGGGACGACGTCCCGGCGGCCGTGCGCATGCAATGTTACGAAGCGCTTCTGGCGAATTATTATCCGAAGGATCGCGTGATCTTGGCGGTCAACCCGGCTTCGATGCGCTACGGCGGGCCGCGCGAAGCGATCTTCCATGCGCTCATCCGCAAGAATTACGGCTGCACGCATTTCATCGTCGGGCGCGACCACGCCGGTGTAGGCAAATACTACGGCACGTACGACGCGCAGAAGATCTTTGATGCATTCACACCGGAAGAAATTGGCATCACCCCGCTGAATTTCGAGAATATGGCGTTCTGCACCGTCTGCGAGGGGATGGTGTCCAGCAAGACGTGCCCGCATCCGGCAGAGAAGCACGTGTCGCTCAGCGGGACGAAAGTCCGAGAACTCTTGCAGGCCGGAACGCCGCCCCCGCATGAAATCTCTCGCCCTGAGGTGGCGGCCATCTTGGTTGCCGCGATGCGGCAGAACGCCTCAGCCGCTCGCTGAGCTCGCCAGGCGGTTGGAGGCATTCCAGCGTTCGCACAGGACATCGGTATGCGCATTGAGCTTCAGCACATCTCAAAGTCCTTTCGTCACAACGGCCACGCGGTTGACGTGTTGCAGGACATCAACCTCGCTGTAGAGCCGGGCGAGTTTGTGTGTCTGCTGGGCCCGACGGGCTGTGGCAAGAGCACCATCCTGAATCTCGTGGCCGGCCTCGATGCGCCCGATGCCGGAACCGTTTTGGTCGACGGAACGCCGGTGACTGGTCCAGGACCTCGCCGGGTGGTTGTCTTCCAGGACGCGGCGCTCTTTCCGTGGCTGACGGTGTTGGGCAATGTCGAGTTTGGGCTGCGCATGGCGAATGTGCCCAAGCAGGAACGGCGCGTCGCGGCGATGGCCTACATCAAATTGGTGCACCTCTCGAAGTTTGCTCACGCCTATCCGCATCAGCTCTCCGGCGGCATGCGCCAGCGGGTCGCGATTGCCCGCGGGCTCGTGATGCAGCCCGACATCCTCTTAATGGACGAGCCCTTTGGCGCACTGGATGCGCAGACGCGCGCGGTCCTGCAAGAGGAGCTGTTGGAGATTTGGCGGAAAACCGGATGCTCGGTGCTGTTCGTGACGCATAGCGTACGGGAAGCTATCGGGTTGGCGGATCGCGTGTATGTCCTCTCTGCGCGGCCGGCTCGCATTCGCGATGTGGAACGGATCGACGTGCCTCGACCGCGGCATGCGGATCATCCGGCCCTCGCGCAGGCTCAACAGAAAATCTTGCAGTCGCTGGCAGAGGAAATCGAGAAAGTGTTGCGCGATGAGTTGGGGGAGTCGGTGCGCTATCCCGAGGGAACGCAGCGCGTGGCTGCCGATCGATCGCTGGGGATGCATATTTAACAGGAGGGCATGGGGATGGGCGTGTCGTTGTGGCAATCGTTCAGGAGCGTGTCGAGCTGGGGACTCCCCCTCTCGATGGGGCTGCTGCTCCTCAGCGGTTGTGACAAGCCACAGCCCAGGGCGATGGAGTTGCGCGTGGGTTACTTTCCGAACATCACTCATGCCCAAGCCCTGATTGGTCTATCAAACGGGGCGTTTCAGCGGGCGCTGGGCGAGGACGCGCACATCCGCCCCTTTGCGCTGAATGCCGGCCCTGCTGCCATTGAAGCGCTCTTTGCCGGGGAACTCGATCTGGTGTATATCGGTCCGAATCCGGCCATCAATGGCTTTGTGAAATCTCATGGCCAGGCTTTGCGCATTGTCGCGGGGGCGGCCAGCGGAGGCGCCGTGCTCGTCGTGCGCGAGGACAGCGGGATCACGTCGGTGCAGGATTTTCCAAATCGGATCATCGCCACGCCGCAATTAGGGAATACGCAAGACATCGCGCTGCGGCATTACTTGCGCCAGCACGACCTTGAGGCGACGGAGCGGGGAGGCACGGTCCGCGTCACGCCGATGCAGAATGCGGATATCCTCAGTGGATTCCTGCGCAAGGAGATTGACGCGGCCTGGGTGCCGGAACCGTGGGGGGCTCGTCTCGTGCATGAGGCCCATGGGCGGATCCTCGTCGATGAACGAGACCTCTGGCCCACGCGGCAATTCCCAACCGCCGTGGTCATTGTCAGCGCACAGGCGCTGCACGATCGCCAGGAGTTGATTCTTCGATGGTTGCGCGCGCATGTGGAGCTGACGCGTTGGATTGCGGCGCATCCCGTTGATGCCAAGGCGATGCTGAATACAGAGCTCCAGCGGCTGACCGGCAAACCCATTGCGGCTGCCGTGCTGGATGACGCCTGGTCCAGGCTGACGGTGACGTACGATCCGCTCGCGACGTCTTTGCAAGCCTGCGCGCAGCATGCGTTCACGGTTGGATTCTTAGGAGCGTCGAACCCGAACCTCAGCGGGCTGGTCGATGCGACCTTGCTCAATACCGTTCTGCGGGAACAACAACTGCCAGACGTGTCTGGCTCGTGAGGCCCAAGGTATTCGATGCAACGAGTGGTGTGGTACCGCGTCGCGTTTTTTGCAAGCCTGCTGCTGGGATGGCAGGCCCTCTATCTGTTGCGCGTGTGGCCGGACTTCCTGTTTCCCTCGCCACAGAGCGTGGCCGCCATGCTCGTCCACAGCCTGCGAGACGGCACGCTCGTGCGGGCGCTCGGCGTGAGTCTCACGCGGCTCGTCATTGGCTACGGGATGTCGTTGGCGATCGGATTGCCATTGGGACTCTTGACCGGCTCGATTCGCTGGCTGCATCAAACAATAGGAGCGCTGCTGCTGGGATTGCAAACACTGCCGAGCATCTGCTGGTTGCCCTTGGCCTTGCTCTGGTTCGGACTGAACGAACGCGCGATTATCTTCGTCGTCGTCATGGGGGCCGTGCTGTCTATCAGTTTATCGGCGGAAGATGGCGTGCAGCATACTCCCAGACAGCAAATCCGCGCGGCAAAAAACATGGGGGCATCAGGCTGGCGGCTGTATCTGCAGGTGATGCTTCCGGCCGCGTTGCCCGGGATTGTCACCGGCATGAAGCTGGGCTGGTCGTTTGCCTGGCGCGCGCTGATGGCCGGGGAGTTATTGTACGGCCACGTCGGGTTAGGGCACTTGCTGATGATGGGACGCGAATTGAACGACATGAGCCAAGTGATTGCGGTTATGGCGGTGATCGTGGCCTTGGGGCTCCTCGTTGATCGGATGGCCTTTGCTCCCCTGGAGCGGCGTGTCCGCGAACGCTGGGGCACGGGA
This sequence comes from Candidatus Omnitrophota bacterium, assembly GCA_016198905.1. Classification (GTDB taxonomy): domain Bacteria; phylum Omnitrophota; class Gorgyraeia; order Aquiviventales; family Aquiviventaceae; genus JACQHR01. The sequence goes on along the minus strand of JACQHR010000041.1, from coordinate 32,527 downwards.
ACGCTGTGACATGCTGCGGATGCCGCACGCCCTGCAGGACCGGATGGTCGCGCATTGCCGCAGCCGTTATCCGAAAGAAGCGTGCGGACTCTTGGCAGGGAACGACGGCCGCGTCATGCAGGTCTACCCGATGACAAACATCGAAGACAGCTCGATCGGCTACGCGATGGACCCGCGCGAACAGCTCCGGGTGGAACAGCAGATGCGCCGGCAGGGGCAGCAGCTCCTGGGAATTTTCCATTCCCACACGGCCAGCGCTGCGTATCCGTCATCGGTGGATGTCAGTCTGGCCATTTCGCCGGACGTATCCTACGTGCTCGTGTCGTTGAACGATCAGGCGCATCCGGATGTCAAAAGTTATCGGATTAACGGGCAGACGATTGCGCCAGAGCCTGTGACCATCGAGTCGGGCGGGTGACGCAGACAGGATTCAATCAACCTGGTATAATGGCCGAACTTCCGACGCTGACCGTGGACGCGCGCGACATGCTCTGCGCGCAGGCGCTGGCGGTGGTCGCGCAAGCCGTGAACGCGCTCCAGCCTAGTCAGGCGCTTGACGTCATGTACAATACGATGGATGTCGCCGCGGATCTGCGCGTCTGGGCCGCAAGTCAAGGGCACTCGGTTCATGAACGCGCACACCGGACCCTGCGCATCCTTCCCCACCGCGAACACACGAGATGATGAATACGGTCAAACATAAAGTCGCCGAGAGCGTGGTCGAACTCATCGGGAATACGCCGATGCTGCGCCTGCAGCGGATCGTCGAACCGCGCATGGCAACCATCATTGCGAAGCTCGAATCGTTCAATCCGGGCGGCAGCGTGAAGGACCGCATCTGTCTGGCGATGATCGAAGACGCCGAGGCCAAGGGACTCCTCAAGCCCGGCTCGACGGTGGTCGAGCCCACGAGCGGTAATACCGGCATTGGCCTGGCGATGATTTGCGCGGCCAAAGGCTACCAAATCGTCCTGACGATGCCGGAAACGATGAGCGCCGAACGCATCCAAATTCTCAAAGGCTACGGCGCCGAGGTCGTGCTGACGCCGGCCGCCGAAGGCATGATCGGAGCCGTCAGACGCGCCGAGAAAATCACGAAAGAGACCCCCAACGCGTTCATGCCCCAACAGTTCATCAATCCGGCCAATCCCGAGGCGCATCGCAAAACGACCGCGCAGGAAATTCTGCGTGTCACCGACGGCGCCATCGATGCGTTCGTGGCGGGTGTCGGCACCGGCGGCACCATGACCGGAGTCGGCGAAGTCCTCAAACGCAGGAATCCGAACGTGAAGATTGTGGCGGTGGAACCGAAGGCGTCCCCGGTGCTTTCCGGTGGGGCCCCTGGGCCGCACATGATTCAAGGCATCGGAGCGGGATTCGTGCCGCAGGTCTTGAATCGCGCCGTCATTGATGAGATCATACCAGTCACGGATGAGCAGGCCTACGAGACCTCAAGGCGCTTGGCGAAAGAAGAAGGGCTCTTCGTCGGCATTTCCTCCGGAGCCGCCTGCTGGGCCGCGCTGAAGGTCGCCAAAGAACTGGGCAGCGGTAAAACCGTGGTCACGGTATTTTCTGATACGGGAGAACGGTACTTGAGCATCTACGCCTTTTTTGAGAGCTAATGTCCACACCGCTGACGGGCCTGCGCGTCGACGCGTCTCTTGATGCTCGGGGGATCGATCGTCCCGAGAGCTATCAGAAAGCCGTCGTCCAATTGCAGGGAATGGCCGAGCACGAAATCCTCGAACTCTACATCGATGAAGGCGAACCGTTGAACACCATTCCGTTTGGGCTCCGCGCGGAAGGCCATGAGATCCTCGTCAGCGAGCCGGCCACGACTGGCGTGCGGCTGCTCGTGAGAAAACGAGCACTCATCACGTGAGGCTCGTGTGGGACCAACGCATCTTATTCCACGTCCGAGAACTCGAGCGCACCAACGCATGAGTTACGTCATTGGACTCAAATGTCGCGAATGCGGCCGCCGCTATCCCAAAGAGGTGGTGTTCGTCTGCGAGTACTGTTTCGGCGGCGTTGAGGTGGATTACGACTACGACGCGATTCGCCGCGTGCTGACCAAAACCGCCCTTGCGTCGCGTCCCAAGTCGCTGTGGCGGTATCGCGAGTTGCTGCCTATCGAGGGGGAACCGACCGTGGGTTTGACCTCGGGGTTCACCCCCTTCTTCAGGGCCGACCGTCTCGCGACCGCGTTGGGCGTGCGCGAACTCTACATCAAAGACGACTCCGTCTCGCATCCGACCCTCTCTTTCAAAGATCGCGTCGTCTCCGTCGCACTCACCCGCGCGAAAGAGTTCGGCTTCGATACCGTCGCCTGCGCCTCGACGGGCAACCTGGCCAATTCCGTCTCCGCGCATGCGGCGAAAGCCGGCTTGAAGCGCTTCATCTTCATTCCCGCGGATCTGGAGATGGGCAAGGTCATCGCCTCGCTCATCTATCAACCCACGCTCATTGCGGTGGAAGGCACCTACGATGAAGTGAACCGGTTGTGCGCCGAGATCGGGGCCAAGTACCCGTGGGCCTTCGTCAACATCAACATCCGCCCCTACTACGCGGAAGGCTCGAAGACCTACGGCTACGAGATCGCCGAGCAGCTCGGCTGGCGCGTGCCGCAGCACATTGTGATTCCCGCTGCGGGCGGCTCATTGATCACGAAGATCGGCAAGGCCTTCAAGGAACTGACACTCCTCGGGCTGCTCTCCGAGGCGCACACCAAATTTTACTGCGCGCAGGCAACAGGCTGCGCGCCGATCGTCACGACGATCAAAGCGCGCGCCGATATCGTCAAGCCGGTGAAGCCCAACACGATTGCCAAATCGCTCGCCATCGGCAATCCTGCTGATGGCTACTCGGCCACTAAAACGGTCCTGGACTCCGGCGGCTGGGCCGAGTCCGCCAGCGACGATGAAATTATCGAGGCCATGAAGCTCCTCGCGGAAACCGAAGGCGTCTTCACCGAGACGGCCGGCGGGGTGACGCTTGCCGTCACCAAGAAGCTCATCGAGCAGGGAACCATTCCACGCGACGAATCCATTGTCGTGTGCATCACCGGCAATGGATTGAAAACGCAAGAACCCCTCATGAATCGGCTGGGCAGTGCGACGCGCATCAAGCCCACACTGGCGTCGTTCGAAGACAATCTTGGCGATCGCATCAGGGGCGTCTCGGCGCGATAACCCTCACCACGCAGGAGGTTTCATGGCGATTACCGTGCGCATTCCGACACCGCTGCAGCGGCTCACCAACGGGCAGGGCGAAGTCTCCTGTGACGGCAAGACGGTCACCGAGCTCTTGGGTGACCTGGAGCGTCGCTACCCGGGGATCAAAGAGCGCATCTGCGACCCGCAGGGCAAGCTGCGCCGGTTCGTCAACGTCTTCGTGAACGAGGAAGACATCCGGTTTCTCCAGGGCGACCAGACCGCGGTCAAAGACGGCGACGAAGTGTCCATTATCCCTGCGATCGCCGGCGGATCATACAGTGGCCACGTGACCGTGTGACCTCGTGGCCACCAGGCCACCCATAACGCGATGACATTATCTAAAGAACAAATCTTGCGATATGGTCGTCAGCTGATCCTGCCGGAAATCGGGGTGGCCGGGCAGCAGCAGTTGACCCACGCGGCCGTGCTCATCATCGGAGCCGGAGGATTGGGCTCGCCGGCGGCGTTCTATCTGGCGGCGGCCGGCGTGGGGACCATTGGCATCATCGACCCCGAGTCCGTGGCGCTGAGCAATCTCCATCGCCAAATTCTGCATACGACGGAAGCTGTGGGCTCCCCCAAAGCGCGCTCGGCACAGGCGCGGCTGGAAGCGCTCAATCCGCACGTGACCGTGATTCCAATTCAAGAGCGGCTGAGTGCGGCCAATGCGGCAGACATCCTCGATGCGTATGACGTGGTCGTGGATGGGTCGGATAATTTTTCCACGCGCTATCTCGTCAATGACGCGGCCGTGTTGCTCGGCAAACCGCTGATCCATGGCGGTGTCGTCCATTTCGGTGGGCAGGTGATGACGATTCTCCCTCGGCAAGGGGCGTGCTTTCGCTGTGTGTTTCCTGAACCCCCGCCTGCAGGGTCGATTCCCAGTTGTCAGGAAGCCGGCGTGGTGGGAGCGGTCGCCGGCATCCTCGGCAGCCTCATGGCGCATGAGACGCTGAAAGTCCTTTTGGGTCTTGGGGAGCCCGTGGTCGATCGGCTCTTCATGTTTGACGGCATGACAAGCCGTGTCCGTGACGTGCCGGTGCGTCGCAATACGCAGTGCGCGGTCTGCGGCGAGCAGCCCACCATCCGGACGCTCATGGAACTGGAACCGCTGTGCGCCGGGACGGCGTGACATTCGGGATCATTGTGAGGCCATCAGGCGCAACTAAGGAGGTCAGGAGACGCATGGCACGGAAACAGGTCACCCTCATTTTTCCGCAGCATCTCATCAAGGAACCGGTCATCTACATGATGTCCAAAGAGTATGACATCATTCCCAACATCCGCCGCGCGCGGGTCACGGACAGCATCGGAGAAGTGACCCTCGAGCTCGAAGGCTCCGAGGACGGGCTCAAGAAGGCGGTCCAATTCCTGGAAAAGAAGGGCATCAAAGTCGAACCCGTCGTCGGGGACGTCGTCAGCTCGTAAGCGCCCCGCACACCGCCGGACCCTCACCAGCGCACGACCCGATGCGATGTCCGTAATACCCGCCCGCCCGCTCCGGGCTTTGATCCGGGACTACCTGATTCTCGGGGTTGCCCTCGGGCTCGTCGGGCAATGGATCATCGTCCACTCCCTCGCGCATCTTTCCCTCGGACCGGTGGCGGAAACCGTCTTGCCGGGACTGGCCATTTTTGGGGCCGCCGCCTTGCTGTCCTGGGGTGCGGAGCTGGCACAGATGGAAATTTCCCAGGCGCTGGCGCTCGCGTTTCTCGCGCTCGTGGCGGTTCTACCCGAATACGCGGTCGACATGTACCTGGCGTGGAAAGCCGCGCACGATCCGTCCTACATCGCCTTCGCGGCGGCCAACATGACGGGCGCGAATCGTTTGCTCATCGGGATGGGATGGTCCGCGGTCTTGTTGGCATCCTGGACGGCCACGCGCAAGGGCGCCATCAAGGTCAAACCCGGCCAGCGGCTCGAGCTCGTCACGCTCCTGCTGGCGACGTGCTACGCGTTCATCATTCCCATCAAGCGCACGCTCTCCATCTGGGACACGGGCTTCTTCCTCAGTCTCTTCGTCGTGTACATTCGCTGCGCCAGCCGCGGTCATATGGAGGAACCCGGGCTTGCCGGTCCGCCGGAGCGGCTGGCCTTGTTGCCGCGTTCGTGGAGACGCGTGGTCACTGCGATGCTTTTTCTGCTGCCGGCGTACGCGATTTTCATTTCCGCCGAGCCCTTCGCCAACGGATTGCTCCATAACGCCCGGCGCCTGAGGATTGAGGAATTCATCCTGATTCAGTGGCTGGCACCCCTGGCGTCGGAAGCGCCCGAATTCATCGTCGCCATCATTTTTGCCTTGCGCCGCAACCCCACCGCCGGCTTGGGCACGTTGATCTCCTCGAAAGTGAATCAGTGGACGCTGCTCGTCGGGATGCTGCCGCTGGTCTATTCGATCTCGGGAGGCCATCTGCAACCGATGCCGCTCGATGTGCGCCAGGTCGAGGAAATCTTCTTGACCGCTGCGCAATCGCTCCTAGGACTCGTCATTCTCGCGAACCTGCAGTTTGGATTGTGGGAAGCGCTCCTGCTGCTGGGCCTGTTTTTCCTGCAGTTTCTGTTTCCGACGCCGGCCATTCGCATGCTCTTAGGGTACGGCTATCTCGTGATCGCATTGAGCTACCTCGCCAACCGCGCGTTTCGCCGGTCGTTCACAGACCTCTTCCGTTACGGATGGCGCGTGAGTCCGCGGTAGCGTCCGATGGGGCGCGGCCGTTTGTGACTTTGGATTTGCATGCGCGCGGCGGCACGCTTTATAATACAAGTCCGTGGAATAGTTCCGTGCTCGTGAGGCACCTGGGGGGTCATCCGTATGGCACGTCGCGCATCGTCCCGCAAGGACGCCGCCCGCTCATCGACATCCTCCACCTCGCGTTCTGCTGCTAAAAGCGCTCCCGTCTCTTCCAAGAACCGAAAGTCCTCGACACCGGCGGCCGCCACACCCTCTCGACGGAAGTCAACGCTGTCCTCGCTCGTCTCCGCGATCGCTCAAGGCGCGCGGTCGATAACACGCAAGACATCCGCACGTCCGCGCCCCCCAGAGTCTCCGACCCGCAAGACGCCTCCGGCGACGCCGGCGCACGTCCGCCGAGTCTCTGTCGTGCGCAAGCCGGCTCGCGGGCCGACGGTGCGCGCCGCACGCGCGAGCGCACCACCCACGGAGAGTGCGCGCATGCGACGCCGCCCAGCATCGGCCACACGAACGCGGCGACCCGCATCGCGTGAACCGAAGCCGGCCATTTCCGCGACAGGGGCGACCCCGGCCACCCGGACGCCGCCGTCCGTTTCTCCACCGCCCGCGCACTCCGTCCATAGCCACCCGGCCGCCGCCTCCCATCCCGTGGCTCCGGAAGAGAAATTTTCCATTCCGACGGGCTATGGCGACGATCTCATCGCCTTGATGGTGAAGGACCCCTTCTGGCTCTACGCCTACTGGGAGATTCAACCCGCGACCGAGCGCGCCGCGCGCAGCCACTTGTTGCCCTCGGAAATTCCTGGCCTACAATCCATCCTGCGCGTCTACGACGTGACCGGCATCCACTATCCTGGGCAGCCCGCGCACCGCTTCTTCGACATCGGGCTCTCCGGGTTGGCGACGAACTGGTACATCCAAACCGACGCGCCGGGCCGCTCGTTCATCGTCGAGATCGGCTTGCTGACCAAGGGTGGGAAGTTTCTCCTGTTGGCGCGCTCCAATCGCGTTACGGCTCCGCGTTGGGGGCCCTCGGATGTGATCGATGAGGCCTGGATGACGACGGACGACGCCTACTGGAAACTCTTTGGGATGCCGCCCGGGATCGGAGGCTCAAGCCCCTCCGCTTGGGGACGACTCATTGCGCAACAGCTGTCCTCGGCCGGCGGGTCATCCGTGGGTTTCCTCGGACCGAGCAAGCCGGCGGCGGTTCGCGGCTTCTGGTGCCGCGTCAATACGGATCTCATCATCCATGGGGCGACCGAGCCAAAGGCCACCGTGGTCGTGCAAGGCCAGCCGGTCGTCGTGCGCAAAGACGGCACCTTCAGCCTCCGCGTCGCGTTGCCCGAGGGCACGCAGACGATCGCGATTGACGTGACCTCGTCCAATGGGCAACACACGCGGACCATCACCCCCATTGTGAATTTGACGTGGTCCGGCAACCTGGCGTCGGATCCGTCCAAGACGAAGAGTTCTGCGCCGTCGCCGTCTCGGCCGAGCGGCCCGGAGCATGCATGAGCGACCCTCAAGGCTATCTTGCCCTGGTCCTCCACACGCACTTGCCCTTCATCCGCCATCCGGAGCATCCGGAGTTTCTCGAGGAGCGCTGGCTCTTCGAGGCCATCACGGAAACGTACCTGCCGTTGCTGGAGCGATTCGAGCGGCTCTGCAACGACCGCGTGCCGTTTCGGATCACGATGTCGTTTACACCGACCCTTTTGGCGATGCTCGCCGATCCGCTGCTGCAGGCGCGCTACGTCCGGCACCTCGACGCCTTGATCGAGCTCTCCGCGAAAGAGATTGAGCGCACCCGTTGGCAGCCGCCGTTTCATCGGCTGGCGCTGTTCTACCATCATCGCTTCTTGACGGCGCGACAGCTCTACGTCGACACCTACCGCCGCAACCTCATCCACCCGTTTCGGCAGCTCGTCGAACGCGGTGTGCTCGAGCCCATCGCGTCGAGTGCGACGCACGGCTACCTCCCGCTCATGGAAACCAAGCCGATCGCCGTCCGCGCGCAGATGCGGATCGGAGCGCAAGCCTTTGAGCACGCCTTCGGGATGCCGCCACGAGGATTCTGGCTGCCGGAATGCGGCTACCAGCCCGGCCATGATGCGTTCCTGAAAGAGTTGGGCGTGCGGTACTTCCTCATCGATGCGCACGGCATCGTGTTTGGCTCGCCGCGTCCGAAGTACGGCGTGTACGCGCCGGCCATCTGCCCCAGCGGGGTGGCGGCGTTCGGGCGGGACCTCGAATCATCGAAAAGTGTTTGGAGCGCGGAGGAAGGCTATCCCGGCGATTATGACTATCGCGAATTCTACCGCGACATCGGCTTCGACCTCGACTACGACTACGTGCGGCCGTACTTGAACGGCGACGGCGCGCGCTTGAACACGGGCATCAAATACTACCGCATCACCGGGCAGACCAATGAGAAGCAACCCTACGATCCGGACCGCGCCCTGGAAAAAGCCGCCCAGCACGCCGGCAACTTCATGTTCAATCGTGAGAAGCAAGTGCAGCACGTGCGCTCCGTCATGGACAGAGCGCCTATCATCGTCAGCCCCTACGATTCGGAGCTCTACGGCCACTGGTGGTTCGAGGGGCCGGATTGGCTGGAGTACCTGATTCGCAAAGCGCACTACGATCAGCAGACGTTCCGGCTGATCACGCCCGGGGACTATCTCGAGATGTTTCCGACGAATCAGGTGCTGGAGCCGTCCATGTCGAGTTGGGGCAATGGCGGGTACAGCGACGTGTGGCTCAATGGCTCGAACGATTGGATCTACCGGCACCTGCATAAAATGGCGGACCGCATGACGGAAGTCGCCACGTCTCATCGCCAGGCCGATGCGCTGCGCACGCGCGCGCTGAACCAGATGGCGCGGGAGCTGCTGCTGGCGCAGTCCTCGGATTGGGCCTTCATCCTCAAGACCCAGTCGCACACCGCCTACGCCTATCGGCGCATCCACGATCATCTGGCGCGGTTCAATCACCTCTACGAGTCGGTGCGTCATGGCGCCATCGACGAGACACGACTCGCCGAGCTCGAAGCCAAAGACAATCTCTTCCCGTTTCTCGACTACCGGGTGTACGCCGCCTCGCCATAGACTGTCCGTGCCGGCCTCGCCACAGGAGCGCTCCGTCCATGAAGATCCTCTTTCTCGCGTCTGAAGTCGACCCGTTTGCCAAAACCGGGGGGCTGGCCGACGTCGCCGCCGCGCTCCCCAAGGCCCTCAGCGCCTTAGGGCACGACGTGCGCATCATCATGCCGCTCTACAAGCAGGTGAACCGCGAGAAGTTTGGGCTCAAGCCGACGACGCACACCGTGACGGTCTCATGCGGCTCCCAAGAACGAGCCGGGCGCGTCTGGGAAGCGATGGTGCCGAAGAGTCGTGTGACGATCTACTTCATCGAGTGCGCCGCGCTGTTCGAGCGCGGCAGCTTGTATCAGGAGCAGGGCAAGGACTATCCGGATAATCTCGAGCGCTTCAGCTTCTTCTCGCAGGCGGCTCTGCGCGCGCTGCCGCTGCTGGGGTGGCAGCCCGAGGTGGTGCACTGCCATGATTGGCAGGCGTCGCTGGCGTGCGCGCAGTTGGCGTGGGGTGCGCTCGGCGAGGAGCCGTTCTTCTCCTCGATGGCCACGGTCCTGACGGTGCATAATCTGGCGTACCAAGGCCTATTTCCTCGGGAGCAATGGACGCTGACGCAGTTGCCGGACGCCGCCTTCTCCATCGACCGCGCCGAGTTCTACGGGCAGATCAATTGTTTGAAAGCCGGGCTCGTCTCCGCGCGGCTCATCACGACGGTGAGCCCGACCTACATGCGCGAAATTCAAACACAGGAGTTCGGATGCGGGCTCGACGGCGTGCTGGCGACGCGCAAGCCGGACCTGGTGGGGATCGTGAACGGAATCGATCCGGAGGAATGGAATCCACAGACCGACCCCTACATCGCCGCGCACTATTCGGCGCAGACACCGGCGGGGAAATCCTTGTGCAAGCTCGCCCTGCAGAAGAGCCAGCGGTTGCCGGAACAGCAGCATCTCCTGATCGGCATGATCCAGCGTCTGGCGGAGCAAAAGGGCATCGATATTTTTGTCCAGGGTTTGGACGCGCTCATGGCGCTGCCGCTGCAGATCGTCATCCTCGGCACCGGCGATCCGGTGTACCACCGGCAGCTCGAGCAGATGGCCACGCGGTTTCCCAAGCAGCTCGCGGTGAACCTGACCTTTGATAACGCATTGGCGCATCAAATCGAAGCCGGGGCGGACGCGTTTCTCATGCCCTCGCGGTTTGAGCCCTGCGGGCTCAATCAAATGTACAGCATGCGGTTTGGCGCGGTGCCGATCGTCAAACGCGTCGGCGGACTCGCGGATACCGTGACCGACACCACGCCCAAGACGACGAAGGCCGCATCCGCAACGGGGTTCGTGTTTCAGGAGCACGCGGCCTCCGCGCTGGTCGAGGCCGTCAAACGCGCGGTCTCGGCGTACCAGGACCACGCCCTTTGGGCGTCACTCATGCAAACCGGCATGCGGCAGGATTTCTCGTGGGGCCGTTCGGCGCGCGCCTACGTGCAGGTGTATGAGCGGGCGCAGGCCGCGTCCGCACGGCGGCTCGCCCACCGGTAAGGCCGCATGGCCGCACGCGGGCCAGCCCCCTCACTCGGTCGCGCGCATCCCGTGATCGCGACCATCACGCTCAATCCCTCCCTCGATGAATGGATGCAGCTCTCATCACTGCGCGTGGGCCGCCTCAACCGCGCCACCGGCTTCGCGCGCTATCCCGGCGGCAAGGGCATCAACGTCTCTCGCGTCGTGCATGAACTCGGCGGACATACGGTCGCATTTGGACTGGCCGGAGGAGACGACGGGCTTATCCTGCGCGAGCTGATGAATCGGCTTGCTCTGCCGCATCGGTTTATCCCTGTGGCGGGCTCGACGAGAAACAACTACAAGATTCTCACCGACGATCCGGCAGGACTCACGGAAATCAACACCGCCGGGCCGGTCGTCTCTCGCCGCGTGCTGGCGGCATTGCAGCGCACGGTGCTGACGCATCGCCCCGCACCCGCCGCCGTCGTCCTCTCCGGCAGCCTGCCGCCAGGCGCACCGGTCCATGTGTATCAGCGATGGATTCGACTGTTACAAGCACGAGATATCCCGACGGTGCTGGACGCTTCAGGAGCAGCCCTGCGGCACGGACTCCGGGCGCACCCGTGGTGCATCAAACCTAACCGTGACGAAGCTGCGGAAGTGCTCAGGACTCGACTGACGACCGTCACTCAATGCGTACACGGCATGCAGCGGCTGCTGCAGATGGGGCCGCGCATCGTGATGCTCTCTCTGGGCCGTGATGGCGCGCTCCTTGGCTGCGCGCACACGCGCGAGGTGTGGCAAGCAGTCCCTCCACGCATTCGAGCGCGCTCGGCGGTCGGTGCCGGGGATTCGCTCATCGGAGGATTTCTCACCGGATGGGTGCGCGGCCAGCCCTTGCAGGACGCGTTTCGCCTCGGCGTCGCAAGCGGCACGGCGACGGCCATGACGCCGGGGACCGAGTTATGCCATCGCGCCGACGTCATGCGAATGCTCCGACGAGTGACAATCAAGCGGGTAGCCTGAATCAGCATGGTGAGGTGATTGGGTGGCCGCGTGGCCACACGGTCACTTGGACACAACCTCTGAGATGGTGTCTCGCAGTATTCGTTCGATTGCGCTTGATGCGGCGATACTCTTCAGTTGGCTCATCTGCGTCGGGCTGGTGGCGCTGCATGAGCGAGGCGGCTGGTGGAAAGGGCGCGGCCATCCGCTGACGTCGCTGGGGGCCACCCTCGATGCGAAAGAGCAGTGGTTCGGCATTTACTACCACGGCCAGCGCATCGGATTTTCCGAGATGACGATGACGCCGGACGAGCGCAACGGCATCCCGGGGGTGAGCGTAACCGATCGCGGACGGTTGGTGTTCAATCTGTTGGGTGCGCCGCAGCAGCTCGAGGTGTTTGCCCGCGCCTTCATCGACGCCGACTGGCGGCTGCAGACCTTCACCGCGGAAATCCGCGCGGCCGCGTATCGCTTGAAATGGGTCGGCGAGCGGCACGGCGATGTCCTGCGCCTAGTCGTCAGCACGCCGGGCAACACGGTCACGAAATGGGTGCGCGATCCGACGGGGGGAGCCTTCGTCAATGGGTTGTCGTCATGGGCGGCGTTTCATCGTCTTCGCGTGGGGCAAAGCGGCAAAGCCTGGGTGCTCAACCCGCTCGCGTTGAGTCCGGAGGCCGTCTATTTCGTCGTACGACGGACGGACATGATCGATGGCCAAGAAGCCCTCGTCGTGGAGACGGACGTCAGCGGCATGACCTCGACCAGTTGGGTAACACGAGAAGGCGACGTGCTCAAAGAGCTCTCACCGTTGGGCTGGGAGCTGCGCCATGAGACTCGCGAGTACGCGCTCGCACATACCGCCTCGACAACCCCTACGCTTGATCTGCTCTCGACAGCCGCCGTGCCGCTCGATCAACCGCTTGACGATGTCGCTGCACTTACGGAGCTCACCCTGCTGGTTGAAGGCGTCGGCGCGGAGCGCTTGACGGTGCAGCGTCCCTGGCAGCAGGTGCTTCCCGCCGAGCGTCTTCAGCAATACCGTCGTGCTGCCCCCGAGGGCCCGTGGTGTCTGCTTCAGATGACACGCCCCGTACGACCGGACACCCCCGCATCCGTTCCGGAACGCGTGGCCGCCTATCAACACGCAAGCCTCTTCGTCCAGTCGGACGATCCGCGTATTCGCGCGAAAGCCGCGAAGATCATCGGGTCGCGCACCGATCCGTGGGACCGCGTCCAGGCGTTGCACCGGTGGGTGTTCTCGACGATGACGAAACGGCTGACGGTGGGGCTGCCATCCGCCGTCGATGTCCTCCAAACGCCCATCGGCGATTGTCATGAGCATACGGTGTTGTTTACCGCACTCGCGCGCAGTGTCGGGCTGCCGACGCGGATGATCGCCGGGCTCGTCTATATGCAGGGCCAATTCTACTATCACGCGTGGCCGGAAGTCTGGATAGGGCAGTGGATCCCGACAGACCCGACACTCGGGCAACTTGTTGCGGACCTGACGCATATAGCGCTCGTCGAGGCGGAGAATGAGCAGCTCATCAGCCTTGGCCAGTTCGTGGGCAAGATGCGTCTGCATGTGCTGGACACGCACGCGGCCGCCCCGCCAGCATCCCGTTCCGCCGCAGGAGACGCGGTCCCATGATTCGCGCGGTCGGATTGTCCAAGCGGTACGGCTCCGTCGATGCGCTGAGAGACTTTTCCTTGGACGTCCATCCGGGTGAAATCGTGGCCCTTGTGGGCCCCAATGGGGCCGGCAAGACGACGGCGCTCAAATTGCTCGTCGGCCTGCTCGCACCGACGGCGGGATCCGTGTCGCTGGGCGGGTATGACGTGCAGCGCAACCCGGTCGAGGCGAAGCGGCTGCTCGCGTTCTTGCCGGACCAGCCGTTTCTGTATGAGGCGTTGACGGTGGGCGAGTGCCTGGGTTTTATCGGCGGCATGTACGGACTGGCACCGGAGGTACTTCAGCAGCGGGCGAATGCGCTGCTCCAGACCTTCGGTCTGATGGAGCGCCTGAACGATCGAGTGGGCGAGCTCTCCTATGGCATGAAGAGCCGCCTGGCCCTGATCATGAGCCTGCTGCATGAGCCCCACGCCTTCTTGCTCGATGAGCCGTTCTTTGGACTGGATCCGCAAACGTTGCGGCTGGTTAAACGGCTCCTCATGGAATGCGCGGCTCGCGGCATGGCGATTTTCCTCTCGACCCATCAGTTGCCGATTGTCGAGGATGTGGCGCACCGCATTGTCATTTTGCATCAGGGCCGGAGCCTGGCCGTCGGCACCTGGGAGGAGTTGCGGCGCCTCTACGGAGGGACGCGGCTGGAAGAAGTGTTCTTCCGGCTGACGAGTTCCGGGCCGTGAGGCAGGAACGGCTCGTGCGATGATCCCATCACAACCTCAGAGCATCCCGCTGCCGCCCAAGGGCGTGCGGCTTTTTTACTGGGTGCGATGGCGCACCTGGCGCGTTGGGATGCGAGCACTCTGGCGCGCTCCCGTCAAGCTGGGCGTCATCGTGGCGGTATGGTCGATCCTGCTCGTCGGGCTCTACGGACTGGCGTGGCGCGGGATCCGCCTGATCTATGACACGGCGGGGCTAGGCCCGTTTCTCATGAGCCGGCTGTGGTTTCTCTTTCTGTTCGTGGTGATGCTCATGCTGCTCATCAGCCAACTTACCAGCGCGTACGCGACCCTCGTGCGCGCGCCGGAGACGTTGTGGTGGGCGACGTTGCCAGTATCGGCCAGGACGCTGGGGCGGGCGAAATGGCTGGAGAGCAGCTTTTACAGCGCGTGGGCCGTCGCCCTACTCGTCCTGCCGCTCTTGCTGGCGTATCTGGCGGTCCTGCACCGGCCCTGGGTGATGGCCGCCGGGGCCTTGACGATGGCCATGCTGCCGCTGCTGGGGATCACGACGGCGTTGTCGACGACCCTGCTGCTCGTGTGGCTGCGGTGGGGCGGACGCATCGTGATTCGGCGCGAAGTCATGGTGGGCACATTCCTTGCCGTCTGCGCGGCGCTGTTTTGGACGTTAGGGGAACGCCACGAGACCCGCCACGAAGAGGTCTGGTTCCTCGCGATCCAAGCCTTGTTGCCGCGCATGCAGATCGCAATGTCGATGTGGTTGCCGAGCAGCTGGGCGGCGACGGTCCTTGACGCGATGCTCAATGAGCGATGGACGGACGCGGCACTCTACACCGCGCTGTTGTGGAGCACGACGCTCCTCTGTTGGCGCCTCTTCGATCACGTCGCGGCACAACTGCTGCTTCCCGTGCTGCGTCGAGCCGGACAGGCGCCAGCCTCGTCCGCGTCTGCACGACGCGCGGGAGCACCGGTTCTTCGCGTGGCCTGGTGGGCGCGCCGTCCGCTGTGGACGCTGTTCGCGAAAGACGTGCTGCTCGTGGTGCGTGATCCGCTGCAGTGGAGCCAGGCCGTCGTGTTCTTCGGACTGCTCGGGGCGTACTTCGCCAACATCCATCGGCTCACGGAATTCAGCGGAGAACCCTCATGGCGGATCGGGATTGCGTCGCTGAATCTCGCGTGCACGCTGCTCGTGTTCGGGTCGCTGGCGGTGCGCTTTCTCTTTCCGCAGATGAGTGTAGAGAGCCGCACCCTCTGGCTGCTGCGCATCGTGCCTAACGGCATGCGGCAACTCCTGGTTTCCAAACTGCTCCTCTACGGGACCATGGGGGTGGTGATCATCGAAGGATTGCTGGCGCTGTCTTCGACGAGACTCGGCGTCCCGATCGTCGTGCAATGGTCGTTAGGGGGCATCGGGATTCTGGCCGCGCTGACCATCGTGGGCATGACCATCGGCTTCGGGGCGTTGTGGATCGAGCCCGGCGCACAAGATGCCGCGCGCGTCGTGTCTTCCTCCAGCGGCGCGCTGGTCCTGGTGCTCATGCTGGGTTATGTTGCCTGCGTGGTGGCGGTGCTGGTCGTCGTGTGGCTGAACGCCTTCGGTGCGACGTCGCACGGCCCGCTCTTGGCCAGCGCAGCCTTGTTGGGGACGAGCATTGGGCTGGGTGTTGTTCCTGTGTCTCGAGGGCTAAGACGGCTTGAGCGACTGGAGACAACCACCTAGCCGATTGGACGTGATGGGGTACAACGACAAACGCCTCGGCACGTACGTGCCGAGGCGTCTTGGTGATCGTACGCGAGGTTACGGTGCAGAAGCCGGCGGGGGGGTGGAGCCCGAGGTGTTGGACGGCTGTGCGTTGGATGAGGATGAGGCTGTCGCGTCGTTGCTTTCGAGCGGCTCCACGGCGGCAGGGACGATCCCATGCACGCCGTCGCGCTCGTAGACCGCGCCGGTGACCTTCACCTGCTTGTTCACATGGTCGTACACGAGCTCGTTGGGATCCTCTCCCGGCTCCTCGGGCAGCAAGAGGTACAGCGTGCCATTGGCCGAGTCGAGGAGGGCCAAGGTTTGGCCACCATCGACCGCTTGGTAGGTTTGATCCGTAGTCTCCGGCCCGTGCCGCCCTTCCTTTAAGTAGAGACCGGGATCAACGACTTCACCCACGATCGTGTGCTGCTCCGTCGAGGCGGCAGCGGCCACTCTCAGTGGAACGGCTAGACCAATGACCACCAGACCAGCGAACCCACGAATGACTGTGCGCATCATGACAACCTCCTGTGTCTTCAAGGTATTAGAGCAGACCCCTTGGGGAGTGTCAAGCGAAGGCCGGAGCATCTACCACATAGAATCGTTTGACGCTGGTGGAGGGCTTTGCTAGACTGAAGGCCATCGTGCAGATTCGCGCGACGTCGCGTGAGGTGCACGGGCCTAACGCATGCAGCGACACCCCAGCACCTTTGCCGGCGCCGCCTGATGGAACGGCTGATCAGCGGGCTCGTGATCGTGATGGGGGCCATTGCGATGGTCGTCGGCGTGCTGATGGCGATGCGTCGCCTGCAGCTCGCCGGCCGTTTCTCCAGGAGGATCGCCGTCTTGTCCGATACGATGCCAGAAGGATGGTCCTCGTGGTTCCTGCGCGGGTTTTCGGGAATCACGACGGGAACGCACTGGCTGGTCGCCGCCGCAGTCTTGATCGGGTGGGTGGCCGCCGGGGTGTGCCTGATGAGTTTGGGCCTGCAGTTATTCTGGCACGTCTAACCCCCCACGAGCACCCTCTCCCACTCATGACTACGCGACCGAAAGTTTCCGTCATTGGAGCCGGTCAAGTCGGTGCGACAACCGCGCATCTCTTGGCGCTCAAGGGCCTCGCCGACGTGACGCTCATCGACATCGTCGAGGGCCTGGCCCAGGGCAAGGCCCTGGACATGACGCAGTCCGCACCGATCGAAGGGTTCGCGGGCCGCGTCGAGGGGACCACCGATTTCTCGGCGATGGCGGAGAGCCGCGCAGTGGTCATCACGGCAGGGTTGGCGCGCAAACCGGGGATGTCCCGGGATGATTTGCTCATCGCGAATGCCAATATCGTCGGCCCGATTGTCGAGCGTCTGGCGCGCGTCGCTTCCGAGGCCGTCATCATCGTCGTGACGAACCCGCTCGACATCATGGTCGCTTTGGCGCTGCAACGCAGCGGGTTTCCTCGCCAGCGCGTGATGGGGATGGCGGGCGTGCTGGATAGTGCGCGCCTGCGCGCCTTCATCGCGCAGCGGCTTGGCGTGGCTGCGACGGATGTCCACGCCATGGTGTTGGGCTCTCACGGGGACTTGATGGTGCCGCTGAAGAGCGCCATCACCGTTAAGGGCAAACCCGTGGCCCGGTTGATTCCTGCGCAGGAGCTCGAGGCGATTGTGCAGCGGACACAGAACGGAGGCGCCGAGATCGTCGGATTGCTCAAAACCGGTAGCGCCTTCTATGCGCCGGCGAGCAGCGTCGTTGCAATGGTGGGGGCCATCCTGAAGAATCAACACACCGTCTTGCCGGTCTGCGCGTGGCTTGAGGGCGAGTACGGGTTGCGCGACGTGTGTGTCGGCGTGCCCGCGGAGTTGGGGGCCAAGGGGATTGAGCGGATTGTCGATGTGCCATTGACGACAGACGAGCGCGCCGCGTTGACCGCCTCCGCGGAACAGGTCCGCGCGGGGATGAAGAGTTTAGCCGCACTTCAAACCAGTGGACGTCCAGCATGAGCAACGCACAGCAACCGACGGATCCCGTCAAGAAGGGCCTTGAAGGCGTCGTCGCCGGCTCAACGGCCATCTCTGACGTCGATGGGCAGCAATGCCAACTGATTTACCGGGGCTACAATATCGATGAGCTCGTCGGCAAAGCCTCCTACGAGGAAGTCAGCTATCTCTTGTTCTACGGAAAGTTGCCCACTCGCAGCCAGCTGGCCGAATGGACGCGCCAGCTCGACGGCGGCCGCACGGTCGACCCGCACGTCCTCGACATCCTGAAGCAGCTGCCGATCCATGCGCCTTCCATGGCGCTGTTGCGCACAATGGTGTCGGTCATCGGCTGCGATGATCCGCAGGCAGAAGACGAGGCGCTGGAATCCATTCAGAAAAAAGCCATTCGGCTGACGGCGCAAACCGTCACGCTGGTCGCGGCCATCGGGCGCTTGCGCGAAAATAACACCCCGCTGCCGCCCAAGCCGGGCTTAAGTCACGCGGCCAATTTCCTGTACATGCTCCATGGCGAGGAGCCGGTGCCGGTGCTGGCCAAGGCGCTCGATGCGTATTTCGTGCTGTTGGCCGACCATGGCTTCAACGCGTCGACGTTTACCGCGCGCACCGTGACCGGGACGAAGTCGGATTATTATTCGGCGGTCACGGCGGCCATCGGTTCCCTGAAAGGCCCGCTGCACGGAGCCGCGAACCGCAAGGCGATGGAAATGCTCGAGGAGATCGGCACGCCCGAGCAGGTCGAGCCGTACGTGCAGCGCACGCTGGCCGACCACAAGCGGTTCATGGGCTTCGGCCACCGCGTCTACAAGGGAGCCGACCCCCGCGCCAAGCACCTCAAGGACATCGCCAAATCGCTGGGCACGACAAACGAAACCAAGTGGTTCGTGATTTCCGAGAAGCTGCAGGACGCGGTCTGGAACGCCAAGCAGCTCTACATCAACGTGGATTTCTACTCGGCTTCGTTGCTGCACTACCTCGGCATCCCGACGGAACTGTTCACCGCCATGTTCGCCTGCGCGCGCATGGCCGGCTGGTCGGCGCACATCCTCGAGCAGTGGGCCGATAACCGCCTCATCCGGCCGCTGTCGCAATACACCGGACCCCGCGGCCTCAAATTCGTGCCCCTCAGCGAGCGTACGTGAAACTCCACGAATACCAAGCCAAGCAACTCTTCGATCGCGTCGGCATTCCCGTGCCTTTTGGCGTCGTCGCGCGCACGCCGGAAGAAGCCGGGCGATGTTACGAGACGGTGCGGAAACAGCGTCTGGGTGGTGAGGGGTTCGTCTGCAACGTCAAGGCGCAGCTGCACGCCGGCGGCCGCGGCAAGGTCGGCGGGGTGGTGGCGGTGCGCAGCGCCGCCGACGCAGCGACGGCGGCCGCGGGATTACTCGGGCGGCGACTCGTGACCAAGCAGACCGGCGCGGAAGGGTTGCCGGTGTCCGCGGTGCTTGTGGATGAGCGCAGCACGCTGGCGCGCGAGCTGTACCTCGCGCTGACCATCGACCGGTTCCATGCGCAGCCGATGATTCTGGCCAGCGCGCGGGGCGGCATGGACATCGAAGACGTGGCTGCCACAGCGCCCTCCGCGATTGTGCGCACCCCCATCGAGATCGCCATCGGCGTGAGCGACGCGGCCTGCGCGGAGATTGCCCGTCAGTTTCAGCTCACGGGAGAGCACCCAGCGATCTGCGCGCGCGTCATCCGCGCGATGTGGGAGGTCTTCCAAGCCCACGACGCCTCCTTGATTGAGATCAACCCGCTCGGCATCACGACCGACAACCGACTCCTGGCGGTCGACGCGAAAGTCACCCTCGATGACAACGCGCTCTTCCGTCACCCGGAGCTGGCTGCGCTGCGCGATGAAAGTCAGGAGCATCCGCTCGAGCTCAAGGCGAGCCAGATCGGCATTTCCTACGTCGGGTTGGACGGCAACATCGGCTGCCTCGTCAACGGCGCGGGATTAGCGATGGCCACGAATGACATCATCAAGCTCTCCGGCGGCAACCCGGCGAACTTCCTCGACGTCGGCGGCGGCGCGAATGTCGAGCAAGTGACGAACGCCTTCGCGATCATTTTGGCCGATACGCGCGTGAAAGCCGTGCTCGTCAATATCTTCGGCGGCATCATGCGCTGCGATTGGATCGCGGAAGGATTGCTGAAGGCCACGCAGCAACTCGAGGTCAAAGTGCCGATCGTTGTGCGGCTGCAAGGCACCAACGTCGAGGAGGGACGCCGGCTGCTGACGACGGCACAGCGGCTGAATCTCATCAGCGTCAATGAGCTGGCCGATGCTGCCAGGAAAGCCGTCGAGCTAGCCACAGCATGAAGCATGAGCAGATTTTGGATTTTAGATTGCCGATTTTGGATTCCGGGAATCCAAAATCCAAAATCCAAAATCCAAAATACGCTTGGGGTCGTTCAGGATGAGCATCTTGGTGGACAAGTCGACGCGGGTAATTGTCCAAGGTATCACCGGGCAAGCCGGCGCGTTTCATACCGAGAAGATGCTGGAGTACGGCACGCACATCGTCGGGGGAGTGACCCCGGGCAAGGGCGGGACGCAGGTGCAGGGTGTGCCGGTATTCAATACGGTTCGAGACGCGGTGCGTGCCACGCGAGCCAACGCTACGATCAGTTTTGTCCCCGCGCGCTTTGCCTATGACGCGACGCTCGAAGCCATCGAGGCCGCCCTACCGCTCATTGTGATCATCACGGAAGGCATCCCGACGCTGGACATGGTGCGGATCCGACAACGGATTGAAGGTCAACCTATCCGCATCATCGGCCCGAACTGTCCCGGGCTCATCACCCCCGGGGCCTGCAAGGTTGGCATCATGCCGGGATACATTCATCGGCCCGGGTCCATCGGACTGCTCTCGCGCAGCGGGACGTTGACCTACGATGCCGTCTATCAGTTGACGCAAGTCGGGCTCGGGCAATCGACGTGCATCGGCATCGGCGGCGACCCGGTGCTGGGCTCAAGCTTCGTGCATCTGCTCGACTTGTTTGAGCGGGATCCCCAGACCGAGGCGATCGTGCTGATCGGCGAGATCGGCGGCACCGAAGAAGAGGAAGCCGCGACGTTCATCAACGCCCGGGTCAAGAAACCGGTTTTTGCGTTTGTCGCCGGCAAGATGGCGCCGAAAGAAAAGCGCATGGGTCATGCCGGCGCGATCATTGCCGGAGGCAAAGGCACCGCCGATGAAAAGTTCGCGGTCTTACGCGCTGCCGGCGTGACCATCATTGAAAGCCCTGCCCTCATCGGTCGCACGGTGCTTGCACGTCTGCGACCTGCGCATCCTGCCCCATCCCCCGCACGATAACCCGCACGTTTCCTCGCACAGTGACGAAACATTATGGTTGTTGGTAGTCTCTGGAATCAGAGCGGAGTGTCTAGCGGACTTCACGAGGCAGGACGCGGATCACTTCTTCCAGACTGGTCTGGCCTGCGGCCATCTTCTGCCAGCCGGACTGCCAGAGCGTGCTCATGCCTTGCGCCATCGCGGACTGCTTGATTTGCGCGCCGGGCGTGCGCTTGATGATGAGCGAGCGGATGTGATGGTCGACGGCCAGGACTTCAAACACGCCGGTGCGCCCCTGATAGCCGCTTTCGCGGCAGGCCTTGCAGCTTCGCGCGCGCCACAGGTGGACCGGTCCACTGGCTCCCGGCGCCGTGAGTCCCATGGAGGACAACGTCGTCGAATCCACCTGCACCGCCTGCCGGCACGACTCGCATAAGAGGCGGATCAGCCGCTGTGAGAGAATCCCGCACAACGTCGAGCACAGCAGGAACGGTTCGATTCCCAGATCAATGAGCCGCGTGATGCCGCTGGCGGCATCGTTCGTATGGAGGGTGGATAGGACGAGGTGACCCGTCAAGGCCGCGCGGATCGCCAGCTGCGCCGTTTCCTGATCGCGGATCTCTCCGACCATGACGATGTCCGGATCATGCCGCAGCATCGAGCGCAAGCCGGTGGCGAAGGTCAGCCCGACGCGAGGATGCACCTGGATCTGGGTCGCCCGGGGCAGTTCGTGTTCCACCGGGTCTTCGATGCTGACGATGCTCGTCTTGCCGGTGTTCAGCTTGGAGAGAAACGCGTAGAGGCTCGTGGATTTTCCTGAACCCGTTGGACCGGTGACCAGCAAGAGCCCGGTGGGTTTTTCCAACAACGCATCGACCTGCGTCAGCTGCGTTTCTGTGAGGCCCAGCTGGGCCAAGTGCAGGATGCGCGACGGCTCCAAGAGCCGAATCACCAGGTTCTCTCCGTGGAGGGTGGGCAGGACCGAGACGCGAAGGTCCAAATGCGCGGCCCCTTGGTCGAATCGAATCCGTCCATCCTGAGGCACGCGATGCTCGGCGATGTTGAGATTGGCCATGACTTTGAATCGGGAGATGATGCTGGTGTAGAGACTGCGCAGGTGCGGAGCGACCGGCACATCATAGAGCACGCCGTCGATGCGTTCCTGGATCCAGGGTCCGCGCGCATCAAGCCCGACGTGAAGGTCGGAGGCGCGATTGGCGCACGCATGTTGAATGAGTTCGTTGATGAGCTGTACTACGCCGGCGGATTCCTCGCGAACCGGTTCCGGCGCCTCACGCGCGACAGGAGTCGAGACGACGCCGCGCGGTGACACACCAGCCCCAACCCCATAGCATCGGCGGATGGCGTCAGCGATAGTGCCACCCTCGACCGCCAGCGCCTTGATCGGAGACCCGAGGAGCATCGGCAGCTCGTCCAGCAGTTGGACATCCAGCGGATTGGCCACGGCCAGTTCCAGCGTGCCCTGGCGCATGCGAACGGGCACGACGTGATACTGCTGAGCCACGGCGATGGGGACGCGCGCGAGAACATCCGGGTCGATCGTGGTGGTCGTCAAATCCACCGTCTCGATGTCCATGGCCGCGTAAAAACATCGGGTGAAGTCGAAGGGCTTGGTGAGGTAGTTGCTGGCCCCGCGATCCATGGCATCCTGAATGGTCCGACGATCGTCGAGGCCGCTGATGACGATTACGCGAAGGGCGGGAAACTCCCGTTTGAGTTGGTCGAGGAGCTCCAGTCCTGGGCGATCGGGCAGCCGCAGGTCCAAGAGGACAATTTCAGGCGTGACGATCCGAAGCTGTTCCATCGCTGTTTGAGCGGTGGCGGCGGTCGCGACGTGGCACCCCTTTTGTTCAAAGCAGGCCTTGAGAAGGTCGCACAACTCCACTTCGTCATCGATAATGAGCACTTCTTTCGGCATCCGCGCCCCTTTCACCTCGCTTCACAAAGTATACCTGACCGTAGGAAGGACCCCCCGTAATTGACCGTTCACCGACGATGTGTTAAGCTTGGGGCGTTCGTCATGCGTCGAGGAGGTCTTACATGAAAGAGCGAGTGGAACAGGTGCTCAGTCGCATTCGCCCGGCCGTCCAAATGGACGGAGGCGATATCGAGCTCGTCGACATTGTGGAAGGCGTGGTGCGGCTTCGACTCGTCGGGAGTTGCCACGGGTGTCCGTCATCCACGATGACGCTCAAGATGGGCATCGAGCGGGCCATCCGCGCTGAAGTGCCGGAGATCACGGGGGTCGAAGCCATCGCCGACTAGCATTCAGCACTAAGCACACAGCACAAAGCAGACAGAAAAACGCCTGGGAACGACTCTCAGGCGTTTTTATTTCTCGTTTCTGTGTGCCGAGTGCTTGGTGCTGTCTGCCGAGTTGCTTGCCGGCAATGCGCCCCC
Organism: Candidatus Omnitrophota bacterium; assembly: GCA_016198905.1. GTDB lineage: Bacteria > Omnitrophota > Gorgyraeia > Aquiviventales > Aquiviventaceae > JACQHR01. The sequence continues at coordinate 9,193 of JACQHR010000041.1, read as the reverse complement.
GCAGAATCTTCGCGTGCTCGGCTTCATCCGAGGCGATCTCTTCGAACCGCGCCATGAGCCCCTCCGCACACGGCCCCGCGAGGAAATGGTGGTTGACAAAAGCGCGGGAATCTATATACTAATTTCTACTTGAGACTCAGTCTCAACAAGCACATGAAGCGCTTCATCGAAGTCGAGCAGCTCCTCAAAACACAGGGCATCCGCCTGACGGCGCAACGCGCACTGGTGCTCAGACGCGCGGTGGCGTACCTCCATTTTACGGCGGAGGAGCTTGTCAAGGATGTCCGCGAGATCGACGCGTCGGTGGCGCGCGGCACCGTCTACCGCACGCTGGCCCTCCTGCACCGCGCAGGGGTCGTGGAGAAGCACGATTTCCGCTATGGGCCGCCGAATTATGAAGTCACGTTCGCCAAGGCGCATCACGACCATCTCATGTGCGTGCAATGCGGTGAAATCATCGAGTTTCAAGAGCCGCGCGTGGAAGCCCTCCAACAAGCAGTCGTCAAGCGGTTCGGGTACCAGCTCCTGTCGCATACGCATAAGCTCTATGGCCTCTGCCGTGCGTGCCAGCATGCCGATCCGCGGCGCGCGCCCAAACACCCCCACCTCCACGTGGAAGAAGTCGTGGCGTGAAGGAGCGTTCCTGATGGCCGACATTCGATTGCAACACGAGCAGGCGCACGCCCTCCTGACCCAGATCGCCGACGCGATCACCAGCCTTCGGTATGGGACGATCCACATTACGGTGCAGGACTCGCAAGTCGTCCAGATTGAGAAAGTCGAGAAAATTCGGCTGAAGAAGCCACAGGACGCCGACCTGACCTCAGGAGGCTGTGATGGCGCACCGTCGCGGGCTGACCGGATTACCGGAGGCTCTGCACCAGTGTTCGGCCACTAAGCGCCGAGAGGAGCCTCATGCGTTGTCGAAGCGTATCCCAGGTTCTCTTTGCCCTCCCCTTGTTGTGGGTCACGGTCTGCCATGCTGAGGACCAGCCACAGCCCCCTGCCGTGGACTTATCCAAGAAGACCTACCGGCTGAAAGAAGTCAGAGTGCAAGCCGAAGCACTGCGAGCCTCGGAACCGTTTCTCCCCGATGTGGAGGGAACGCAGCTCTACGCCGGCAAGAAAACCGCGGTGATCGATTTGACAGCACAGCCCGCCATCGTCAACAACAACTATCGGCAGCTCCTGGAGAAAACCCCCGGCTTGTTGCTCAGCGAGGAGACCACCCCGTTACTCAGTATCGGCTACCGGGGGTTGGCGCCGGATCGGTTGCAGTTCATGCAAGTCCTCAAGGACGGCGTGCCGATTCAGGCGGAGCTCTTCGGCTACCCGGAAGCCTATTACACCCCGCCATTTCAAAGCATCGACCGGATTGAATTCATCCATGGAGGCGCGTCGTTGATGTATGGTCCTCAACCCGGCGGCGCGCTGAATTTCATCACCAAACCGCCGGCGACGGACACCCCGTTTGCCGCTTACAGCGAGAACACGTTTGGGACCGACGAACTCTTCTCGGATTACACCGCGGTGACGGGGACACTCACCCCGTTTGGCTACCGGGGGTACTTCCATGAACGGCAAGGCAACGGGTTTCGGGAGACCGGCAGCGACTTCGAAGTCTTAGGGGGTGGCGTGAAGGTGACGTATGAGCCGCCCACCCCGGCCGGCGCGCAGGACGGGACGGGCACGGCCGACTCACGACTCACCTTGACCTATGACGAATACCACGAGGAACATGGCGAGCCCGGAGGACTCACGAAGGCCGTGGCAGACAGCGAAGGGCGCGACCGCACCACGCGCGTGAACGACCGGTTCCGCCTGGCGCGCTACTACGGGACGTTGCTCTATGAGCAGCACATGAGCGAGGATACCGAGCTGGCATTCAGGACGTTCGGCGGGTACTACCAGCGATGGAGCAAACGCCAAAACGGCGGCGGTTTTGGCACGGTCCCAACCGGGACCACGAATTCCATTCAGGAGCAAGACTTCTACACGCTGGGGGTTGAACCGCGCCTCCGACATACCTACGACCTCTTTGGACAGCCCGGCCAGGCGTTGACCCTCGGGCTGCTGACGTACTTTTCGCACTCGCCTCGGGAGGATCGCACCGGGGCGACCGCAGCGGCGGACAGCGGGCCCCTGAGCAGCAGCAGCGACCGGAACATGCAGTACCTCTCGCTGTTTGCCGAGCAACTCTTCCGCGTGGGGCCGTTCTCGCTGACCCCTGGAGTGCGATTGGAGCACATCTGGCAGCACGTGAAAGAGACGGCGAATACCAGCAAGACCTCGGTGCCTCTCGGAGACGAGGACGAGTTTGATTTTGTCCCGCTCTTCGGGGTGGGGGCCGCGTACGACGTAACACCGGCGATGCGGCTCTATAGTAATGTCTCGCAAAGCTATCGGCCGAAGCTCTTTACCCAATCGGTGCCCACGGGGGCGACGCAAGTCGTCAACGATGATCTGGAAGAGGGCAAAAGCTGGACCGTCGATGCCGGGATCCGCGGCCGCGCGGTCCAGGCCATCAACTGGGATGTCAGCTATTTCCTCCTCCGATTCGAAGATCAGGTCGGGACGGCGGGCAACACCGTGGCGAATGTCGGCGACGCCATACATCAAGGGCTTGAGCTTGCCGTCGATGCGGATCTGGTGGGCTGGTATGACGCGACCCGGCAGACCGCCTACCAAGACCGATGGGGCACGATCAGCCCGTTCTTTAACCTGATGCTGCTCGATGCGAAGTTCACGGAGGGGCCGCAAGACGGCAAAACGCCGCAGTACGCCCCGCAGTACACGATGCGCTTTGGGGTGGAGTACGCCTTCAAGGACCGCGTGAAGGCGCGCATTGGCAGCACCTTTGTCGATGATCACTTCGGCGATGACGCGAACACGGCGAACCAAACCATCCCCTCCTACAACGTGTGGGACCTGACGGGCGAAGTGCGGCTCTACAAGAACTACGTGAGCCTCGTTGGCGGGATCAATAATCTGTTGAACGAGCGCTACTATGCCCGAGTCACCAGCGGCGGCATCGACCCGGCCTACGAGCGGAACAACTACGGTGGGATTCGGGTTGGCGTGAAATTTTAGTGAGGGACTGATGTTCGAGTGGTTTCTGAAAGGCGGCCCGGTGATGTGGCCCTTGTTGATCACGTCGATCGTGGCCATGACGGTCGTGTGCGAGCGGATGGTGTTCGTCATCCGGGAGCGGCGTCGGCGGCAACCGGAGCTGGCCGAGCGCGTCCTCGCCGCGGTCGAGCTGGGCCAGGTGGACGACGCGATCCGGCTCGGGCAAGATTCGCGGGACGTGGTGGTCAGGACGCTCGTCTATGGGCTGGCCCATCGGGCGCGCTCGTTCTCGAACGCGTTGCTGCGCGCGGCCAACCATGAGTTGAAGCGGTTCAACCAGGGCCTGCCGATCCTGGACACCATCATCACGCTCGCGCCGCTGCTGGGGTTGCTGGGAACGGTGACCGGCATGATCCGGGCGTTTGGCCTTGTCGGGGGAGCAGAGTTGGCCGCGCCCGCCGCCATCACCGGGGGCATTGCCGAAGCCCTCATCGCGACGGCGTTCGGCCTGAGCATCGCGATTATCGCGGTGATCCCATTTAATTACCTGACGGCGCGCCTCGAGGATGCGCGGCATGAGATCGAAGACGCCTCGACGCACTTGGAATTGTTGCTCATGGAACCGCAGGACGCCCCATGAGGATCCCCTCGCCCGTGGCGAAACGCCGACCGCGCATCGAAATCATCCCCCTCATCGACATCGTCTTTTTTCTGTTGGCGACGTTCGTGATGGTGTCGCTGTCGATGGTCAAAAACCAGGGCATCGCGGTCAGGTTGCCGACGGCGGCGACAGGGACCGCGCAGGAGCGGCGCGTCGTGGTCGCGATCAGCGTGGCCGAAGACGGCAGCCTGTATCTCGAGAAGGAACTGATGACGATGGAGGCGTTGGGAGCGCACCTGAGACGCTTGAAGGCCGAGGACGACCGCCTCCAGGTGTTTATCCATGGCGATGAACGCGCCCCCTTTGGGCACGCCATCCGCGTTCTCGATGAGGTGCGGCGCGTGGGCATTACCGACGTGTCGATTCAGACGCGCCCGCCGCAGGAACCGCAAGCCCCCTGATGCGCGAGATCGTTGCGACCGCCATGAAGCATTCCGGCGCTACGGACGCCCGCCCATGGGCGTCCGACCCGACGCGTCGAGACCGCCTGATCAGTGGAGTCGTCGCCGTCGCGGTGCATGGACTGCTGCTTGGCAGCGGCGCGATCCTGGCCTCTCCCGTCGAGTACGGCGTGGACGCGGGGTACGGAGGGCTGGAGGTGCATCTGGTGGCGGCGTTGCCGGCCTCGTCGGCACACGGCTCGCCCGGCGCCGTCGACTCGTTCCCGACCACGACGCCATCCATCGCCACAGAGCCGCCGTCCATTGCCGAGCCGCCGCAGGAGACGAAGACAACGCCCGCCAGCCCCTCGTCGGTGTCGAATGCGACAGCCTCTGTCGGTGACGGCAGCTCGCCCATCCCTGGTCACGATGCCACCACCTTCCATGCCTCAGGCGGCGCGCTGACGGAACGGAGTCCGCAGTATGTCCGCAACCCCGCGCCTCCGTATCCGGCGCTGGCGCGCGAGCAGGGGGACGAGGGGACGGTCCTGCTGCGCGTGGAGGTGCTCCCGAATGGACGATGCGGCCACGTGGAGATCGCCGAGTCGTCAGGCCATACCCTTCTCGACGAAGCGGCCGCACAGACGATCGCCCGTTGGCGTTTTAGACCGGCCCGTCGCGGGTTCGAGCCGACGACCGCCTGGGTCGAAATTCCTGTCACCTTTCAACTGGTTGAATCCGGAGGAGCGTAATGGACGCAACACAACTCTGGCTGGGTTTCTTTGCCGGCGGCACCATCGTGCTCGGCCTGCCGATTGCTCGCCTGCGCGACGCTTCCGTCAAACTGAAGGGGTTTCTGAACGCCATCTCCACCGGCGTGCTGATTTTTCTGCTCGTGGAGATCACGGGTCATCTGCTCGAGGAGATCGAAGAGTTGATCGAGGAGGCGGTGGAGCACGGCACGGCGCTGACGGGCGCGTTCCAGTACGGCGCACTCTTCGTGACGGGGTTCTCGCTCGGCTTGCTGGGGTTGGTCTACTTCGAGCGCCGCTTCCTTGGCGCGACGAAAGACGGCATCTCGCCCAAGACGCGCGCCAAGCAGGTGGCGATGATGATCGCCATTGGCTTGGGGCTGCACAATCTCAGTGAGGGCCTCGCCATCGGACAAGGATACGCCTCGGGAGCCATGCGCTTGGCGTGGCTGCTGGCGATCGGCTTCGCCCTCCATAACGCGACGGAGGGCTTTGGGATTGCCGCGCCGCTTTCCGGCCACCGCGTGAGCTGGAAGTTCCTGTTGCTGGTGGGGGCGATAGCCGGAGGTCCGACATTCCTGGGGACGATTCTTGGCGGCTGGTGGATCAACAAGTCCGTTGAAGCCTTTTGCCTCGCGCTCGCCTCCGGGACCATCCTGTATATCATCGGAGAGCTCCTGCACTTGGGGCGCCAGCTCAAAGAAGAAACGGTCGTCGGGTTTGGACTGCTCGTCGGATTCGTCATCGCCATGGTGACGGACTTTTTGCTCATCGGGGCGGGCGGAGGATGACGGTCCAGTAAGACGCCCCCCTGCACGACGCGCTTCGTGCTATAATTCTTGTTCGTCCCCCCCCATGCCGACCCTGCGGATCGCCCTTGCACAACTCAATGTGACGGTTGGTGACCTTGACGGGAACCGCCGCCTGATTGCGCAGGCGATCCGGCGGGCTCAGGCGTGGTTGGTCGACCTCGTGGTGGTGCCGGAGCTGGCGGTGTGCGGGTATCCTCCGGAGGATTTGCTGCTCAAACCGCAGTTCATCGAGGCGAATCGGCAGGTGGTCGACCAGCTCTGCCCGCTGACGCGTGGAATTGTGGCGGTCGTCGGGTGCGTGGAGCGCGATGAAGACGGTGCGCTCCATAATGCGGCCGCGGTGCTCGCCGATGGCCGACGGGTGACGACCTACTGGAAGCAGTACCTGCCGAACTATGGGGTCTTTGATGAGAAGCGATATTTCACGCCTGGGACCGCGCCGTGCATCCTGAACATCAATGGAGCCAGGGTGGGAATGACGATCTGCGAAGATCTCTGGGAGACGCAGCCGTGCCACACGCTCGCCCGCATGGGCGCGCAGCTGGTGATCAACCTGTCGGCGAGCCCCTACTCTGCGGGGAAGCTACGAGTGCGCGAACGTGTGTTTGCGCAACGCGCCCGGGAGCATCGCCTCGCCGTGGCCTCCTGCAACTTGGTGGGGGGGCAAGACGAACTGGTCTTCGATGGGGCGAGCCTCTTCATCAATGCGCGCGGCCGGGTCCTGATCCATGGCGTGCAATTTCGCGATGATCTGGTCGTGATGGATCTCGCGCTTACGCCTGAGCACAGGCCACGGTCGTGGCGCGGGCAGGGGACATCGGTGCCGCACCGCCACGCCGACCGGCCTGCGCTGCCGAAGCAGCAGCGGCCGACGCTCTCGAGGCTCGAGGAGGTCTATGAGGCCCTCACGCTGGGGGTGCAAGACTACACAAGGAAGAACGGTTTTTCCGCCGTCGTGATCGGGCTCTCCGGCGGCATCGACTCCGCGTTGACCGCGTGTCTGGCGGTGGATGCGTTGGGAGCGGAGCACGTGATGGGTGTCGTCATGCCGTCGCGATTTTCCTCGAAGGGCACCCAGGATGACGCCCGCCAGCTGGCCAAAAATGTGGGCATCGAGATGCAGGAGATTGCCATCGAGCCGATGTTCACGGCGTATTTGGAGACGCTCGCCCCGCTCTTCCGCGGCCGCGTCACGGATGTCACCGAGCAAAATATCCAAGCGCGCATCCGCGGCAATGTGCTCATGGCGCTTTCCAACAAGTTCGGATGGCTGGTGCTGACGACGGGCAACAAGAGCGAGCTGGCGACCGGCTACTGCACGCTCTACGGCGACATGGCCGGAGGTTTTGCGGTGATTAAGGACGTCCCCAAGATGCTGGTCTACGAACTGGCCGCGTATCGCAACGAGCGCGGGCCGGGCCGGCCGATTCCGCGCAGCGTCATCGAGCGCGTGCCGACGGCGGAGCTGGCGCCCAATCAAACCGACCAGGATACGCTGCCGCCCTACGACGTTTTGGATCGGATCATCACGGCCTACGTGGAGGAGGATCGCAGCGTGCAGGAGATCCTCAGGACACAGCGGCTGTCACCGGATGTGGTGCAACGTGTGACGCGCATGATCGATCGCGCCGAATATAAACGGCGCCAAGGCTCACCGGGCATCAAGATCACGCCGCGGGCGTTTGGCAAGGACCGTCGCATGCCGATCACGAATCGCTATCATCAAAACTCATGATTAGCACACAGCACACAGCACACAAACCCCGAATCAAACGGTTAGCTGGCTTGGTTCTTGGTCTTATACTGTCTGCTGTCTGCTTTGTGCTGTCTGCTGAAATGTATCGCATCCTCATTATTACCGATGATTGGGCCAATAAGAAAACGCTGAAATCCGGCCTCCTGGAAGGCGGGATGACCGTGCACCCCATGGCCTCTGCCGAGCTCTTTAAAGAAGACGTGGCGATTCCGGATAAGCTCGACGCCATCGTCGTCGATCTGGAACGCAGTGCCACCGACACCGGAAAACTCTGTCACGCCATCAAGCGCGAGCGAGCGCTCAAGGAACTGCCGTTGATTTTACTCGTGACCGAATCCCACTTGGGGCGGATCGATTTTGGATGGGGGGTCGAAGACTACCTGACGCTGCCGGTGAGCGCGAAACGCTTGGTCGAGCGGCTGAATTTCCTGATGTGGAAGCTCCACAAGATCGAGGCGCACAACGGCTTCTCCTGCGGAACTTTGATGATCGATTTTGAGCGCTATGAAGTCCATATCAAAGGCGCGCCGGTTGATCTGACGTATAAAGAGTTTGAACTCCTGAAGTTTCTCGCCATGCATCCGGGCAAAGCGTTCACCCGCGAAGTCCTGCTCGATAAGGTGTGGGGCTACGACTATTACGGCGGGACTCGCACCGTGGACGTCCACATTCGCCGCTTGCGCTCCAAGATCGAAGTCGGCGGGGCCTCGTACATCGAGACCGTCCGCAACGTCGGCTATAAGTTCCTCAGTCCCTCCTCGAAGTAGGTCGCGTTCGGCCTCCTCCTTGAAGCATAGGCACTGCCTCAGGCATACTTGCATCAGACAATCGAGCACCTCCCGATAACGCCACACCCGTCGTAAGGCGGGGCCGGAAAGCCACGGGTCCTTGAAGGACAGCCAGGCCGCCGAAGAGGCGCACCAAGGATCGCCGGGTTGCCGAAGCATTGGTGACTCGGCTATTTTTGTCGGTTGTGATGGCACGGCGTGGAGCGAGCGACAACCTTGGAGGCGCCATGAACGCGGTCACCATCGTGTTGGTCGTGGTACTCGTCGTCATGTTCGTGGTGAACAAAGCGCAGAAGAAAACAAAATCGTAATGAGGGTCCATCTGACGCCAGCCCAACAGAGAGCGTCCACGGAGGATGCGGCTTTGAGGGTCGCGCCTCTTCTATCCCTCAGACAGGCGATGCGGTAAAATACCGAGCATCCGCATGTCCCAGCACATCGCTCGAGCGATTGTCTCCCTCTTGCTAGCGGAAGTCATCGGAGGCTGTCGGACGCTCACCGCCGAAGAGATCCGCGAGCCAACTCCAGCAGTGGCAGCCCACTATGCCGCTGGCGAGATCATCGTGAAGCTCAAGCCACACGCCGGCGCAAGCCTCAACGCAGCGCTTCACGCCGGTCATCAGCCCCCGCAGCATACTGGCTTGGCGTGGTTCGATACACTCGCCCGGCGCTACGGCGTGACGAAGATCGAACGGGTATTTCCCCATCAGCCAGCTCTCGAAGCCATCAAGCAAAAGTACCCGCAGCGCGCTCGGCGCGCTCCACCTAGCGCCAAGGCTGTCAACTTACAGTACATCTACAAGCTCACCTTCCGTCAGGATGTCGACATCGAGCACGCTGCCGCCGACTACGCCCACCATTCTGACGTCGAGTATGCCCAGCCGAATTACCTCGCCGAGATCCAACCCGCCCAAGCTGGTTCCACGCCATAATTCTCGCGGTTGCACTGATTACACACATAGGTAACACTTTTTT
>JACQHR010000039.1 GCA_016198905.1 Candidatus Omnitrophota bacterium | reverse complement strand
TGATGGTCAAGTTTGGTGGGTGACGCGGAGCCGAGGCCCCCACGGCCGCCCGCAGAACCAGCGCGATAGTCACTGGGCGCCCGCCCCGGCAGTCATCGTTGGCGGGCCGGGGAGGACGGACGTGGGGTGGCGCAGCGGCAGGACCCGCCAAGCTTGATCACTACCCTCGCGTTTCGCCCATTTACCGGCCGATGCAGTTCTGTTACAATACGACAGCGAAAAAATTTCTCATGCCAGCAACGACGTTCCGTGCGGTCGTCGAGCACATTGACAGCCTCTCGTATAACGTGCGGGGCTTTCACTTCAAGCTCATCGATCCTCCAAAAATCGAATTCAAGGCGGGGCAGTTCATCATCATGAATGTCCCCAAAGATAAGGCCGTTGTGAAACGGGCCTATTCGATCGCGTCCCCTCCCCACGAATCGACCACCCTCGATTTATGCATCCAAAAAGTGGACGGCGGGATCGCCTCGACGTATTTCTGGGGATTGAAGGAAGGACAGACCGTCTCCATCTCCGGCCCTCATGGCACCTTCCTGCTGAAAGAGCCGATGGATTATGACCCGGTGTTCATGGCCACAGGAACGGGTGTGGCCCCGTTGCGCGCGATGATCAAGCATCTGACTCGCCAGAATTGCACGCGCGACATCTGGCTGTTGTTCGGCACGCGGTACGAGCACTCGCTGCTCTACGAATCCGAGTTCAGGATGCTGGCGAACGTGCGGCATAACTTCCACTATATCCCGACGGTGAGCCGCCCGAAGGAATGGCACGGCGAAGTCGGCCACCTGCAGCAGACGTTTCAGAAATACATCACGGATCACTCAAATAAGGAAATCTATCTCTGCGGATGGCTCGAAGTGGTCAAAGCCATGTGCAAGGACCTTGAGAGTTTCGGCGTCCCCAGGGAGAAGCTCCACTACGAGGAATGGGCGTGAAACTGTGGCCACGTGGCCACACGCTAGGTGGTTGCTTAGCCATCTGGCCACTCTGCCACTGAAATAGCCTGATGCCTAAGACGAGTCCGCACGTGATCACCGTGGGTCATACGCCGGATATGGACGACGCGTTCATGTTCTACGCGATCGCCTCGGGTGCAGTGCCGATGAACGGGCTGCGATTCGAACACGTCGTCGAAGATATTCAAGCGCTGAATCAGCGGGCCTTGAGTGCCGAGCTGGACATGACCGCCATCTCAGCCGCGAGTTATCCGACGCTGGCCAGGGATTATTGGATCGTCTCTGTTGGTTCCAGCGTAGGCCAAGGCTATGGGCCGCTCGTCATCTCGAAGCAGGCGCACAGCCCGAAGGAGCTTGAGGGCCGACGCGTCGCGGTTCCCGGCGTGCACACGACCGCATTTCTCCTGCTGAAGCTGGCGATCCCGAACATCATTCCGGTCGAGATGCGCTTCGAACAGGTCCCGCAAGCTGTCTTGAATGGAGAAGTCGAGGCGGGGCTGGTGATTCACGAATGGCAACTGACGTACCGCGATGCCGGACTGCTGCCGATTCTTGATTTGGGGATTTGGTGGCAGCAGCAAATGAAGCTGCCGCTACCGCTGGGGTTGAACGTCGTCAAGAAATCACTCGGGCGGGACACCGCCAAACAAGCGGCGACGATTCTGCGGGACAGCATCCTGTATGCCTTCGCGCATCAGGATGACGCGCTTGCCTACGCGATGCGCTATGGACGCGGGACCGACCCGACGCGCTCGCGCCAATTCATCGGGATGTACGTCAATGAGGAGTCGCTCACACTCTCCAAGCCCTGCCGCGAAGCGCTACGACTCCTCTATCGACAAGCCCATGACGTCGGTCTCATCCCTCGCGTTCCTCGCCTGAGCGTCATCGAACCCCTCAAAACCTGATCGTTTTCCGCGCGTTTAGACATCAGACTTCAGACAACAGACATCAGTTAATCCTGCTGTGGTCTGCTGTCTGATGTCTGTAGTCTGACCGATCAGCTGTAGCTCTTGCGATGGAAGATGTCCGTCGAGACGTTTGCGACGCGATCGAGGAATAGCTTGCCGTCGAGGTGATCCACCTCGTGCTGCGCGATAATCGCTTCGAAGCCTTCCAGCCACCACTCCCGTGCCGCGCCGAACTGATCGAACGCCTTAAGGCGAACGCGCGTGGCTCGCCGCACGTTGGCCGTTAAATCCGGAATCGACAGACACCCTTCCCGTTGCACCACAATCCCTTCCGTATGATCAATTTGCGGATTCACCAGGATGAGCAGTCCGTGACTCGCGGCGACTTTCGGATGCCCTGTGCCATCCATCACCGCCACGCGCAACGGACTGCCGACTTGAGGCGCTGCGAGGCCCACACAGCGCGCGTGGTGGCGCATCGTCTTGACCATCGCATCGATGAGTTTCTGCACTTTCTCATCGACGCGGGCGACGAACTGTGTCGGCTGTTTGAGCAGCGAATGCGGGAAGTGACAGATAGGTAAAGCGCTCATTCACACGCCAGTCAGAGGCAAGAGACGGGAGACGTGAGAAACCGGTTTGCCCCGCCCCCTGTCTCCCGCCCCACGCCCCAGATATTACAGGACATCCGCCTCGGCTTGGCGCAACGTCATCTCGACGCCCAAGCGCTTCGCAACGCGCTTTAAGTGCTGCTCGAGCGACGCCGCAGAGCGCTTCGGGGGAAGCTCCACCTCGAGAAGGGTCAAATATAAGGAAGGCCCGCTGCCGGCGCTGCGGTGCGTGTGGACGTCGGTGATATTGATCCGCGCTTTCGCCAGCGCGTCAGCCACGCGAAAGACAATCCCAGGTCGGTCCGTTCCGTAGACCGAGATGAGGTGGGCCTGGCCGTGCGCGCGCGGAGCGCTGGCCTCCTGTTTCGAGAGCGCTTTTAAGTGCACGACGAGCTTCAGTTTCCGTTCAAGCGGGACGAACGCGCGGCGCAACCGCTCGTCGCTTACGCGCGCGGGCGTCGAGAAAATCAGCATGATCGCAAACTCGCCTTCGAGGCGCGTCATCGCCGAGTCCTCGAGATTACACCCGAGCTGATACAGGACTTTCGTGACGCCAGCGACGATCCCTGGCTGATCTTTGCCTAACGCTGTCACAATCCAGCGCTGTGTCATGCCCTTTCCCCCTTTTCACTTGTAGTACGGAAGCAGTTGGTTGACCTCAACCCCCTCCAAAAGAACCCGTCCCACTTTGAAGTAATAGTCTCCTGTTTTAGAAACTCGCTCACGCGTGCGTACGAGCCTTGCCGGCTCAGGGGCTGATGGATAGAGCAGCAAATCTCTCTCGATGATCCAATCCTCACCGTTTTCCTCAACCTGAGTTGGGGTCATTAATCTCAAGAGTTCCTCCGGAGCCGGATGAATTGTTTCGCTCGGTTCGATCCCAGAAAACGGTTTCTTCAGGATAAATCGAGTGGGATAGTCCGTCAAGAATTGCACGAATGCGATTGCCTCATCGGCACTCGAAATTGGCCCAACAATCTGTAGGAGTTCCTGAACCGTCGTAAGTTGGCGCCGCGTGCCGTTTGAAGGATTGACGTCAAACAGCCGACCGAATGGGAGAATGCTTGCATCGAACTCTAAGGCGAGCTCATGACCAGGTTTGAGCGGAAAACGGACTGGAAGCGGCTTAGGTTCGGCTGCGATGATCGTTACGTGGATCACCAAGCACATGACCGTCGCCAAGCAGACTTCTGTGCTTGGTCTAAGCAACTGCGGTTTCGGCATCCACTCGTTCAACCTCGAAGCCCATATCTTCGATCATCCGGCGAGCCTCCTCGGCTTTCTGGCCCGATGTCGTCAGATACCCTTCAACGAAGATGGAGTTCGCTGCATAGAGAGCCAGCGCCTGAACGGTACGGAGATTCACTTCGCGTCCCCCGGCAGCGCGAATCTCACTGGTGGGATTGACGAATCGAAATAGGCAGAGAATTTTCAGGCACTTCATCGGCGTGAGAAACGAGGAGGCCTCCAGTGGCGTGCCTTTGATGGGATGCAGGAAATTCACCGGAATGGAATCCATCCGCAGCTCGCGGCAGGCAAACGCCAGGTCGAGGACATCTTCGTCCGTCTCTCCCATCCCCACAATGCCGCCGCTGCAGGTGAGAAGCCCTGCTTTGCGGACATTCTTGAGGGTTTCCACGCGGTCGTGATACGTGTGCGTCGCGCAGATTTCCGGATAATACCGCTCGCTCGTGTTGAGGTTGTGGTTGACCCATCCGACGCCGGCTTCTTTCAGTTTCCGCGCCTGCGGTTCGGAGAGGATCCCAAGACACAGGCAGATCTCCAGCGGATACTCTTTCTTGATGGCCCGTGTCACGTCGCAGAAGTATGCGATTTCCTCGTCGAGAGGTCCGCGGCCGCTGGTCACCATGCAGTACCGCGTGCCTCCTGATTCAAACGCGCGCTTGGCTCCGTCGAGGAGCTGCTCTTTCGACATGAGCGGGTACTTATCGATCTTGGAGGTCGCGATCGAGGACTGTGAGCAATAGTGGCAATCTTCGGCGCACAGGCCGCTGCGCGCGTTCTGCAGCACGCAGACCTTCACGCGCTTGCCGAAGTGGACTTTGCGCACTTCGAATGCGGCTTGAAGCGCTTCGGGGATGCGTTCATCGGGCAACGCAAGGATCGCTCGCCCTTCCTCCCGCGTAATGCCTTCCCCCTTGAGCGATTGTTCAATGAGGCCGGGCCAATTGAGCATCATGCCGCAGCGGTCGCCGGTTCAATGGTGCGCAGGATGTCATACAGTGTCGTGCGCTGGGCCGCGTCGAAACCAGATTCGTGAATCAGCGTCACGATGTCATCGACTGTGGTCTTGTTGATGAAGGAGGTGGCCGCGTGGACGTTTTCCTCGAAGAGGGTTCCGCCGAAATCATCCGCCCCGAAGTGGAGTGCTATCTGCCCGGTCTTCTTGCCCTCTGAAAACCACGAGGCCTGAATGTGTGGGAAGTTATCAAGATAAATGCGCGAGAAGGCGATCATGCGCAGGTACTGGGTCGGGCCCGCGTGCTGCGTGATGTGTTTCTGCAGCGGGGTGTTGCCCGGCTTGAACGTCCAGGGCACAAACGCGGTGAAGCCGCCGGTCTCATCCTGAAGGTTCCTGATACGATCGAAATGCTCGAGGATGTCGTCATCCTCTTCAATGTGGCCGAACATCATGGTCGCCGTAGATTTGAATCCCAGTTGATGCGCCTGACGGTGCACGGAGAGCCACGCTTCGGCCGGCCCCTTCTTCGTGGCCAGCCGGCGGCGGATGCGATCGGAGAGGATTTCCGCGCCACCTCCAGGCAGCGTCGACTGTCCCGCATCTTTCAACTGTTGGAGCACTTGAGGAATGGTCAGCCCAGATACCTGCGCCATTGTCGTCACTTCCGATGCCGTGAAGAAGTGCGGGGTGACGCGGGGAAAGCGCCGTCGCGTCTCGCGAACCAGCGTCGTGTAGTAGTCCAACCCGAGCGAAGGATTGTGCCCGCCCTGCAGCAGCACCGTCGTGGCTCCGAGGTCAACCGCGCGCTGGATTTTCTCCATCACTTGCTCGAGTGTCAACGCGTAGCCGTCCTTGCTGCCTGGCTTGCGATAGAACGCGCAGAACACGCAGTCGGTGATGCAGACGTTCGTGTAGTTGGGATTCGAGTCGATCACGAAAGTGACGCGCGGCTCGGGGTTGAGCCGAAAGCGGATTTGATTGGCCAAGTGGGCAAGCTCCAGCAAATCGCCGTGCTGCCATAGCCACAAGCCTTCCTCGCGGCTGAGGCGCTTGCTTGAAAGGACTTTTTCTTCGATCGCTTCAGAGCAGATGGTGCTCATTGACCAATTTCTTAAACTGATTGATTGCGTCTTCTTCGGGTTGGCTGAGCCGATAGACGAAGCTCGATAAGTAGGCGTGCAGCTCTGTCGACGGAATGTGCAGCGAGGTCGTGTGCTCCTGTGCAATGGCTTCTAATTGCGCGCTGTTGCGCGCCAACGCCTTGATCAGCGCGGTCTCCAGATGCTTCTTTTCGTGCGCCGGCGCATCTTTCCTGACCGCCCACACCGCGAAGACAAACGGCAGGTGCTGCCACAGCCACCATTCAAACCCCAGGTCAATCTCATAGGGATAGTGGCGGTTCGTCTGATGAAATTGCAGCGCCTCGTCCCCGATGAGGAGCAACGCATCCGCTTCTCCATCTTGGCGGCGATCCTTCAACATCGACTCGTTCTGGTAGCGTTTCTCCGCATGCTGCCGACGCTCATAGCCGGCCGGAATGATCTGATACCGCGTCTCAAGCAGCAACCGCAGTAACAGCGCCGACGAGGAGGTGTGGTCGGTCACAGCGATCACGGCCCCGTCAAGCTGACGAATCGGTTGCCGCGAAAACAACAGTACGCTTTGTGCGCGCCCGCGCACCGCGATGCCGAACGGGCCGATGCGTTCAAAGGTGTCTTCGAGCCTGAAGTAGTCCGCCAGCGGCAGCAGGCCGGCGGTCACGTCGCCGGCAGCCGCCATGATGCCGAGTTGCCGCGGCACACTGTCAACGAGCTCGCATCCTTCCCCCACCGATAGCCCACGGAAAAACGGGGCGCTATTGAGGTACGGAATTCTCGCAATACGCGTGATCGTTGTAGACTTGGATGGTGTGATAGAGGGCATCGCGCTCCACAGGGGTGCACCCGGACTCACGGATCAATTCCACAAGATGGTCGCGGGTCAGACTCACGGGCGAGGCCGCATCGGCCGCGTGCATGATGCGCTCCTCGCCAATCGTGCCGTCGATATCATCTGCGCCAAAATGCAAGGCGACCGAGGCGCTCTCTTCGCCCATCGTCACCCAGTAGGCCTTGATGTGCGGGATGTTATCGAGCAGCAGACGGGCAATCGCAATGGTCTTCAGATCTTCAAGCGCCGAGGGCTGACGCGCCACTACCTGCGTCTTGCCCGGCTGATACGCCAGCGGGATGAAACTCATGAACCCCGCCCCACGGGGCGGGGTGAAGCCGCGCGTGTCATCCTGCAACTCACGCAGTTTCAGCATGTGATCAACGCGCTCCTCGTGCGTTTCCATGTGACCGTACAGCAGCGTCGAGTTCGTGGGCAGGCCGACTTTGTGGGCGATCCGATGAATCTCCAGCCAGCGCGGTGCTCCGATCTTAAAAGGAAAGAGCGCTTTGCGCACGCGCTCAGAGAAAACTTCCGCGCCGCCACCTGGGAGTGCTACGAGCCCAACTTCCTGAAACTGCCGCAACACCTCTTCGACGCTGAGTCGGAACTTCTTCGAGAAGTAGTCGATCTCCACCGCGGTCCACGCTTTGATCTGAATCTGCGGGAAATTCGCCTGGATGGCGCGGAACATCTCGAGGTAATATTCCCATTTCCAATCCGGATGCAGCCCGCCGACGATATGGACTTCGCGCAACTCGACATTGCAGCGCTCGAGCACCTCTTGGATCGTCATCTCGTACGCATTGGCGCGCCCGCGTTTCGCCGCAAAATCGCAGAAGCGGCAGGAGAGGACACAAATGTTCGAGGGATTGATCTGGCGGTTGATGACAAAATGAGCGCGATCACTCCACCGCGCGCGCTTGACCTGATCCGCCAGCCGGCCAAGACGAATGGCATCATCAACCGCGAAGAGCTCGAGGGCATCGTCACGAGTCAGCCGCTCTTGTTGTTGAACTTTTGAAGTTACACGGTCCAGTATTGATGCCATCGAGTGTCGACTCGCTTGATGATATCGAGATCCATCACAACCGGATCGGGATAGCCTGTTTTAAATGTCGCGTCGATGCCCAAACAGCCGCGATAGACAGGCCACGCTTCATTCATCGTCGAGGAGGTAAAGAGAATATCGCGCGCCGGATCGAAGCGCGTGAAGATGCCCCACAGCAGGTTCTCGCGGTCATCCAGATTCACATCGTCGCTGACGGCCGCGATGAGCGGAACACCGGCAAGCGCGGGGACTTTCACCAAGGTCTTGATGACCTCGCGCCCTTCCCCGACGACCTGCACCGCAAGCAACGTATCTTCAATCAAACGCGCACGGGTAATTCGGGAATGGAGCGACTTGACCTGGGCTTCGGTCACCATGACCTTCGGCGCTGATGATGCAGGGCTCTTCCGCGTCGCGTCGAGCACCATCTTGCTGCCCAGGCTGAGGGTAAAACTGGTGAAGTCCAGCGTATCAAAAGGCACTCCGGGAAGCAAGAGGAAGTCCTCCGATGGATCAAAGTGATCGCGAATTGCCAGCAACACCTGCGTAAAATTGCGCGCATCGACATCCGCATCCACCAGCACAAGACACTTGGTGAGCGACATCTGTCCGGTGCCGAGTAAGCCCAGTGCAGTCTTCATCCCTTCCTTGCCGAATCGATTGTGCACCGAGGCGACCGCGAGGCTGTGGAAGCCGGCTTCGTAATAGGCCCAGATGTCGCGCAGCTCCGGATGGATGAGCCGGATCATCGGCAATAGCATCTCCTGCACCGCATCGCCGATGTAGCGATCCTCTTGCGGAGGCTTGCCCACAACCGCAGCGAGATACACCGGCGAGGCCCGCCGCGTCATGGTCTGGATCCATAACACCGGAAATGGCGCTGGGTGCGAGTAATGACCGAAGTGATCGCCGAACGGGCCTTCGGGCATGCGCTCATCCGGAGCGACGATGCCTTCGAGCACGATTTCTGCGTCGGCCGGCACCGCGGTCACCTTGGTTTTGCCGTAGACGAGCGGCACGCGCTTGCCAAAGAGAAATCCGGCGAAGGCCAACTCATCGATGCCTTCCGGCAGCGGAGCCACGGCCGCGATGTAGAGAATGGGGTGACCGCCGATCACGACCGCGACGGCGAGCGCCTTGCCCTGCTGCTCGGCCTTCCAATAATGGAAGCCGCCGCCTTTTTGAATCTGCCAGTGCATGAGCACCTGATCCGGCCCGACGACCTGCATGCGGTAGATGCCGAGGTTTCTCGCATCCGTATCCGGATCATGCGTCACCACCATCCCGCACGTGAGAAAGCGTCCCGCGTCTTTGGGCCAGCATTTCAGCGCGGGCAACCGCGCAAGATCCGGCGCTTCTTCAACGTCTTGGCAGGCCGCGCGCTTGACGCGCTTCGGCGGCATCGAAAGCACGCGCCCGACGGTACGCCACTCCTCGATGAGCCGTTTGGGCCGCGGTGGCATCGCCGCTTCAATCAGCCGCCTGAGCTCCTCACCGACTTGCTGCGGATGACGACCGAGTGCGAGTTCAACCCGCTTCTCGCTGCCGAGGATGTTGATTGCGAGAGGAAACGCCGAGCCTTTGACGCGCTCAAAGAGCAACGCCGGCCCCTGCTCCTTGACGACGCGCGTGGCGATCTCGGTGATCTCGAGCTCCGGATCCACCTCGACCCGCACCCGCGCGAGTTGCCCTTCGCGTTCCAGCAGACTGACAAATGTCTGCAAATCATCCATGACGACTCCATGATATATGGCTCGTGGGCTTGTCAGGGCGATGTTCCGCCGGGACGCTCGACGAACCCCACCGTGGTTCGTCTTCGCTCGGCCTTCGGGGCTCGCTCGTCCCCCATCTCAGACGATTGGGACACCGTGGCCGCTCACCCCTCAGGACGCCCGGCTCCACATCCGCCCTGCCACCCCTCGCCGCTGATATCGTGCGTGGTGGGTGGTTCGGGTTCAAGTGAGCGGCACGTAAGCCAGGCTGAGCGGGCATGGTGCCGAGCGGGAGCGAGGCGAGCGAGGCCTGGCGCTCGAGCGAACACCGGCCACGCTGGGGCCGGTGGAGCGGTGCCGCGAACTGAACCCGAACTAGGACCCACCTCGCATCGGAAACCATATTCATTCGAGGGCTTCGGGCTTCCACGCGAGTGTCGTCTCGAATCCGAGGAGGCTGAGGATCTTGCTCGTGAATTGCTCAACCATTTCATCAATGGTTTGCGGTCGATGATAGAATGCCGGCGCAATCGGCATGATGATCGCACCCGCTTGCGAGAGCTTCGTCGCCTGCTCTAGATGGATTGTCGAGAGCGGTGCCTCGCGCAATCCGATGATGAGTTTGCGCCGTTCTTTGAGCGCTACTTGCGCAATCCGCGTCGTCAACGTATCGCCGATGCCGCTGGCGATCTTGCACATCGTCGATGAGGAGCACGGCAGAATCACGTAAGCGTCGAACGGCGTTGATCCGGATGAAAAGGGTGCGGCCAAATCCTCGTCGGAGAAACTGCGTTTGACGTATTCAGCAAGATGGTGCTCGGTCAGCCCGGTTTCTTCCTTCAGCGTGTAGCGCCCCCACTTCGACATCACGAGATATTTCTCCGCTTGCAGCCGTCGCAGCAAGTCGATGCCGAAAATGAATCCTGACGCGCCAGTCATCCCGATGATCACGCGCATGGAACAACCTCCTTTGGGATCTCGTCGATGGGTTCACGCATTGAATGGCACGCCTGCTAGCACGAAGCCGAACACCAAAAATCCGATCACGCCATTCAGCGTGAAGAACGCAAACTCGGGACGACGTGCCGCGACGACGTGCTGCCAGATGAACAATGCGCCGATGGCGGCGAGCCACCACAGTGCGGCGTCTTGATAGAGCTGCTTGTACCACAAGAGGGCGAGCATGACAAAGGCGATCGCGTGCACGAACGCGGCCACGCGAAGCGCCGGCCGCTTCCCGATCGCGACCGGAAGCGAATGGAGCCCAGCCTTGCGGTCAAACGCTTCGTCCATCGTCGCATAAATGATGTCGAAGCCGGTCACCCATAGCACCGAGAAGAGCCACAACCATGCGACATTGTGGAACCGGTCAAGCGAGCGCGCCGCCGCCAGCCAGCCGCCCAGAGGAGCCATGGACCACGCCAGTCCAAGCCCCAGATGCGCCAGCGCCGTGAACCGTTTCAAAAACGGATAGAGCGCGAACAGCGCGACCGGGATCGGCGACAGCCACAGACACATCGGCGCAATCATCGCGGCGCTGGTCACGTAGAACGCGCCCGCCACGGCCACGATCATCCATGCTTCGCGCCGCTGCATCGCCCCGCGCGGCAGCTCCCGTCGATGCGTGCGCGGATTGCGCGCATCGATCTCTGCATCGATCAGACGATTGAACCCCATCGCCATCACGCGGCCGCTGGCTGCGGCGACGAGGATCAGGCCTGCGAGCGTCAGGTTTGGCCATCGATGCAAGCGCAGGATTGCCGCCGAAAAAATCAGCGGCAACGAAAAGACCGTGTGCTCAAGTTTGACGAAACCGGCGTAGGTGGAAAAACGATTGGGCCCGTTGGCGGGTTTACCCGTCATCAGTTAAAGGAAAACGGGAATGAGAAACGGCGCCACCGTCTTCGCAATGGGGATGGCGGAGCCAAGCAGCTCAAGCGCCCCGCTGGCGACCATCGTCACGCTATTGAATGTGCCGCTCAGCAACCCGACCGCCGTCCCAAGAATGGGAGGCCCGCCGAAGGTCCCGGCGAGGGTGGCGCGAGGAATTTCAAACACCGCGCCGATCAGGTTGGCAATGCCCCGAATGATATCCGCGTGCGCGGCCGCCGGATGCCCCAGGAGCGCCACGCCAACAAACATGAAGAGGATGCTCGCGCGCCTCATTCTCGTGACTTCGCGCCAAAGGGGTCAAACGCTGTGGCCATTTCGACCGCACCTGCGACGACGGTTTGCACCGCGCGCGCCGCCCCGGCCAGCACACCGACTATCGTCCCGGCAATGGGCGGTCCCTCCACGGTCGCGTCAACAATCGTCTTCGGCCATTCAAAAATCAGGCCGCCGATGATCTTAGCCGCTCCGTGCATCATGCTAGGCGTGCGCTGATGCTCGTCGGCCCACGCCGGCGAATGGATGAGCGCCACACTGCAGACGATCACAGCGGCTGGTCCGATTAGCCGCCGTAATGCCATCCCGTATCCATGAGCGTCAGGACCGGCACATCGGCGCGCACGCCAGCGTCGACCACTTCGCCGATGACCACCGCGTGATCCCCATGCTGGTTGGCGATTTCGCGCACCTCGCACTCAAAGAACGCGATCGCCTCCTCAAGAATCGGCGCACCGGTCTTGCCGCCGCGATACTTCACGTCCTTCAGTTTCTCTCCCATGACGGCAGCGGGTTTGACGAAGTGCTCTGCGAGCGCTTTCTGATCCTTGCCCAGCAGGTTCACGGAAAACACTTTGCCCCGCTTCATCATGTCAAACGAGTGGGCGTCTTTCCGGATGCCTAACGCGACGAGGGGTGGAGTAAACGAGACTTGGGTCAGCCACGTCGCCGTGAAGGCGTTGAGCTGCGCCTTGTGCTTGAGCCCAACGACGTAGACGCCGTGCGGAATCTTTCGCAGCGCGATCTTCTTGGCTTGAGGGTCCATCCTCGCTGGAGAGTCGCTCACCTTATCCTCCAATATCGCGGGTGATGTCGCGAATCGGCTTGAGCACGCAGGTGAAGATCGGCGTATCTCGAACGGTATAGCGGCTGCCCTTCGTTTCCCGCAGCGCCATCACCAAGTCCAGGAAATCCTGCGGCTTATCCGTCTCAAACGCGACGACGAACTCCTGATCGTCAAGCCCGAAGGAGTACGTCGTATGCAGGCGCACCGAGACGAACTTGCTGCCGATTTTGATGTGCTCGTCCATCATGGCTTGGCGCTCGTCGAGCGGCAGCAGGTACCAGTCCCGCGTTTTGACGAACGGATAGACGAAGAGATATTTGGCATTCGCCGGCGTGATGAAGCGCCGCTTGTCCGGATGATCCGGGTCGAGTTTATCGACGTAGGTTGAGCGCTTGGTCATTGACAGGTACGCATACGGAGTCGTGAGGTAGGCGCCGAGCGCGGTGCGCAGAATCGCCGCCGACATGCCTTGCAGCTCCTCGAGCGAAGCCCCAACGCGCCAGAGCATAAAATCGACGTCGGCCTTCATGCCGGTGAGCGAGTACGTCCGCACCATGAGCTTCTTCGCCCATTGCTCGACGACCGCCACGAGCTCATCGGCGTGCTTCTTTTTGACGTCCGCAGCCAATCGCCGCCACACCGGATCAACGCGGTAGAACGAGAACCCCACCATTTGCCGCGCATCAGCCGTCGCGGCTGGCGCGTGCGAAACCGTTTCGGGTTGTGCTATCGTCGTCATCGTTGCTCGCCTTTGTCGTTATATCAGTCGCGTGTACTGCTCCACCGGCAGCTTCCACACCGGCACACCGCAGAAGCGGTCGCCCTCGGGACAGATGGGTTTGATGCCGGCCTGCGCGCGCGGCCAGCACGGCGCGTTGATGTACCGGCCGATTTCGGGAAACCGTTCGCTCACCTGCAAGACTTCGTCGCGGCACGCAGCCCAAATCTCCTCCTGCGCCGTGTAGCACAGCCGCTGCACCCATTTGTGATGAAAGTGCAGCAAATCGCCGGACTCTTCGAAGCGGATCGGAAACGCATTCGGCAACAGATAGAGCGCGAACTCTTCTGAGATGCCGGCATTCAGCAACTGGTCAATCGCGTGCCATGTCCGCGCCATGATCCGACGGTATTCGGCTTCCGCTTCGGCGCTGGCAAGGATGAGCGGCGGCACGATGTAGTCCGGCTGATCATGCATGAACTGGCACGCGAGAAGCGGGCGCGAAGCCGGCACCATGCGATGGCGCTGATCCTGCGAGTCGGCGGTGTGCGAGAGTTTCTTCTTGAACGTGAAGTGCGG
>JACQHR010000040.1 GCA_016198905.1 Candidatus Omnitrophota bacterium | reverse complement strand
CCTCGCCCAGCGACTATCGCGCTGGTTCTGCGGGCGGCCGTGGGGGCCCTGGCACCGCGTCACCCGCCAAATCGTGTTGGGTAAGTTTTGACGTCGCTGAGGGCGCTTGTTATAGTGTCTCAAGGAGGCGATTGCGATGCTTGCAGAGTTGGAACTCATCCCAGTCGGAACGAAGAGTGCTGGCTCCAGTCGCTCGAAGCGAAAGTCGGCAAGCCCCTGAAGCACTAGACGTCATCCTCCGTGCGCCTCTCTCGATTCCGACTCCCGGCTGCGGTACTCCTGCTCGCGGCGTGTTGGCTCAACTGCGCGCAGGCGCTTCCCTCGCAGGCTCGCGTCCATCGTGTCGTCGATGGAGATACGATCGAGCTCGCTGACGGCCGATTGGTGCGCTATATCGGGATCGATACGCCGGAAGTGCGTCGCAAGATTGCCGGGCGATGGGTGGTGGAGCCGGAACCGTTTGCGCTGGCGGCGATGCAGGAGAACCAGCGGCTCGTCGACGGCAAAACTCTTCGCTTGGAATTCGATGTGCAGACCCACGATCGCTACGGGCGGCTCCTGGCCTACGTGTACGTGGGCGACCAAATGGTCAACGAAGCGCTGCTCCGTGAGGGCATGGCGCAACTACTGACGATTCCGCCGGACGTGAAGTACGTGGAGCGGTTTCGCGCGGCGGCGTCAGAGGCACGAGCTGCCCATCGAGGATTATGGCAGACGCCTGAATGAGTTGCCGGGCGAGCTTACGAGACGTGCGGAGCTTTGGGCGCGGACAGCGCCGCAAAAGCATCGAGAATCTGGCGATAGTGCGGAGACTGGCGCAGCTGCGCGAGATCAGGGTCCTTCTGCAAGAACTTCAAGTCTGAGTACCCCAACGTGACCGCTCGGCGCAAGGCGTCTGCCGATTCGTCCACCCGCTTCAACAACGAGTAGCTGCACGCGAGGTTGTACCACATCACCGGATCGTTGGCGCGCAGTTGGGTGAGCTTGAGATCGATCGTCAGGCCTTTATCGTAGAGCCCGCGGCGAGTGTAGGCTTCTCCAAGCGGCAGGAGCACGTCCACAAAATCGGGGTAGGCGTGGAGGAGTTTCTCGTAGAAGGTGATTTCAAATTCGAGGAGCTCTTCCGACTTCGATCGTCGCGGCATAAGGATGATGGATGATGAATAATCTGTCCCTATTCTGGCAAACGTGGTCGTATTGTCAAGCATTTCTCTGGAAATTTTTCTCATCGATTCAGCCACGAGATTTCCGTGGCGCAACGGAACATCTCCTCGCGCCTGATGCGCACGCGGTATAATACGAAGCACCAATCTCTCATGACGCAGATGTCGATTCCGTCCCCTGTTCTCTCAACGCTAAGCGACGTGCACGCGTACGCGCACGCGCAGCGCGTGGCCTGCTATCTCGTCGGTGGCATGATCCGGGATCAGCTCTTAGGGCGCACCCCGGCGTACTGGAACGTCGATCTGGCGGTCGCGCGGGATGCGATCGAGTTTGCGCGCGCGTTGGCGACGCATCTGCATGGCGCCTTCGTGCCGCTCGATGAGCAAGAAGATTGCGCACGGATCGTCGTTACGCGTGAGAGCCAACGGATCGAGCTGGATGTCAGCGCGTTTCGCGGCCCGACGCTGGAGGATGACCTTCGCCATCGGGACTTTACGATCAATGCGATGGCGGTCGCTCTTGAGGATTGGCTGCGTCAGCCGCACGACCCACAGCCCGTGATCGATCCGCTCAAGGGACGAGCAGCGCTGACGCATCGGCAGGTGGTCGCGTGCTTCCCCGGAACGTTCGACGAGGATCCGGTGAGAATTTTCAGGGCGTTTCGGTTTGCTTCACAGCTTGATTTCACCATCGATCCTGCGATCCCGCCATTGATCACACGTGCGGTAGCCTTGCTCTCGCGGGTTTCCGGCGAGCGCATTCGCGATGAGCTGCTGGCGATCTTTGAGACGGACCGCGCGCATCCGGCGATCCAGGCGCTGAACGCCGTGGGCGCACTCGACGTCGTGTTTCCAGAGCTCATCCCTGGCCGCGGACTCGAGCAGGGAGGGTATCATCATCTTGATGTGCTCGGCCACCAGGTTGAGACCGTCGCACAAGCGGATCGGTTTCTCGCGGAATTTGCGGAGTTCTCTGCGCCGCTTCGTCAACCCATGGCGACCTATTGCGCCGAGCAGCTCGTGGAGCGTCGGTCGCGCAAGAGCCTCATCAAGCTCGCCGGTCTGCTCCACGATGTCGGCAAACCAGCGCGCCGCACCGTCGAACCCGATGGAGAAATTTGGTTTCTCGGCCATGAACACACCGGTGCAGAGCTGGCCACGAACATCGTCGAGCGCCTGCGTCTTTCCAATCGCGAAGGTGAGATGGTCTGCCAGCTGGTGCTCCATCATCTGCGTCCAGGGTTCTTGAGTCGGGAACCCGTCGTGACACGCCGCGCGATGTACCGCTTCTTCAAGGAGCTTGGCGACAACGGCCCGGCGTGTCTGCTCACGTGGTGGGCGGATCGGATGGCCACGCGCGGCCCGCAATCCCGTCTTGATCAGATCGATCAGCAACGGGCGCGGTTGGAAGAGCTGCTCAATGCCTATTTCTTCAAGGCGGATGAAGTCGTCAAGCCGCCGCGCCTGATCGGCGGCCATCAGCTGATGACCGCGTTGCACCTGCAACCCGGGCCGCTGATCGGCGAGCTGCTCGGCGCAATTGAAGAAGCACAGGCTGAAGGGCGGATTCATTCTCCTGAGGAAGCGCTGGCGCTCGCGCGCGAGCGCCTCAAGGCGCCGGGGCAGACTGCATAAGATGCGTTGCCGGTGCAGAGCCACGATCGTCGTCGGGCTTGCATGTCTTGGTGTGGCAGCCCCCATGTTTCATCCCGAGGTCGTTCATGCGGATGAGATTCGCGCGGGAGTGGCGAAAGAAGTCTTCGCGTTGCCCGTCGGTGTGCCGTTGGCCGGCTACGGCAAGCGCCACGGCAAACCCTCCGTCGGAGTCCATGATCCTGTCGGCGTTCGCGCCCTCGTGATCGAAGACGGCTCGGCGACGGCGGCACTGGTCAGCTGCGACCTGCTCATCATCAATGACCATCTCTTCAATGCCGTGCGGACACGTCTTCTGAAGCGCGGATTGCCCTCGGATCTCGTGCTCATCGTCGCGGCGACTCATACGCACTCCGGCCCCGGCGCGTATGGCACGAGGTTCTTCGAAAAAATCTCGATGGGGCATTATGATCCGCGCGTATTCGAGGTACTCGTCAACGCGATCGTGGACACCGTCATACACGCTTACGCAAAGACCGTGCCGGTGCAAATCGGGTACGCAACGGTCCCGACACAGGGATTGGTGAAGAACCGCATGGAGGATGGCGGGCTCGTGGATGCGGAGCTGATTCTCAGCGCAGTCTACCCGGGGTCGTCTCGCGTGCCGCTGGCCGTCATCGCGACATTTGCCGCGCACCCGACGACGCTGGGATCGTGGAACCGGTGGATGTCCGGGGACTATCCCGGCGTGCTCATGGCGGAAGTGGAGCGACAGATTCCTGGAACGACGTGTTTGTTCTTCGCGGGTTCGGTTGGCGATCAGGCTCCGACGAAAGCCGGCATTGGGTACGAGCGCGCAGCCTGGATCGGCCAGACGCTCGCACAACGTGCGGTGGCCGCCTTGCGTGAAGTTGCTCCTGTACTACCGCAGCGTCTCAATGTGCAGCAGGTGCATGTCGCATTGGCTCCACCGAAGGTGCGGCTGGGTCCTAGGATGGCGCTGCCCCGCTGGATCGGACGTCGCTTCGTTGATGATGACGCAACGCTTTCCGTGCTGCTGCTTGGCAATCAAGCCATTGTCGGAGTGCCGTGCGACCTCGAGGCGGATCTGGGGCAAGAGCTGAAGACCGCTGCGCGTGCTCGCGAGCTTCAGCCGATGGTCATCGGTTTTGCCGACGATTATATCGGGTACTGCGTCTCCGAGGCGCGCTACCACACCGCAGAGTATGAAGCGTTGATGGCATTCAACGGACCCAAGACAGGATCGATGCTTGTTGAGGAAGCCATCACGCTGATGGACAGCACGCACCATGGCCGCCACTAAGATCCGCTGGATCTCGACGGTGTGTTGTGTCGTGTGCAGTGTCCTCGCGGCTGCGACAGCGCAAGCCGCGAGCGTCGAACACATTGACGGCCTGCGAGTGGTGCATCTGTCCGGCACGCCGTATGAGTTGGGCAAACAGCATGGAGCATTACTCCGCGATGAAGTGCGCGAGGCCGTCACCAAAGTCTTAGGCTACTTTCGAGGCTATCTCAAAATCCCGGGCATCCGAACCTGGGCGGCGAATTGGTGGCTGGAGTACGCGTGGAAGCAGGCACGCCCATTCATTCCCCAGGATCATCTCGAAGAGTTGCGGGGATTGGCCGACGGATCCGGCGTGTCGCTCGAAGATTTGTATCGGTTGCATGCGGTGCCGGATCGCACCTATTCCTGTTCGAGCTTTGCCGCGTGGGGACGCGCGACGGCGGATGGGCGGCTCATCCATGTCCGCAATTTGGATTGGAGCATCAAGGCGGGCATCCAACAGTTTCCCGTGGTCTTTGTTGTGCGCCCAGCAGGCAAGCACGCGTTCGTGAATATTGGCTGGGCCGGATTCATCGGCGTGCTCACCGGTGTGAACGATGAACAGATGTCCGTTGGACAGGTAGGGGCCGAGACCAAAGACGACAGTTTTCGGGGAGAGCCGATGGTGTTTCTCATGCGGCGTGTGCTCGAGACCGCGGACGACCTCGATGCGGCGACGACCCTTGTTCGTCAAGCCACACGGACCATCGGAGTCAACTATGTGTTCGCCGATGCGGATGCTCACCGCGCCATCGCGCTTGAAACCACACATCGATACGTGCGCGTCTTCGAAGCCAACGATCCCGCGGAACATCGTGTGCCGTACGCGCGTCCCATCGTCGATGCGGTGTTTCGGGCCGACACCGCGGTCGATCCGGTGATCCGCGACCAGCAGCTCGCCTCTGATGGTGATCCGGGACATCCCGGTCTTGAACGGCCCGGAGGCTCCGCGTACGAAACGCGCTATCTGGGTCAAGCGGCAGGGCTCTCGGCCTACTTCGGCACACTCGACGCTGAGAAAGCCAGGCAGATTGCGCAGGCCATCGCCCCAGGATCGAACATCCAAAGCGTCGTGTTCGCCTGGCCCGACGTATGGATTGCCAACGCCCAAGGGACCACACCGGCTGCTCGCACGCCGTACCACCACCTCAACCTCGCGCAACTGCTCACCGCTTCTGACCCCTAGCCGCATCGCACATTCCGTTACACAAACCATCACCGAAAAACTTCCATTCGCCTTGTGTCTCATTATCGTGCTCAGGTAAGCTTGAAGTAGCTTAGCTCCCGAAAACCTCGCCCCCAGTGAGCTGGGTACGGGGCCCCGCATCCAGGAGCTGGATGCGAGGGGCAAACCTGCCGCAAGGCAGGGACGCAAAGTTACCGGTCCTGACGGGGTCTGATCCCGAAGGTGTCTGACCCCGGTGAGGATAGCGGAACTACCGAAGGAGAAGGGATGGCGTTTTCTCGTACATCTGCGTCCGCAAGATCGACCTCCCACCGTTTCCTCTGTGACAATCAGCGAGGCGCCGCATTTCTTCTCGCGGTCTACTTTGCGGCACTCACACTGCTGCTGTTCGGCGGCATCTCTTTTCAGCGCACCACCATGGAAATCCGTGCCGCGCAGCTGGCGCGCGATCAGCAACAAGCCTTCTGGCTGGCCGAAGCCGGCCTGGACCAGGCCATCAAGCGAATTCGGCAGAGCCCGATGAACGTCGACACGACGACGCCCTTT
>JACQHR010000038.1 GCA_016198905.1 Candidatus Omnitrophota bacterium | reverse complement strand
TCTACGCGGTGTGCTATCGCTTAAATACACACTGGCAGGATCGTCCGTTGAAGCAATTTACACACTTTACTATACGCTACCCCACTCTTAGAACCCATTCCTCAACCTCGCGTGGCCGCGACGGGCCGCTGGGCGAGACCCAGCGCGTCCGCGGGGTTTTATGAAACCGGTTCTAGTACGATGTGGGCCGGCGCCGTTTTTCCCAGATCAGCGAGGCGGGGCTATTTGGGCCCCTGAGAAGATCCTACCATCGTGTGGGCCGGTAGTCCTTCAAGAATTGCCCCCACACATGCTGCCCGGTGAGAAACCCGGAAAAGATCGGGTCGCAAATGCGGGCCGCGGCATCCACGTGATCCAGCGGCGGGTGAAACCCTTGGGTGACCCGTTTGCGCTCCGCCAGTTCCGCAGGGTCTTCATCCGTGATCCAGCCGGTATCCACGCTGTTCATATGAATCCCATCGTTAATGTAATCCGCCGCCGAGGTGCGCGTCATCATGTTCAGCGACGCCTTGGCCATGTTCGTGTGGGGATGCTTATCCGTCTTGCGGGTGCGATAAAACTGCCCTTCCATCGCCGAGACATTGACGATGTGCTTATCCCGCGAGGGATGCCGCAGCATCAACGGTTTCAGCCGCGCGTTCAGGATAAACGGAGCCACCGCATTCACCAAGTGCACCTCCAGCAGCTCAATGGCCGAGACTTCGGCCAGCGGCAGCCGCCAGCTATTGTGCTTGCGTAAATCGATCTGCTGTAAATCCGCATCGAGCTGGCCCGCGGGGAATAGTTGGTTGCCCCGCTCGCCTTCTCCCTCGAGCAAAGGCAGTTGCAATAAGGCAGCCGACTGCCGCAACCCGCGGATCCGCGCCTCGAGCGGCAGGGCCCGACTCTGACTGCGCAGGGTCTCATGGTTGGCCAGCACTCGACGCGCCTCGCTGGGTAGCGCTTCCAGCGGCTGGGTCTCCCCATCCATCAGATGCTGATAGAAATCCGGCGGACGGCGCACCGTCTGGCAGGCGTTATTGAGGAGAAAGTCCAGGCGGTCATAGACCGTCTTCACATGCGCGGCAAAGACCTCGACGCTCGGGGTATGGCGCAAATCAAGCCCGTACACCTTGAGGCGGTGCCCCCAGACGTTAAAATCCGGCTCCTTGGCATAGCGCGCCACGGCATCCTTGGGAAACCGCGTCAGCGCGATGACCTGCGCTCCGGCCCGCAGCAGCTTAATCGCCGCTTGATAGCCGATCTTCACGCGCGCGCCGGTGATGAGGGCGACACGGCCCGAGAGATCGGCGGTTTGATGCCGCTTCTGCCAATTAAACTCTGCGCAGGATGGGCAGAGCCAGTCATAGAAGGAATGCGCCTGGCGGTAGGGATATTTGCAGATGTAGCAGTCCACCGGCTCACTGAGTTCGATGGGCGGTGGAAGCAACGGCTGAGGTGCGGGGGGTGGCGTCGGAAAGACTTGCTCGTGCCGCTGCCGGCGAATACCGGTCTTGTCGAGTTGGCGCTGAAGGACCTCGAACTGCGCGCGGCGCTTTGATTGCTTTCTCAGCTGCCGCGCTTTCCACAGCTGCTCTTGCTCTGCCCGATCCGGTCTCGAGACTTGGCCCGCAGCCGTGAGGAATCGAATCACCGTCTCCTCCGGCAGCTGGGCGAGCAACCCGCGGTCGGATTTGATGGCTTCTAGTAGATCGATGCTGGCCGCCACGCGGTCAGTGAAGGTGTCGGGGGATGTTTCCGTCATGAGGCCGGAGCCGCTTGAACTTGGTTCAACGAATGAATGAGAACCACCCCCTAGTTTCCCATCACTTCGAAAACTGCTCCGTATACCGATCGACCAACTCTCGAAGCATGCGCTGATATTTCGTCCGATGCTGTGCAGCTTGTTGCTTGAAAAACCGGATGCTCGATTTACTCAGCAAGAGCGTGACCTTGATCGTCTCCTCCGACACCACCAATTGCTCCGGCGGCGGGAGGATGTCCTTGATCCTCCTTAGCCGTCCGATCGGGAAATCCGCGTCACTCGTCCGCTTGCTCATAGTAGCGCCTCCCCTTCCTCCAATAGCCCGCCCCGGCGGTCGTGCTCGGCGGGCCGGGGCCAGCCCAGATCAGCGAGGCGGAACTATTGAGGCTGCCTCAGGGGCTTACTAAATGTTTAATAGCGGCTGGTTGTCTAGATTCCTCTTATCGCGCTTCGCCTGCTTCTTCTCTTTCATGGTGCTCTTGGCTTTTTTCTTGACGTTCTTCTGCGCGTCTCTGGATTTCCCCATACCCGTCTCCCTCTGTTGGCTTTCTTCTTTGTGGATTGCTTATCGTGGCGGGTTATTGACGCTCGTTCCTTCAAACTCCAACACCTGCTCCTGCTCTTGTGCCGACACCATCCGCTCCCTATGCACCCACAGATTCAGGCGATAAATATCTTTGTAGCCATTGGCCTTCAAGACAGGATAGGCCTGAAGCGTCATGGCGATCATGCGTACAGGAAAGAAACTGTCATCGCAGGCTAGCTCAACGTGTCCATGGAATTCCCTGAAATTCGTGGTCTACCGGGAGCGTCGCCGCAAGCTCATCAGTTACAAGTTCGGTGACAGTTGCGCCGGTGCTTCAAGAATCGACAACAGCGACGTCGCGCAGTAAACCCGGTTGCGTTGCTGACCACTTACTTCCTTGACGATGCCAAGTTTCTGCAAATGCTCTGCCGCCCGCTGGACCGTCGTGAACGCCACCTTGAGCTGACGAGCAGCACCGGTGAGGGTCAGGTAGGGGTTCGCCGCCAAGGTGTCCACCAACCTCAACGGTACTTTGGAGGACGTGTCGGCAGCCGCCTTGCGCCATGCGGCCAGCAGCTGGTTGATCTTGGCCGCGCGGCCAAGCGCGTCCTCGGATTGCCTGGAGACGCCGTTTAAGAAGTACTGCAGCCAGCCTTCCCAATCGCTCTGTTCGGTCACTCCCTGCAGCCGCTCATAGTAGTCGCGCCGGGCGGCTTCAAAAAAGGCACTCAGGTACAGCAAAGGGCTTGGCAGGATCTCCCGCTCGACTAGAAACAGCGTAATCAGCAACCGCCCTACGCGGCCATTGCCATCGAGGAACGGGTGAATGGCTTCAAACTGATAGTGCAGGAACGCGACCTGTGCCAACGGGGGCAGCGAGCGGTCATGCAAGAACCGCTCCCACGCACCCAGGCACTCCGTCATCTCCTCCACGGGAGGCGGCACATACGACGCGTTGGCCAGCGTACAGCCTGGCGGCCCGATCCAGTTCTGTGATCGCCTAAACTCGCCTGGCGTCGCGCGCTCCCCGCGCACGCCCGCCATGAGTGTCGCATGCAGCTCGCGCATGAGCCGTAGCGACAAGGGCAGCGTCTTGAGCCGCTTCACCCCCTGCTCCAACGCCTTGACGTAGTTGGCCACCTCGCGCAGATCATCCGGACTGCGCTCTACCGTGGCGCCCGCCTCAGCCGCCAACAGTTCTCCCAACGTCGCCCGGGTCCCCTCAATCCGGCTGGACAAGACGGCTTCCCGACGCACAAATGGACGAATCAAGACGTGCGGATTCGGCAGTTGCCCGCCCTCCCCGGCTAGCTGGCCGATCAGGCGATCCGCATCCGAGAGCGCCCGGGTCAGGACCGGCGTCCATTCCACCTTGGGAGGTAGCGGATCCGGAACAAAGGCGGTATAGCCTTGGGGGGTGCGGATCGAGCGGCCTGACGGTCGGGTTGGCGGTTTCATGGGTGAAAATACCGGTTCACGTTATTATCGAAATAATATACTATCGAAAATAAAAAATCCAGCTATTTTCGCCCCCCACTGACAACCGAACTGACAACCAGCCGGGGAGCCTGAACCAGCCCAGATCAGCGAGGCGGGACCAGTTAGGATGCGTCTGGTTCGCTACGAGGGGCTGACCTCTGCCAGCACCGGATTGCTGATGAAATCCGACGGCTTCACCCGCCAGGCATCGAAGGGTGAGATTGGATAGCCATTCTCTTCGAACGCTTCCACGATCAGCTCAGAGCAAAAATACTTATCCTGAACATTCGCGAGCTTTGCCAACCAGGACGTATCGAATATAAAGTTGAAACCTAAAGGAACCAACGTTGAGCACGCATAGAAGATTGCACCCCGGACATCATACCCGTCTCTCTGCTTGGACGCGCACCACGTCACGAGGTCATCAAGAACCTTGACTTCCTGTATATACCGATGGCGAAACGCGCGCACATAATAGCCGTTCTCCAGGTAGAACGCGATGTTCGCTTCTCGCACACCTTCGGGCTGCGCTTCCCAAAGTTTCCCTTCTCCTGCGTAAAGAGCGGCATGCGTCCAGAAGCGGTGTTTGAGTTTTCTAGTCAAGACATTGCCAACCTGGATGTACCAGGAATCCCTGATGCTTTGCTTGCCAGTGAGAACCATATCTCCCTTGCGTAAAACGGCAGGATCCTTGATCGATAGGTCGTAAGTGTACTTTCTGGCCCACCACAACCTCACAAGTCCGGTCAGGAAGAGCGAGACAAATAGGAACAGTAGGCTCTTCAGCCCCCAAACCATGACCATCAAGATCCAATGCATTTTCTCCGTTTCTTAGGTCATTCAGGAGGCATTCCAACTGCGCCAGCCAAGATCAGCTAGACAGTCCTATTTGGGCTGCTTCCTATTTTACGCTCGGAAATTTTGGAAACAGGGCTGGCTAAAGCTCTTCGAGAATCGCCAGGTATTGCTGGGTGGAAAGGCCCAACACGCGCAGGTTGTTCTGAATGATGAAGACGGGCAATTCGTCAGCGGGAAAGATGACCGGACGCTTCAAATCACTGCGCCGCCACTTGCGATGACTCCCTCGCTGATGGACAAACTCGCAACCGATATACTTGAGGAACTTCTCAAATTGCTGGTAGGAGATGGGCCGAATGGCTGGGGACATGCACGATCATGCACCGACAGGAATTGAAGCCTCCTGTGCGCTAGAGCTCACGAGCTTGGGGGGCGTCCAGTGGGGACGGGGCTTGCTGACCTTATGCCATCCGTAGGACTGAAGCACTTCATTCAGCGTCCCTTGCTCGACCAGGTCTTCAATAAACATGTGCAGGACTTCCTGGAAGCGCTCTTTGGCTTGCTCAAACGTGCGTCCGGACGTCGACAAGTCGAGAACCGGGCAGTGAGCGACAAACTGTCCGTCCTCATTAAAGACGTTCACTGGCACGGCAACGCGGTATTCGATCATCTCTTCAATCCCCAATCTTCCTCAACGAGCCGTGACATTGTATAAGGTAAGTATACCCGACGGCAAGCCCAATTCGAGCGTGGAGTAGATACCCTTGAAGAATCTGAGTCGTATTTAAACGCTCTTACCATTATAAATAATGAGAAGAGGAAGTCCCTCGTTGCCCTCTATGGGCGCAAGAGAAGTAGAAGCCCTTCGACTCCCTCGGCTGACGGCCTCGGTCGCTCAGGGCACTTTTTCTCCGCCAAAGGCGGAGAAAAAGTGGAGGCGGTGGGAGTTGCACCCACGTCTTCGGATCGAGAGCGTGAGCCCTCTACATGCGTAGCCCTACATTGAACGCTTCACCCCGCCCGCCTTGCAAGGCGAGACCGGCGGGGCTAAGCCACTGTGTCCCGTCACCTGACGCCCAGTGGCACAACGTCAAGCTAGCCTGCGACTGTCGCCGCCTCGTCCGCAGGCTGACGAGACGACGGCGCTGCCTATTTAATTAGGCAGCGACGAGGTGCCCAGAAGCCAGAATTGCTTCCGCTTCTGCTACAGGGTTGTAGTTGGCACTTGGTATTGTGTCAGGTGTTTAACGAGGCCTCCTGACCACCTCGGCATGCCCCTCGCAACTCACAGGTCCGAATCGAATCTCATCGCCCCCATATGTCAAAATTTGGGTTCTTAGTTTTCGATTGGCCGTCGCTGTCGGACGCGCACCGCGCGCTGGATCTCCCGATCCGTCTCACGCTCGCGAATGCGGTCACGCTTCTCAAAGAGCCGCTTGCCCTTGCCCATCGCCAGCTCCACTTTCACCAGCCCGTGCTGCTGATACAACCGCAGCGGCACGAGCGTCACTCGCTTTTGGCTCACGAGTCCAATGAGTCGATTGATCTGCTGGCGATGCATGAGCAGTTTGCGCACCCGGGTCGGCTCGACGTTGAACCGGTTGCCCTGCTCGTAGGGAGTGACGTGCATATTATACAAGAACAGCTCACCGTCATCAACGCGGGCGAAACTGTCGTCGATGCTCACCCGGTGCTGGCGGATCGACTTGATTTCCGTCCCGCGCAGCTCGATGCCGCTCTCGTACGTCTCAAGGATGTCATAATCGCGCCGGGCCTTGTGGTTGGTGGCGAAGACTTCGGCCTTTTCCTTGGGGGCTTTGTCCTTACCCGAGGCCGCCATAAGGGTCAGCGCTTGCGCAGCACGCTGATCATCCGCCACGTCAGCGACTCGCGCGACAGCGGCTCGGTCACATCAAACTCGCCGTGCGTGGCCATGAGATCGAAGACGCCAGAGTTGTCCACGAGCGCGCGAAACTCCTGCGGGAGGATGAGCCGCGTGCGGGTCGGGCCGCCTCGGATCTCCTTCGTCTGATCGCCTTCTCGGACTTCAAACACGAGCTCGTCCTCAAACGTCTGCGCAATCGGATCGACCGTTTCCGGGTGCTGCAGATAGAAAACGCGCACGGTCGTCTCGCCTTCGGTCTGTTCCCATTGATGGATCTCGTTGCTCATCTGATCCCATTGATGCGGAATCCAAAAGTCGAGGAGGTACAAGCCGCCCGGCACGAGCAGGTCGGCGACGCGTCGCAGGTGCGACACGATGACTTTGTTCGTGAGCAAGAACCGGAACGTATCCATGAAGCAGTACGCCGCATCGAACCTGCCGGTCACTTTGAGATCGCGCAGATCGCCGACCGATGCCGTGATGGGCAACTTGGATTTCGCCGCTTCCTCTTTTACGTAGGCGACCATTTCCGGCGAGAGATCGATGCCCGTCATCTGATAGCCGCGCGTCGCCAGCTCCACCATGTGCCGGCCGGAGCCGCAGCCGATATCCAGGAACCGTTTCGCCCCTGCCTGCCGCGCCGGCGGCGCAGGCAGGGACTCCGAACCGTAGAGCTTCACGCAGGTGGCGATGAAATCGGCTTCGACGTCGGTGTTCCACCGATAGCCGATCGCGTAGTAGCGCGGGTATTGATACACTTTGGAGTCGCTCATGAGTTGGTGTGCCCGCTTAATGCCATCGGCGCGTCGGTTGAACGGTGTCGTGACGGATACCCGAAGCGCCCCAGGGCCGCGTCGAGAATGCTGCCGATCATCTCATCGTACGTGACGCCGAGCGATTCGGCCAGCAAGCCGAGGCTCCCCTCGGGATCAAACGACGGCAGCGGATTGATCTCCAGAAACTGCACGCGCCCGTGCGCATCGACGCGCAGATCGACGCGCGCCATGTCCCGACACCCAATCGCGTCAAACATCGTTCGCGCGATCTCGCAAGCCTGTTGATCCAATAACGGCTCCAGGATGAGCGGGGCCACCCACGTGGCCGGCGACGGCTTCACCACGTGATAGGACAGTGTCGTCGCTGGATCGAGCGGTCGTTGGATCGCCGGATAGACGACCGGCGGCGTGTTGCCGATGATACAAACGGTCAATTCTCCTCCGGCGATGAACTCTTCAATGAGAATGGGTTGTTGGACCCGGTTGTAGAGCCACTGGACTCGCTGGCGCAACGCCTCAGGCGTGTGCACCACCGCGTGCTGATTGATCCCGCGCCCTGAGCCTTCCCATCGCGGCTTGACGATGACGGGAAAACCAAACGACAGCGCCTTCGGAAGCAGCGCGGGATCATCGATGCTGATCCATCGAGGTGTCGGCACGCCATCGGCCACCGCCAACCGTTTCATCATCACCTTATCCAGCGCGAGACCGAGTGCTAACGCATCCGATCCCACATAGGGAATGTGATAGAGTTCGAGCAGCATCGGCGCCCACGCTTCCCGGCAGCGCCCGTGCGCGCCCTCGGCGATATTAAAGATGAGATCGACGTCGCAGCAACGCGCCGGCCCCTGCAGCAACGCCGACGCATTGCCTACTAAGCTGACATGATGGCCCTGCGCTTCGAGCGCCTGGCGCAGCGCGTCAATGGTCGACTGCGGATCAAACTCCGCCTGCCGCTCGTCGCTGGGATCGGTTTGAAGATCGAAGGCGAGTCCGAGGTGCATCGCGGGTGGCATTATACCTCAGCTGAGGTCTTGGCGCGCATTCCGCTCGTGGCACCGCTCGGCTCGCCCCGGCGTGGCTCGCCGTCGCTGCGGTCTTTGGGCCTCGCTCGTCCCTCGCTGCGCTCGGGACCCCGTGCCCGCTCGGCCGTCGACAGCTGCCCCTCGCGGAACGCGCGCCACCCCCAGCCAGGCAGATCGAGGTGCGCCCGGTGATAGCGGCGGAGGACATGGCCCGCGACGAAGCCGGACCTCTCGAGGGGTGAGCGGCCATGGTGCCCAGCACTAATTTTCATGCAGCCAACGATAGAAAATTAGTGCTGGGCGAGCGAACCCCGAGAGCGGAGTGAAGGCAGGCCACGGTGGGGCCTGCCGAACGTGCCGGCGAGCGCGGGACATGCCAAGCCCGCCGCCTTCGATCGTTGCGGGTTGTCTTAGGTGCGTAAACGGGAGGGGCGCTTGCAGCACAATGGATGGGTCGCTATACTGAGGATTCTCCGTGCGGAGGTGGTGGAACTGGCAGACACGTAGGTCTCAGAAGCCTATGCCGCAAGGCGTGAGGGTTCAACTCCCTCCCTCCGCATTACTTCTCCCTCGCAGGAGGGAGTTGAAGGGAGGCCCGACCAAAATGGACGAGCCGCGACGAATAGGAGCGGCGACTTCCACGGGAGGGCCGGGCGGCGACCGGAACGAGCGCAGCGAGTGGAGGCGCCGACTCCCTCCCTCCGCATTACTTCTCCTCCCTCCGATACTGCTTCGCAAGTTGGATGTATGTTCGAATCCATCGCTGAGTATACAGCAGATCGCGCGCGGTCACGCGACGCACGACGCGAGCCGGTGCGCCCACCGCCAACACGCGCGGCGGAATCTTCATCCCCTCAAGCACGACGCTGCCCGCGCCGATGATGGCCCCCGCACCGATGCGCGCTCCACTCAAGACAATCGCGCCAATCCCGATCAGCGCTCCGGTCTCCACGCGGCAGCCGTGCAGGTTCACGTGGTGCCCGACATGCACGTGGTGCGCGATGACGCACGGATGGTCGTCATCCACGTGCAGAATGGAGCCATCTTGGATGTTCGTCCCTTCCCCGATCTCGATGCGGTTGACGTCGCCGCGCAACACGCAGTTGAACCAGACGCTGGCGTGTTTCGCCACGCGCACCCGGCCGATGATGTCCGCGCTCGGGGCCACGTAGACGCTCGGGTGAATCACCGGCTGCGTGCGTTGATATGACAGGATCATGGCGTTGGGTCCTCCTGTGATGGGTCGTCAAGATACTGCGAGATGATGGCGCGCCGGCGCTGCTCCAGCATGTTGACGAGGTACGCCGCATCGGCCGGATCATGATACTGCCCGGCTGACACGGCCGCTGTGATCTGCGCGCGCGTCAGACGCGCCATGCGACGCGCGATCCAGCGCGCATCGGACTCCGTCATTTCCTGAAACGCCAGGTTCGGCGCATAAGGTTTCCATCGATCCGGATTCACGTGCGGCGAAAACAGGCCTACACTCGAGCTCTCCGGATTGCGCTGCACATCGCACGTCGGATGATGCCATCCCAGCGTCAGGAATGTGAGTGAGGCTTCCTGAAGATCCACGATGTTCGTCCATCCCGCGCACGGCTGCTTCGGACCCGCCGCTCCGGCATCCGCGCCGAGCGACGTGCCAAAATCGATGAGATAGCCGACCGTTTCGCGCCCGTTCCAGACCAGCAGCGAGTTGTGATCCTTCGCGTCGATATTGTTCAGCCACGCGTACGCCACGCGCAACGCGCGGATTTCCGCGCAATCGCGAAACCGTTTAAAGCGCGCCGGGCCCAGGATGTCCCCTTCCAAGATTTTGGTCACGCCGACCCGCATGACCCCATCGCGCAGCCGCGGCTCGACGATGGCGCGCAACGCCTCGTCGGTAAATGGAGGTGACACGCCGCGTCCATCGTGGTGCGTCGCAGGGGAGGCGATCTGCAACTCGCCGGGTGTGATGAACCCGACCTCGTAGCCGGGCACATGGTAGCCCAGCGCATACAGCAGCTTGCTGGTCACCACCTCGGCACCGGAGAGCAGCTCCGGGGCCTCGATCGGATCGAGCTTGAGCAAGTAGCGACGGCCGCGCGCATCCGTGACGAACAATCCCGGCGTCTTGCCTTCGGTTTTCGGTTTCGTGATCGTGAAGGGCGCGACGGCCACGTCATCCGGACGGGTCGGTCCCCAGCGCACCTGCTCCAGGGAGAGCTCCACCGGATCGCGATCGGTAAAAAAGGCGCTGTTGCCCACATACCCGTCGTGCAGATTCTGGGCGCGCACCGGAGAGCCAAACAGCCGGCGACCCACGCGAGCCAGCTCGAAACTGTTTTCGACCTGGGAGACCACGGTGACATCGAAGAGATGCCACCACACCGGCTCGCGATGCACGACCGGTTTGGCTTGGATGCAACACGGGCGCGCCCCCCAACTGCGCGGCCATGACGCGCAGCCGGTCACACAGAATACGAGCGACAAAACAGCGGCGTGCCGCAGAATCTGACGCTGCGCTATCGAAAATGGCAGGTTCACGTTACGGCAAGCTCGACAGATGCAGGGCGACTTTCGCGGCCATCGCGAGGATGGGAGTGCGCTGACGCGAGGCCTTTTCCAGCTCCTGGCGCATCGTGCTCAATTGCAAGTGTCCGACCGCGCACAACGTCGTCACGCTCAGCCAGCAATTGTGATCCCAGATCGCCTCCTGCAACACGCGGTAGGCCGCCGCGGGCTCATGGACCTGCGCAGAGCGCTGCTCCGAGAAGAACAGCAACGGATCGTCATCCAAGATGGGGAACAACAACGCGCGGGTCGACGAATCCACGAGGTTATCGAGCAGCTCGATGGCATCCGCGCGGATGAAAGGCTCCGGGGCGCGCAGCTGCTCGTAGATGAGGTGGATATCCTCCGGACGATAGAGCAACATGAGCAAACGAAAGATTTGCTCCATGGACTCTTCCATCAAGACGCGCAGCAGGGCCAGCACCGGATCATCCGCGTCGAGCGCGCCGGGATGATGCTGGCGATACACCGTCGCCACATGGATCACCCGCTGGTAATTCTCCCTTTCATGCGCGATCTGCCGCCGAATCGCTTCCGCGGGAAAATCGAACCGCACCCCGTGCAGCCGCAACTTCACCAACCCCTTCACGGCTTCCTCGCGCAACACCGCATCGCCCTCAAGCAAGATGATGCCGAAGAGATAGTCGACGGTGTCCTGGCTGGGAAGCCGCGCGAGCAGCCGGATGGCCTGCCGGCGTTTGGCCATCGATTCGCGTTGGCTGCCGATGACCGTCTTCAGCTGCGGAATCTGCGCTTCAAGCTCCAGCGGGTTGGCCAACCGCGCTTCGTACGCGGTCAGCTCCGTCAGGAGCTCCTTCATTTGAGTCGCCGGCACGCGCTTGCCGCTCATCAGGCGATCGAGCAGCTCCAGCTTCTTCCCTGACGGCTGACCATCCGTCAGCGAGCCAAAGAGCTCGATGAGCTCCGCGCTCGAGACGGTGCCCACCGCGTCGGCCTCGTTCAACAACGCCGTCGGCGTGGAGCGGCGCTTGGCCTGGGCGCGCGCCTGCAGCATCGTGCGAATCGTCGCGATATAGTCTCGCCGCAGCCATACCGCGACGACGACCCACGCGATGAGCAGCGGCACCGACAGATACCCCAGGACGCGCGCAGGCAGATGCAGCCAATCGAGCATGAGAATCCCGATCACCGCCGCGATCCCCTTTCCGAAGCGAAACACGACCATGTCGATGAACGGCTTGACCTTGTACCGGATCGAGCGATCGATCGGCAGGTAGAGCACTTCTTTCGTCGTCTGCTGCAGTGAGTAGTTCATCGACCCGTCGTACAGCTCGACGCCGGCCGCACACAGAAACACCGGCAGGCACAGCAGGGTCGTCGTGCCGGCCAGCAGCCCGATCGGCAGCGCCAGCAACGCCACGGGCAACCCCCAGCGCCGAAGAATCCAGCTGGTGAAGAAGAACTGAATCACAAACGCGGCGATGTTCATGCCGCCGAAAAACATCCCGGTGAACGTCGTCCTGGCGTTTGCATCCGGAAACATCTGCTCGATGAAGGGATTGAACTGATAGTAGACGAGCGTGGAGACGATCTTGCTCAACCCCACGAGCGCGATC
Source organism: Candidatus Omnitrophota bacterium (assembly GCA_016198905.1). Taxonomy (GTDB): domain Bacteria; phylum Omnitrophota; class Gorgyraeia; order Aquiviventales; family Aquiviventaceae; genus JACQHR01. The sequence goes on along the minus strand of JACQHR010000038.1, from coordinate 24,134 downwards.
AGCAGCATCAGGTACCGCGACTGCAGGATGAGTTTCGCAAACGCCTTGGGATGCGCCAGAAAGGTTTCATGGCGCCGCGCTACCGGTTCCGCCGCCTCGTGCACAGGAGCTAAACGCCAGAGTTGTTCGACCACCACCCAACACAGCATGAGTAGCCCTGCGGAGAGCAACAGCAGATGCCGAGTCCCCATCACCTGCGCGCCCATCGCCGCAATGGAAGAGCCCACGATGCCTCCGAGAATGCCGCCCGATCCGATGAAGCCGAACAATCGCTTCGCCTCGCGCGGATGGTAGAGGTCATTCGCCACCAGCCAGAACAGGGTGACCACCAGCACCGAGAAGATCGCCACCCAGATGTAGAACGCGCCGGTCACCACCGGGAAGGTGCCGCCCAACAGCGCCCAGAACAGGAGCAGGATGCCGGTGACCGTCCAGAACGAGTACGTGACCAACCGCGGTTTCGAGATCCGGTCCACGAGGCGCGCAAAGAGTGTCACGAGCGGGCCCATGAGGATCGCGCAGATGAGATCCATGTAGGGGATCATCCTCGAGCCGAGGTCGCCGAGGATAAGAGAGCGGCTCACCGGCTTGATCACGTAGTACGCGGTGATGATGAGGAAGAAGTACAGGAAGGTGAGAAGAACCTTGCGGCCTTCGCCCGGCTGAATCTGGACGAATCGTTTCGAGATGTAACCGATCGTTCTATGCATCGCGGTCAGCACACAGCACACAGCACACAGCACACAGAAAGAACTTCAAGTCGGCTTTGACTGTCCGCTGTCTGCTTTGTGCTTTCTGCTTTCTGCTTTGTGCTTTCTGCTTTGTGCTTTGTGCTGCGATCATGGTTTGACTGCGATGAGCGAGGTCATCCGTCCCGTCGAGGGACCTTCGCGGCGCAGCGAAAACCACTGGTCGATTTCGCACGCCGTGCAGTGGCCGGTCTCCATGATCTTCTGCGAACGCACACCCGCCTGCTGGAGCTGATCCGTGGCGGCTGCGATGAGGTTGCACGTGCGATGGCCTTCACGCATCTCGATGTAGGCACCGAAGCGCGCGACAAATTCCGGCCCGACGTCATAGCAGCACGCGTGGATGGCCGGGCCGATTGCGATATCGAGGTGATCCGCCGTGATGTGATATGTATGCTGAAAGGCCGCGACGACGCGAGGCAACAGCCCGGCCGCCAGCCCGCGCCAGCCTGCATGCGCCAAGCCGACAACATTGCGGGAGGGATCCGAGAAAAAAACCGGCAAGCAATCCGCAGTTCTGATCAAGAGCGCAATCCCAGGCAGGCTCGTCAGCAGCGCGTCACATCCAGGCAGGACATCCACGATTGCATGCGCTCGCTCAACGATAGCCACGCTTGCCCCGTGCACTTGCTCGGCAGCCACGGTCGTCAAGGGTCGTGCGGATTGCTGCAGCAGCGAGGCGACATCGGTCTCGCGGCCGGTGATCCCTGCGAGGATGCGATCGCCGGCCCACCGTCGCAGCCACCATCCATGGCCACGGATCGGTTCCAACGCGGACGCGTTATTCGTCTTCAGCAGCATCGGAGGACCCCGAAGTCTCGTTCGCCAGTGCCCGTCGATCGCTTGGCGATGCCGGCGGCTCCACCACTCGTAAGCCGAGTGTCAGCGGATCAATCGGCACCCCGTCCCGCACCACTTCCAAATGCAGGTGCGGCGTAATCCACGGGTGGCGCGCGTTGCCGGTTTTGCCGACCGTGCCCACGAGATCGCCTTGCTTGATTTTTTCTCCCGCGTCGACCCGCACGTCGTTCAAATGCGCATAGAGGCTGTGCAACTCGTGGCCGTGATCAATCTCGACGAAGCGTCCCATCCCTCGATGCATGCCCACCTGCACGACCGTGCCGCTGCGAATCGCCCGCACCGGACTGTGAAGCGCCGCCGCCAGGTCCACTCCGCGGTGTTGTCGACGGCCGCTGCGAGGCGACGCAAAATGCCCGTCGCCTTTCGCATCATGACGGATGACGAGCGGCCGCGCATCTACCGGCGGCATCACCGAGACCCAGTTGACGTACGGCACCTGAAACGCGATCAGCGTCAACACACAACCAAGAACACCGCCGCCCCAAAAGGATGGACGGCCAAGTGATCGCCATCGTTTCGAACTTTCCGCGTGCGTCGCGTGTGGAGTCACCGACGGCTCGCCCCCGCTGCGGGACGCGCCGCCACGCACAGCGATTCGCCGTAGAGGTGTGCCGCGGCCTCGGTGATTCCTTCGGGCAATGTCGGATGCGCGGTGATGGTGCGCGCCAGCTGCTTCGCGGTCAATCCATGCTGCATCGCGACCACGGCGTAGTGAATGAGGCTGGAGGCGTTGGCGCCGATGATGGTCGCCCCGCGAATCCGATCCGTCGCGCCATCTACCAGCAGCTTCACGAATCCTTCCGTGTCTTCATCGCAATGACTCTTGCCGAGCGCTCCAAAGGAGAAACGACTCACGCGCACCGACTCGCCGCATTGCGATTCAAGCGGACCGACGTGCGCGAGCTCCGGTGTGGCAAACACACAGCGCGGCACGTCGCTGGGCTCAAGCGATTGCGGCGGATCACCCAGCAGATTGCGCACGGCCAGTGCCCCTTCGGCGCTCGCCCAGTGAGCCAGCCCATGACCGGCGATGCAATCACCGATGGCGGCAATGTGCGGCTGGCTCGTGCGCAACGATGCGTCCACCTCGATGCCGCGCCCCGCCTTCACGCCGGCCGCGGCAAGCTGCAACGAATCGATGTTGGGCTGCTGGCCGATTGCAATCGCGCAGCACTCCGCGGTCTGCCGCGTGCCGTCAGCGAGTGTCGCCGTGATCCCGGTTGCCGACGTCTCGAGGCGTTCCACCGTCGTGCCGGTGAGCACCGTGACCCCGTCCGCGGTGAATCGACGCGTCAACCATCGCACCGCTTCCGGATCATCGGCCGGCAACAGCTGCGACTGCTGCTCCACGATCGTGACGCGCGTGCCGAACGCGGCGAAGATGGAGGCGAATTCGCACCCGATGGCACCCCCGCCGATGATGAGCAGCGACTGGGGGCGCGCCGAGAGCGAGAGAAGGCCGCGGTAGGAGACGATGCGCTGTTCATCGAATGTCCAGGGTCCGGCCAGCGGTCGCGCGCCGGTCGCAATCACGATCCGCTCCGCGTCGAGCCGTTGTGAGTGGCCCTCGCGCGTCACGATCAGCCGCTGGGGCCCTTCGAAGGCGGCGGTTCCCGCGATCAGCTCCACGCGCTCGCGCTGCAGCAGATCCGTCAGGCCGCGGCGCAGCGTGGTGACGATCCGCTCGTTGCGCGCCCGCACCGCTGCATAGTCAAGCTCGCAGCCCCGGACGATGATCCCAAGCCGTGCGGCCTCGCGGATGCGGCGCATGGCATGCGCCACCGTCGCGAGCGCCTTCGTCGGAATACAGCCGACGTTGAGGCAGACGCCGCCGCACTGCTCGCGTTCGATGAGACCGACGCGCAATCCACGCCGGGCCGCGGTCAGCGCTGCCGCGCATCCTCCGGGTCCGCTGCCGATCACGGCCAGATCAACGCGTGATGTCGTCATGTAGGGGATGCGGCAATAACTTGAGGAAGGGGCTCGTGTCTCAGATGGTTCATCAAGAAACGGCTTCGGGCTTCTCCGGCACGACGGCGCACACTTTGTTCTTCCCGCTCGTTTTGGCGCGATACAATTGCTCATCCGCCAAGCGCAACAGCTCGCGGTGGTCGACTTGCCGGTCTTCGGGAAACCGACGCACCGCCAACCCCACGCTCACCGTCAGGTTGAGCGGCTTTTGCATGCCCTTAAACTCTTCGTCGACCGCCTTGCGGATGCGCTCCGCCAGGGCCATCGATCCGACCGCGCTGGCGCTCTCTTCCCCGTACCCTGTCTCCGGAAGCATCGCGATGAACTCTTCCCCGCCGTAGCGGCCGACGAGATCGATGGCGCGCACTTCCTGCCGAATGAGCTTCGCGATGATCTTCAGCACCGCATCGCCCTGCGGATGGCCGAGCGTATCATTGACCGCCTTGAAATCATCGATGTCGATCATCAGCAAGGACAGCGGCTGTTGAAAGCGATTCGCCCGTTCCAATTCCTGCATGAACCGCTTCATGAAGTACTCGCGGTTATGCACACCGGTCAACCGATCAAGGATGGCCACTTCACCTTGGATGGCAATGGCCAGCGCCAGGCTCAGCTCCGCCCAGATCGCATTATAGAACGGCAGCTGCTCCTCGTAGCCTTTCAAGACATCCGGGTGGCAGAACATGATGAGCATCCCCAGGACGCTGCTCTCCACTATGAGCGGCACGACGAGCAGGCCGGTGGCCGCGCCGAGCTTCGCCATTTGGTCGGGCTTGAGCAGCGTGATGCTCTCATCGCGCACGGAAAAGATCAGCGACTTCTGCGCGGTCAACACGCGGGCAAAGGGCTGCTCCGTCGGCAGACACTCCTTTTTTGTGAAGAACGTCTCATCGCAGTAGCGGCCCATCTCAAACCGGAAGGTGTCCGTCTCAAAGTTCAGCAGCCAGCAACTGACCACCGCATTGGCCTGAGAGACGCTGACGACCCGGCTGGCCGCTTCGACGATGCCTTGGATGAGCATGCGCTTATCAAGGCGTTTCGTCAGCGTCTGTCCGAAGGACAATAACTGCTCGTACTGCCGCTGATGCTGTTCCTTGATATGGCCGACTTCTTTCTTCGAGGCGCCGGCTTGGGCAAAAACTTTCTGATGCGCCAGCGAGAGCCGCCCACCCATGAAGACGAGGGCCGCCACGCAGCCGCTGACGAAGAGCCCGACGAGGAGGAGACTGACGACGGTGAGGATGACGAGGAACTGCTCAAAATTGAGGGTGACCGGCAGCCACTGTTGGACCGTGAGGAACACGCCGGTGAAACGGTCCGTCACCTCATAGTTGCCGGTGACATAGGTGGCCACAACAATCAGCAGCATGGCCAGCAGGAACCACAGCAGCCCCCTGAGGAAACTCATGTCGACCTAATTGTACCTGCCTTGCGTGGAGAGCGTCAAAATAAAACCACCTCAAACAAGTGACTTCAATTCATTTCACCCATCGTATGGGACGGGTCCTGCCGCCTGCAGGAGACCCCGCCGGCCGTCCTGACGCCGCCTGGCCTTGGTAATGTCATTGGGGCGACGTCGCGTTCTTAAGCGATGCCGAACGTCCGGCCGTCAGGGGCCTCCTCTCCGGCGTCACCCGTCCCCCATATGATGAAGTGATGAAACTCACGTGGGTGCCTTTCGCGGGTGACGCGGAGCTGGGTAGTGGTCAAGTTTGGTGGGTGGCGCAGCGGCAGGCCCTACCAAACTTGACCATCACCCAGAGATGAGAGGGATTGTCAAGATCGGGGCCTTGAGTTAGTATACGCACAGCAAGACCCGATCCTAGCGCGCTCATCACCGAACGGACTTAAAGGAGGAGCATCTGATGGCGATTTCGCAGCGGCTTGAAGCGTTTCTTCAATCATCACGCGTGAAGTACACCTCAGCCAAGCATCCGGTTGTCTACACGGCGCAGGAAATTGCCGCCGCGCAGCACGTGCCCGGACGGCAGCTCGCCAAGAGCGTCCTCGTCAAGACGGATCGCGGCTTGTTCCTCGCGGTCCTGCCCGCCATCCACCTCATCGACTTGAAAAAACTCAAGGCGCTGCTTGGCACCAAGACGTTGAGCATCGCCAAGGAAGCGGATATCAAAACGCAGTTTCCGGATGTTGAAGTAGGCGCCATGTCGCCGTTTGGCAACTTGTACAACGTTTCCGTCGTCGCCGATCGCGGGCTTAGCGAGGTGGGAGACATCGTCTTCAATGCCGGTTCGCACACCGAGACGATCAAGATGCGCGCGCAAGACTTCCTCGGGCTGGTGAAACCGAAGGTCGGCAACTTCGGCCAGCCCATCAGCGGCCCGGCCAAGAAGAAACGTGACAAGACGGCGAAGAAGAAGACGGCAAAAAAGCGTAGCCCCCGTTCGAAGAAACCGGCTCGACCCCGCAAGGCCTCGAAGAAACGACGATAGGCGAGATATTGAAGCGTCAGGCGAGGAGTTGAGGAACGCTAGAACCACCCGCCGGGCAGCGGCAGTGATCCGTCCTGCAAGTGGGCGGTCCAGTTGATCCAGAGCACGTGCGGCAACCCGACTCCGAACTCCAGCGCCGTAATCCCCGCATTATCCAACCGCACGCGACGTAATATCGCATCGTAGTCCGCGCCGAGGACATCCGCAAGCAGCGTAGCAATCACGCCGCCATGCGTGACGACGACGTATTCGCCTTCGCCGGCCGTGGCCACGATGCGCTCCAGCGCCCGCCGGGCCCGCGCGCGAAACTGCTCCACCGGCTCGGCATTCGGGATGCGGACCGATGACGGGACGGTACGCCATTGTTCGTAGGCGCCTTGGAATTGTGCGTCGACCTCCTCAGGCGTGAGACCTTCCCACGCGCCCAAGTGCATCTCCGCCAACTCCTGTTCAACCACCGGGCTCACCCCGTGTCCATTGCCCGAGGCAATGGCGTGCGCGGTTTGTTGGCTGCGCTGCAACCAACTTGTAAAAATCCCCTGCACATGACGCGAAGCGAAAAACGTCCCGAGCCGCTGCGCTTGCTGCAGGCCCAATGGGCTGAGCGGTCGATCGGAATGACCCTGGATGCGATTCTCGCTATTCCAGAGTGTTTGGGCGTGGCGTACAAGATAATAACGCTTCATCTGATCAGGGAACCTCGGAAAGACGGAAGACTTACAACCCGTAGCCTGAGGCGACTTGGTTGATGACCTCTTCGGAAACAAAGATCGGCGCCTCCGCGCGTAAGGCGAGCGCAATGCTATCCGAGGGACGCGCATCCACTTCCCGCAACTCTCCCTCTTTGGTTTCCAGCACCAGCTTGGCAAAAAACGTGTTGAATTCCAATTTGGTGATGACAATTTTCTGCAGGGTCGCTCCCAGCTGCGCGATGGTTTCTTTGAGCAGGTCGTGGGTCAGCGGCCGCGGCGGCTGGATCCCGCTGATCTTCATCTTAATCGCCGTCACTTCCGAGATGCCGATGATGATGGGTAGGAAGCGGCTGCCCTCATGCTCCTTGAGCACGATGACCTGCTCGCCGCGCCGTTCGTCGATGCGGATCTTGCTCACTTCCATCTGGACGAGCCCATTACTTGAGTGTAGTGGATCGGCCATGCTGTCTCCTCATGAAAATTGGACACTTCAATGCTATCACGGAGCGTGAAGGGGTGTCAACCAAACCGCCGAGAGAATCCGTCGAGTGCGAGAACACTCCCAACCTGCAGGAAGAAAGCCCTTGCATCAGCCAAAAGCCCATGTTACACTTCCGGCAACCACAGGAGGTGGGTATGGGAAAGAAACTCGCGTTGTTGGTTGGATTGATCGGTGTGTTGGTAGCGTGTCCAGTGGCTGGACAGGCTGCTGACGGAGAGACGAAATTGACGTTGTCTCTCACCAAGGATTACACCGCCAGTCCATGGACAAGCGAAACCGGTTGGAGCAGTCGAGCGGTCGGCAAGCTCGGGTTCGGTGTCAAGAACCTCTTGCTGGGGTGGACTGAGCTCTTCGTTCAGCCCAAGGACGCCTCGGCCTCTGGTGGCAATGTCGTCGCCGGCATCGGGACGGGCATCAAGAATGCCATTGAGGACACGCTCGGGGGTGTTGTACATATCGTCACCTTCCCCATCCCCCAAGTTGACGCTCCCCTTCCCGGAGGCGGTGTGAAGTTCTTCTCGTAATCACTGGTTGTTCCGCCTCACCCACAAGCCCTTGCCCTCGCGCAAGGGCTTGTTTTTTTGAGCTCGGCGCGAAGGTACCTTGACTCTGCCGGTCCGTGGTGAAACAATAGGGCCGTTGTTGACCCCACGCTATGTGCACACTCATCAGAAGGAGACTAGGGATGCGCGCACCTCGATTCACCTTCCTCGTATTGATCGCAGGGCTGCTGGTTGGCGGCTCAGTCGTATGGGCGGAGGAGGAGGCAACGCCAGCCGCTCCGAAAACGGTCTGTCCCATCTGCGGCAGAGTCACCAACGACAACGGCAATTATGCCTCAACGGCAGGCACGACCTTAGTCCGTGGAGGGGCGAACACCTTGTTTGGATGGACCGAACTGATTCGCCAGCCCGCCAATGAAGTGAAGAGCGGCGGCAACGTCGTCACCGGCATCGCCAAAGGGGTGGGCCACACCGTCACACGAACGGTCGCAGGAGTCGCTGAAATCCTCACGTTCTGGGCGCCCAAACATCGCGGCATCCATCTCGTCAACGACTGTCCCCTTTGCATGAAAGGCAAATAGCGCCGCACGCGCGGAGACCTCCAACACCCCGCCCAAAAAAAAGGGCGGTGTTTTTTTGTATCTTGACAGGTGCACGTTGTCGGTATAGTCTGCGCAAGACAATTCACGTTCGATAGGTGCTCGTCACCTTCGGGTGATGGGATCAAAAGGGAAGCTCGTGACCTGCCCACCGTGTCTCTCGTACGGTGCAAGCGGGAACTCGGGCGCGGACCCGCCGCTGTAACCCTCGATTCTGCCCTTGCAGACGCCACTGTCTGCCAGTGGATGCTGGTGGATGGGAAGGCGCAAGGGATGTGGGGGAGCCAGAAGACCTGCCTATCGAATTTCCCGCCGTCGGCGGGACTTCACTGTTGCTCCGTGGAGCGAGTCCAGGGTGAAGGCTATTGGGACTTTCCCTGACGCTATCGTCAGGGTTTTTTTGTTGCCCGCGACTCGCCCCACGATCACATCCCGCGCGGTCGGGAGGAGGGGTTGCATGGGTCGTCTCTGGGTGTCGCGCATTGTCTGGATCGCGGTGTGCTGCATTGCGGCACGAGCGTCTGCCGCAGATCACGTTCCCTCGACACAGGATCCTCCGCCTGCCCTGAACGAAGAACTCTTCTCGACTCGCCGGATGCCGCGACTCTCAACCCAGACATCCCGCTTCCCGGGCAATGTCACGGTCATCACCGCCGAAGAGATCAAGCGCTCCGGAGCCACGACGATTCAAGACGTCCTGCGACGCCTGGAAGGCGTCACCTTCTCCGATCAGCAAGGCTTCGGCCTCGGCTCGGACAGCACCGTGAACCTGCGCGGGATCGTCAACAGCTCCCGCACCAACGCGCTCGTATTGCTGGATGGCGTGCGGCAGAACCGCATCACCGGCGATGATGTCCATTGGCAGTCCATCCCGGTGGATCAGATCGAACGAATCGAAGTGATTCGCGGCCCCGCCGGCTTGATGTACGGAGAGGGTGCTCTGGGCGGCGTCATCAATATTCTGACGAAGCATGACAGCCAACGTCTCCTGGAATCAGAGGAAGGCGCCGAGGTCGGCTCCTTTGGATGGCAGCGGTACTACGCCAATGTGCGCGGCCGGCAGAAGGCGGTTCGCTACGGCACCAACTACACGCGGCAGTTCGTCACCGGCTATCGTGAGTCCTCGAAGGCGCGCGCGACGACCGTCACCGCGCACGGCGGCGTCGATCTGGCCCCATGGCTGAGCACCGATGTGTCCGTGCTGCATAGCGAGGACACGACGGGATTTCCCGGCCTGCTCACCCTCGCCCAAAGCCAGCAGCGACAGGAGCAGACAAACTCGTTTCACGGGCTGAACGACAATGAGACCGATCAGGTCTCGCTCGATCTGCGGGCCGGTCCGTGGGAGGGGGTAACCGGGCTGGTCAACTTCTTCTGGCGCCGCCGGCTGCAATTTTCCGAAGACTCGATCAACTTCAACGCATTCACCGTCACGCCGTCGCACGGGCTGAACCTGCGGACGGACTACGCGGCCACGGCAGGCTCGGTCTCCAACCTCCTCGTCAGCGGCGTCGAGCTTGGAGAGGACAAAGCGACGACGGGTGATCCGGGCGCCGGACCGGACAGCGAATCGAATCGCGCCGGCTACGGACTGTATCTTGAGGACACGCTTACGTTCTACGAACGCGTCTCGCTCATCGTCGGTGTGCGCTATGACCGATCGCGCTATGAAGAGTCGCTGACGTTCCCCGCATTCGATGGGACGCTGCGCTTTCAAGGATGGAGCCCGAAAATCGGCATCAGCGTCAGCGCGATCCCGGACACTCTCGATGTCTTCGCCTCGTACGCGCGCCCCTTCAAAGCGCCGAACGTGGATGATTTCTCCTCGCGCTTGGGCAGCTCCTTCAGCGGCAATGCCGATCTGAAACCGCAACAAGGCAACAGCTTCGAGCTCGGCACCCGATTCACGCGGGCCCCGTTTCGCGCAGGGATCACCGGGTTCTACACGTTCATCGACCGGGAGATTTTGCTCAACTCGCTCGCCCTTCCCTTCCAGACTAATGAGAATTTCGATACCCGCCGGTACGGGGTTGAGCTGTCAGGACGCTACGAACTTCCGGATCGCGTGCGCCTGTACGCCAACTACACGGTGATTGACGCGACATTTCACGAGGGCCAGTTCTCCGGCAACACGATCCCCGGCACGCCCCGCCAGACCCTGAACGCGGGTGCCGGCGTCTCACCCATTCACGGATGCTGGATCGACCTCGACTGGTCTGTGGTCAATGATTTCTTCCGCGTCAACGATCTCGAGAACCGGCTGGGGAAGGCGGATAACTACGGCGTGCTGAACCTATTGGCCCAGTATGAGGTGCCGCAACCCAAAGCGTGGCACCCGCTGCGCAGCCTGCGCGTCTACTTCAAAATCGAGAACATCACGAACGAAGAATACAACACGTACCAATCCAGCAACGGGACCACGCTCGCAGGCGCCGGAGAAGCCCCCATGCCTCCGACCAGTTTCATTGGAGGGTTTAATCTCGCGTTCTAAGACTGCGCTTTACGCGCTGTGGCCTGCGCGATAGAATGAGAGCTGTCTTGCACACGTAAAAGGAGGTTCATCATGGAAACACCGGCGTCCCGCACGTCTTCGTGGCTGGTCTATGGACTCATCGCGCTGGGCATCGTGTCGCGACTCGTGCCCCATCCATGGAACGCGACACCGGTGATGGCGATCGCGCTCTTTGCCGGCACATATCTGTCCAAGCGCTGGGCGATCCTGTTGCCGCTGATCATCGTCGCCGTCAGCGACCTGATCATCGGCTGGCACAACACCGTGCCGTTTACCTGGGGGGCGTTTCTCCTGACCGGTATCCTCGCATGGGGCATCCGCTCACGCCCAACGGCGACTCGAGTCCTCGCAGGCGCTCTCGGCGGATCGCTGCTCTTCTTCGTGCTGACGAATTTCGGCGTCTGGGTCGCCGGCGGCCTGTACCCTCGAACCATCGCCGGCGTGTGGGAATGTTATCTTGCAGCGATTCCTTTCTTTCGCGGCACACTCGTCGGTGATCTGCTCTACACTGCCGTGCTCTTCGTGGGATACAACGCGGTGACGCACACGCGCCTCGCGCGCCAACCGGCGCCGTAACCGCTCCTGCATGAGCCCGCTCACGAGCACCCACGCGTTTCTTCTGGGACTCGCGAGCGGGTTCGCGCTTTTGGCCATCACGTCCTACCGTCACGTCTCGCCTCCCTGGCTGAAGGCGCTGCTGATCGGCAGCGGGATGCTGCTGATCGGTCGCGACTGCTCATCGGTATTCGCAAGCCCTCACCCTGGCAGCGTCTCTGTCGTCTGGGGCTTCGTGGCCTGGATGGCGCGTTCGATTGGCCTCACGCTTCCGGCCGTGTTCGCCATTGACCAATTGATCCGTCATCCGGCGATGACCCCGCATAAGCTCTTGAGATGGTATGCCCCGTTTCCCATCATCCAAGGAGCGGCTCTCATGGGCCCCGCCATTGCGCCGATCGCGGTAGAGGTGATCTTCCTCATCGGGTTTGTCGGCGTATGCCTCATGCTGTGGCGAAAGATTCCCTCTTGGCCCATCCAACGAGCCTTATTGGGTCTTGTCTTCGCCTACGGATATCTGGGAGTGAGCGTGTTCCTGGTCGGATGCGGAACCGGGTACACGTTGCTTCTGTACGCTGAAATGGTCGCCCTCCTGGCGTTATGGTACGCCTACGAGACCGGCGCCCGGCTGCAGCAGGCGCCCTAACTAAGAGAGCCCATCTCTTAGAATACGAGCATGCAGGTCAGTAACCAGGTTCGAGACAGCTTCATTCTCCTGACTGCAAAACGATATCGGCGCATCCTCATCGCCTCTGCCGCAACGCTCTTCATCAGCGTGGTGTTGATCGGGTTGATCACGATGATCCATTGGCGCGGCCAGCAGGCGATGCAGCACGACACCACCGCGATCTTGCAGCAGACCGGCGATCAGCTGATGCGGTCGTTGCAGAGCCGTCGAGGCACGCTCACGCTGCTGCGTGACACGCTCAACCGGCAATCCGATCTGACCCTCGACCAGCAGCGCGCACTGGGTGCCAGCGCGGTCGAGCATACACGACACCTGCTCGGCACGGCTATCATCCGGGCATCCCAGCCGCCGACGTGGTGGGTCGAACCGAAGAGCGTCTCCACAGCAGAACGCGCACAACTCACGCGTGCGATCGTGACACGAACGCAAACACCGGGCGTGTGGCGCGTCCCTTCCACGTTCGTTGTCCCTGCGGGAAAAACTCGCGTGCTCCTCGTGATGTTGGAACCGCTGCGGGCGCCGTCGTACCGGCAAAGCGCCGTGCTCGGCGTCTTTGATTTGCACACCTTCTTTGAGGATTTCTTCTCCTCAACTCTCCCCGCACGGTATCCGGTCCAACTGCTCAGCGACGAAACACTCCTTTATCGCTCAAGCGGCTGGCAGGCCACAACCAAGGACCCGCCTCCGATTCTTGAGGAACGGCGCGTGAACCTCGATGCAGCCCGCTGGACGCTCCAGATGCAGCCGGGCCACACCAGCGTCGTGCAGACGCTGTCCTGGTTCAACGTGCTCCTCGTGGCCTTAAGCGTCGTCGCCGGCTGCGGAGTCACGATGCTCATTTGGATCTTTGCGGCTCGCACGTGGATTCTGCAGCGCGCCGTCACGCGCCGGACGGCGGCTCTTCGCCGCGTCACGACTCGGCTGCGGCACATGGCGATCACGGATGAGCTGACCGGCTTGTACAACCGCCGATTTTTCCTCAACCGTTGGGATTGGGAATGCGAACGCGCCAAGCGGTATCAGCGCCCGCTCGCATGCCTGATGATTGATGTCAACGGCTTCAAGCAAGTGAACGACCATCTCGGCCACCACGCCGGTGATCTCGTGCTCAAACAGGTGGCCCAAGAACTTACAACCATGCTGCGCCAGTCGGACATCTTGGCCCGCTTCGGCGGGGATGAATTCGTGATCGCCTTGCCGGAAACGAGCCATGCCAACGCGGCCGCGGTTGCCGAGAAGCTGCGCCAACTGCGCATTCCGATCCCAGAGGGCGACGGACGCGGCGTGCCGCCGGTGAGCCTCAGCGTCGGGATCGGCGAAATTGAATCGAACTATGCCGGCGCTCAAGAGATCCTTGAAGCGGCGGACCAATCGCTCTACGCGCACAAGCGGCACCACACCGAACCGATGGCCCGCTAACTCCTCTTTTTCCCATCAACCGCCGACTATTTTTCCCGTGGCAAATTTCACCTAACTCTCAGTCCACGATTTGGTTACCGCCAAGCCGATCAGATATACTCACAGTAGTATGTCTGAAACGCTGACCGCGACTATTGGATGGAGTGAACGCCCCGATGCGGCTCAGGCCGGCGCCGAAGCCGCGCAGCAGGCGAGGGATCAGCTGTCGTGTGTCACGCCGCAGCTGGCGATCGTGTTTGGCTCATCGTGGTTCAGGCAAACCGCGTTGCTGCAAGGCGTGCGTTCCGTGTTGGGAGACGTCCCGCTCGTCGGCGAGAGCACGGCGGGCGAGATCACCACTCAAGGTCCGTCGAGCCACAGCTGCGTCGTGGTCCTGCTTGGGGCGTCCGCGCCATGGTGCAGCACCGGCATGGACGCGGAAATTGATCGCGCCCCGCGCGAAGCCGGCCAGCAAGCCGCGTATGCCGCCGTGCGCGGATTCCAAGCGCGCCAGCGCGCAGGATTTCTCCTCTTCGGCGATGGGCTCGTCACCAGCTATGCGGAGGTCGTCCGCGGCATCCAAGAAACGTTGGGCACCAGCGCGCTGATTGTGGGCGGCATGGCGGGTGATGATCTGCGATTTACGAAAACCTATCAGTATTGTGACGGCCGCGTGCTCAGCCGAGCGGTCGTCGGCGTCTTGGTCGGCGGCCCGGTGAAGCTTGGCGTGGGGATCGAGCATGGGTTTCTGCCGATCAGCAAACCGCGCCGCATCACGCGCGCCAGCGCCAATCGGCTGCTGGAGCTCGACCATCAACCGGCTGCCTCGGTCTATGAAGAATACTTCGGTCCCGAGTTGGTGGCTCGGATGCGGCGGGAAGGGCTCACGCGCCAGGCGATTGCGTATCCGCTGGGCATCCAGCGGGACGCCAGCACGCAGTGGCTGCTGCGCAACGTCATCTCCTTCGAAGGAGACGGCAGCTTGGCCTGCAGCGGAGAGATCTTCGAAGATGCGTGGTTGCAACTCATGATCGGTAGTCGCGAGCTCGCCCTTGAAGCGGCGTCGAAGGCCGCGCAACAGGCCGTGCGGCCGCTCAACCATGTGGCGTGCGTGCTGATCTTTGATTCCGCGGTCCGTCGAACACTCCTCGGGTCACGATGCGCCGCGTTGGAAATCGCGCGCATCCGAGAGGCCGTCGGACCCTCGGTCCCTCTCGCAGGCTGTTATACCTATGGTGAGCAGGCCCCCTTGGGTCATGAATCGGCGTACGAACGCACCGCCATCCAAACCGGATCGGTGCTGGTTGTTGCGCTAGGCACGTGAGGGTGTCATGGGCGTCTACGGCAATTACATCGTCCTCTTCATCGCCATCTTGCTCGCCTGGGTGGCCACCTTGGGCACGGAGTTCTCCGTCCAGGCGATCGGCCTTGCCGTGGGGCTCCTCGGCTCCATCGCGTACCTCGCGGTGAAAGCAGAAGCGGCCCGACGACACTTGGCCGAGCTCCAACGGCTGCGGGATGCGTATACCCAGCTCGATCAGCAAGCCAAGCACATCATTCGGACCGACGTCGAGCTTCACCACACGCAGGAAGAATTGGACCGACGCCTCGCCTCGCTCATGTCGCTCCACGTGCTGGGACGGCAGCTGCAAGTGAGCCTTCGGCCTGAGGAAGTGTTTAGCAAGCTCGACGCGGCGGTGGTCACGAACTTTGGATTCTCCAAAGGCCTCTTAGGGATGAGCCGATCCCTCGACACGTTGGAGTGGGGATCGCTGGTCGGGATCACGCGACCCGAAGCGGAGGAGCTCACGTCTCATCTGCAGCGCAGCGGGTTATTGAAACAGCTCCTGAGCCATCCCGGCCCCACGATCGTCAAGCCATCATCCGCGACGGATCCCGCCCATCAGACGCTCTTGAAACTGCTGGGGGTGTCTTTTGCCGTCATGACCGGCGTCATTCCGCACACCGGGCCGGTGGGATGCTTGCTGCTTGGACGCATGGACAGCGGCGGGATCAACATCAAGGCCGATGAGGAGCTCGTCTCGATCCTCACCAACCAGATCGCCACCTCCATCGAGAACTCGGCGTTGTACGAACAATCCTGGACGACCCAGCAAGCGCTGGAACGCAAAGTGCAAGACCGCACGCGCGAATTGGCCGAAGTGAACGCGGTCTTGGTGCGATTGAACAAATCGAAGAGCGATTTCGTCTCGGCGGTTTCCCATGAGCTGCGCACGCCCCTGGCCGCGATCAAAGGCTATGCCTCGCTGCTTGGCAGCGGACAGTTCGGCGGCCTTGCCGATCCTCAGGTTGAACGCATCAGAAAGATTGAAAAACACGCCGATCTGCTCACGCAGTTCATCAACAACCTGCTCGACATCGCGCGCATCGAATCCGGACGCATCACGATGGAGCATGCCTCCATCCCGGTTGAGGAATTCCTCACCTCGATCCACGACGTCATTCATCCCCAACTGGACGCTAAGCACCTGCAGTACGTCGTCGATCGCGACGGCGTCAAGGAACTGCTCGGGGACACCCAGCACTTGCAGCGTGTTTTCGTCAACCTGCTCTCCAACGCGATCAAATACACTCCTGAGGGCGGGTCGATCCGGTTCGGATTAAAACGAGAGGGGAACACGCTCCTTGCCACGGTGACGGACACCGGCTGCGGCATTCCGAAGGAGGACCTGCCGAAGCTCTTTCAGGAGTTCTATCGCGCGAATGACCCGATCAACCAGCAGGTGCGCGGAACCGGACTAGGACTCGCGTTGGTCAAACGAATCATTGAAGCCCATCACGGCCAGATTGCGGTCGATTCGGAAAAAGGCAAAGGCAGCACGTTTACCGTCACGTTGCCGACGACGTAGGAGCCGGATGACGCCTCACGCCAGACGCATTCTCATCGCGGATGACGATCCCGATCTGCGGGATATCCTGCGCTCGATCCTGGAGCCGGCCGGATTCGTCGTCACCGAAGCGGTCGACGGCCGGCAAGCGCTCGAGGCCGTCCGTGCTATCCCGCCGGATCTCATGATCCTCGATTGCATCATGCCCAACCTGACAGGCCCTGAGCTGTGCGAGCAGATCAAGCAAGACATGCTCCTGCGCCACATTCCGGTCCTCATGCTCACCGGCAAAAGCGAACTGCAGGATAAGGTGCACGGCATCAACGCCGGCGCCGATGACTATCTCGTGAAGCCCTTCGAGCCGCAGGAGTTGCTCGCGCGCGTCCACATGGCGTTGCGGCGCACCTTGATCGACCTCGAAGCCAACCCGCTGACAAAGCTCCCCGGCAATATCTCCATTCAGCGAGAGTTGGAGCGGCGCATCAGTTCGCAGCAGCCCTTCGCCGCGTGCTACGCGGACCTCAACCGTTTTAAAGCCTTCAACGACCACTACGGCTTCAAGCGAGGAGATGATGTCATCCAACGGACGGCCACCGTGCTGCTGCACGCCTCCAAAGCCTATGGCAGCCCGGAAGACTTCGTGGGCCATATCGGGGGCGATGATTTCATCGTGATCACGTCCACGAGGTGCGCCGAGGCGTTGTGCCGGGCCATCATTCGCGACTTTGATGCCGAAGCGCCTCAATTCTATGACGAGAACGACCGCTTGCGCGGCTACCTCATGGCCACCGATCGTAAGGGACAACCCGTGAAAGTCCCGCTGCTCTCGATTGCGATTGCGCTCGTCACGAGCGAGAAGCAGCCGCTCACCCATCCTGGGCAAGTGGCGACGATCGGGGCGGAATTGAAATCCTACGCGAAGCGGTTTGAGGGGAGCACGTACGTGAAGGAGCGCCGACAGCCTTCCGACGCGGGTCAACCCGGCGGATCACCCGCGCCGTAACCCGTGCTGTGACGCGGTCAACACTGCGGGGGAATAGACGAAACCGGTTCTAGGGTGCCGACGGCAGTGATTCAGGATCGTGGACGCGAATCCACATGGTTGAGGTGTTGGTCGTCGGCTGACCATCCCGCACCACGTAGCCACCATTGCGAGCGGATGCACGCTGCGGCTCGATCGCTCGAAATTCTTTGAGACGCAGCTGACGTCTGGCCTGGCGGTGCGCGACAAGGGTCTCGCGGACGACGCGCCGCAGCTCGTGCGAAGACACGAAGAGGCTCGGCGAGTTCGCACGCTGCTGCTCCAGGCTCAGCACCTGTTGAGCCAAGCGATGACGCTCTTCTTTGATCGGCCCGTAGGATTGCTGGAACCGGGCCACGTCATGCGTCAACTGCTGCATCCCCCGCTCCATCTGTTGGGCTTCGTAATCGAGCCGTGCCACTTCTTCGCTTGTTGAGGCTAGACGCGTCTTGGCCAAACGCAACTCCTGCTGCAGCACCGCATCGCGTTGGGCCAATTGATGAATGGTCTCACTGCGCTGCCGGATGGCCATCTGCAGCTGCCGGTTCTCTTCCCGCAGGCCGTACATCCACCAGCCTCCTGCGATCAAGAACACCGCACCGCCAACGATGCCGACGATCAACCCAAGTCGGTGACGGGCCCACTCTTGACGAATGACCTGCCAGAGTCCGAACGACTGCGTGGTGGCTCGTGTCGCCGTCGACAAAAATGCGTGGAGGCGCTGCTGGGTCGTGTGGGCGAGCGGTGTCCACTCAAGCCCCACGCGGTGCCGCGTCCATGGCCCTGCGGGCGCCGCCGACCAACGCACGACACCCGTTGCCGTCACAGAATCTTCCGCTCCAGGAAGCGATAGGGTGATCGTGATCGCTTCACCGGTTGGATGCGATTCAGACGTCAGCAGCCCCACACCGCGCTCGCTCAGATCAATCAATCCTCCATCGCGCGGCAGGAGGTCTTCGGAGGGACAGTACTGGATATGGCTTTGGTGGGGAACGCGGATCGTCGTGCGGCGCTCTTGCATCGCCGGTCAGCGCCGCATCAACTGGATGACGATGTCTGAGCCGTGTCGATGAGTTGCGTGACGAGTTGCGTCATGCGCGCTCGAGCCGAATCCGACAGCTCAAGCCATTGATAGCCGCTGTGATAGCGCTCAGTGGTGTCCGTCGAGGATCGTTGCCACACCTGCTGGGCGCTGAATTCGATGGGCTCCTGGCTTGGCACATGCAGACGGATCCGAAACGAAGGCAGCGTTGGCAACTCCTGGTCCGTGTCCAGCCCGATGCCGCTGGCACTCAGATCGCGCGGCGACCCTGAGAACACCGGGTCGTCCGATCCATTGAAGAGCTCCACGCGGGCCTCGTCCACGCGCACCCGAATCTGGGCGCGCCGCTCACCGTAGGCGCGCAGCGCCTCGAGTTCTTGCTTCAGCGCGGCGAGCGTCTCGCGCAGCGCATGTTCCTGGCTCACCGTCTGCTCCACGCGCTCTCGCAGCCCGGCCAGCTCCTGCTCAAGCTGCTCGCGCTTCGTGTGCGCTTCGCCTAAATACCACTGCGCCTCGTTCTTGGCCCGCTCTGCAGCCTCCGCACGTTGGGTCGCTCCTTGGAGGTCACTGAGCTGCGATTCGAGATGGCGCACGCGCGCATGGGATTCTCCAAGATACCATTGGCTTTCTTCCCACTGCTTGCGCAAGCTCGCGGCTTCTTGTTCCCATCGCTGAAGATCCGCCTCCTGCCGACGAAGCTCTTGGCCGGCCTGCTCCAATTCCAATTCGAGCTTGGCGGATTTGGCGCGCTCCTCACCCAGATACCAGCTCGCCTCGTTGCGCTGTCGGCGCAGCGTGGCCAACTCATTCTCATACTGGCGCAGCGTCGAGCGGGCCTCTTCCAGCTTGGCATGCTGCTGCTCCAACTGCTTGGTGAAGTACTCGCTGCGTGCCCCGAGGGTCAATAGCTCGGTCAATTGTTCCCGGGCCACCAACGTGACATGGTGTGCCTTCGCCATGCGCTGGGCCGGCACGGTAAACGACCCCGCGGCGACCAAAAATCCGCGCTCCACGCCGGCGTGCCGCATCGCCTGCACGAATCGCTCAACCGTGTGCTTCTCGAAGAACGGGCCGTTGCCGACGAAGAGCAGCGCGGATTTGTCTCCGTCCTTGATGATGACGCGCATCGTCCCGAGCGGGGGCTGCGTCAGCGCGCTTTCGATCACCAGCTGATACCCTTGCTGCTCAAACGCCCTCCACACGAGCTCATCAACGAGGAGCACGCCGGAAGCCAATCGCGGATTCGCCCCACGCGAGGCCTGCCGATTCACGAATGTCCCAAGCACATCCTGGCGCGCGAGAAGCCAAGCGCCGGCGGCGGCGATCAGCCCGCCAATCGCAAGGATCCACCACGCCGTCGCACCCGGCCATGGCGGACGAGTCTGCGCTGTCCACCGGCGCACGAGGGTCGTCGACATGACCGGGGCGGTCGAGGCCTTCGCAGAGCCCTGGGTGGCGCCTGCACGTGCGTTGATGGAGGGCGAGGCTCGACGCAGCGATGAGGCCACTGACGAACCTGGTTCAAGCTCTGACGTGAGCTGCAGCGTCCAGGGTGTCGGGGTGGCGCTGGCCAACGCTTCCTGCATGGCGCGGAACCGTTCATTCATCGTCCGCTGGCCGACTCCGCCGATCACGGTGCCGCCGTTCAATCCCACTTCTACCGACGTGCTGCGGATGGAGGCGGGATGCTGAATCTCGATCACAATGCGGCCGGCTTGCGAGTCGACCTGATACTGATAGGGTCCGCTCAGGACGATGCGGATGGAGTCCAAGAATCGCTTCGACTGCGAGCTCGTACGGCTGTCGTATCGCGCGGCAATGGAGGCAATGGCGCCGCCCCCCACGGCCGAATGCTCAGGGAGTGCCCCCGTCACGCGCTGTCGAGGAAAGGTGATGATGATCGTCGGTGGAGTCTCTTGGAATGTCGTTCGAAGAGGCACCGGGGCGTGCGCATCCAAGGCCAGCACGATGAGCGTCTTGCTCACCGGTGCAGCGCTGCTCGTCTCTGCGCAAAAGCTTTGCCCGGAGGCTGCCGCCAGCCCAAGGCCCACCCCAACGACCCACGCCCACGTGCGGCCTCTCCAGTTGGTATCGCGCTTGATCGTCATCATCGCCTCAGAGCGCTCGCACGAGATCATTGGCCTGGATTTCCGCGCTCTGCCACTCCGGCAGCACGGTGGCCGCGCACACGCCTTCTTGGACGCGATCGATGCGCGCCTTCGCGAGGAGCTGGTCATTGCGGAAGATGGAGACGGTCTCGCCGATCTTCACGGCGTTCCAGCCCAGATCCACGACGACGAAATTCCAATCTCTGTGGACGGAAATGACGCGACCCTGCAAGGTGGGTGCCGCCGGATCGGTCACGACGATCCGCTCCAATTGCACGGGTGCTGTGCGATCCGCGCTTGCCGTGGAGGGTTTGGCTTCCAGCGTCATCGCCAATTCTCCCTGGAGCTGATCCATCTGCTCATGCACCGACGCAAGCCGTATCTGAAGTTCCCGGACGGTCTTGCCTTGCTGTGCCAGCCGGCTTGAGACGTCCTCGAGCTTCGCCTGCGCGTCTGTCAGCGCCTGCGTCAATTGCTGGGAATGGTTCTGTTCGCGCGACAGTTGGCGTTTGATCTGCTCATGGGTCGCGAGCATTTCGCCGAACTGCAAGGTGAGTTGTTGACGGCTGGCAATGGCCTCTTGGTATCGCTTCCAGAGTGCGCGATGCCCGACATGCTCTGCTCCAGCGGTCACCACCAAGGTGCCGATGACGACGCCAATGAGAATCCGAGTGTGCATGCTCACGAACGCTCCTCCTTGCTTACCGGCGAACCGCCAAATAAGAAAAAACCCCCAACAACCCAAAGTTGTTGGGGGTCTTCAATGATTGATGTCGCTGGGATACGCTGGACACTCCTCGTCCCCGCGTTGTTGAGGAGCTGTGGTCCACGTCCACAGTGCCAGGTTGCGCGGTTCTTCCGCAGCAACCGTCTATCCTTGTCACGACGAACACACCCAAAGCTGCGAAACGGCCCCTCTCACTGCACTTCCCCACACCCCCACATCTAGTAGGGATGAATACTGATGCCCACAGTAGCAAGTACGGATAGGCTTGTCAACAGGATACTTGCGGTTCGAAAAATTTTTTTTCGCGACATCAATGGAAAATGGCGCACCATACCGGTGCGCCATAATCACTGAGAAATTGATAAAGTCGTGCAGGGAGAGGGATTTGAACCCTCACGCCTTGCGGCAATAGGCCCTCAACCTATCGTGTCTGCCAGTTTCACCATCCCTGCAAAAAACCAGCGACAAGCGACAAACGACAAGTTTATCGTACCGATTTGATGAGTGATCTACTCTTCAAACTTTTCCCTTGCTGCTTGCTGCTTGCGACTTGTCGCTGAAGTTTCGTTGTTGGAAATGAAGTCACGGCACCTTCGGAGGCTGAGGAAACAAGCTGTGCATACTTAGCCATGACGCCGTGCGTATAGGGAGGCGCCGGAGCGCGCCAGCGAGCGCGCCGTTTCTCTAATTCGGCAACGGAGAGAGCCGCGTCGAGCCGCCGACGCTTCACATCGAAGGTGATGCGGTCGCCGTCGCGCAGCAACGCAATGACGCCACCGCGCGCCGCCTCAGGGGCCACGTGTCCAGCCATCAAGCCGCGTGTCGCGCCCGAGAATCTTCCGTCGGTGAGCAGCGCAATCGATTGGCCCAACCCTTGCCCCACAATCGCAGCGGTCACGGCGAGCATCTCGCGCATCCCAGGCCCGCCTTTGGGTCCTTCGTAGCGGATGACCACGACGTCGCCTGGCTTGATCCGTCGCTGCTGGACCGCCGCGAAGGCATCTTCCTCGCAATCAAACACGCGCGCCGGCCCTTCGTACCGCATCGGCTCGTGTCCGGTAATTTTCACCACACAACCTTCGGGCGCAAGATTGCCGTGCAAGATGACGAGTCCGCCCGTCGGTTGCAAAGGATGGTGCACCGAACGCACCACTTGCTGGCCCGACTTTTCTCTCGCGCGCCGTGCTTCCACTCCGATGGTGCGACCGGTCACGGTCATCGCATTGGCGTGAAGCCGCTTCGCCTCAAGTAAGCGTTGAGCCACGAGCGCGATGCCGCCCGCGTCGTACAAGTCTGTGGCGACGAATCGGCCCCACGGTTTGAGATCCGCCAGCAGCGGCGTCTTGCTGCTGATGCGATCGAAATCATCGATTGAGAGCGGCACTCCGGCTTCGCGCGCAATGGCGAGCAAGTGGAGCACGCTGTTCGTTGAGCCGCCTGTCGCGGCCACGGCAGCGATGGCGTTCTCCAACGCCTGTCGCGTCACGATACGTTTCGGACGCAGGTCGCGGCGCAAGAGCTCCATCGCCAGCTTCCCTGCTTGAAACGCCACGTCATCTTTGAGCGGATCCATCGCCGGCACGCTGGCGCTGCCCATCGGCGACATGCCGAGGACTTCGATGGCCATCGCCATCGTATTTGCCGTGAATTGTCCGCCGCATGCCCCTGGACCCGGGCACGCCCGATCCTCGAGTTCGTGCAGCTTTTGCTCGCTCATCTTGCCGGCCGCGCAGGAGCCCACCGCTTCGAACACGTCTTGGATCGTCACCGATCGGCCGTTGAACCGGCCGGGCGCGATGGAGCCGCCATAGAGCATCAGCGACGGCAGATTTAATCGTAAGAGCGCCATCACCGTCCCGGGAATGGTTTTATCGCAGCCGGAGAGAGCCACGACCCCATCGAAGAGATGCCCGCGCACCACGAGCTCGATGGAATCCGCGATGACTTCGCGGCTGATCAGCGAGGCTTTCATGCCCTCGGTCCCCATGGACACACCGTCGGAAACCGCGATCGTGTTGAACTCAATCGGCGTGCCGCCGGCGGCGCGCACGCCGGCCTTCACGCGCTCGGCCAGCCGGCGCAGATGGAAGTTGCACGGCATGACCTCAATCCAGGTGTTGGCGATGGCGATGAGCGGACGTTTCAAGTCATCGTCCGTCAACCCGACAGCTTTGAGCATGGCCCGCGACGGCGCGCGGTCGATGCCGTCGAGCAACACGTGACTGTGGCGTCTAAGTGAAGTAGCCATTAATAATCGACTCCTTCTTGCGCAGGAATGTTCTGCTGCCAGGGATGTTTGATTTCCCGCATGTCCGTCACGAGATCCGCTCGGTCAATCAGCGCTTGCGGCGCATTGCGCCCGGTGAGGATCAGGTGCAACGTCGGCGGTTTCGCATCGAGCAGCGCCAGCACCTCTTCGATCGTCACCAGCTGCACCCCGGCGTAATCGATCGCGTACACGATCTCGTCGAGCACAATCAGATCGTACGAACCGGAGGTGATCTTTTCTTTCGCCACCCGCAGCGCGTCCTTCGCCGCCGCTTGGTGCTCGGCAAACGGCTTCTTATCCCCCATGTGTTGCACGAACCCCTTGCCGAGCTGCAGCACTTCAAACTGGGGGGCCAACCGCTTGCCCATCTCAAGCTCGCCGAACACCACGGGCCAATCGCCCTTAAAGAACTGGATCACGAGCACCCGCCAGCCGTGTCCCAGCGCGCGAAACGCCGCTCCCAGCGAGGCGGTCGTCTTGCCTTTGCCGTTTCCGGTATAGAGAATAATGAGACCTCGGCGGGACGTGGGGGGCATCGCGACCCCGCCACTTTATCAGATGCCTCCGACGCTGTCAACGCACTGTACTCGTCCAGTAGATTAGTGACACTGGGCCGATTTCTGTTGTTCCCACTGCTG
>JACQHR010000002.1 GCA_016198905.1 Candidatus Omnitrophota bacterium | reverse complement strand
GTCATAAAAAAGTGTTACCTATGTGTGTAATCAGTGCATTAGGAAAGAAAATTTTCTCGCATCTGTGTCATCCGCTCGACGCTCGCGTGAAGTTCAGACTGATTCAACTCACTGTTGAAGTACGCCTGGCGAAGGCGTTGCATCGCCTCGGATGCCGCCGTCAGATCGGAACAGATGAGGAGGAGGTCGTGCCCTGCTTCGGTCGCCCGCACGGCGGCGTCTCCCACTGTCCCGAAGGTTCTGAGCGCTCCCATCTCAAGGTCGTCGGTCGCAATGACGCCAGTAAATCCAAGCTGCTGTCTGAGCCGTTCTTGGATCAGGCGCTTGGAAAATGTCGCCGGCAGCCCAAGAGGATCTCCCAACGCGGGGTAGCAGACGTGAGAGGACATCACCATTGCGACACCAGCCTCGATCGCCGAACGAAACGGTGGCACGTGCACACGCTCCATCATCTCCCAGGCCAATGGAATGGTTGGCAACGTCTTGTGCGGATCGCGCGGCACCGCTCCGAGACCGGGAAAATGTTTGGCGCAGGCCGCGACGCCATGCGTTTGCAGCCCACGAATGCGCGCGGCCCCGAACGCCGCCACGCGCTCAGAATCAGTCCCGTAGGATCGATCGCCGATGATCGGATCGGCGCCTGCGACCACCACATCGACGCAGGGTGCTAAGTTGACGTGCACCCTCAGCTGCCGCAACTCTCGTGCCTCAATCGCTCCTTGCTGCTCAACCGCTTCCGGCGTGTGCGTCTTGCCGACCGTCAACGCATCCGGAAAGCGCGTCACGCCTTGAGTAAATCGCACTACCCGGCCGCCTTCGTGGTCCACCATGACGAGCAGCCGATATCCGAGTGCGTCCTCAAGATCACGCAGCAGCGTGCGACACTGTTCAGGGCTCACGAAATTCCTGCTGAACATGACAAGGCTTTGCGCGTGAGTCTGGCGCAATTGTTGAATCAACTCGTCGGTCGCTGCCGTGCCGTGAAACCCCACGGCCAACCGCGCGCCAATCAGCGTCTCAAGAGGTGTCGTCGCCATCTCTGCGACACTCTACCTGAAGCTGCGACATCCGTCCAGCGGCTGCGCCCCGTCTAGACTCTCGATCGTCCCCATGTTATGCTGCTGCCACGATGCCTCGCGGCGTTCGCTACAGTCGCCTCCCCACCGAACAGCGCCATCCCAAGACTCGCACGCTCGATCAACTCTCCGTCACGGCGTACGTGGACATGATGATTCGTGAAGAGGACTGTGTCGTGCGCGCCATCCGCCGCCAGCGCGCGTCAATTGCCCGCGCGGTCCGACTCATCACGGCGCGGCTGCGTGATGACGGCCGCCTCATCTTCGTTGGGGCGGGCACGAGCGGACGGCTCGGCGTCATTGAAGCCGCAGAGTGTCCTCCAACATTTCACACGCCCCCCTCGTTGGTGCAAGCGATCATCGCCGGCGGGCCGCGGGCGGTCTTTCGCTCTCAGGAAGGAGCGGAGGATGATCGGCGACGCGCGCGTCACGCGATGGCTCGACGGATTCGAGCGAGTGACGTTGTCGTCGGGATTTCCGCCAGCGGGGTGACGCCCTTCGTCGACGAAGCGCTCAGGGTCGCGGCGCGACGCGGCGCACGCACCATCTTGATCACGTGTCATGTCCGCCCCTTGATTCGCGCGCAGGTGACGATTCCACTCAGCGTTGGGCCGGAAGTCTTGACCGGCTCCACGCGCCTGAAGGCCGGCACCGCGACGAAGCTCGTCCTGAACATGCTGACGCTGGGCTCGATGGTGCAGCTGGGCAAAACGTACGGCAACCTGATGGTCGATGTCCGTCCGACCTCCCGAAAACTCCGGGCCCGTGCGGTTCGCATCATCCAAACGGTCACCGGCTGCTCCCTGGCGTCCGCCGCAGACGCGCTGCGACGCGCCCGCGGCCGCGTCAAGGTGGCCATTCTGATGCAACAATGCAGGTTGAGTGATCGCGCAGCTCTCTATGCGCTCCATCGGGCGCACGGTTCGCTTCGCCTTGCCCTCCAGCCTCTAGCCTCCAGCCTCCACCATCGCTGATGGCTCTTGCTCTCGGCCTCATGTCCGGCACCTCCTGCGACGGCGTGTCTGCCGCCCTCGCGCGGTTCCATGGCCGAACGCTTCAGGTGATCGCCGAACACACCACGCCGTATCCTGTCGCCCTCGCACGAAGACTTCGACGAGGACTTGCCTTGTCCGCGCGCGAGGTCTCCGCGCTCAACATGGAGCTGGGCGCACACTTCGCCCGCGCGGCCTGTCGTCTTCTACGCACGGCCCATGTCCCTGCCCGCCGCGTCACCGTCATCGGATCGCACGGCCATACGATCTACCACGGCCCGGATGACGCCACACCCTCGACGCTGCAGATTGGCGCATCCGCCGTCATCGCGCAGCGCACGGGCATTCCCGTCGTCGCTGATTTCCGGTCTCGTGATCTTGCCGCCGGAGGAACGGGCGCTCCATTGATTCCCTTTTTCGATGAAACGTTTTTCGGCCACGGGCCGGCGCGCGCGCTGCAAAATATCGGCGGCATCGCGAATGTGACGGTCGTCGGACGCGGCATTCCCACCCGCGCCTTTGATACCGGTCCCGGCAACTGCCTCATCGACCTGGTTGTTCAACAGATGAGCCGAAAGCACTTGCAGTATGATGCCGGCGGCCGCTTGGCGCGTCGTGGCCGAGTCGATCAACGCGCCATTGAACGGTTGTGGCGCCATCCGTACTTCCATCGATCGCCGCCAAAATCGACCGGACGAGAACTGTTCTCAAACGCGTTGCTCCGTCAGATGTTCGGGGCTCGCCTCTCGCGCGAAGCACAGGATGTCTTGGCCACCGTCACGTACTTCACCGCGTACAGTATCGTGGGGAGTTATCGCCGGTTCGTCCCTCATCGGCTCCGGGAAGTCATCATCAGCGGCGGCGGTGCGCGCAACCGAACGCTCATGGGCCACCTGACGCGCCTGCTCGATCCTGTTCCCGTGCGATCCATTGAGTCCTACGGGATCCCGCTTCAAGCGAAAGAGCCTCTCGCGTTTGCCTACCTCGCGCTGCAAACCATTCGTCATCGCGTCAACCACCTGCCTCAGACGACCGGAGCTGCGTCGGCCTGCATCCTCGGCAATCTAACGCCAGGGAACCCTGCATAGAGATGTCTGTCGTTGATTGGTCCATCGTCGCCGCCTTCTGCGTGATCAGCGCCCTGATCGGGATCCTGCTCCAACGTGTCGCCGGCACCAGCCTCGAATCGTATTTCGTGTCGAATCGCACGCTTGGGTGGTGGCTCGCCGGCACTTCGATCGTCGCCACCGCGTTTTCCTCTGACACGCCGCTGTTGATTACCGGCATGGTGCGCAGTAAAGGCATCTGGGGCGTCTGGGAAGTGTGGGCGCTGGGGATCTCGACGATGCTCACCGTGTTTGTCTTCGCGAAGTTGTGGAAGCGGGCGAACGTGATGACGGAGGTCGAGCTCGTCGAGCTGCGCTACAGCGGCCGCGCGGCGGCGTTTCTGCGGGGATTCAAAGCCCTCTACTGGGGACTTTTCTACAACTGCTACGTGATGGGCGTGTGGCCCATCACCGGCATGCGGAAAGTTCTGCAAGAGACGACCGGATTTACCCGCGAGGAAGCGATCATCGGTTGCGTCGTGCTCGGCGCCATCTATACGTCACTCTCCGGGTTGTGGGGCGTTGTGTTGACGGACGCGTTTCAATTTATTTGGGCGATGGCGGGGGCGGTCATCCTTGCGGTCTACGCGGTGCATGCCGTCGGGGGCTTGCACGCACTCTCGCACCGCTTGCAGGATACGCCGTTCCTCGCCGTGATCCCGCCACTGCCCTCCGCGCACGAGGCGAACGTCCTCAACACGCCGTTTGGATGGTTCCTAGGATTGCTGCTCATCCAATGGTGGGCGTGGAAAAATACCGACGGAGGCGGTGTGGTCGTACAGCGACTCGTCTCGTGCAAAAATGAACGCCATGCGATGCTCTCCGTGCTGTGGTTCAACATCGCGCACTATTGCCTGCGCTCATGGCCCTGGATTGTGACGGCCTTGGCTTCCATCCTGCTGATTCCGAATCAGGAGTTGCTCAGCACCGTCAACCACACACCCTTCATCGATCATGAGCGCGCCTACCCGCGATTGATTACGATGCTGCTGCCGACGGGCGTGCGCGGCGTGCTGGTCGCCTCGTTTTTCGCCGCCTTTCTCTCGACGCTGAGCACGCAGCTCAATTGGGGTGCGTCCTATTTACTCAATGACGGCTACAAGCGCTTTGTGAATCGGACGGCTTCAGAGCGCCATTACCTCTTCATCGCCAGGATGCTCCCGTT
The DNA here is from genome assembly GCA_016198905.1 of Candidatus Omnitrophota bacterium. Lineage (GTDB taxonomy): Bacteria > Omnitrophota > Gorgyraeia > Aquiviventales > Aquiviventaceae > JACQHR01. Next base: position 69,672 of record JACQHR010000002.1, on the reverse strand, counting down.
CTTCTTGGCGGCCGGCGCCACGATGGTCGCATTCATGAACGACAGCGTCAGTGCTTCCTACACGACGATCTTGAACCTGACGGCGGGGGTGGGGCCTGTCTATTTGCTGCGGTGGTTGTGGTGGCGCATCAATCCATGGAGCGAGATCGCGGCAATCGCGGCCAGTCTGCCCATCCTGCTGCTTCGTGCACATGCGTTGCCGTGGCTCGGATGGCCGCCTGGACTCGTGGTGGAGCTGGCGTTCATGGTGGTGGGCACAGCATTGGTGTGGCTGCCGGTGACCCTGTTGACGTCACCCGTGGATTGGGCGACGCTCAAACAGTTTTATGCGCGGGTAAGGCCGCCTGGGTGGTGGCGCGAGGTCGCCGTTGCGGCTCCTGCATCGGAACATTGGGGTCGAAGTCTGGGACAGTGGCTGGTGGGAACGTTCGCCCTGCTTGCCACGACCATCGGACCGATCGAGGTGATGGTGGGGCCTGCTGCGCAGGGATGGTTGTGGTGCGCCGGGGCAGCGGTAGGGTGGACGGTGCTGCTCGCGAGCGTCCTGCGCACGTGACGTCCGTGGGCGTGACTGATCGTCATGACGTCTCTCTCCGTGGGCGCTGTGGCATGCTGATCCGAGTGATCCAAATTGACAGTTCGTAGAGCAGGATGAGCGGGACGGTCATCAGCAACAGGTTCACGGGGTCGGTCGTGGGCGTCACGAGCGCGGCCACGATCACGAGCACCAGGATGGCGTACGGCCGTTGCTGGCGCAACCACTCGGCGGTCACGATCCCGATCTTCGCCAAGAGAAAGAGAAGAACGGGCAGCTCAAAAATGACTCCGGACCAAAACAGCAGCGTCGTGACGAATGAGAGGTAGGCGCCGATGGAAATCATGGGCTCCAGATACGCCGTCCCGATGCCCAGCAGCACGCGCAAAGACACGGGCAGGATCGCATAATAGGCAAACGCCACGCCGGTGATGAACTGTCCGCTGCCCCACCACATGAATGCCGTACTTGAGGTCTGCTCCCGCGCGGTCAGCCCGGTCCGCACAAACCCCCACAGCTGCCACAGCAGCACCGGCATCGCGAGGACCAACCCGCCCAGGATGGCCACGTTGATGTAGGCGGTCAGCGGTTCCGTCGGCGTAAAAAACGCGAACCGCGGCAAGACGGCGACGACCGGCTGTCGCAGCCAGTCAATGATCCACTCGACGTAACACGCGCTCACGCCGATCGCAATGAGGAACGCTGCAAGCGAGATACCCAGCCGCCGGCGCAGCTCCTCAAGATGCTCGGTCAGTGTCAGCGCAGGACCTGCGCTCTCGCGAGAAGCCGTGGGGGATGGGTGCAGTATCGCGGGGGGATGTGCCGTCATGAAGGAATAAGCGCTTACGATTGCGCCGGCCGCGTGCGTGGACGCGATGAGGCCGGAGTCCGTTGCTCAAGCGACTTCAATCGTGCTTCCGTCGTCTGCAGCCGCTTCGCCACGCCCGACAGTCGTTGGAGAATCGCCGGAAGATGGCTCAGCGCGGCCAACTGCCGTTTGATGCTGCGGATGGGACGCGCGGGAAATCCCCACACGGTTTCTCCCGCCGGAACGTCTTTCGTGACGACGCTGGCGGCGCCAATTTGTGCGCGCTCCCCGATGGTGACGTGATCCACCACTCCGGCTTTGCCGCCAAAGACCGCGTAGTTGCCGACGGTCACACTGCCGGAGAATCCGACATGGCCCGTGATCATCACGTGCTCGCCGATGTGGTCGTTATGCGCGATCTGGACGAGATTATCCACCTTCGTGCCACGTTTAATGACCGTGGAGCCGATGGTCGCGCGATCGACGCAAACGTTGCAGCCCAGCTCGACGTCGTCTTCGATGACGACGTTGCCGACCTGAGGCACTTTGACGTAGTGGCCCTGATCGAAAACGTAGCCGAACCCATCCCCGCCGATGACCGTCCCTCCATGAATCCGCACCCGATGGCCGATCAGGGTGTGGCGGTACATCACGACGTTGGGGCCGATGAAACAGTGCTCGCCGATACTGACCCCATCGCCGAGACGCGCCCCGGACTCAATGAGGGTGCCTTGACCGATGCGGACATTATCGCCGATTGACGCGTGCGCCTTGATGCACACGCCCTTGCCCAGCTGCACATTCTCGCCCAGCACGGCGCTCGGATGGATGCCTTCCGTCGGAGGCGCCATCGGATGGAACAGTTCGAGGGCGACGGCAAACGCCAGCTTGGGATTCGCCACGCTGATGCCGGCTTTCCCTTCAAGCTGCTGCACGTCGGACGGCACGATCACCGCGGCGGCGCGTGTGCTAAGAGCGAGCGTCACGTGCCGGGAATCCTCCGCAAAGGTGAGCTCGCCTTCCTTCACGGTTTCGAGGTTGCTCACCCCTCGAATGAGGGTCACCCCGCTGCCGATGAGGCGTCCGTGGAGATGTTCAGCGATGGTATGGAGGGTGTGTTCCATAATCCGCGTTAGTATAACATGCGGGTTTCTCGACGGACACTTCCTTCTTACCCATCATAAGCAGGCTCGCGGCCTTGCTTCCATTTGATGTTGCAGCCTACGCTGGGCATTTGCTTCGGATTGACCGGCGTGCCGGCGAGTGCCGCATCGATGGCTGCGCGCAGGTCTTTACCCGTAATCGGTTTGCCATTGCCGGGCCGGCTGTCATCCAGTTGGCCACGGTAGATAAGCGCTCGCTTGGCATCAAAGAGGAAAAAGTCCGGCGTGCAGGCCGCGGTGTACGCCTTGGCCGTCTTCTGACTCTCGTCGTAGCAGAACGGAAACGTGAACCCGAGGTCTGTGGCCATCGCCTTCAGCTGATCCGGCGCGTCATCAGGATACGTGGCCGCGTCGTTGGCGCTGATCGCGACGATGCCAAGATCTTTCCCCCCATAGTCTTTTCCCACGCGCGCGAGCTCTTCACGCACATGCACGACGTACGGGCAGTGCCGGCAGATGAACATCACGAGCAACGCTTTCTTGCCGGCAAACGTCGACAGCGAGACGGTCCGGCCGGAGACTACGTCAGGCAACTGGAAATCCGGTGCTGCGGTCCCGAGCGGAAGCATCGTCGAGGGGGTCAAGGCCATGGCTGGCTCCTTTCGTGTGCGAGTGCGTCGTGGGCGACACCCACCGAACGCGCCTGGCGTCTCTCGTACTATCAAGAGGAGACGAGCAGCTGATCGATCTTTGCCGTGAGGATGAAGAGGTCACGCAGCAGGGCCTGTGCGGCGCTGAGCGGCAGCGGCTCCCTCCCTGCCTTGCAGGGCTTGCGCGTGCGCTTCGCGAGAGGGTCGCCGGCCATCGGTCACGGGCGTTTCATGTTCACGATGCGATACGGAACGACGACCTTCGGGAGCGTGAGCGTAAACTTCTCCCCGTTCTTCTTTCCGAGGAGTGACTTGCCAAGCGGAGAGGCCATCGAGAGTTTGCCCTGCTGAGGATCGGCTTCATCCGGCCCGACGAGCATGTAGGTGAATCGTTCCTTGGTCTGCTCGTCCTCAAGGGTCACTTCGGTGCCGACGCGGGCTTCCCCGTCTTTCGTCGCGATGTCATCGATGATGCGGACGTTGCCAAGCTTCCCATCGAGTTCCGTGAGCCGCTTGGCGACGTGCTGGAGCCGTTCGCGCGCGGCGTGGTATTCGGCGTTTTCCCGCAGATCGCCCATCGCCGCGGCCTTGCTGACTTCTTCGGTGAGTTCGCGCTTTTGCTGGAGGAGCGCCTTGTGCTCAGCCAACAACTTGAGGTGGCCTGCTTTGGTGAGGTAGGTCTCGCCCATGGTTAGGGCCTGCGGGGCTGGTGAAAATCTCGGCGGATACGCGACTACTTCTTCCAGGTCCGGTGCGTGGCCGGCTTCTCTAGTTCGCTCTGGACAGGAACCGGCGCTTGCGCCGCTCCGGGTTCCGTCGTGGGGACATCCCATTGGGATGCCGGTTGATTCGACACGCTCATGCTCGAAGGCTCCTGAACCGGTGTCGCATAGGAGGCCGTGCCGGGGGCCATGCAGTTGTCATACGATTCTGAGACGGGAAATCCGTTAAACCCGGGCACCCAGAACGTCACGAGATCGATCGCACCGGAACCCAGCCGCAACACCCCGCAGCCAAGGCCTTTGGCCACACCGGTGAGCGTCCCGATGAAAGGTGGACCAGCTTTCGTTTCATTGACGATGTTCACAAGAGGATCGACGAAGCAGGTCACCGCGTTGAGCGCGCCGCGGCCGATCATGCCGCCGGCCTTGCGTCCGTACTGGGGGGATTCGGCCATGTCGTGAATGACCAGTCGCGCGGCCCATGCTGGTTGTGCAACAACGAAGATGACGGCGCCTACAACAACCCAACTCGCTCGTTTCATCTCATGACCTCCCTGGTGAGTAAGTGTGTGGCGATCTGTGGTGCAGTCTAACCCCAAAGTATCGAGGTGTCAACAGCGCAGCACCCTGCTTACGGCGTCGGTGAGTGCGATGCGGCCGCACCGGCCGCGCGCCGGGCCCGACGGATGCTGCGGATGATCAACGTCGTAATGCCGCCGACGAGGCACGCCGGAACCGCCAGCATGACACCGATGCTGAGCGCGTAGGCGCGCGCGGTCGCCAGTTTTTGAGGTAGCTGGCCGGGGTCGAAGAGTGACTCTTTGCACGCAGGACACGCGTGAGCGGTGGCGGCAAGCGCCAACATAGAGACGGCGGTCGCCAGGCACATCGCGGCCACGCGGCCACGCGGCCACGTTATACGAACCAAGATGTGCTTGTGCTGAGCTATCGGTTGTAGTGGGCGTGGAGTTGTCATGTCATGCGGCCACTAAAGGCGATACAGCATGAGGTACACAACGACGCCGGTCACGGACACATAGAGCCACACCGGAAGCGTCCAGCGCGCCATCGCCCGATGATCGGCGAACCGTTCGCGCGCGGCCAAGAACAGGGTGCGCGCCGCCAGCGGGACAATGACCACGGCCAATATCGTATGGCTGATGAGGATGGTGAAGTAGGCGGGCCGGGTCCACCCGGTGCCGCGAAAGTGGACCGACCCCGCCTGCGCGTGGTAGGCCACATACGAGATGAGAAACAGCGTCGAGGTTGCGCAGGCCGCGAGCATGCAGGCTCTGTGCGCACCGATGCGCCCGGCTTTGATGCACAGCGCTCCCGCCATGAGCAAGATCGCACTCGTCGCATTGAGGACCGCGTTCAGCGAAGGACCAACGGCCAGCGCCATCACGATCGCTCCTGCAGCAGGCGCCGGATATCCGCTTGAAGCCGGCGCACCGCCTCGGGATCGGTCGCATCGTAGTAGCCTCGGATGTGGCTCGCGCGATCGACCAGCACGAGGCGCGCGCTGTGCGTGATTGGCTCCTGTTCAGACCCTTCCGGCACGACACCAAGATGAAACCCCTGCTGCGCCAGCGCGAGCACCGCTGAAGGGTCGCCGGTCACGAACTGCCAGCGACGCGCCTGCGCGCGATACCGGCTGGCGTAGACGGCCAACACCTCCGGCGTGTCGTGGGCCGGATCGACGGTGAACGAGATGAAGCGCACGTCGGGCGCGTGACGAAACGCGTCGGAGACCGTCGCCATCTGCGTATGCATTATGGGGCATTGGCCGGCGCACCGCGTGAAGATAAAGTCGGCGACCCACACCGATCCCGACAAACGTTCGCGGGTCACCGGCTGGCGCCGGCTATCCACCAAGGCAAACGCGGGAACGACTCCATAATCGTGCAAGGCCGGTGCGGAGCGCGGCGGCGGGGTGACGCGATACGCCATCCAGAGCGCGGTGCCGGTCAGCATGATGGCCACCGCCCCCGCCAGACTGAAATACCGGCGCGTCGCGTCCGTCGACGTCATCGGGGCACACGATCAATCGCCAACAGCACCAGCAGCGCCGGCAGATACACGACCGAGGCGCGAAAGAGTCGCCGACACGTGGGCAGCGACCGCAGCCACGCGGCTCGCAATGCGACGAGCAGAAACCCGCAGCCGAGGATCGTCGCACCGACGAAATACGCGCGCCCCGCAACGCCCATCAGCGTCGGAAAGAGACTGATGGGCAGCAGGGCCAGCCCATAGAGTGCCGTTTGCCGCGCGGTCGCCATCTCACCCGAGTCCACGAGCGGCAGCATGCGAAATCCTGCGCGCGCGTAATCCTCTTGATACAGGATGACCAACGCAAGGAAGTGCGGTAGCTGCCAGATAAAGAGGATGGCAAAAAGCAGCCACGCATCGGCATTGAGCGTTCCGCGCGCCCCGGCCCAGCCGATCATCGGCGGCAGCGCTCCAGGCACCGCGCCTACCAGCGTGCACAACGGGCTTCGGCGCTTGAGCGGCGTGTAGAGGAGCACGTAGCTGGCCCAGCCGATCGCCGCGAGGATAGCGGCCAACGCATTCACCGCCCACATCAAACAGGCCAAGCCTGCCACGGATAGGATGAGGGCAAAACGAAACGCCGCCTCCGGCGTCAGGCGCCCTGCCGGCAGCGGACGATCCTGCGTGCGACGCATCAGCGCATCATAGGAGCGTTCCATCCATTGATTGAACGCATTGGCGCCGGCCACGACCATCCAGGTGCCAATCAAGAGCGGTGCGAACGCCGTGACCCGACTCGAGGCGGGCACGCCCAGCCAAAATCCGACGGCCGTGGTCATGAGCACGAGGCCGCTGAGCCTTGGCTTCGTCAGCTCGAGGTAGTCCACGATGACGGCGCGAAGCGATCCGTGCGCGGATGGCGCGGCACCTGATGCGGGGCTTGCTGGTGATGTCGCGTCCGCGCGCGCAACCCTCGACCGCTGAGCCATCTCCCACGCGAGGATGACCGATTGCGCCAGGACGAGCGCCCCGACCGCAACATGTCCCGTGCGAAGCGGCACAGCCCCGCGATGCATCCAGACTGACACCCCCAAGAACACTTGGACGGCCAGCAGCGCCAGCAGCCGAAGCATCTGTCGCCAGATCAGAGGCGCGCTCGCGCGTAATGGGGCCACTCGCGCCGCGAGCCATCCAGCTATGAGGCACACCGTCACTGCGCCTGCGAAATGCGCAGAGACACCGTACCCCGTATGCCGAATCACCGCGCCCAAGAGGAACTGCACCGCCACCGCCACGATAGTCAAAAGACCAATGATGCGCACGAAGGGCATCCCGCGAGGTTCAAGCGGCGCCGGCGTCTCAATCCATGTCGGCGCCGTCGCATGCGCGAGGCAGACCACGAGACAGAACACCGTCGGGCCCACACACGCGTGCGCGATGGACATCTGCGGCGGCAGGAGCAAAAGGACGGTCAACCCGCCCAGCAGTGCTTGCAGCAGGACACCCCCAAGTGCCGCGTAACTGAGCCGGCGGACCCACCCTCGAGACTCGGTGCGTCCTGTCCAGATCGCCAGCCCCAGGATGAGCAAGGCCACGACGCCGGCGATCATCCGATGGCCGTGCTCATAGAAAATCCCGCCCACCATCGGCGGAAACAGCATGCCGTACGAGAACGGCCAATCCGGCACCGCAAGGCCGGAATCCGTCGACGTCACGAGGCTGCCTGCGATGAGGAGCAGGAACGTTGCGATGGCGGTGACGATGGCGTAGCGATGAAGTAATCGTTGAGAACGCATCTTACGTTCGATCAGTCGGGATGTGGGGGGTCATGCCGTTGGGGTGGGGACTCCCCCGCCCCGCGTCTCTTGCCCCGCGCCCCTGACTTATGCTTTCATGTGTTGCGGCAGCCAGTCGTCTGTGCGACCGGGCACGCTGTATTCGTAGGGGCCGTGGTAAACCGTAAGCGGTGTGGGGAAGTTGCCATGCGGAGGAGGCGAAGTCGTCGCCCACTCCAGGGTGTTTGCCTGCCACGGATTGTCCTCGGCTTTCTTGCCGAAGCACAAATTCCAGAAGAAATTGACGATGAAAATGAACTGTGCCGCCCCGAGACAGAACGCGGCGAGGCTCATCATGCGATTCAGCCCACCGACGTGCGCCAGGTGCGCGTAACTGGTGTAGTCGTAGATGCGCCGCGGCATGCCGGCGATGCCGAGGATGAACATCGGAAACATGACGGCGTTAAAGAAGATCAGCGTCAGCGCCCAGTGGATTTTGCCGAGCGTCTCGTTCAACATCCGCCCGAACATCTTGGGAAACCAGAACGTGATGCCCGCAAAAATCCCGAAGAGGCTGCCGCCAAAGAGCACATAGTGCAGGTGGCCCACGATGAAGTAGGTATCGTGGAGGTAGAGATCCACCGGTGAGGCGGCCGCGAAGATGCCGGTCAAGCCGCCGATGACGAACATCGAGACGAAGGCCAGCGCATGCAGCATCGGCGTCGTGAGCCGAATCGAGCCGCGCCACAACGTCCCCAGCCAGTTGAAGGTCTTGATCGCCGAGGGCAGCGCGATCACCATCGTCGAGGCCATAAAGCTCGTGCCGAGTGTTGGGTTCATGCCGCTGGCGAACATGTGGTGCGCCCAGACGAGAAACCCCAGGCCCGCGATGCCCATGATCGCGTAGACCATCGAGCGATAGCCAAAGAGCGGCTTGCGCGCAAAGACCGGCAGGATTTCCGAGGCGATCCCCATCGCCGGTAGAATCATGATGTACACCGCCGGATGCGAGTAGAACCAGAACAGGTGCTGCCACAAGAGGACCTGTCCGCCGCTGTGCGCCTGTGCGACCCCATCGATCACCATCCCGGCTGGCAGGAAAAAGCTCGTGTGCAGCGTCGTATCCAGCAGGAGGAGGATCAATGCCGAGGCAAGGACTGGTGTTGCCAGCAAGACCATCACCGCCGTAATGAACAGCGCCCAAATGGCCAATGGCAGACGAAAGAAAGACATGCCAGGCGCTCGAAGATTAATGATCGTCGTCAGGTAGTTGACCGCCCCCATGATGGAGGACACCCCCAGGACGATGACGCCCACGATCCAACAGACCTGCCCGGGTCCGAGCGTTGTGGAGAGCGGCGCATACGCGGTCCACCCGGCCGCCGCCGCCCCCGACTGCATGAAGAAGCCGGCGCAGACAATCGCAATCGCGGGGGGCATGAGCCAATACGAAATCGCGTTGAGCTTCGGAAACGCCATGTCGCCGGCGCCGATTTTGAGCGGGATGAGATAGTTGCCGAACACTCCGACGAGCAAGGGGATGATCGCGAAGAAAATCATGATGGAGCCGTGCATCGTAAAGAGCATGTTGTAGAACCCGGCATCCATGATGCCCCCGCCGCTCGGAAAACCTCCCGGAAGGATCTTCTCGAGGACGAGAAACGCCTGATGCGGCCAGCCCTGCGCGTATTTCACGTGTTGCGGCCAGCCCAGCTGCAGACGGATCAGCATCGCCAGCGAGCCCCCGATGAAGAGCATGACGAGGCTGGTGATGAGAAACTGCACGCCGATCACCTTGTGGTCGGTTGAGAACAAGCGTGTGCGCAAGAGGACGGCGACGATCCCCAGCAGCAGACCGTCCCCGATGACGATCTTCGAGAGATGCGCGGGAAACAGCAGTCCCAGCAGCGGCAGCAGGAAGAGCGTCAGAAAGATGAGTTGGCTGCCGACGACCGCGCGCATCTGCCGTGCGGGATCTGACGCGTGTGCGTGCGCGTCCATTTATCCTTGCTCCTTGACCATCTGCGTCCACCACGCCTGAAAGGCTGCGTCGGGTTCCACGACCAGGAATCCCCGCATCCGATAGTGCCCCAAGCCGCAGAGCTCCGCGCACACGATTTCGTAGGCGCCGCTCTTCGTCGCCTTGACCCACAGGTGGCCGGTCAGGCCGGGCACCGCGTCCAACTTCATGCGGAATTGCGGCACGAAGAAACTGTGGATCACGTCCTTGGATCTCAGGTTGATCAGCACTATTTTGTCGACGGGCAGGTGCAACTGGTTAACGGTCACCAGATCATCCGCCGCGTGCGGATCCTGATGATCGAGTCCAATCGGATTCGTCGCTTCGTCGACCAGTGTGGGATCTGTGCGTCCCAAGAGCTGATCCGGTCCGGGATAGTGGATGTTCCAGGCGAATTGCTGCGCGGTCACTTCGATGCGCAGGTCTTCAGGCGGCGGCGTGCCGCGCACGGACGACCACACATGCTGGCTGCGAAATGCCAGGAACACGAGAATGATCGCCGGGATCACCGTCCAGATGATCTCCGCGAGCGAGCTGCCGTGCGTGTAGGCCGCGACGCGCCCAGGGCGTTGGCGATACCGCACGAGAAAGATGAGGAGCGTCGCTTGGACGAGAAAGAACACGCCTCCTGTAATCCACAGGATCAAGTAGAAGAGGTGATCGATGGCGGGCGAGGTCGTCGTAATCCCCTCGGGCAGCCAGATCCGTACTGGCGGCTCAGCGGCCCAGACGCTGCGCGGCGCAATGAGCCACACGAGCAGCGCTGTAACACAAAAGAGCGACCCAAGACTCAAGACGCAAGACTCATGGCGAATGTTGCGACCTTCAGTCTCGAGTCTTGCGTCTTGAGTCTTGAGTCCCGAAAACATGCGCTGTTACTGCGCTTTGAACGTAAACGAAACCGACTTCGTCTCGCCGCTGCCAAGGGTCACGGTCTGCGTCCGCGTGCCGTACTTTTCCTGCCATGCTTCGAGCGTGTACGTTCCCGCGGGCAAGCCCGTGATCGAAGTCGTCCCGCTGGCATCGGTCGTGCCGAAGAACGGGTTCTCGACGATACCGGCATACGCGTTCATCCATGGGTGGACGTTGCACTTAAACTTCACCATGATCTCCGGCTTGGTGAATTTCTTTGTCGTCTTCATCGGACTCGGCTGCGCGACATTGAACGGCGCGTTCAGCAAGGGCTTGGCGTTGACGTTGTGCAGCGTGTCATCGCTGTTGACGATGTCCAACGGTTGGTTCACCTGAATGCCGAAGACGCGCGGCGCATACCAGCAGCCGTTCTGCTCGAGCGTGACCGGGGTCGTCGGCGCGGCAGCGGAGGCGCTGGCGCCTTCCTTGACGTATACAAACACGTTCTTGAGCATCCCAGCATCGTTGACCACCACTTCTTCGGCGTACACCGGAGTTTGGTGCTTCTGCTGACAAACCGGATCGGCACTCATCTTGACCGTGTCTGCCTTGGGCGCCGTACCCTCAAGTTTGGCTGTCACCTGGATGGTGCCGGTCCCTGACGCGGCCGGAGTGCCAGCCGGGGTCTCGGCGAGTTGCATCGGAACCGCCGATGGGCTCGACGTGTCGTGCGTGTTGGTCGTGGCGGATGCGTCTTGCGGCTTGCTGCTGCCACATCCGATCGCCACCAGCACGGCGATCAGCGTGGGAGAAACAAAACGGGCGTGTATCATCGACAACCTCCTCTGGGTTATGTGTCGAACCTGTCTCACGTTAGCGTGCATGCGATGGCGCGTGTCCTGAGCGCACGGAAATGTCGATCCAGGGAGACACCGCCCGCGCCTTCGGATTGCCGCCATCCCAGACCGCAAAAGCCATGGCGGTGAGCCCATCACGCGCGATCACCGCAGCTGCGTCAGGGCTCGTCCGCTCCAGCGGGCGGCGCAGCAGGAGGGTCCATCGACCGTCCTCGTACGTCGCCGTGCTGGTCACCAGCGCTTGCGGCGTCTGGCGCGCCAGGACGCTGTCATATTCCGTCGCGATCGTTTCAAACGCCTGGCCGGTTTCCGCAGACCAATAGCACAGGTCAAGCGCCGGCGCTCCGTCGTACGGCCAGGCTTGGAGCGTCACCACATCTCCTTGACTGCCGGCGGGCTTCAGGAGCACGGCCAACCCGTCGTGCGGCGTGTTCTCATCCTGCGTGGGGTCATCCCACGTGAGGCGAAAGACCGCGTCTTTGTCATTCGCCATGATCTGCACCGCCACCGACTGCACCGTCGGTGGCACGACCCATTCACCGGTAGCGTTCACCGCATGGCGCAGGCGCACATTCGTGCGCTCCGCCAAGGCCCAGCGCGGATCCGTCGCGGTCTCAGGCAACGATCCCACTACTTTGGCGTGCGCAATCATATTCCACTGCGCCGGCTCCTGCAGCGACTGGACATAGTACGCCATCTGCCAGGCATCGTCCTCGGAGATCGCCTCGGCAAATGACGGCATGCCGGCTCCCTCGATGCCGGCCATCACGCGAAAGACGATCGAGCGCGGATCGCTGCCGCCGCGATAGGCCCATCCTTGAGTCAGATTCGCGGGACGAATCGGCATGCCCCAGTCGTCGACGAGTCCTGCCGCGGACGTTCCGTTGGCTCGTCCGTTGGGGCCATGGCAAGCCACGCACCCGAACTTCTGAAAGAGTGTCTTGCCCTTCGTCAGATCCGGCGTTGGGCCGGTCTCTTTGATCGGCACCGGCTTGGGTCGAGATTCCTGAAAGCGAGGGGAAAGGCTCTTGAGGTAGTCGACCAATTGCCAGCGGGTTGTTTCATCAAAATGCTGCCAGTCCGGCATATTCGTACCCGGTAACCCATAGGTGATGGTATGAAAGAGATCCTCGTCGGTGGGGGGCACGTCGCTCACCGAGGTGCGGAACTTGTAGGCGCCCAGCTTGAAATTCCGCGGGCGCGGGTAGAACCGCTTCGCGTCAACACCGTCCCCTTCTCCGTTCACCCCGTGGCAGCGGGCGCACGACTGCTCATACGCGGTCCGGCCCGCCTTGAGATTAGACGCAGGGCGCTCAGCAGATACCGCCACGCCTGATCCTATGACGAAGACCACAGCGCTGAGGGCGTATCGATTGAATCCCACCGAACTCGTGCCAGCCATTGGCATCTCGTATTAACCTAACACACGCTCCAAAGTCTCGCCATTGACTTTTTGGGGTCAGACCCCAAGATGAGGCGCTAGCGCTTGAGGGCGCGGATGGCGGCGCAAAGCACGAGGCACACCCCGAAGGCGCAGACGACGGTCGCCCCGGTCGGCAGATCCCAGACATAGGACGCGATCATCCCTGCGACGCTCGTCACCGTGCCGGCCGCCCACCCGACGAGCAGCCGCGAGCCGATCCGCTGCGCGAGGAGTACTCCGCAAATCGCCGGGACAATCAGAAACGAGAAGACGAGCAGCACGCCGGCCAGCTCGACGGAGCTGGTCACCACGAACCCGAACGTCGCATAGAAGAGGAAGTCCCACCACCGCACCCGCAGACCCCTGGCGAAGGCGCCTTCAGGATCTTGCGAGATCGCCAGCAGCGGCTTGCGCGCCAGCCAGTGAATCACGCCGATCGTGCTATAGAGGAGAGAAATTTTGACGATCTCCCTCCAGTCCACGAAGAGCAGGTGCCCGACCAGCAGCGCTTTCAGCTCTTCCCCACCCTCAGGCGCACGACTGAGCACCAAAATGGAGGCCGCCGCGCAGACGGCATAGACGACGCCGATGAGCGACTCCTGCGGCACGATCGGCTTGCGCAAGCGCGTCATCGCAAAGATCGCGGCCCCCACGAGCGTAAAGCTCAGCGCCGTCAGATACCCCGGCGTCGAGTGTAGCCCAAATCCCCAGAGGAATCCGAGCGTCGCCCCGAATGACGCCACTTGCGCGAGTGCGAGGTCGACGAAGATGACTTCGCGCTCGATCACATGCAGACCTAAGTACGCATGGATGCCAGTGAGGATCAAGCACGCAAGGAATGGCTCCAGCATCACCTGAAAGAACTGTGGCATGCGTCGCTCCTCAAGCTCTCAGTTTAGGTCCCACCCAGCGCGTGTGTCAGTTGTTGGATATTATAGTCCGTCATCGCGATATAATCCGATGCGTGGGGCACTTCGCCGACGCTTTGACATAAGAGCACGACGGTGGCCCCGGTGCGCTTCGCCAAGGTCCCTGCCGCATCTTTCGGAAAGTACGTGGACTGGATAATCCCTCGGATATGGCGCTCCTTCATGTACCGCTCGAGGAATTGCACCTGTTTGGGGGTCGGCGGGATCCCGGGCTTCGGCTCGAGGAATTGCTCGGCGTGCAGCCCCAAGAAGTTGAGGAGGTAGGGCCACTCATTGTGGTACGCCACCAGTTCATGGCCCCGGATCGCGCGGGCCGCCTGACGCCAGACCTCGATGCGCTGGCTCAGTTGCCGGGTCCATGCGCGCATGCGTTCATCATAGGCTGCGGCGTGGTCGGGATCCAATGCGCTCAGTTTGGCCGCAATGGCTTTCGCCATGATGATCGCGTTCTCCGGATCGACCCAGTAGTGCGGGTTGCCGTAGATGTGGATGTCCCCTTGCGAGCGGCTCACCGCACCGGTGGGGACTTCCAGCAGGGGAATCCCCTGAGACAGATCTAACTCGCCGGGCTGTCCCGCAAACAGTCGCGTGTTCCCTGCCGCGTCCAACAGCGGCCCGCGCCAGAGTTCGAGATCAAGCCCTGCGTGGAGGAACAGGTCCGCCCGCTGCACCTTCACGACATCGCTGGGTTTGGGCTCGATGAAGTGGGCGTTGAATTTTGGCGAGGCAATCGCCGAGACGTCCACGTGGTCGCCTCCGATCGTCTTGACCAGATCCGCGAATGTCGATAACGTCGTGACCACCTTCAGCGGCTTGTCTGCTGCATGGACGTTCACGGCCGCCATCATGAACCAGGCAGCGAGGAGGTTTGGCAGCCATCGTTGGTATTTCATGATAGAGTCCTTCCTGTTGTGAGTCTGTTTTCTTGTCTGTCTGCTGTCTCAGGTCTCCAGTCTCAGGTCTCCAGTCTATTGGAGTTGATGCTTGTGCACGCCGATCACCACGGTGGCTTGGGCGAAGATCGTGTTGTCGTCGCCGCCGAGCGCGAAGTCGGTGTGTTTAAACTGGAGTCGCCAGCGCGCAAACTCGCTCTGGTAAAACGTCAGATACCCGGCCCAGGCGATATCCGCGTCCCGAACGCGCGTCGTTGGGTCAAGATCGATGGGCTCGACGTAATCAAACCGGCCGCCGACGCCAGTGCGCGGACTGGCGCGATAGTCCAGCAGCGAGTAGAGTCCAAACGGGTTTTTCCCGAAGTTCGTCCGGGTCCCATCTTCCGCAACGCTGAACGATTCTTTCCGCTCCTGGAGGTACGCCTCGTTCTGCCACTTCAATTTATTGTTTGGCGTCACGTAATGCACGAGGGTGGCGTCGAGCCCTAACGCGTTGACCTCGTAGGCCGCATCCGCATCTTTCGATCCGAGCAGATACGTCGCCCCCAACTCGATGTTGGAGGTGTCCGCCACATCCCAGAAGTTCTTCAGGTGCGTGTAGAAGGATGGGCGCCGGCGCGTGGATCCAAAGAGGGTCCCGCCCTCGCCCACTCCGCCCTCCATCAGGCCTGCGGTCAGCTCATGCGTGACCACGGTCCACGGCGTCGGCAGAAAACCTGACAGCTGAGCGCCGGTGCGTGACAAGCCTTCGGCTCCCAGATACTGGGTCACCACGAGCGGTTCATCGACGGTCTCGAGCGAATCGCGGTGGAGCGCGCTTGCTTTCCCGACTTTCGGCCGCAGGCGGCCGATCTGCGC
Organism: Candidatus Omnitrophota bacterium; assembly: GCA_016198905.1. Taxonomy (GTDB): domain Bacteria; phylum Omnitrophota; class Gorgyraeia; order Aquiviventales; family Aquiviventaceae; genus JACQHR01. The sequence continues at coordinate 54,258 of JACQHR010000002.1, read as the reverse complement.
CTTGATCTCGCCGGGCAGTCCCCAGTGCGTGATGTAGGCTTCCTCCAAGGATGCCGCCTCAACGTCGGAGAACGTCGCCGTCACATCCAACCGGGAATACGGGTCAATGGGATGCCCGAAGACCAGTTCGAGTTCCCGGGCGCTGAGCGTATCATTCCCCTCGCCGTCTGCGCCGCTCTCGGAGAGCTGGCCCACGATATCGGCTAAGACGCCGATCTCCGGATTGAACGCGGAGAGGTTCGTGCCGGAGAAGGTGCGCGCCGTTGATGGAGCGCTCGATGGCGGAGCCGGCCATTGGGTCGGGCTCGGTGCGGCGTGTTCGAGCTGGCTGATGCGCTGCTGTTGGGCTTGGACCGTCGTGGTGAGCTGTTGGACGAGCGCGGTGAGCTCCCGCACGCTTGCGCGCAAGGTGGCGAACTCGTCAGCCGATGGATCGGCCCACGCAGATGGCGTCACGAGCGCACATCCTAACATTAAGAAGAATGCGGACTTCATTGGAGCCTCCTCAGTATTGCAGCCGCACCGTCTAAGTGGTGCGCTGCCAGTCACGCTGGAACGGGCACGAACGAGCGACTGAGCTTAGGAGGATGCGGGAGGCGCACGGGAGCGTGCCAGGCGACCCACGCAAAGAAGTCGGGGCGCCTCTTGAGGAGTCTGTGAAGCGTGGACAACACATGCCAGCGGCCGCGGGACGAATGCCGAAGCTGGCGGGGTCGCGGTAAAGTTCTCTTGAATTCTGCAGACACGGCACGATTGCGCAGGATGCGACGCGGCGGAATGGCTGTGATCGTGCGGCAATCCTGCTGTCAGCAGGATCGCCGCGGCACCAACACCGAGTACCGTTGCGAGAACGCGTTGAAGTTGTGTGGTGCGTTTCATGAGGGCCGGTGAACGTGCTGTCGCTCTACCACGCCGTCAAGGAAGTTGTAGGCGCGGCGCTGTCCGATGTTCGTGTGATTCTGCCGATCACGCACTCTGCAGCATCACAGCTTCGGGTATTACCATAGCAAGTTCTGTTGACTTGTCAATGGACCGACGAGGTCAGGTACACTTAAGGTGGCGTGTCCCACGACGTTGCCGCTGCCAGGAGGATAAAACGCATCATGAACGCGGAGCCGTTTCTGCCGTCGGATCCGTCGGCGTTCCTCGTCCTCACCGACGCGCTGCTCGAGAGTCTCAAAGGGCAGCTGACGCTCATTCAGCCGCTTGAGGAGCGGCGCCGACTGGTCGGTGACGCCCTAGAGCGGCTCTACGCGGAGCATCGTAACGGCTTCCCCGATCTGTCCGACGGCGCCCAGCGCCAGGCATTCCTGCACGCGTTTCTCTCCTACGACCTCATCGAAGAGTTTCTCAACGACCCGGCCGTCGAAGACATCATCATCAACGCCACCGAACCCATTTTCGTGCACAAGCTCGGCGAGGGGCTCGTGAAAACCGAGCGTCGGTTTGCCACCATGCAGCAGCTGGCGGTGTTCGTGAAGAAGCTCCTGATTTTTGGCGGGCGCGCGGAGGCGGACATGATCAACGACCTTGAACTCGCCGATGTCCGAGGCCGGGTCAACATCATCGCCTCGCCGTTTGGCCCGCAAATTACGATCACGCGCGGCAAACCGCATCCGCTGACGATCCTCCAACTGATCGAGAACGGGGCCTTGCCCTACGACGTCGCGGCGCAATTGTGGATGTACGTCGAGGGATTGCAGGTCCGACCCGCAAACCTCATCATCTCCGGCGGCCCTGGCACCGGGAAGACGACGTTGCTGAATGCGCTGCTCAGCTTTATCCCACCGAAGGAACGCGTGGTGACCATCGAGGATACGCTGGAGCTCAATACCAGTTTCTTGGAGAACTGCTCACGACTCGAGAGCTGCCGCCGCGCCAAGATGGACGCCCTCGTGAAGAACAGCCTGCGGATGCGGCCGGAGCGGATTCTCGTCGGAGAAGTCCGGGGGGCTGAAGCGCACGACCTCATGACGGCGATCAATCTGGGGAAGTACTGCATGAGCACCGTGCATGCGACCTCCGCGCGCGAGACCATCCTGCGCCTGCAGAACGCGCCAATGAACGTGCCGCCGGTGCTCGTGAGCCTGGTGGACGTGTTCGTGATCCTGCGAAAGACGAACATCGAAGGGAAAGTTTCCCGCATCGTCTGTGAGCTGGTCGAGACGGCCGGCATGGAGCATCAGGTCGTCTTGCTGACGACGTTGTGGAGTTACGATCACGACCGGCATCAGCTGGCTGAGTCATCTCCCAGCAGTATTTACCGCGATAAACTCGCGACGGAATCCGGGCGCACCCCCGCACAGATCATGGAGGAAACCGCGCGCCGGGCCAAGATCTTGAAGCGTATGGCGATGACCGGTCGCTTTCAGGACATCGCCGCGGTCACCGCACTCTGCCAACAGTACAGCAGCCATCCTGATGACGCACTCGAGCAGATCGGCATGCACCGCGATGTGGACACGCGCGGAAAAAAATAACCTCTCAGGGTCAGACCCTGAGCTCAGAAATCGAGGAGATCACCCGATTGGGGTCTGACCCCGCGAAGAGGAACTTACTAAACTCGCTCACCACCATGAAGGCGTCGGTGATCGCGCGCTCGCGCTCCGCCGCAAACAACGGGCTCACGAGAAACGCCGCCACCCAGGCCGGCCCGTTGGCCGTCCGCGTCCCAAAGGCCGTCCGGATCCTGATCATCGCTTCCCGCACGAGCGGTTCTCCGAGATGGGGTTGGAGGGCCGCGGCGACATCTTTCGGTCCGTGCCCGTAGTGCGCCAGCAGCGCGAAGATATCGTACGCATCCTTTTCCCGGTACCGCTCGCCCAGCACGATCCCTTTCATGGTCAGGCACGATACGATGTCCGCCATGCGCATCGGCACGGTGAGTTCCCCGCCGTCCGGCAGCGTCCCCGAGAGCTCGATCGTCGTGCAGTGCTGGAGTGCCGTCCCGCAGCCTTTGAGCTTCCTCGCAAATAAATCATCTTGCACCTGCAGACGCGTGCCGCGCACGGCCTCGTTGTCGTGCTGGGTGAGGAAGTCGACGCGAATCGTATAGGGTTTGTTCGTCACCGGCGAGGAAATCACGCGCTCAAGGCTCTGAGGAATCGAGCCGCCGCGCCGATTGCTGACCGGCCGGTAGCCGCGCGCGGTGAGCAGCTCGACAATCGAGGCGTACTCGGGCTCCCGCACCGCCACGGGATCCACGACCAGATCGATGTCGATGGAGCCTACGTGCGCAAAGGCATCTTCGGGACGCCGATGCCGCTCGAGCAAGAAGTACGGCGCCCATCCCCCGACGAGCACGAGGGCCTCGCGATACGCGCGCAGCGTGGCCATGAGCTCCAGGAGGACCGCCTTCGAGGCCGTCGTCACCGCCGGGCCGTAGGCTTGGGTCGTCCGTTCGGGCAGCATCGTTAATACTTCAAGAGTTTCTTGCGCAGAAACTCCGCCTGCTCCTGGCCGCGCGCCGGATCGCGATACAGATCGAGATAGAGTTGAATCGCGCCCACGATCTGGATGGTGTTGACGGCTCGCGCTCGATAGAAGACGCCCGCATCAGCCGGCATGCGCAGGATGACGTTGGGCCCGGCTTCAGCCGGACGCAGATCCAACGCCTGCACCCACGCCTGCTCCGCCGCGCTGTCTTGCACATACCATTGCCGCGTCGCCACGCCGTGGACGAACGGGGCGACCAACGCTGCCGCTCCGAACGACGTCAGCGCATAGCGCCATTGATGGGCTTGGGCGACGGACGCCACGCGCGCCATGAGCTGCTCCGGATCCCGCTCGAAGCTGTAGTATCCTCGTCCGAGATGCTGCTCGATGGTATACGACTCGCGCCACGCATCCAGCAAGGTGCCCGGCTGAGCGAGCTGCAATCCCCCGCTTGTTTTGACCGCGTAGCGTTCGTCCACCAGACGCCGGGTCACGTTGGAGATGTGCCCCAGGCTCACGTCGGTCGCCGCCGCCAGCGCATTCACGCGCCATACCCGCGTGGGTTCTTCCAGCATGGCCCGCACGATGCGGCTGGAGATGGCCGTAAAGAGCGATGACGGGCGCCCGCGCGCGGGAAACGGGTTCTTGTCCACGATTTTCTCCAGATGGAATCCTTCCCACCGGAGAAAGCAGTTGCCCGCCAGGTCCAAGTATCCTACCCCATGCTCACGACAGAGTTGGCGCGCGCGGGGACTTAAAAACACCGCCCCCAACACGCGATACGTCTTCTTGGATGGATGCGCCTGGACAAGCTGTCGCAGCGCCTCAGGAATGCGATTCGGCGTCGCGGCGGCTCTGACCTCAACACACAGAGTCCGTGTGTGGCCGGCCGGCGTGACGACCTTCACCAGCAGCTCCGGTGCGGTGCGGGCACCTCGCTGCACGCTGGTCTGTGTAACGGTGAGCGAGGACAGCAAGCGCGGCAGCGCGCCGAGGAAGTCTGTCGCGAGCCGTGTTCTGGCTGATCCCATATTTTTCACTATATTGAATGTTTTCATTGATCCGTGAAAATATATATTAAAAAGAAAATCTTGTCAAGCTGCTTGTTGACACCCGGTGCCCTGCTCTGCATTTACACGGAACCCTCTTGCCGCCCCAGCGCGAGGGCGGCGTAAATCTTTTGGATGAGGTCCTTCACTTCGTAGGGCTTCTCGAGATGGAAGGCCGCGCCCAACCGAAAGGACGTGGCGATGTCTCGATCCGCCACTTTGGCCGTCAGCACAATGATGGAGATGGCGCGCGTGTCCGGATCTTGCTTGAGCCGCTGAAGGACTTCGTGGCCGCTCATTTTGGGCATGATGAGGTCCAAGAGAATGACGTCGGGCCGCTCCACCTTGGCGAGTGTGAGCCCCTCCTCGCCGTTGCCCGCCGTGAAGACCGTAAATCCCTCGCGCTCAAGCAGCATCTTGGCGAGCTTGCGCGCATTGACTTCATCGTCAATGACGAGAATGGTGCGTCCGGCGTGTTGCTCCATCATGGGCTTGTTCGTCCTCGACGCTGGTTCGCGCGGCTTTACGTCACGACGGCGTCGGCTCCTGGCCTCCAAGCACGTCGTGGATCACCCGGCACAGCTGTTCATGATCGATCGGCTTGTGAATCACCCCGTCGGCCTTGGTCTGGATGTCGATCGTCACCGTCTCCGGATCATCATGGTAGACGGAAAAGAGCACCACGGGCGCATGCGGCCGCATCGCCTTGAGCGCTTCCAGCACCTGTCGGCCGTCCATGCCCGGCATCTTGAAGTCCGTGATGACCAGGTCGAACGCCCCGGCGTTCGCTTTCTTCAGCCCTTCGCGTCCGGAATAGGCGGTCGTCACATCGTACTCACCGGTCCGCTCGAGGTTGAGCTTCGTGATGTTGCAGAGATCCTTCTCGTCATCGATGATGAGGATCCGCTTCTTGCTCATGCCGGCGCCTCGTAAATCGGCAAGGTGATCTTGAGCGTCGTCCCGCGGCCTTTCTGGCTGGCGATCTCGATGCGCCCGCGATGGCGCTCCACGATCTCTCGCGTAATGGCCAACCCTAATCCGGTGCCTTCTCCCGCGGGTTTCGTGGTGAAAAACGGGTCGAAGACTTTGCCGAGGACGTCTTCCGGAATGCCGGTGCCGGTATCCGCGATCTCGCAGACCAGCACGGTTTGGCCGAGCTTGAACACGTCGCTCGTGCGTCGGCCAACCCCAGGCTGGCCCTGGTCGAGCTGCTTCAGAAAGAGCCGCAGCGTCAGCTCCCCGCCGTTGGGCATCGCGTGCAGCGCGTTGAGGATAATATTGATGAGGACTTGTTTCATCTGATTATCGTCGATGAGGACCGCCGGGAGATTGGGAGCGTACGCCCGCGTGACCGTGATGTCTTTCAGCGTGAGCTGCTTCTCCACCAGATTGAGGGCATCGTTGATGACGGTCGCCATATCTTCCGGCTTTGAGACGAGGGGGGCTTGGCGGGAGAAGTTCAAGAGATCGCGCACGATCTTATCCGACCGCCGCACCGCTTCCTTCATCATCTGCAGCACTTCGTGGAGCTTCCCCTGTTCTGGCGTAATCTCCAGCTCGAGGTAGCTGACGCCTTGCAGGATGATGCCGAGAGGATTCTTCACTTCATGCGCGATGCCGCTCGCCAATTGCCCCACCGCCGCCATCTTTTCGGCCTGGACGAGCATCGCCTGCGTTTCTTTCAATTCTTGGTAGGCTTTGTCGAGCTCTGCCGCGCGCCGGCGCTCGGCTTCCGCGGATAACGTCGCCGCGGCGGCGAGCCGTTTGACGAGCTCCTCGGCTTGCTTGCGCTCGGTCACGTCGCGAATCGCGACGACGGTGCTCAGCTCCTGCTTGCTGACTTGCACGCGCGCCGCGAGGATTTCCAGGATCGCGGTCCGGTCGCTGCGGCGGAATTCATAGTGGCCCATCGCGTTGGGCTGGCCGTGCAGCGCACGCAACACGGGATGCGCGCCCTCCGGGAGTAGTTGGCCGCGCTCTTCCAGCGGCAGCACCGTCAGGAGCATGGCGCCGAGGAGTTCCGTATCGGCCTTTTCAACGAGACGGCGAAACGGCGCGCTGAACCATTCAATGCGGCCCTGCGCATCCACCCACACGATCGGATCGATGACCGCGCTGATGGCCAACTCGAGTTTTTCCAGTTTCGTGCGAAGCGCTCTGCGCTCCGCATCCGCGTCAAGCGTCATACGGTTATTATATACACAATGTCTCGACCAGAACACGGTCGCTCACGACTGGAGACATAAGGCTTCCGCCGCCATCCGACGCGTCGACTCAGCGGGCGCCCATCACCGACGCGTCAGATGCAGCCCCACCGTCACGAGCGTCGCGAGGCTCAGCAGCACCATCAGGAGATCCGGCATGACGCGATGCTGCCGCTGCCACACGCGCACGAAGCGCATCCCCAACATGAGGGCCACCGCCATGCTGGCCACCGCGGCGGGAACCGAGTCTTGGGCTACGCCGTACGCCCCGGCTATCAGGGCAGCTCCGAAAACGCATCCGGCGACCAGTGAGGCGCGGCTCTTCGCCTTCACGTATCCAATGACGCCACCGATCACGGTGAACACTCCATAGGCTCCCACCACCAACGCGGCATGCATCATGACCCTCCCTCCTGCGTGTGTCCTTTGCACGAACCGGACGACGTGTCGCGAGGGGACCGTGCGCGCGGCACGCTTCACACGTGCACGACGCGCGGGACGCGCAACGCGGGGCACGAAGACCGGCGACGATCACGAAGGCGTTGGCGTCCCTCCCGCGACCTCCCGCAGCCTGTGCGTGGCCCGGGCGCGAGGAGTTGAGATGGGTGTTACTCGGTGTGCGGGGTCGACGCGCCATCGCCGGAAACGTCATCGGGCGGCTGGTCTGACGCAGGCGGCTGGTCATCTTGGAGGTCGTCGAGCGACGCGCCACGAGAGGTCGAGCGAGTCGATGGCGCGCGCGGCAGCAGTGCTTCCAGTTCGGATATCAGCCGCTCAATCGTCGGGGTGGGCCGGCCGAGGGCGCGCGTATCGTCGCCTCGCAGCGTGCGTTCCACTCGAACGCGCGTGTGCTGCGCATCCACGGCTTCGACGGTCAGCGTAATCTGTGTGCGCGTCGACCATCGCCAGAATCCCGTGCCGGTCTTCACGGTGATGCGGCCGGAGGCTTGATCGCTGGAGGTGACGCGCCAACTGGCGATGCCCTTCACCGTCTTCGCGACCGCCTCCCAGACCCGTGCGGACGGATAGGGATAGATCCGCTCATCCACGTACACCGACGCGGGCGTGTGGACCTCGAAGATGAGCGGCTGCTGCGTGTGCGCGTTGATCAGCGTGACCGGAATGACCCGGCCGAGTTTGGGCGGACGCAGGAACAGCACGCCGGTGCGTTGCTCGCGGGGCCCGATGTCTCCATCCGCGATCTCCTGCCGGATGAAGTCCTCTCGGATCGTTCGGTTGTTGGGTGCCGACGGGCGCTGGGAGGCCTCTTCCACCCCGGGAAAATCCAGCGTCGTCAACGGTTCGATGAGGCATTCAAAAAGCAGGCCCGGCACGATCATCACCATCCAGGAGACAAGACGGGTCGCCGTGATGGCAGGATGTACCACGGCCCATCGCGCGGCGCGCGTCGCAGGAATGTAGCGGGGATCGACGTCGCCTTTGCGAAAATGGTACGGCTGATCGCTGTCGTTGCTGATGGAAAGCACCAGCGGCTGCGCGCCGTTGCGCACGAGGTGCGCATGGAAGACCTGGCGCGTCTGAGCGGGATTGAGCAGCCTGGCGACGACTGCGACCCCTTCCTTGCGCATGACGTCAGCGCCATCAGACGGAGCTGTGGCCGGCAGCCGGATCGGTGGGGGAGAGGCCACGCTTGAGGCCCAGAGCTCGCGCTTCGGCCACCGCACCGGGCAGTACCCGGCGCAGCCAATGGTCGCAGCCGCAAGGAGGACGCTGACGGCACGGACGATATGGCGCATCTCGTTGATTCTAGCAGAACCCGCCCAAAAGGAAAGCTGCCGTGAAGCCGCGCGTCCTAACACGTACTCGTGCCGCCTGCGCTCGTGCCATTCGTTACGCAGATGTCATCGCCCACCGTTCCGGTGAGGGCTCCGGTAGTGCTGATGCCGGTAATCCCGGCGGCGCGATCAGGGCCATAGGAGAAGACCGTGTAGTACACGCCGTTCGTATCCTTGTAGAGCGTATAGTCGTTGCTGCCGGAGCGAAACGGGTCATCCGGCACGGTCGTCATCATGCGCGGGGTGGCCGACGTGAGCGCCGAGAGGGTTGTTGGGAGTGTGTTGCCGTTGTGGATGTAATACGATTCGATCGCGGTGGCAATCGTGCGCAGCTCGGACCGCGCCCGTTGCGTGGCCTCTTCGTCCTGGGTGCCGCGAAACTGCGGCAAGAGCACGCCGACGAGAATCGCGATCACCACGATCACGATGATGATCTCGATCAAGGTCAACGCTCGCACAGTCCGCTTCATCACCCCTCTAGGTTCAACCGGCTCTGCAGCATCTTGTAATTATCGAGGCGCGGGTCGAAGGGTCGCCGCTCTGCGTGCGCGCGGCACAGCCATGCGCGTCGTATCTCACAGTCCATGCGGTGCCTCTGGTTACGTTTGCGTGTTCGGTGCGGACGGTTGGTCGTACCGCGCCAGCACAATGGAGATGCGCTCTTTGAGCTCCGCCGGCTCAAAGGGTTTCACGATGTAATCCTCCGCGCCCAAATCCATGCCCGCCTTGATATGATCCGCCAGCCCCAACGCCGTGAGGAAGATGATCGGGATGTGCGCGGTCTTGGGGTTGGCCTTCAGACGGGCGCAGACGTCGCGCCCTTTCATCTTGGGCATCATGATATCGAGGAGGATGAGGTCCGGGGCACGCTCCTCCACGATGCGCAGGCCTTCCTCGCCGCTCTCCGCGATCAGGGGTTCATAGCCCCAGCTCTTGAGGCGGCGGGACACGACAAACAAGATATCTTTCGTATCGTCGATAATCAGAATCTTCTTGCCCGTCGGTGGCATGTCACTCATCTGTGTCCTCCCTCGATGGGGTAGACGCAGCCGCTGAGGGCGCGATCTGACCCCGCATCCGCTCCGATAGCTCTTGAACGTGAGTTCGTGTGCGACCCTAGATGTTGCCGGTCGCGCATCTGCTGTATCAGCATCGTTCAGGCCTCCTGCCTACTGATGCGCTTGCGTAGACCGGCGCGTGCGTCGCATGAATGTCGCATCCGCGTGCTCGCACACTCGCAAGCAACTGCTCTGGCGTCTGACCCTCGGGCGACATCAGCGCAGCACGCATACAGATCTGCAGGTGTTGCGCCTCCATGATCCCGGTCAGTCGTTTCATGAGCGCTTGCAATCCGAGCTGATCGGTCGCGGCCACGATCACAAACGCGTCGTCGTCTATCCACACGAACCTATCCCCCTTGTGCGTGCTGCGGCGCATCACGGTCTGCGCCTGATGCAGCAAGCTCTCCCCGACGCGAGGCGCTCCCTGTTCCCTCGACATCGGCGTCACGAGCAGCGCGGCCATAGTGCAGTGATCGTGTGTGGCCTCATCATGAACCGCTCGGCAGGCTTCCTCAAAGAGAAACGTCGCCGAAACAATCGGCAGGGTGAACGTGACGGTCGTCCCCTGCCCTTCTCTCGACGCCGCCTCGATCGTCCCGTAGTGCCGTTGAATGATTTGCTTGCAGAACGCCAAACCCAGCCCGCCCCCTTGGGAGCCCGGGGAATCTGGCGTGTGCACATGGCCAAAAGGTTGAAAGAGCCGATCCAATTGCTGCGGCGAGAGCCCTGGGCCTTGGTCCGTGACCGAGATTCGGACGGCGTGGGAGGTCGCCTGTGCGTGAACCGTGATGGTGCCGTGGTCAGGCGTATGCCGAATCGCATTGTGCAACAGATGGTCCATCACTTCGCCAATGGCTTCCGTATCCATGTAGACCTTCGGCAAGGCAGGGCAGGTCGTGTGAAGCGACTGAGCCCGTGTCGCCGCGCGCCATCGCGTATCGGCCTGCCGCAACACGCCCTCCAGATCCCCCGGTTCGCGATGGAGCGGACGCCGCCCAGATGTGAGGAGTGAGAGCTCCAACACCTCTTTGATGAGATGATTCAAATGTACCGCGTTTGCGTGCACCGTCTTGAGCAGGACGTGCTGGTCCTGCGTCACGTAACCTGAGACTCCTTCGACGAGCAACTCTGCGCTTCCCATGATGGCCGTCAGCGGCGTGCGCAGTTGGTGGTTGACCGTCGTGAGAAAATCGTCCTTGAGGTTCGCGAGCTGATCGAGCTCTGTGTTCGTTCGTTGTAACTCCACGATGTGTTCCCGTAACCGTTGTTTGTGCTCTTCAACCTCCGCCGCGAGTTGGTTAAATGCGGCGGCGACCACCCCGAGTTCATTCGTCTGCATCACCGGAAGCTTCATCAAGCGTCCGGTCTGCCGCATCGCCTCGATGCCATCGGCCATACGGTGCAATGGAATGGTCAACGCCCGTCTCAGGAAGAAGACCGCCGCCAGAAACACGAGGATGCCCACACCCATCACGGCTAACTGCACCTGGCTCATCTGCACGACCTGCGTCAACGAACGGCTTTCCGTCGTCGCGCCAAGCGTCCGCAGATGCGCTTGAAGCTCCTCACCGTATCGGTAGATCGTAGCCGGTGGTGGTGAGCGCGATGATCCCGCAGCCTGCAGGTCCTCTTCGATCTGCAGGCGGTAGTGCTCGAGTTGCGCCAACGTCTGGTTCACGGCTTCCATGATGCGCGCATCGCCCGACGCGGGGATGAGGAGCACCTCGCCACCGCTGCGCAGCAACACTCCGCCGTCACGAAACACACGCAGGTGCTGGCGCAGTTGCTCGGCATCTTCGCGAAACGTCTGCACCCAAGTGCGTGCAACGCGCCGCCTCTCAGGATCCGCCCCTGCCAGGATATCGCCGGCCACGATCAACTCTTGCGCAAGTTGTCTCTGCTCATAGATCGCCCCCATCAATTGTGTATGCCGATGCTGCCGCTGGGTCGACTCTAACGCGAGACACCCGCCAAGCACAACGAGGAAGAGCATGCCTCCGGCCAAGACATCGATTCGTTCGCGAAGCGAATAGTGCCGCGTACGGATCGCTCCTGTCCGCTTTGTGATGCCACGACTCATCCGATGCGCTCTCGGTCTGCGACCCATTCCTCAAGGCGATTTTGGCTGAACCGCCATTGATTCCCGACCTTAAACGCGGGAAGCCTGCCTTGCTTCACAAGGCGGTAGACGGTCGTCGCGTTGACGCCAAAGTACGCCGCCACCTCTTCCACGGTCAGATACGCTTTACCGTTCTGTGGCATCGTCCCTCACCTCATACACAAGAAAAGCGCCCATCCGATTGGATGGACGCGTCGCCAAATCCCGACTTCTGCTGGCAGCCCAACCATCCTACTACAGAATGGCTAGCTCAAGTCTGCCCGACTCCGCCACGATTCGTCAAGCTTGCGCAAATGGTTTTTCCCTTCGTCATCCTTCGTCTCTGGTCGCCACCATTATCAGCCCACGACGGCATGCGCCCGCGTGTGATACCTTGCGGCTGCCACAACCGTCTGAAGGCGCCTCGGCGTCATCGGGTGGCGCTATGATTTCGGCAGCGGCAACACCTTCAAGTGCGCGGAACGCTTCAAATCCTCGATCCATGTTTTAAGCGCTTCGTACTGTTTCTTGAGCGTCAGCTGCTTGTAGTACTCATCTTGCTTGCTCGGAAACTCCTCAAGATTCGCCACGCGCTTCTCCAGTAAGTGGTAGACGCCCCATTGGTTGCCGAAGGGCATCGGCGGGCCGATGGCGCCGATCGGGAGCGCGTGAAACGCATACATCTGCTCCTTAGGGATACTCCACAGATCCATATAGGTTGCCAGCGGCATGAGACTCACCGGGCGGATGGTGCGGTCGCCCTTCGCCTTCATCCGCGCCCACGCCTCCGGATCCTTGACCTGCTCATAGAACGCCTGCGCCTCCTCCTGAGTCTCGAAGGCGACCATTTCCCCTCCGACATGATGCTGCTCGTTGAGGAAGGCTTGCCGCATCTCGTCCTCCGTCACGGTGACGGGCAGCGTGGCGCGCACCTGCTCTTTGAGCGTGTCGATCTGCAGAAGGTAGCGCATTTGCTGTTCGAAGAATTCGGTGTCTTCATGCAACGTCTCCTGCACCCACGCCGCATAGGCCGCCGGGTCTTGGGCCCGCGTGAAGGCCTGCTGCTGATTCTTCAAGACGCTGTTGATGCGCTTCTCGAACTCCTCATCGGAGACGGTGATGTTGCGCCGGTAGGACTCGTAGTGCAAGATGAGGTTCTCCCAGACGATGCGCTCGCGATCGGCTTCAGACAAACCCTCCTCCCAGGGGTGCGGAAAGGTGTAGAGCACGCGCTTGGCAAAGTAGTAGTTGCCTAGGGGAATGGGAATATTGAAGATGTAGCCGACGGTCTGCTCGTTGGGCGCCGGACCGGCGAGCGCTTGTTCGATGGTCAATCCGCTGGCGTGCGGCGAAGCGGCGGCGTCTGTCGTCGGCTTGGCCGCGGGAGGCTGCGTCGATGGCGCAGACCCGTTCGATGCGCCGGGGGACGTCGCTGCCGGGGCGTCGGGTGCGGGTGCTGCAGGAGGCTTGCGCCCGCATCCTGCGCCGACCATCAGGCACAAACCGCACACTAGAGCCCATCCCCAAACCTCCCTTGCTTCATTGTGCGAAGCAAAGCGTGTGGGGTCGCTCAGGATTCCGCCCCCTGACGCACGCGAACCATCGCGATCTACAGCCATGATCTCATGGGGACGATGGCGACTGCGCCGGCTCAAACGACAGGGCCGCGGAGTTGATGCAGTGGCGCTTGCCGGTCGGCGGCGGGCCGTCATCGAAGACGTGCCCCAGGTGCGCGCCGCATCGAGCGCAGAGCACTTCGGTGCGCCGCATGAAAAAACTGGCGTCGCTGGCGGTCCGGACATTGTGCGGATCGACCGGCGCCCAGAAGCTGGGCCAGCCCGTGCGTGAATCAAACTTGGTCTGCGAGCTGTACAGGGCCGTGCCGCAGCAGACGCAGCGATAGAGGCCGGGCTCGTGGGAGTCGTGGTACGTGCCGGTAAACGCCCGCTCCGTGCCCTTCTGTCGCGTGATAGCGTATTGTTCCGGCGTGAGCTGCCGTTTCCACTCTTCGTCCGTTTTCTGAATACGTTCCATCAACACGATCGCTCCACGTGCGGCATCAAAAATCGGGACCCGCGGCAACGCGCTCGTTGAAGAGGACTCGGCTGACGTGCGCGAGACGCGCTGGCGTACCGCGACGACCAAGACCGCGCCGACCAGTATGACGGCCGCTACGATCGTCAGCCGGGCGCGGTGTGCGGTCAGGCGAATACTCGCTGTGGCTATGGTGACGCCTCTTGTGCGGCATGCCGCATCTTCGGGCTAGCGAGGCTCCTTGTGCGCGTAACTCACGATGGGCTAGGGTGTCGCCGGCTCAGCGGTCCGCTTGCGCAGTTCGACGCCGTGCAGCGGGCAGTACTTCATCGCCTCCGGATACCACTCGCCGCCAATGGGGCAGAATTTTTGCGCCGAGGCCTCGGCGGGAGTCGCCGGCTGCGACTTCTGGCGGGCGTCGATCGCCGCGCCGGTAAGGCCGCCGGCCACGCCACCCAATCCCGCGCCAACACTCGTGCCGACGCCGGTTTCCCCATACCGGTGGCCGACCACCGCGCCCGTGGCCGCGCCGACCGCCGAGCCAATCGTGGCACCCTGCACCGCTCGAGACTGGGTCGCTTCGCAGCCGGCCAGCGCAACCAGACAGAGCATGGCCCCTGCAGCCAGTCGAGCCCGTGCCGGCACATAGTGGGACGCGCCGTGCCATCGCATGCCTGGCATTATACTAGAACCGGTTGCATAAATCCGCGCGAGCCGCGTTGCGTGCGCCCGGGTGCCGTGGCCAAGGCGCGACGACGATGGCGTCCTCTCTGGAGGACGTCGAGGAGGAGCAACGACGGCCACGAGCCCGGCCGCCGCAACCTCTGGGCGGTCAATGGGCTGGGCCGATCCGCGTCGGCCCGCCGCGTTGCTCGTCGCTTGCGTACTCGGCTGCACGTACGCCACGCTCCTCGCGCCTTGCGGGCCTCGCGCCTCGGCCCAGCGCGGCCGCGGGGATTTATGCAACCGGTTCTAAACATGGGCGTCAGAACGTAACGCGGCGAGGAAGACGGCTGGCGGCGGCGCGATCGATCAGCCACAGGCTTGTCTTGGACTGGGCGAGCACCAAGCCTGCAGGGAGCCGGCGTGCCCGCGGGCGGTGTGCCAGCATCGCCTGCACGATGCCCGCTTTCCGTGCGCCGGCGACTACCCAGAGCACCTCGTTGGCGCGCCTCAGCACCGGGATCGTCAGGGTGATCCGCGAACGATGCGGCAGAGGACCGCGCGTGGCCACGGCGAGGCGCTTCGTTTCAGCAAGCGCCGGTGATCTTGGAAACAGCGAGGCCGTGTGGCCGTCCGCCCCCAGTCCCAAGAGCACGAGATCGAACACCGGCCAGCCGCCCCGTCGCAGGCGAAATACCCGCCGCACAGTCTGCTCGTAGCGTCGCGCCGCGCTCGCCGGGTCGTTGCGCTCGACAGGAATCCGATGGATGCGCGTGCGTAGGACCGGCACGTGCGCCAAGAGCGCGTCCTCGACCAGACGACCGTTGCTCGACGGATGCCCCCGAGGCACGCACCGTTCGTCCGTCCAGAAAATCTGCAGGCACTTCCATGGAATGCGGCTGCGATACGGCTCGTGCGCGAGGAGCTCGTACAACCGTTTCGGCGTCGAGCCTCCGGCGAGGGCGATGCGGCATCTGCGCCGCGTCCGCACCTGGTCGCGGATCGCCTGCGTGATGCGCTCGGCCGCTGCCCGGCTCAGCGCGTCGAGATCGTGGCACACGCGCACGCAGTGCCCCGGCGCGCGTCCGCTCATGCGGGAAGCGCCCCTGCGGCGGTGCCTGCCATCACGCGGGGACGACCGCGTAGCGAAGATCCGCCTGATCCCCGATTAAGAGGAAGGGCGCGCCCCACTGCTGCGGATGCGGCACCTGCCAGGCCTCTTGACTTTCGAGCGGACGCAGGCGCAGTCCTGCCTCTTTCCCCTGGATCAAGATCGCCACGCCATCGCCTGAATCGTCGACCCGCTGCGCCATCGCCGGCTGCGCGTGGCCATCGAGGCCCCAGCCGACCACGGCATACCATTGGCTGCTGCGCCCTTCCAGCTCCAAGCGCACGTGCGTCACGGGCCGCGGCGGCTCCAGCTCATGAAAGACGCGCATGTCCACCGCGTCGCAATTCGGGTTGGCTTCGATCTCGAGGACGATCATCGCGCGTCTTGGCCGCTGCGGGAACTGGAGACCCTGACGCGAGCGGGTCGAGCCACCGAGTTGGTCTGCTCGCGCACATGCGGCGTCCGCCGAGGCCGTCGTTGCGCGACGGCAACGAGGCATTTCAGATACGCGCCTTCTGAAAAACGAATGGGGTGGTCGAGCGGATGCCCGGTGCGAGCCACTTCCCGCAAGACCCATCCGGCGCGCGCCGCCGTATGATGGACGGCCGAGAAAAACTCGTCGGCTTTCACGTGGCTGGAGCAGGACGAGACGACCAGCGTGCCCGAAGTCGCTAAGACGCTCAGACCCGCGCGCGTCAGACGCGCGTACGCGGCCAGCGCTCCGCGCACCTCTCGTTCGCTTTTCGCAAACGAGGGCGGATCGATCACGACGAGGTCGAACCGGGTCCCCCGACGTTTCAGCCGCTCAAGGACGTCCACGGCATCCCCGACGAGGACCTCGTGTCGCGCGGCGGCCACCGCGCGGATGCGCCGATTCAGCGCCATGTTGCGTTGCGCGGCGTCGAGGGCTTGGCGGCTGATATCGACGCTGGTGACGGCGCGTGCGCCTCCGCGCGCCGCGGCCACCGAAAACCCTCCTGTGTAGGCGCACACATCGAGCACGGAGCACCCACCGCTAAGCTGGGAGACCATCGCGCGATTCTCCCGTTGATCGAGGAACCATCCCGTCTTCTGTCCATGAATGGGATCGACTTCGAACCGCAGCCCGTATTCTTGGATCATGATCGGCGCGCGCAATGGGGGGCCGTCCAACACCAGGCCATCGGTCAGGCCATGCAGCACCGCTGGACGCTGCTGGATCGCCCGACTCAAGCGCAACACCATGCGCGACATCGGCACCACGCGTCGAAACGCCTCAAGGACGTCAGGTATATGTGGAACCCACGCGGCTGTGTAGAGTTTGATGACAGCGGTGTCCGCGTAGCGGTCAATCACCAGGCCGGGCAGCCCGTCGTTTTCTCCATGCACGAGTCGATACGCCGTCGTCTGTGGATCCCGTGCGAGCGTTTTGCGCGCATCGACTGCAGCCGCGAGTCGCTGCTCGAACCATACCCGCGTGATGGGGGTGGGCGTGTAGCGCTGCAGGACGCGCACGCGAATCGGCGAGTCAGGGTCATAGAGTCCGACGGCGAGAAACCGTTGCCGTTGATCATAGATCACGGCGAAGGCGCCCGGGGGCCCCTCGTGCCGCTGCCGGAGAATCGAGGCGGCGTAGACCCACGGGTGACCCTGCCGCAATACACGTTCGGCGACCGCCGTCACGCGGAGGGTCACCGGCCGCGCGGGGATGCTGGGAATCGTATCGCGCCATATGCGTGTACGGTTGGTCATGTGGATGCTGTGCGCCGGTGTTAGGCGTACGCAAGCTGGGAGGCGAGCCATTGCTCGACGGTGTCCACCGGCATCCCCTTGCGGGCGGCGTACGCCTGCACTTGATCCTTGCCGATCCGTCCAACGGCAAAGTATCGGGCGTGCGGATGTGACAAGTAATAGCCGGACACCGAGGCGCCGGGCATCATCGCGTAACTCTCCGTCAACCGGATGTTCACGTGGTCTTTGGCGCGCAGCAGCACGTCGAAGAGCGCACCCTTCTCGGTGTGATCGGGACACGCCGGATAGCCGGGCGCCGGGCGAATGCCGCGGTAGCGTTCCTTGATCAGGTCGTCGTTCGTCAGCTGCTCATCCGCCGCGTAGCCCCAGAACTCTTTGCGCACCCGCTCATGCATGCGCTCCGCAAACGCTTCCGCGAGCCGGTCGGCCAGCGCCTTCACCATCAAGCTGTTGTAATCATCGTGCTCGCTCTCAAACGAGCGCGCCAGCTCATCCGCCGCAGCGCCTGCGGTCACGGCAAACGCGCCGACATAGTCGTGCAGGCCCGTGGACTTGGGCGCGATGAAATCCGCGAGCGCAACGTTGGGCTCGCCGGATTGCCGCTGCTGGCGCAGCGTGTGGATGACGGTGAGGACCTGCGCGCGCGACTCATCCGCATAGACTTCGATATCGTCCTCCTCGACGGTATTGGCCGGATACAACGCGATCACCCCTTCGGGCCGGATGAGCCGCTCCGCGATGATGCGCTGCAGCAAGGCCTGCGCCTCGTCGTAGAGCTTCCGCGCTTCCTTGCCCACCGTCGGGCTGTTCAGGAGATCCGGAAACCGCCCGCGCAGCTCCCACGCATGGAAGAAGAAGCGCCAATCGATGCGCGGTGCGAGCTCCTCGACCGGATAGTCCGGAAACGCTTTCGGTCCAAGAAACGCCGGGCGCGGCGGCCGGTACGCGGACCAGTCGATCGCGAGCTTATTCGCGCGCGCCGCCTGCAGCGTGAGCCACTGTGCGCTCGCGGATGCGGCGGCACGCTGGGCGCGCAGCTCAGCGTAATCCTGCTTGATGCGCGCGACATACGCCTGCCGCTGGGTCGCGCTGAGCAATTGCTGCGCGACCGCGACGGCGCGCGAGGCGTCCTGCACGTGCACCGTCGGCCCCTGATAGACCGGTTCGATGCGCATCGCCGTATGCACGCGCGAGGTCGTCGCTCCGCCGATGAGCAGCGGGATAGCGAATCCTTCTCGTTCTAACTCAGAGGCAAGATGGACCATTTCATCGAGCGAGGGCGTGATGAGCCCGCTTAAGCCTACGATGTCCACCTCGCGCTCGCGCGCGGCGTTTAAAATTTTCTGGCCCGGCACCATCACGCCGAGATCGATGACCTCGTAGTTATTGCACTGCAGCACGACGCCGACGATGTTCTTGCCGATGTCGTGCACGTCGCCTTTGACCGTCGCTAAGAGAATCCGTCCCTTTGCGCTGCGCTTGCCGCTCGAAGGGTTCGCGGCCCGGTCGCGTTCCATGAACGGCGTCAGATACGCGACGGCTTTCTTCATCACGCGCGCGCTCTTGACGACTTGCGGCAGAAACATCTTCCCTGAGCCGAACAGGTCGCCGACGATATTCATCCCGTCCATCAGCGGGCCTTCAATGACGTCGAGCGGACGCGCGCACTGCTGACGCGCCTCCTCTACGTCCGCGTCGATATCATCCATGATGCCTTGGACCAACGCGTGCGTGAGCCGCTCCTTCACCGGCAGCTGCCGCCAACTTGATTCTTCGACGGTCTTCTGCGCGGAGCCGGTCACGCGCCGTGCCAGCTCCAACAGGCGATCCGTCGCGTCGTCCCGTCGATCGAGCACCACGTCTTCGGCGCAGTCGCGCAACTCGCGCGGAATCTCTTCGTAGACCGCCAACTGCCCGGCGTTGACGATGCCCATATCCATGCCGGCGCGGATCGCGTGATAGAGGAAGACGGTGTTGATCGCCTGCCGCACGCGCTCGTTGCCCCGGAAGGCGAACGAGACGTTGCTCACCCCGCCGCTGATGTGCGCATGGGGCAGCGCCTGCTTGATCTGCCGTGTGGCCTCGATGTAGTCGAGCGCGTAGCGCCGGTGCTCTTTCATGCCGGTGCCGATGGCGAAAATGTTCGGATCGAAGATGATATCCTGCGGTAAGAACCCTGCGCGCTGCGTCAGCAGCGTGTACGCCCGCGCGCAGATCGCCACTTTGCGCTCGACGGTGTCGGCCTGGCCCGTCTCATCGAAGGCCATGACGATCACGGCCGCTCCATAGCGGAGCACCGCCTGCGCCTGAGCCAGAAAGCGCTCTTCGCCTTCCTTGAGGCTGATGGAGTTCACGACCCCTTTGCCTTGCAGACACTTCAAGCCCGCTTCGATGACCGACCATTTCGATGAATCCACCATCACGGGCACGCGGCTGATGTCCGGTTCCGCCGCGATCAGGCGCAGAAACGTCGTCATCGCCTGCTCGGAATCGAGCAAGCCCTCGTCCATGTTCACATCGATGATCTGCGCGCCGCTGGCGACTTGCTGACGCGCCACTTCGAGCGCCTGATCGTACGCGCCCTCTTTGATGAGTTGCGCGAACTTCGCCGAGCCGGTCACGTTGGTGCGCTCGCCCACATTCACGAACAAACTCTCCGGGCCGATCACGAGCGGTTCCAGTCCGCTTAACGCACACACCGTCTTCGGAGTCGGCGGGGTTCTGGGCGGCAACTCGCGTACGATGTCCGCAATGGCGCGGATGTGCGCCGGCGTCGTGCCGCAGCAGCCGCCGACGATGTTGAGCCATCCGGCGTCGCCGAATTCACGCAGCGTCGCGGCCATGGACTCCGGCGTCTCGTCGTATTCGCCGAGCGCGTTGGGCAATCCCGCATTCGGGTAGCAGCTCAGCGGGACGGGTGCGACGTCGGAGAGCTCTTGGATGTTCGGCCGCATCTGTTGCGCGCCGAGCGCGCAGTTCAAGCCCACGCTGATGGGATGCGCATGCGCGACCGAGTACCAGAACGCCGTCGGCGTTTGGCCCGAAAGTGTGCGCCCGCTGGCGTCGGTGATCGTTCCCGAGAGCATGATCGGCAGCTCGATCTTGTGCGCCTCCGCATAGGCGAGCACGGCGTAGATCGCCGCCTTGCAGTTGAGCGTATCGAAGATGGTTTCGATCAAGACGACATCCGCCCCGCCATCGACCAGGCCGCCCACCGCCTCGGTGTACGCCGCCACCAGCTCGTCAAAGCTGACGTTGCGGAACCCCGGGTTGTTTACGTCGGGTGAGATGGAAGCGGTGCGGTTCGTCGGCCCCAAGGCGCCCGCGACAAAGCGCGGATGGCCCGGCTGCTGCCGGGTCGCGTCATCGGCCGCCTGACGGGCGAGCCGCGCGCCGGCCACGTTTAAGTCGTAGACCGCCGACTGCAGATGGTAGTCGGCCTGCGAGATGGCGGTGGAGTTGAACGTGTTCGTCTCGAGCAGGTCCGCGCCCGCCTGAAGGTACTGGCGATGGATGTCGAGGATGATCTGCGGCTGCGTCAACGACAAGAGGTCGTTGTTGCCCTGCAGATCGCAGGTGTGCCGGGCAAAGCGCGCGCCGCGAAACGCGCGCTCATCCAGCCGGTGCGCTTGAATCATCGTCCCCATCGCGCCATCGAGGATGAGGATGCGCTGCTGCAGGAGGCGCCGAAGCGTCTGAAGTCGTGATGTCCGGGTGTCGGCCATGAGATGGGCCTCGTCGCTGGGAGAGGATTCCCCCGTCACGACGAAGCCCCATCATCGTACACAGGCTGGCGAGAGATGACAACCTGGGAATCCGTCGAAAGAGGCGCGCACTCCGGTGGGGGTGTGTCTGAGCGCGAATTTACGGACGGGACGCCAGAGACACGACGTCCTCGGAGGAGCCGGCGAGGAGAAACAGCAGCAAGTAGTCTTGCAGATGGCGCGTCAGCAAAAAATTCTGCCGGACATGCTCGCGACCGTTTTCTCCCAACCGCCGCGCGTAGTCCGGATTGTTCAACAACTGCTTGACCGCCTGGACCGTGCCTTCGATGCTGTGGACCAACAGTCCGCTGTAGCGATGCTTGACCTGGAGCGGAATCCCCCCCACGGCGGAGGCCGCCACCGGCCGACCCTTCCATAACGCTTCCGCGACGGTAAGCCCGAATCCTTCTCGGATCGATTTCTGGACCACGACGGCTGAGGCACGTTGCAGCGCATTGATTTCCACATCGCTGTTGGGCGGAAGCATCAGCAAGTGGATCTCCGGATCGCCATGCGCTTCCTCTTGCGCACGATGCAAGACTTCGTCGGATTCCGGATCATCGGTCGCCGGTCCTCCCGCGAGGACGAGCCGGCATTTGACCGACCGCCGCACGCGGCGAAACGCTGTAATGACCCCGAGCGGATCCTTCAGGTAATCGAACCGGGAGACCTGCGTCACGATCGGCTCATCCTGGGGGACGCCGAGCTTGCCCAGCACGACGGCGATCTCTTCCGGAGAGAGCTCGCGGTTTTTCTCGCTCAGCGGGTCAATGGAGGGCGCGATGAGCAGTTGCCGCATCGCCATGCGCTGCACAAAGGGGGCGGCGGAGTAGACCGCCGCGTCAAACTTCAGAATGAACGGCTTAAGAAAGTTCCAGACGTCGGGTTGCGGATTCGACACGTCGATATGGCAGCGCCAGATCCACTTCGCCGACGGATGCGCGGCGCGCGTCTCAACCAAGGGGATCGGCTGCGGATCATGGATGACGATCAGATCCCCCTGCAGGTCAAGCCGCGCCGCGTTTTGCTCGCCGGTGGCCGCGAAGAGCCGGAACATCTCCTCGGTGATGGCCTCCGGCCGCCCGTGCAGCGCGTTGTGAAACTTCTTCGTGACGCGGTAGAACGCCTCGGTGCCCTCGATCACTTCCCACCGCGCGCGCAGCCCCAGCTCCTTCAGCAGCGGCATCATGCGCGCGAGAATTTCGGCCACCCCGCCTCCGGAGCGCGTGGAATTCACCATGACGATGTGGCGATCCATCAGGCGCGCGGCCACCTCGCGCAGCTCGTCAATGGCGCTGCCGCCGATGATGGGTTCGTAATCAGCGAGGGTCGGCATGCGCCTCATCCGCCGTCTTCAGCTCATGCTGCAGCATCGAGAGGAGAGTCGAGCGCAGCGCTTCCAGCGTGTAGGCGTAAGGGTCCGGCGTGACGACGCGCTGGGCCAACTCCTTCAAGCCGAGCTGT
Source organism: Candidatus Omnitrophota bacterium (assembly GCA_016198905.1). Taxonomy (GTDB): domain Bacteria; phylum Omnitrophota; class Gorgyraeia; order Aquiviventales; family Aquiviventaceae; genus JACQHR01. Next base: position 31,848 of record JACQHR010000002.1, on the reverse strand, counting down.
TCGCCGAGCCAGACGGAAAAATCGTTCGCGGGGCGGCCAAGACGCAAGCGGGCGTCAAAGATGTGGAAGTAGAGCGAACGGATGCTGACGTGTTCGAGGGCGCGGGCGAATTCCTTGAGCGTCGTTGCGACATAGGGGGTCGGCATGATGATGCGGATGGACTTGAGAAAAAAGAACTCGCTGCCCTCCGAGACGAACCGCAAGCCTGCGGTGGGGGTGCGCTGCCGATAGTCGTCGATCGTCGTCACGAGCGCCTCCCGCAACGTCTTCAAGTCCGCATACCCCACGGTATCGATGCCGGCGAGCAGTTCCCCTAAGGGCTGTTCGCCCAGCACCTCACTGACCCAATAGGCGATATCGTGGCTCGGCTCCGGCGTGAGATAGTGATGTTGCAGCAGGAAGTAGTGGGTATGGTGGTAAATGCACGATTCGGGGACCTCGCGCAGGAGCGTCGAGAGTTGTGCCAGCGTCGAGGCCCGTAGGCCGGTGGCTTCCTGCAGGATCAGGCTGGTCTTGAACCGAAAGGGCTCGACGGCGACCGCCAAAGGTGATGCCGTGTGGGCGTTCAGGGCTTCTGACATCGCGCGCGCAGCAGGCGTGTCAGAAATCGGTGGACGTCGGAGGGGCGGCGAAGCCACCAACGTCCGGCGCTCGTGTACGGCGCCGATCCGACCACGATGGACACTCCGTTATAGGCGTTCACGGTCCGAAAAGCTTCTTCATCCGTCTCATCATCCCCGAGATAGATGAGCAGCGGCGGTGTCGCGTGCGTGGTGGCGCGCATGCGCTGATAGAGCCATCGGACCATCTCGCCCTTGCCCCACCGGATGGGCGGGCGCACCTCGAGGACACGCTTGCCGGGCGTGAGCCGCACCTGCTCCTGCCGACGATACGGCGCCATGACGCGGGCCGCAAGGCGTTGCACGCGTCCGCGGTCCGATTCGGGCACACCGCGCCAATGAAGGCTCAAGGTCCATTGCTTATCCTCTACCCAGGCGCCTGGAACCTGGCGCTGCACGACCCGTAGGTCTCGGATGGCTCGCCTGAGCACCGGGCGGTTGGCGCGCGCCATCGCATGGACGTACCGGAGGGGAGGTTCCTCCAGTTCCAGCCCGTGATTGCCCACGTAACTGATCCCGTCAACGCCGACCATCCGCTTCACGTCCGACAGGGCCCTGCCGCTGATGATCACCACGCGGAGCTGCGGTTGTTGCGCCACCTGCGCGAGCAGATGTTTGGTCTTCGCCGGCAAGACCGCCCGTGACGGGTGGGACGCGATGGGCGCCAGCGTGCCGTCATAATCGAGAAACAACGCCACGGACGGGGCGGCACGGATCCGGTCACGGAGCGTGGGCCAGTCGTCCGCAAGGGGAATCATCCGACCTGCAGCGGGACCTGCGATGACGTCGTGCTGTCGGGACGCAGGCGGGTCAATTCCGTGACGAGGTTCGCCGCCCAGCGATAGACGTTGTACTCCTGCAGGTGCGCGCGCATGTGCCCCATCCGCGTTTTTTGCTCATGCGTGTCCATCGTCAAGGCGTAGTGCAGCGCTTCGGCGACCTGATCGATGTCGTAGGGGTTGATGATCAGCGCGTCGTGCAGTTCCCGGGACGCCCCGGTGAATTGGCTCAAGATGAGCACGCCCCGCTGATCGGCTCGGGCCGCGACGAATTCCTTGGCTACCAAGTTCATCCCGTCGTGCAGCGAGGTCACCACACAGACATCCGCCGCGCGATAGAACGGCGCGATCTCCTGATGGCTGTGCTGCTTTTTCAAGAAGACGATGGGCTTCCAGGTTCGCGTCTGAAAGCGCTGATTGATCCGCTCGATGTGCGCTTCCAAGGCCGTGGTCAATTCCTGGTAGCGCGCGATGGACGTGCGGCTGGGTGCCCCCAACTCGACGTAGGTGAACCGCCCTTGGAACGAGGGATACCGGTCGAGAAACCGTTCGATCGCCAGCACGCGCTCCACGAGGCCTTTGGTGTAATCCAGGCGATCCACCCCCACGCCCAGCCAATGCGTCTGCAGATTAAGCGCCTTGAGCACCTCGGCTTTGGCCACTGCCTGAGACGCGCCGGATGCCGTCGCAGGCGAGGCCTCAGGCTCGGCGATGCTGATGGGAAAGGGTTTGACGGACGTGGTGTGTTCCGCGCGGGTGACGGCAAATCGCTCCCAATCGACGCGCGACTCGAGCATCCGATCGACCGTATCGAGGAAATTGTTGCAGTGGAACTGGATGTGAAACCCCAACAGGTCGGCCCCCAACATCCCATGCAGGAGCTCTTTGCCCCACGGGCAAATGCTGAAGGCTTCAGGGTTCGGCCAGGGAATGTGCCAGAAGAGCGCGATCTTCGCATCCGGCCGCCTGGCTTTGATGAGCCGTGGCAGCAGGGCAAAGTGATAGTCTTGAATGAGCACGCACGGCTGGTCCGTCTGCGCGAGCTCTTCGACGATCACGTCGGCAAACTTCGCATTGACGCGCGCATAGTGCATCCAATCCTCGACGCGGAAAATCGGACGCGTGTGCGCGATGTGGCAGAGCGGCCAGAGTCCTTCGTTGGCAAATCCGTAGTAGTAGCCTCGCTCCTCGGCGGGCTCCAGCCACACGCGCCGGAGCGTGTAGCGCGGCGACTCCGGAGGCACCTTGAGTTTGCCCGCGGCATCGGCGGTTTCGCGATCGGCATTCCCTGACCCGTGCGCAATCCACGTGCCGCCGCACGCGCGCAGGACCGATTCCATCGCCGTCACCAACCCCGCCGCCGGCACGACGCACTGCACGTCGCGCCCCACCCGCACGTGCATGTAGGGCTCTCGGTTCGACACCACGATGAGCGGCCGGCCCTTCAGGGTCGTCCGCACGTGCTCTTTCAGCCGCTCCGGCGTCCACCGCGACTCGCCGGCGTTGCGCAGCCGCGCCTCTTCCTCGGCGGCAGACCGAGCCGCGTGCAAGCTCTTCGCCATATGGGTGAGCTCACGGGTGAGCGGCGCAAAGAGGCGCTCTGTGGGCGGCGTGAACCCATCGCTCGGCTCGGCCGTGCGCAATCGCCTGATCCACTCCGCGGTCTTCGAGACCGAGCGCGAAAAGCTCCACCACAAAATGAGCAGCACGGCGCTCGTAATGAAGAACACCTGCAGCAGCAGGCGCAGAAACTCCCACAGCCACATCGTGATTCGTTGGGCGGTGACGTGGCTGGCGTCATACGCGAGCAGCCAAACGCCTTCCACGGCGTTCTCACGCTGGATCGGACGGGCCTGAAGATACCACCGCCGGTGGTCATCGACGCGGAATGTCTCCTGCACGCGATTTGCGCTGACCGCGTCGCGGGCAAGCGCCGGCAGGGTCCGGAAGGCGTCGGGCAGGCGCTCGGTCATCGCCAACGGTTGCCCGTCGCGTCCGTAGATGGCCACCCCGGCGATGTGTTCCTGATCTTCGATGCGCTGGACGAAGGCGCGCAGGTCGGTCGGGGACTGCGCCGCCATGAGCTGCTCGATGGACGGCTGAAGACTGTCCCCCAGCATGCGCGCTTGCCGTTTCAGATCGCGCTCCAGGCGCGCGTACTCTTCTCGCGCTTGAAGCGCCGTGCACACTACGACGGTGATCGCGGCGACGGCCACGAACGACAGCATCAGCCGAAGCGTCATCTTCATGGAAGGTCCTCCGTCTTGGCCGGTCATGGCGTGCGACTCCGCGGCGAGGCCTGCACGCTGGGCTTTATTTTAGATCGCTGAGCGCAGCTGACACAAGCGCAAACGCCACCCGGCCAAACCGTTGGGCTGAAACGCAACGCGTTGTGTTGAACGAAGTGTTGGCCCGCACCCATATCTCGCCCCCGCTGGCCTGGCGTACCCCGCCTTATCCGACGTCAACTCCATCCCAAACAAGCAGAAGCACGCTGTCGTCACTTGCACCAATTGGTCCATCGGTCCTCCTCCATGAACGGAAAGAGCTTCAGCTCTTGTTCTGCCATATGACGGGTGAGATCGCCCCCCTCCTGGGACTCTGCCGCGTGACCTACACAGAGGCCTGTCCCGGCATCATGCCGTGCGCGAGCTAGAAGCGCACGCCGAAGGCAAAGCCCGGCATGACATCCGCCCCCGAGCCTCCACCGGTGTGAAGGTCCGTGAAATTGACGAGCGAGGTCGCGGTTAAAATGGCCCCGGAGTCCAGCGTGTAGTCATACCCCACCCCGAGCGGCACGAGCCACGACGTATCTCCGTCACGAAAACTGGAGTGTATGAACCCGACACCGCTTTGCAACGACACTTTTCCTCGATTGTTGGTCCCGGGCAGATCGATGTAGTACTTCCCTTGCCCGGAGAGCCCGACCTGCACCATGTCCCCGGTAAACGCCACCTGCGCCAGCGGGCCGATGGAGACATGCGGGTTGACGAAGTACTCCGCATTCCCGTTCATCGTGAAGGCCGTCCCGTCCGGTGTGGATCCCAAGATGCCCACCGAGCTGCCTCCCGACCACGAGCTCGTGGGCAACTCCGCGGCTGAAGACCCGCGAGGTTGCGGCAAGGGCTCAGGCGCGGGAGCGCGTTCGGCCGTAGTCAACTCAGGCGCAGGTGGCGTCGGCGATTGCGCCCACAGTTTTCCCGCCACAAGTGCCGCGACGACCGTGACCCCGACGATCCCGACTCGCTGTGCCGTGTTCATCGGATCCTCCTCTGTGTTGCCGATCGCTCTCTGTCTCGACAGCCTTCCGCTTCGGCTGTCCTCAGGTGCGCGTCCAGTGTAGTCAGCAAACGTAACGAGCCCGTAACGTTTTGGTGACAACGTTGTTCTGTGAGATCCTCCATCAGTTGCGACGCGTGCTCTACGGTGAATCCGCCGTTGATCGCTCGAGCGAGGGACTCGCCACCGTGAGGCTTGGCGCCTCACCGAGCGGCCGAAGCTGCAGCACCCACGCCAGGCCCATCACGCGCTCAAGCCATGGGAACACGCGGGCTTCCTGTTCGTGCATCTGATACCGCACGGTGGCCAGCACGCGCGTCAAGCGAGGGCGCACGTCTTCGATTGATGTCTCCGTCCCCATCCAGAGAGACTGCGTGATGTGTTGGAGCTGCTCGGACGCGTCCTTGTGGGCTGCGGTGAGCTGCGGATCGTCTTCCGCGTCGACTTGGCGCAGCACGCGATAACAGACCGTGAGCAACTGTTCCTCGCCTCTGACGTGCTCATTCAACTGCTTGGAGACCGAGAAACAGATTTGGCGCAGCACGAACCAGGCGGAGGTGCCCATCGCCAGCGCGGACTCAAGTGCCGCCATTATCGACAACAAGCGACGATGCTCTGCTTTCAAGCGATTGAGGGCGTTCATGTCTGCCTCCGCGTCGCGTTGATGCCTAGAACTCGTATAAGGGTTTCCGCAATCTGATAACCACTTCAAGCTCGTGCTGAATGCCCCGCACCAGACCCGTGCGAATCAACGCCCCCACCGCCATCATCACCATGTACGCCGGCCATCGCAGCTCTTGATTGAGCCGCCGCAAGGTGGCGCTCCCGTGGCGGTCGAGGTACGTCAGAACTTCTCCCTCGATGACCCCTAACGGCGTCATCAGCGAGGGGCGCGGTGCACGCACCGACGCTCGCGCTCCTTCTTCCTCTATCATGGGCCAGATCACTTCGCTCATATCGCATCCTCCCGAAGGTCGCTTGCTCCGCCACACCATCCGATTGACCCGGACCGTACACACCTGCACCGTCTGAATTACCGCGTGTCTCTGTATTTGAGCTCGACGCCGTGAATGGGGCAGTACTTCACCTGTTCGTCATACAACTCTCCGCCGACGGGACAGAATTTCGTCTTGCTCTCGGCGGGAGCCGCCTGGGCCGACTGTTCCTCCATGCCGTGCCCCACCATGCCGCCGCCCAGCGCGCCAAGCCCCGCGCCAATGGCCGTGCCGGCGCCTGCGTGCCCGGTCTGGTTGCCGATAATCGCCCCGGTTCCGGCGCCCAGCGCCGAGCCCAACGCGGCACCCTGCACCGTTTTCGATTGGGCGGCCGTGCCCATGGATTCACACCCGGTCAGCGCCAACGCACACGCGGTCATTCCCATGATCATGAGGTTCCGCATTCACACGCTCCTCTTCGTTGAGAGAGCGGGGGGCGCCGCGAACAGGCGTCCGCGGCGCCACCCTCTTCTCCGGTGGTCAGCGCCCAGGAGAACGCTGAGGCGATCCTGGTTCGGGAAGCGACGTCTTCGACGGCGCCTTCTCAGCTCTGGGCGCGCCTTCTTCCGCCGCTGATCCTTGCACGATGATGGCCTGCGCCACGTTCTTGCCTCCTTGCTTGGCGTAGTCGATCTTCACGTGATCCCCGACTTTCAGCTCCTCCAGCTCGGCTTGCTTGAGGCCCCTGGAGATGCGCGTGTCCTCGCCCACCACGAAGGTCGTCGGCTGTTCGGCCGACGGGGCGGGGGTAGCGCCCATCGTTAAGGGTTGGAGCTTCACGGCACCGTGTTGCACATCAATCGCCGTGATCTTTCCCGAGATCTGTTGCAGGGTGGCTGGAGCGTTGGCCATCTGGGCCGCTACGTAGGCTCCATGGGTGAGGCCCAATGCCAGCAGTGTCACGATCCCGAGAGTCCATCGTGTGGCGATCCGTCGAGTAGTCATGTGCGTCATGCCTCCATTGGTTAGACGTCTTGATGCGTACGGTATGGCCCCGAAGTATCGCGCTACGCCTTCATCGGCCGTCACCTCCTCTTGTATGAACGAGACATCTCCGGGTTACACCGCGTCTCGTGATGGCATCAGCGTACCGAAAGGGGGATTACGGGCTCGTAACTTTTCGGTTACAAGTTCGTTAGGATCGGTGCGGGAAAAACCGGGACGTTAGAGCCCATCCCCACACCTCCCGCGGCCGCGCTGGGCCGAGATGCGAGGGCCGCAAGGCGCGAGGAGTGTGGCGTACGCGCAGCCGAGTACGCAAGCGACGAGCAACGCCGCGGGCCGACGCAGATCGGCCCAGCCAGTTGGCAGACCAGGGGTTGCGGCGGCAGCCGGCCATCTACGGCGTCACTCCTCCTCGCAGTACCACGGGGGGGGTACAGCTTCGTCGTCGTTCCTTGTAGCTGGCCGGCTGGCGCGCGCAACGCGGTTCGCGCGAGGTGTGGGGATGGGCTCTAGGCGGGTGGGGCGGTGAGCGGAAAGCGCACGGCAAAAATCGTGCCGCGGCCTGGGACGCTGGCCACGTCAATCTGGCCGTGATGGAGCTCCGTAATCCACCGGCACAAACCCAGGCCAAGGCCGGTGGACTGCGGATGGGTGTCGGTCGTCCGTCGATGAAAGAACTGGTCGAAGAGCTGCGGCATGCGTTCCGGGGCGATGCCGGGGCCGGCGTCTTGAACAATGAGCGAGGCTTCGGCGCCGCGCCGTTCAGCCAGGATCGTGATGAGGCTTTTCGGGGGGCTGTACTTCGTGGCGTTCTCCACGAGATTGGTGAGCAGCCGTTCCAGGAGCCGCGGGTCGCCTCGCACCCACACCGGCTCCAGAGCGGCCACTTCGATTCGCGTCGCTTTCACGCGGGCGAGGCGCGCCATCGTGTCGCGCACGCGTTGGGCCACCGTGCCGAGGTCGACGGCGCGCCACTCGGCCTCGCCTTCCGCGGCCTCGGTCTGAGCCAGGCGTAAGAGCTCCTCGACGGTTTGCGCCATTTCATCAATGGCGTTGAGGTGGGTGCGCAGCACGCGCTGATACTCCTCCGCGCTGCGCGACCGGCGCAGCGCCACCTCGACCTCCCCTTTCATGACCGTGAGCGGGGTGCGCAGTTCGTGGGAAGCGGCCGCGCTGAATTGGCGCAGTCGACGCAAGGCGCGCTCGAGCCGCTCCACCATTTCGGTGAAGGTCGTGCCCAGCTCTTCCACTTCATCGCTGGCGTGCGGAGCGTCGAGCCGCTCATGGAGCGACTCGGCGATGAATTGCCTGGCTTGAACGATCACTTGCCGGATCGGTCCTTGCGCGGCGGACGCCAGCGTCCACCCCACCGAACTCGTCACGAGCAACATGGAGGGCACGAGGATGAGCAGCCAAAACCGCAATTTTGCCAACGAGGCATCGACGTTGTGGAGGCTCGCCGCCACCTGCACGCAGTAGAGGACGCGGCCGCTCCCACTCACGACCGGATGCGTGATCAAGCGAATGCGAACATCCGGGTTGGGGACCGTCACATAGACCGCGTGCTTCTGCTGCACCTGCGCCATGACGCCGTGATTCAGCTGGGTGATGGCGGGGGGAAAACTCGGAGAAGCGCCCAACGGTTGCCCATTACTATCGAGCAGCCGCACCGGGTGTTCCGTTTCCAGATTGCCCGTCTTTTGCGCCCACCGGCCGAGGAGTGCCGGCAATCCCCCTTGATTGATCTCCCCTTCGAAGGTTTGCGCGGGTGCAGCTTGCCAATTGCCCGGACCGGTCCCTGTAGAAGCGCGCTCCGCTCGCCAGAACGCGAACACGGTGTCGGCGATCCCGTCCGCCTGCAAGGCCAGCGTCTTATCGACATCCTGCGAGAGGTTCGCGGCCGCGCTCACGTAGAACAACACGCTGAACAAGCCGAGAATCAGCGCGAGGATCGCGACATACCACAGGTTGAGGGTGACGCGGATCGAACGAATCATGGGTCGCCTCTTTAGCATCCCGGACGTCCGGGATTGCGCGCGGTGACGCGCGTTACGCGGTGCGACGGGCTCGCTCTGAAGACACCGGAGCTTGCAGCAGGTACCCTTTGCCGCGCACGGTCTGCAGCAGCTTCGGGGAGAATCCCTCATCAATTTTTTGCCGCAGCCTGGCCACGTGGACATTGATGACGTTGGAGAACGGATCGAAGTCGTGCTCCCAGACGTGCTCCGCGAGCATCGTGCGCGTCACGACCTGGTTGGGGTGGCGCAACAAGAACTCCAGCAGCGCGTATTCGCGGCCCGTCAAAATGAGCTCGCGCCCCTTGCGCGTCACGCGCTGGCGCAGGGCGTCCAGCTCCAAGTCCCCGGCCCGCAGCACGGTGGGGATCATGTCTCCGCGTCGTCGCTGCAAGGCGCGAACCCGCGCGAGCAGCTCATCGAAGGCAAAGGGCTTAGCCAGGTAATCGTCGGCGCCGTCGTCGAGCCCGGCGACTTTGTCTGCGACGCGGTCCTTCGCGGTCAGCAGCAAGATCGGCACGCCGGCCTTCTCCGCGCGCAGGGCACGCAGCACCTCGAGTCCGGAGCGCTTCGGGAGGAGCACGTCGAGCAGGATGAGATCGTAGTCGTTCGTCTGCGCCATAAACAGCCCGGCGTCTCCGTCTGCGGCGACGTCAACGGTGTACTGCTCTTCGCGCAGCCCTCGACGAATGAAGCTGGCGATGCGCGCGTCGTCTTCTACAACCAGAATCCGCATGGGTGAGACTCCGTCTCTTTGCCGCGTCCTCTGACCGCCTACCGTCATGCGCACTATACCACCGACGATGGAGCGGGTCTAGCATCCGGCATGCGGCGGCAACAATGTGGGGGTAAAGCAGGTGTAGTGCCGGCGGGGGAACGGAATGCGACTGCGGGTCTTACGCTGAGAGCGCGCGCGACTTCTTGCGGGGCCGTGTCGCGGCGGCGTGCGGGTGCCAGCGCCAATGCACGCGCGAGCGGCGATTCGCCGGGGTGTCGCAATGGTACTGCACGAACGGCCAGGAGTCCGGTCCCACCACGTCCAGAAGGTAGAAGGTCAGCTCGCGTCGAACCTCATCGAGAATGCGGTTGACTCGCGCATCCGTGTGCCGCGCCCTGAGTAAGAACTGCACTCTGAAGCCTTTGCGGGCGTGCGGGGCGACTAAGGCCACGGCTTTGTCCGCTTCACCGTAGGAGACGCTGACGTGGTCGGCGGCTCGATTGACGGGGCCTTCAACCCATGCGACGCGCTCTTTCTTCGTGATGCGCATGATCGGACTCGTTAGGAGACTCGGGTGGGAGCTGAGCCTCGGTACGTGATGCGCCCCTGTGTCAGGTCGTATGGGGAGAGCATCAACTGCACCGTATCGCCTTCCAACATCTTGATGGAGAAGCGGCGCATCTTGCCTGAGACGTAGGCCAGCACCTGATGTCCGCCGGCGAGCTCAACACGAAAGCGCGAGTTGCGCAATCGCTCGATGATTTTTCCCTCAACCGCAATCGCTTCTTCTTTGGCCATGAGGCCTCCAGGTGGTGGACGAAGACAAACGCCGCGGGCCAATAGTGCGCAGCCCCGCGGCTCATTGAGACTGAAGGTACGCCATTACTCTAGCAGGCTTTTTCTCGTCGGGCAATCGGAATCTCGTCGGAGAGGTCAGGTATACTGAGAGCCCCTAGACGGCTTGGCCCGCTGCCCACCCAGACGCCCACGCCCACTGAAAGTTGTAGCCCCCAAGCCAGCCGGTCACGTCCACCACTTCGCCAATGAAGTACAGGCCGGGCACCTTGTGGGATTCCATGGTCTTCGAGGAGAGTTCGCGCGTATCGACGCCGCCACGCGTCACCTCGGCCGTCCGATAGCCAACGGTGCTGCGTGGCGTGAACCGCCAGTCCTTCAGGCCGCGGCAGAGCGCCGTGATCGCTTCGGCCGATTGCTGTGCCAGCGGTTTCTTTGTGACGCGATGCAGTTCGCAGAATCGCTCCGCGATGCGTTGTGGCACTCGTTCGGCCAGGAGCGTTTTGATCTCGGCGCGCGATCCGCTCGATTGTTGCTGCGCGAACCAGCGCATCAGTGCTTCCAGAGTCGTCTCCGGCAGCAGATCCACATGCACCATGTCGCCGGAACGCCAATATAACGAGGCCTGCAACGCCGCGGGGCCGCTCAACCCGGTATGCGTCAACAAGATCGCCTCACGAAAGCTCGCTCCGTTGCAGCTGACGATAGCCGGCATCGACACGCCCGCCAGTCCCTCAAAGCACTGCGCGTCTTGCGCGGCGAACACAAAGGCATCCAGCGCGGGAGCTGTCTCGATAATCCGCAGACCGAATTGCTTGGCGATGCGATATCCAAAGTCCGTGGCGCCGGCCTTCGGCAACGACAGTCCGCCGGTAGCAATCACGAGTGACGGTGCCGCGTAGTCTCCTTGGGTGGTCTTCGCGATGAAGTGATGCGTCTTCTCCACCGTACGCACGCGACAGTCCAGCCTCATCGTTACGCCAGCGGTGCGACATTGCTCGACGAGCATGTCAATGATCTGCTGCGCCGAGTGATCGCAGAAGAGCTGCCCAAGCGTTTTCTCATGGAACGCGATGCCGTGCGCCCGCACGAGTGCAATGAAGTCCTCGGGCGTATAGCGGGACAGCGCCGAGCGGCAAAAATCCGGGTTGGCTGACACGTAGTGCTCGGGTCCAGCGTTAAGGTTCGTGAAGTTGCACCGGCCGCCGCCGGAGATGCGAAGTTTCTTGCCGATCACGCTGGCGTGTTCGAGCAGGATGATCCGGCGGCCTCGACGGCCCGCCTGCATCGCGCACATCATCCCCGCGGCTCCTGCCCCGATGACGATCACATCAAAGATCTGCATAGGCTTCGCCAGCGCGTGTCGGTGTAAAGGTTAGGTCAGCCTGCAGCGGCTTGGTGCTCGAGCGTGTGGACATCGAAGGCCAGCCGCCGCAGTTGCGGCGCAACGCTGGCGACCGTCGCCACCACGCCCAGGGTGATGAGTCCGCCCACCGCGACACAGGGAATCGTGCCGATGAGCGCTGCGACCATCCCGCTTTCAAACGCGCCCAATTCATTGGAGGCGCTGATGAAGACCCAGTTGGCGGCGGCGATGCGGCCGCGCAGCGCATCCGGCGAGAGCAGGCGCACCATCGAGCGACGGATGACTATGCTGACGCCATCACAGACGCCGCTGGCAAAGAGAGCCGCCATCGACCACCAGAAGTGCTTTGAGAACGCGAAGACGATGATGCTCACGCCGAATCCCGCCACCGCGAAGAGCAGATTACGTCCGGCTCGAACAATGGGCGGACGGTGCGTCGCCACGAGGGTGGTGATCAGCGCGCCGAGAAACGGAGCCGCGTTCAACATGCCCAACCCTTTGGCGCCGACGCGCAAAATATCTTCGGCATAGATCGGCAGCAGCGCCATCGTGCCGCCAAAGAGCACCGCAAACAAATCCAGGGTCATCGCGCCCAATAGCGGCTGGTGCGCGAAGACAAATCGCCAGCCGATGCCGATGCTCTTCAAGAGCGGCTCGACGGTGGTGGGTTTCGGTTGGGGTTTCGGGCCGATCAACCACATGCACCCCCATGAGATGACGAAGAGCGCGGCGATCAGCAGATACGCCCGGGCTGCGCCCCACCAGGCGTAGAGAAACCCGACCATCGCCGGCCCCAGCACCGCGCAGCTGATCCACGTGCTGCTGACCCACGACGCGGCATTCACCGTCAGATGTTTGGGGACGACTTGCGCTTCGAAGGCGGTCCCCGCCGGATCGGCAAACCCGCGCGCGATGCCCGCCATGAAAATGACCGCGTACAGTCCCAGCAGCGACGCGTGGTGGCTGTGCCAGGACAGCGCAGCCAGCGCGAGGGCGCACACGCACGAGACGGCTCGCGTCGTGAGCAGAATCTTTCGCCGATTGAAATGGTCGGCCACGTGTCCGCCAAAGAGCACCAGCGAGATCGCGGGAATGGCCTCCACGAGTCCGAGCAATCCGAGGGCGGCCGGGTGACGCGCGATGGAGTAAATCTGAAACCCGATGATGACGAGTGTCGCGCGGCTGGCCAGCGTAAAGAAGGCCACCGCGGCGAGAAAGAAGCGGATGTCACGGACATGCAGCGCATCGGCGAAATGGCGAGGAGAACTGGTGGCGGGCATTGGCAGAGCGCTTACGGCCTAGCGCTCGCCGCGCACATCGCCTAGTCGGCGATCATCTGATGCGAGGGCATCGCTATTTACCAAGATAGACCGTCCCGGCAGCGATCTTCGTGTCCTTGGGCACAAACACGCCGGCGCCGACGACGGCACGATCGCCCACCTCGACGCCGGGCAGCACGATCGCGTTGAGGCCGATGATGGCGCTGCGGCCGATGCGCACGCGTTTCAGGATGAGGCCGCGAGATTCCAGCGAGTGGGCGATGACCGTCGCGTGGCCCCCGATGACGGCGTTATCGCCGATGTCCAGCAGCGCCAGATCCGCGCAGAACTTCGAGTTGATTTGCACGTTGAGTCCGAGCTTCGCTCCCATGAGACGATAAAAGAGTGCGGCAAACGGCGTCATCAGCAGAAAATCGCCGAACACGCTCCAGACGATAAACTGCAGCGCGTTCGAGACGTACCACCGCAGCATCCCAAGCGACGCCAGCGGATACTCCCCTTCCCGCACATCCAGGCGAAACACCCAGCGCAGCAGCGCCGAGATGAACATCAGATTAAATCCAAAGATGAAGTACCCCACCCCAGCCGCGAGACACACCCACAGAGTTTGCTGCCAGAGCGCCCAACCGGCAGCGGAGAGCCACGCCGAGCGGCACCACCAGACGGCGGGAAAGAGGGCGAGTCCCAACACCACCGCACCGACGACATAGAGCGCTAACGCCAGCGCCACGCGGATGGCCGTCAGTGCCATGGGGTGCCTCTAACAAGAAACGGCGCCCAGGAATCCCTGGACGCCGCGCGTGCGCCTCTCGTGTCGTGCAACGGAGGAGTCATCACGCGCATTCTAGCACATCGCCCCGCCAATGAGAACGCGGGCAACGAGCATGATCTGCGCCTGGCAGGGATGCTGGACGGGCTTCAAAGATGCTGGGCAAGAAACGCAACTGCATGGGCCTCAGCCCAGGGGGTGGGGACACCTGGCCAATGGCCTGAGAGGAAACCGAGATGGCCTCCGAAGGGCGTAAACGCGGCCGTGAGAAACGGGTTGCCGGCCACCGCCTGCCGCGGAAGCGACGTCGCCGGAAGAAACGGGTCGTCTTCAGCGTTGATCAGCAGCGTCGGGCGACGAATGCGCGACAGATAGGGCGCTGAACTCGACGCCGCCCAATACGCGTTGGCATCCGCAAAGCCATGCACCGGCGCGGTTACCAGATCGTCAAACTCTCCGAGCGTGCGGACGCGTCGCAACGCCGCAGGGTCGACCGGATGCGGATGCGCGGCGAGTTTTTGGAACGTCTTGCGTTTCAAATTCTCCACCAGCCGGCCCTGATAGACTCGACTAAATCCCCGCTCAAGCGCCTTCGCGCTGGCGGCTAAATCAAACGGCGCTGAAACCGCCACGGCCGCTCGAATGGGTCGCGGCAACGCGTCGCCTTGCTCTCCTAACAACTTGAGCAGCACGTTGCCGCCGAGGGAAAATCCCGCGCAGAGTAGCGCGCTGGCAGGATGTCGCTCTTGCACGTGGGCGATGACCCACGCCAGATCCGTGGTCGCTCCGCCATGATAGGAGCGCGGTTGGCGATTAGGCTCTCCGCTGCATCCGCGGAAATTGACCGCGATGCCGCCCCAGCCGCGCGCGTGCGCCTGCGACAACAGCCCTCGCACCCCGATGGCACTGGAGGAACTCTCGAGGCCGTGCAGCACAATCAGACGGGGTGCCGCAGCCTCGGCGCTCAACACATCGACGTCGAGAAAATCGCCATCCGGCAGCTCCCATCGGGCACGACTCACGCGCACCTGAGGGATGGGCCGCAGCACAGAGCCCCAAATCGTCTGCAGATGCGCGTTGCGGCACCACCACGCCGGTCGGAAGTCCATGGCCTATTCTAATGAACATTGTGCCATTCTGGGAACAGATACTGTCACGATGAACGAGGAGCGCCGCGGCGAGCCCTCGCCGCGCATGCGCTTCTCCTTCACAGGCGCTCGATGATCTTGTTATAGACCTCCTGTGCCACATCCACTTTGGGAAGGAACAAATGGCTGCGACCCCGCACCTTCAACTCCACGGTTCTCTTGGTCACCTGATGGACGGTGATGGTGATGTCCACATCGTGGACCTCGGCTTTGATGAGGCCGTGGGTGCGATCTTCCAATTTCACCAATCCGAGTTCCTTCACTGCGTTGAGGCTCTCGTCATACACATGGTCGTTGGACAGATCGAACAAATTTCTCACCGAATCCTTGCTAATGGCATAGCCGCCCGCCACCCCCGCACCCACGAGCATGAGTGCGCAGCCGGACGTTCCAAGCGAGGCGGCGATGAGCGCTATCAGGATTAATTTTTTCATCGCACACATTGGCTCCAGGTTGAGAGGAATCGGCTAAAAAATGAGCTTGAGGAGACCCGCGACCAGATGAAACGGCAGCGCCAAGATCTCCCCCACAACGTGCACCGTGCTGCTCAGGATGCCGCGAGGTTCCTGCTGGACGGCTGTGGTCGACTCCTTTTCAACCACCGTTCTCTCCTCTGCCGAAAGGTTGGTCGTCTGTGTTTGCACCGGACGCCGTACCACCTCTTCGGTCCGTGTCACTCTGGTTCGCGTGTGCTGTGCGCATCCCGTAGCCACGAGCATCCCCGCGCACAAGAAGCCGACTGTCCTGTGCCGTATCACGCTCTGCATTGTGTCCTCCCATGTGAGCAGCCGAATTGGTTCACCTGACCTCCCCATGATGTTCGAGGATCGTCCAGTCGATCACCTTCATCCTATCGGTCGCGATGACGTCGCTTGTTCGAGTGGCGATCAGACTCTCTTGACGACGCTAATGAGCGCCAGCAGCGTCACCGCTCCGATGAACGCGATGACGAGAGCTCCTGTCGTCCCGTACGCCGTAAGGCCTAAGAGGCTAAACAGCCATCCACCGATGACAGCTCCAAGCACGCCGACGACGATGTCGCCGAACATGCCAAATCCGCGACCCTTCATCACGAGCCCCGCGCACCACCCTGCCGCGAGGCCAATCAACAGAAACCACACGAGTCGGTCCATCTCGCCTCCTTGGTTGTGCTCCACCACATCTTCGACTTACGTGGTTTTCTTGAACGGTTCCTTCAGCACCACCTTCACCCCAGCAATCGTGCCCGTCAGGGCGTGGCGGACGGTCGTGCCCGCATCAGATCCGATCTCCTCAGCGGCTTTGAGCGCTCCTCTGGCCGCCGCAGACGCTGCTTCGGTGGCATCCAAGCCCACGTCCTTCGCTCCCTCGACCGCGCCTTCCACCAGGCCTTTCGTCGCAACGCCGAGGTCGCCTGTCACATCTGCCGTTGCTCGAATGGCGGCTGCCGCCGTCTGGCTGAGAGTCTCAAGCGTCGCGACGCCTGCTTTCCTGGTGCCATGCAGGACGCCCAAGACAAGCCCCTTGGTTGCAGCCCCTAAGTCGCCCCCTACCTCGACGATCGCTTGGATCGTTCCTTTCGCCACATCGGCGATCACCTCCACAAGCGACCCTGCGATGTCGCTGAGGCCCCCGATGGTCATCGCCACCGTTTTGCTGATCGCTCCGACAACCGCGCTAGTCACATCTCCGGCTCCTTGAACGGCAGTCACAATACCTCGCTTGACTGACTCCATCATGCCTTTTTGCTGCGCCATTGTCTTCCTCCTATGGTTACAACTTCTCAAGAGGGGTCATCGCGCGATACGTACGCCTGACCCTTTGGTTCGCTTTGAGGGTATCATCGCGCGTCGTCTCACACCCTGTCACGAAGTACGTCGTGGTGTGGGTCTTGCGTTCGTGCTGTCGGCAGCGCGGCCCTCCCATAACGCTGAGCGTTCCGAGCGGCCTCCGTAACTTGACGGCGGTGTCCAAATGATGCGAGAAGCTTCGGGCAAGGCTTGTTCGAATCAATCCGCCGACTGCCATCATCAATTCGCTCATAGGCCCCTCCTCTGATCGATCTCTGGCTCGATGCGATTGTCACCTTAACGCGGAGCGCCATACGGGCTGGCTGGCGTTGGCGCGAGCGGCTCGGATTCCTGCGGAGTGTCCACATCTTTTGGCGTATGGATCTGCGTCGACTCATCGACCGTAATTGAGCGCGCCACGTTCTTGCCGCGCTCCACCACGTACTCGATCTGCACCTGCTCGCCAAACTGCAGCTCCGTTGGCTGCACCCTTCGATCTTCTTTGGCGATGACCGTCTTGCCGTTGATCGCGAAGTCCACCAGCCGACCACCCGACAAGGCGTCGAGCGGCTTCTCAGCTTCCAATCTCAAGATCTCGGCCTTCGCGTCAATGGCCAGGACTTTTCCAGACACGTGCAGCATGTAGGCTGGCGCGTGTTTCGCGGCCACCAGCGATCTTGCGCCAATAATACCAACGAGCACTATTCCCACCACAAGCACACTCGAGAGTACCTTGCTTCGTCGCATGGGCGTTCCCTCCGTTATGACTTCGATGATTGTCGCTCTTGAGATGAGGTGATTATGCGCAACCTCATTTCACCGAATGATCCAGCACCCCTGGCTCACCACTCTTCACCCCCTTTCTCGATATCGATCGATGCGAAGGCGTCCCTCTTGCGCCATCAACCCTACACGAAGGGCGGTAACAACCTGGTAACTTTTCGATTACAGGCGTGTTATGGAACGTGCCTGACTGACGTAGGCGCGAGAGGCGGAAGGAGGATGGGGTGACGGGGCACGGGGCTGTGGCTCACAACTCGTCGCGGCTGCTGAGAAAACCAGGCTGCCCCAGCGTTCAATGGCTTGACGCCTTCGGCGTTAAGCTCTACGCTAGCGCACCAGCTATGCCGGCGATCCTACAGCTCAAAGACATCCACAAGGCCTTTGGCCCGCACGTCATTTTCGAGGCGGCCAACGCCACGCTCAATAGCGAGCAAAAAATCGGCTTCATCGGCCGCAACGGAGCCGGCAAATCGACGCTGTGCAAAATCATCATCGGCCAGGATACCGCCGACGCAGGCGAAGTCGTTCAGAGCGCCGACCTACGACTGAGCTACCTCGAGCAGCACGATCCGTTCACACCCACCGAAACGGTGCTGGAGTTTCTCATGCGCCACACGGGCCAGGAAGGCTGGCGCTGCGGCGAGGTCGCCGGCCGGTTTCAGCTGAAACACGCGCTGCTGGATACCGCCGTGAAGACCCTCTCCGGCGGCTATCAAACCCGCGTGAAGCTCGCCTCGATGCTGCTGCGCGATCCAAATTTCCTCATCCTGGATGAGCCGTCCAACTATCTCGACTTAAAGACGCTGATCCTGCTGGAAGAGTTCCTCGAGGACTTTGACGGCGGATTTCTGATCGTGTCGCACGACCGGGAGTTTCTCAAGAAAACCTGCGATCACACGCTGGAAGCCGAAGACGGCCGGCTCACGCTCTACCCCGGCACTGTCGAGGAGTACCTCGTCTTTAAGCAGGAGCAGCAGGCTCAGGCGATCAGCTATAACGAAACCATCGAGAGCAAGCGCAAGCAGCTGCAGGCGTTCGTGGACCGGTTCCACGCCAAAGCCTCAAAAGCCAGCCAGGCCCGTTCCAAGATGAAGCAGATCGAGAAGCTCAAGACGATCGAGCTGGCCGGGCCCCAGCGCAGCGTGCAGATCAACATTCCTGCCGTCTCGCATCGCCAGGGCGTCGCGTTTCGGTGTGAAGATCTCTCGATCGGCTATCCCGACAAGCTCGTCGCCGGCGCGATCCACCTGCACGCGGACCATGGCGCGCACGTGGCCGTCCTGGGAGATAACGGGCAAGGCAAAACCACGCTGCTGCGCACGCTCGCCGGCGAGTTGCCGCCTCAACACGGCTCGTTTCGCTGGGGGTACCATTGTGAAATCGCCTACTACGCGCAGCACGTAGCGGCAGGGCTGGATCCCGCGCATGATGTCTTCACGCATCTTGAACGCCGCGCGGCTCCATCGGTGACCCGGCAGGAGCTGTTAGCGATGGCGGGCTCGTTTCTATTCAAAGGCAACGAGGTGAAGAAACCCGTGTCCGTGCTCAGCGGGGGGGAATGCGCGCGGCTGTGTTTGGCCGGGCTGCTGCTCATGAAGCGCTCCGTCCTGCTGCTCGATGAGCCGACGAACCACCTGGATTTCGACACGGTCGAATCGCTCGGCGCGGCCTTACGTCAATTCCAAGGCACGATCTTCTTCATCAGCCATGACCGGACGTTCGTGAACATGGTGGCCACGCAGATCATCGAGGTGAAGAACGGCGCGGTCGTCGGCTATCCGGGAACCTATGCGGATTACGTCTATCATCTGGAGCATCAAGTGCGCCAGGAGCTCACCGCCGACCAGGGCGATCGGCGCCCCGCCGCCGCGCGTGTTGCAAAGCCGCCGTCAGACTACCATCTGCGCAAGCAGCGCGAGTCGACACGGCGAAAACTCGCCGGCGAGATCAAGCGCTCCGAGGAGCGACAGGCCTCGCACCGCCACGAGCAGCAAGCGCTTGAAGCCGAGCTGGCAGCTCACCCCACCGTGTGGACGCGCGAGCTCACGGATCGCCTCGCCGCGCTGACCCAGCTCATCCATGAAGAAGAACGCCGCTGGATTGAGCTCAATGAGCGATTGGAGTCCTTGGCCGGCAGCCATCCAACGACTCCCGCCTGACGGGACGCGGTTTATGACGGGCTCGGGGTCCCGGCGTCAGGCGCACTCGCCGTGGGAGGTTCCGGATGATCGAGCGTCGGCAAGGACCCTTCCGGCGCCGTGCCTCCGGCAGCCCGCGCCAGCCGGCGTTGGCGTTTCTCTTCCTGTTTCTTGCGACGCGCTAATTCCTTCCCGCGTTTCGCGCTGCGATACGCTCCTGGACTGCTCCCCATCGGACCTCCTGTCATCGGTTGTGTCGCGGGATCAAGCCAAACGGGCGTCCATTGAGATGGACGCCCTGGTCTGACTCCCTTCCCGCCACGTGGCGGGGGGAACGTTACTGCTTGACGACGTTCGTTGCCTGGGGACCTTTCGGGCCTTGAGTGACTTCGAACTCGACCGTCTGACCTTCAGAAAGCGACTTGAACCCTTCGCCTTGAATCGCGGAATGATGGACAAACACGTCCTTCGATCCGTCCTCCGGGGTGACAAACCCATACCCCTTCTGGTCACTAAACCACTTCACGGTGCCTTTCGCCATACTCGTACCACCTCCTTCCCTTCACTGGTTGCCTGCCGAGGAGCAAAAAACCGCAGAGCCCTTTTAGCTCCACGGTTTGCTGAACTCGATGAGGCTGAAAAGTACGCGCTAAGCATAGCACGCAGTGGCCGCGACGTCAACGGCAATATTCGACCAGCCACGCCGCCGCGTGCAACGGCCACCCCCCAGACGCGCACAATGTCGATGGAGCGTAATTACCCGCAGCTGCTGCCGCCACAACAGCTGGAACCGCCGTGTCCCTCTGCCTTGATGGCGGCTTTCAGTTTCTTCTGCAGCTCTGGAGTGATCTGCACGCCCTGGTGGCAGCCCTTGGCGTGCGCGGCGGCCTTCTGCAAGATCTCCGCCTCGCTGTTCCCGCTGATCACCTCATCGCAATTCACCCCGACATCCCGGCACTTCAACGTCATGGTTCCCATCGGTTCCTCCCGCGTGCTGGCCTCATGGCCTGACCTGTTCACGATACCCCTCTTGGTCCGCCCACGCAAGGTGTTTGCCAAGCGGATGGCTACGCTTGGCTGCCAACGACGGGAGCAGCGGTCAAGACGTCCCAGGGCTCGCCCGCGAAGTAACGCAACATGTGCTGCGCAGCGGTGAGGCCCGCGCGGGCGGCGGTGCAAACGAGATTCGGGCCGGTCACGCAATCTCCTCCGGCAAAGACCCCGCGCAGGGCAGTCGCCCCGGTGTTGGGGTTGGCCCGAACGGTTCCCTTGGGGGGCGCCATCAGAAAGAAGTGCTCATTATCGAAGACCGATTCCACTTCATAGCCGAAGGCGAGGACCACGAGGTCTGCCTCCATGCGAAACGCCGAGTTCAAAATGGGCTTGGGCGACCGGCGCCCAGAGGCATCCGGAGGTCCGAGCTCCATGCGGAGACATTCGACCTGTGACACGCTCCGTCCGTCGTCGGAGTGAAACGCGACGGGCGCGGTCAACCACTGAAGATTGGCTCCTTCTTCTTTGGCGGCGCGCACTTCCTTTTTACTGCCTGGCATATTGGCCTCATCGCGCCGGTACGCACAGGTGACTTCTGCAGCGTTCAGGCGCAGGGCCGTCCGCACACAATCCATGGCGCTGTCGCCCCCGCCAAGCACTACGACCCGCCGACCAATCACGTCCGCGATGGGCTCCCAGTCATTGGGCAGTTCCTCGCGGCTATAGAAGGTCCGTACCAGAAATTCTGTTGAGGAACAGATGCCCTTCAGGGATTCGCCGGGCAACTGCGGCATGGACGGGCGGCTGGCGCCGATGCCGATGAAGACCCCCTCGAAGTCCTCGTCGGTGAGCAGCGACTCGATCCACGACACTTCAGTATTCGTGTAAAACGTCACACCCATGCGCGTGAGCATCGCCAGATGCGCGTCTAAGAGCTCCGACGGCAACTTGAACCGCGGGATCCACCGCAGAACCCCACCGAGCTTCGGCCAGCGCTCAAAAACCGTCACCCGGTGTCCGGCGCGCGCCATGGCCTGGGCGAAGGCCAGGCTTGCCGGGCCTGAGCCGATCGCCGCCACCCGCTTGCTGCCGGTCATGGGTGCCGTGGCTGGTGTGGGGTCGACGCCGTTGGGACGCGCACGGTTCTGGTCGCACACGAACCGCTCCAAGAGGCCGATCGCCACCGGTTCGTGCTTAATCCCCAGCGCACAGGCGCCCTCGCAGAGTCGCTCCTGCGGGCAGAGCCGGCTGCATAGTTCCGGCATCGGGCTGATCTCGCGGATAATGCGGTAGGCTTCCTCGAACCGACCCTGCTGGAGCTCGGCGATCCACTGCGGGATGCGGTTGCCCAAGGGGCAGGCGCCCTGGCAGCGCGCGCTCTTGCACAAAATGCAGCGTCGGGCTTCCTCCAGAGCGTCTTCCAGCGCGTAGCCTTGGATCATCTCATCGAAGTTCCGCAATCGGTCCGGCACCGGTTGGAGGGCCGGCTGCACTCGTGGCTTGACGTCACGCATTTACTGATGTCCGCCCGTCTTGCGCAGCCGACAGCTTCGCATGAATCGCCGCTGCGGCCCGGCGTCCCGCTCCCGCAGCTAGGATGACCGTTGCAGCGCCAGTCACCGCGTCGCCTCCGGCGAACACCCCCGACTGCGACGTTTCTCCCGAGGCGTCATCGACGATGAGCCCGCCCCAGGATGCGGTCTTAAGGCACCCACCCTTCGTGAGCAGGCGGTTGGGTCGTGTGCCGATGGCGACCACGACGGTATCCGTCGGCGTCACCACGAGCGGCTCATCCGTGGGAATCGGGCGCGCCCGTCCAGACTCATCCGGCGGCCCAAGCATCATGCGCTGGCACTCCAGCGCCGTCACCCACCCGTCTTCATTGCCGAGGACGCGGATCGGATTCGTCAGCCATTGGAAGATCACGCCTTCTTCTTTGGCGTGGGCGTACTCCTCGACGCGCGCGCTCATCTCGACCTCTGAGCGTCGATAGACCACGCGCACCTCTTCGGCGCCCATCCGCAACGCGCTGCGCGCCGCGTCCATCGCGGTGTTGCCTGCTCCGATCACCGCGACTCGCTTGCCGACTTTCAGCGGCGTATGCGCGCGGGGAAACTCATACGCACGCATGAGATTGATGCGCGTCAGAAATTCGTTGGCCGAATAGACGCCGTTGAGGTTCTCACCGGGAATGCCGAGAAATCTCGGCAGCCCGGCACCCGTTCCAATGAAGATGGCCTGGAAGGCCATCGGGCCCATGAGCTGCTCCAATGGAAGGGTCTTGCCGATAATCACGTTACAGACAACCTCCACCCCGAGGGCCTTCAACTGTCCGATCTCATCATCGAGGATGGCCTTGGGCAATCGAAATTCCGGAATGCCGTAGCGCAGCACTCCTCCAGGTTCATGCAAGGCCTCGAAGATCGTTACGCGGTAGCCCAGTCGCGCCAGCTCGCCGGCGGCAGTGAGTCCGGATGGTCCGGCGCCGACGATCGCCACCCGCGGCCCGGTGGGTGCTGGGCGGGACGGCGGAGTCCCGTTGCGGTGCGAATGCTCCCAGTCCGCGACGAACCGTTCTAAATGGCCGATCGCCACCGGCTCAAAGCGCGTGGCCATGTGACACAATTTCTCGCACTGACTCTCTTGCGGGCAGACGCGCCCGCAGATGGCCGGCAGGGGGTGCGCGTGCTTCACCAGCTCAAACGCGTCCTGGAACTTGCCGTCTGCGACGCACTTGATGAACGCCTTGATCGGCACCCGCACCGGACAGCCCGTCTCACAGACGGGATCTTGGCACTGCAGGCAGCGGCCCGCCTCGAACTGCGCGCGGATGTCGGGGTAGCCCGCGTTGACCTCCGCGAAATTGCGGGCTCGCGCCTGCGCCTCTTGGTGCGGCATCCCGGTCTTGGCGGTGGGCTTAACCGGCATTGAGTGCCGCCTCCTCGGCCTTGTACATCTTGTTGCGCCGCACGAGCTCCGCGAAGTCCACCTGGTGCGCGTCGAACATCGGCCCGTCCACACAGGCGAACTTCACTTCGCCGCCCACGGTCACCCGGCAGCCGCCGCACATACCCGTGCCGTCTACCATGATCGGATCCAGCGACACCTGCGCGGGAATACCCTGCTTTGCCGTGACCGCGGCGACCGCGCGCATCATGGGCATAGGGCCGACGGCCACCACCTCCAGTTCCTCGCGCGCGCCAAGCTGCGGCAGGCGCGTCGTTAAGCACTCGGTCACCAGCCCCTTGAAGCCATACGAGCCATCGTCGGTGCACGACAGCACTTCTCGACACACGCCGCGCAGTTCCCGCTCTAAGATGAGAAATTCTTTGGTGCGCGCGCCGAGGATCGCCTCGGTCATCACCCCGGCCTGGTGCAACCCCCGGACGATCGGATACAGCGCCGCGGCCCCAAAGCCGCCACCAATCCCGATCACGACCTTGCCCTTGAGCGCGCGGAATGGTTCCCCGAGCGGCCCGACGACGTCCAGGACCGCGCCGCCTTTCTGCAGCGCGCACAAGAGCCTCGAGGTGCGCCCCACTTCCTGCACGACAATGGTGACGGTGCCGGCCTGCGCGTCAAAATCCGCAATCGTCACCGGAATGCGCTCGCCGCCCTCGACGACCCGCACGACGACGAACTGCCCCGGCTGAGCTGCGCGCGCCACCCAGGGCGCTTCCAACACGAAACGGTTCGTGACCGGGGTGAGCCGCTCCTTGCTGAGGATGCGAAAACCAGTGCAGGTGTGTGGCGTGTCGTGGAACGGCGGCATGTTCAGAGCTCCGGATGCTCGTGCTTGGCTTTCAGGCGGCGCCAACGACGGTCCACTTCCGCCTCGAAGGCCGCTACGACAGATGACGTCTCGGGGGTCAACAAGTGTTTGGTCTTGCCCATGAGGCCGAGCCACTCCTGTGCCGGCCGCTTTCGGCCCAGCGCCTCCGGGTCGTACGTGATGACGGTCTTGCCCCGCTCGACTTCATAGAGCGGAAAGAAGCCGCAGTCCACCGCCGCCTGCAGGACAGTCGCCACGGAATCATCCGGGGCCATCCAGTTCAGCGGACAGGCGGAGAGGACCTTGCCGTACACGAACCCTTCTTGCTTGGCGTACCACTGCGCTTTCGCGGCCTTCTTCATGAGGTCCTCCGGGAAGCCTTCCGCCGCGGTGAACACGTACGCAGCGCCCGCGGCCGCGAAGAGCTGCGGGGTATCCCGGTGGTGGAAGCTCTTGCCGAAGCTGTTCGATCCGGTTGGGCTCGTGCTCGTCTGATGACCCATCGGTGTAGAGTAGGAGAGCTGACTGCCCGTGTTCATGTAGCCTTCGTTGTCGTACTCGAGGATGATCATCCGGGGATTGCGCACCGCCGCGCCGAGTGCTGCGCCGAGTCCGATGTCCATGCCGCCGTCGCCGCTGACCATCACGAATGTCGGGTCTTCCACGCCCGGCAGCTCGCCGCGCCGCACCCGCTCATGGTACATCTCCACGAGGCCTGAGAGGGTCGCCGCGCCATTTTGAAACAGGTTGTGCAGATACGTCACGCGATGCGCGGTTGCCGGGTAGCCGGTCGTCACGACCATGGCGCATCCCGTTTGGTAAAGCACGATCACCGGGCCGTCCAGGATACGGAAGAACTGCTTGATCGTCGTGAACGCTCCGCAGCCCGGGCACGCGCCATGCCCTGGGGTCACGCGATGCGGGGTGGGCGCCATCTTCCAGAGCGGATCCAGCGTCACCGTCAGGCGGTTCGTCACCGGATCCTGCATCAGCTGCGCGTGGTGCCGGCTGACTTCCTCGACGGTCAGCGGCAAAGGCGCAACCTTGCCGTCTCGGTCGTGGCCATCTACGGTGGCTGGGGCGCCTGGAGTCGCACCGAGATAGTCGAAGGACGGAATGCGCCGCGGGGCTTTTAGCGACGCGAAGGCCTGGCGCGTAAGCTCGACGGCATCCTCGACGGTGAAGTCCTTGCCGCCGAGTCCATAGATGCGCGAGAGGCATCGCGGGCGCGTGCGCTCCTCCTGCAGCGCGGCGCGCACCTCGAGGCTGAGGTTTCCGCCACCGGCACCATAGGAATCGGCCCGGTCGCCGATCATGACGGCCTTCACGCCGCGCAGAGCCTCGCGCAGCTGGGCCGCAGGAAACGGCCGCAAGACGCTGAGGGAGACGACGCCCACCCGGAGACCTTGGTGTCGTAGGAGGTCCGCGGCTTCTTTGGCGGTCTCCGCGGCAGAGTTGAGCAGGACGAGTGCTGCGTCGGCCCGCTCCATTGCGTAGCGCTCAACGGAGCGGTAGCGCCGTCCCGAGAGGGCGGCGAACTCCTTGAAGATGTCCGGGATCACCTCCGCCGCCGCGTCGAAGGCGAGCTTCAGCTGATACTTGTTGTTGATGAGGTCCGGGTCGTTCATATACGGGCCGATCGTCACCGGCCTGTCCGGGTCCAGCGCGGTGAACGGCGGCGCGGGCTTCCCGATGAACGCTCGCACGACCGCTGAGTCGAAGACGTGGACGCGACGCTTCTGGTGGCTCGTGAAGAAGCCATCGTACGCAACGAGGACTGGGAGCCGCAGCCGCGGATGCTCGCCGATGCGCACCGCGAGGAGGTTCATGTCGTAGACGGCCTGCGGATCCTTGGCCAGGAGGATGATCCAGCCGGTGTTGAGCGCGAAGTAGAGGTCCGAGTGGTCGCAGCGGATGTTGAGCGGGCCGTTGATCGCGCGGGTGGCCACATTGAGGACCATGGGAAAGCGCGTCCCAGATTGCACCGGCAACTGCTCGAGCGCGTACAGGAGTCCTTGGGAGCTCGTGACGTTGAGGACGCGCCCGCCGCCCGTCGATGCGCCGTAGCAGATGCCCGCCGCGCTGTGCTCGCCTTCCGCCGGCACCATCGCGATCTGATGCTGGCCCTGCGCTTTCATGCGGCTGAGCTGCTCGACCACTTCCGTCGAGGGCGTGATGGGGTAGTAGCCCATCAGATGGAAGTTGATCTGCGAGGCGGCCAGGGCGGCCAATTCGTTGCCGCTTAAAAACTCCACCTTCTGGGAAACGAGGGGAGGCGCGCTGACCGTTGCGAGTGTCCGCCGCTTGGCGTGGAGTTGTCTTACCATAGGGGCACCCGCGCATCCTGTACCCATGATCCTTCCAGCTCTTTGGTCAGCGCCCCCGAGGGACATGACTCGACGCATCGCAGACAGCCCTTGCAGAACTGGTAGTCAATCCCGACCAACCGCGCGGCCTGGCGGTCCCAGACGACCTGGTCCGGCCCCACACAGGTGGAGACCTCCTGCGCTTCCCACACCAAGCAGTAGTCCGGGCAGACGAGATCGCAAATGCCGCAGTGTGTGCAGCGAGCCAGGTTCAGCCGTGGCGCAAAGCCCTGGCGCGAGGCGGACAGATCGTTGGCGACCATGCTGCCGGGCTCCAGGATGGCCCCGCCCAGGGGGGCCGTCAGGTAGCCCCAACGCGGGGCGGCTGTGGCGCCATCGGGCGGCGGGATCTCCAGCCCGTCGGTCACCGTCCGCTCCACGGCCTCCTCATATCCGCGCCAGTAGGTCTTCAGGTTCGCCTCGGCAAGCTTCGAGGACTTGCCGCGGAAGCGTTCTTCTAAGATCGCGGCGAGCGCCTTCGCGTCGATCAGGGCGCAGGCCTTGGCGACGGCGCCGAGGATCGCGGTGTTGATGCGCGTGCGCTCCTCCACCGCGATCGCCATCGCATCCACGAGAAACACGTGGGCGCGTGGCAGCGGCCGCGTGGAGGCGCGCGGCCGATTGATCACCAAGACGCCCTTCGGCTTGAGCCCGGCCAGCGTCGATCGGCGCGCCAGGAGAGCCTCATGGAAGACCGCCAGGATATCCGGCTCGATAACGGGGCTGCTGACCCGAATCGGCTTGTGCGCGTCGGTGACGCGGATGAAGGAGCGGATCGGGGTGCCTTTCTTCTCGGAGCCGTACGAGGAGAACTGTGAGGCGTTGAAGCCTTGGCGCAGCACGAGCGTTTCAGCCAAAAGCTGAGCGGCCAGATGCGCACCAAGACCTCCGATCGACTCAAACCGAATCTCGAATGGAACAGACGTAGCCATCGGTAGAAGGGGAATTTTACCCGGCCCTTGACGCGGCTCCTATGATCTTTGTCATAGCTTCAAGAATGAACAGTTGGTCTGCTCCTCATTGTAAGGGATTCCACTCTTCGGATCAATGCGCTGTCGGTTGTAACGGAACCCGGTTGTCGTGCTCATCGTACGTATAGCGGGGTCGCCCTTCGAGCTTGTGGATTCGCACGTCCACGACATCCAACTGGCCGTCCTCGGCCTCAACGTCAAAGTCCAAGTCCAGCAGCTCGCCCGTCTGCTTGTCACGCATATCTGTGCAGGAGTAGTACAGCGAGCCGGTTTTGCCGACCCGGTCATGCACCCGCACAAGTTCCAACTGGCGCGTCGTTCCGGTGACGGCATCCGTGATCGGAAACGCCCCCGTTGGCTGGGCGATTCTTTGCACGTAATCGGTGATTGTGTGGCGAATCTGCTCAGCCGACGGCTCCGCCTGCACCGCTTGACCGCCGTGCTCCTTGGACGCCGTTCCTCCATGCTCTTGCGTCGCGGCACCTCCGTGCTCCTTGCCCCCATGCTCGGCTGCAAAGACCGGTGAACGCCCCAGGAACAACCCGCTCAGCACAATCGCCATCGCGACCACCAAGACTCCGCCCTGTCTCATGCCCCCTCCTCCCGGTTGAACTCCCGAAACATAAGCTGTGTTTCCACGCCATCAACCACCTGCCCGTTCGCTTCGACGTAGGGATAGAAGAAGATGTTCACCGGTTCGCCATGCTGACGCGGCACGAGCTGGATGTCCCGGCCCACGCTCAGGAGCAGCCGGTTGGGATCATGCGCCCCGAAGTAGTAGTCGACCAGTTCGGGGTGCTTCCAAGCTTCCGAGGCATCTACTGGCACCCAGCCCCGCTCTTCCAGGTAGAATTCGGCCCAGCAGTGGTAGCCGGGAATGACTTTGGAGGGCGCTCGGGGGATCACCACGCCGACCTTGAAGCGAGCGGGAATGCCGCTGGCCCGTGCCATGGAAATGAACAACGAATGGAAGTCGGTGCAGTTCCCCATCCCCAGCAGGCACACCCGGCGCGTATCGCCTCGGCCCCAGCCCGGGAGGCTCTTGTCGTACTTGACTTGGCGGATCACGGCTTCGTAGATGCCTCGGGCTCTGTCCATCGGTGTCCTACGACCAGCAGTGGCGTGGAGCGCTCTGGTGCGAACCTCGTCGTCCACAATGACGAGTCCGTGGGACGTGAGCTCGCGCGCCAGCTCATCGGCCGGTGCAGGCAGGTCGATGGCGGCGCCTTCGCCGAGCCCCAGATGAGTCTGGTAATCAATCGCGACCTCGAAGCCCTCTGGGAGAGGCGGCTGAAGACTCAGGTGGAGGATGTCATTCCCGTACTCCGGGTCTTGCGCGATTGTGTACGGAACCGGCGCGTGAATCTGGCGGCGGAGGATCTGCTGCTCGCGGGTTGTCTTGGCCAGCGGAATCCAGACATCGATCGTGCCGGCGCGTTGGAGAGGCTGGGTGATGCGAACCCGATAGGTGAAGAGTCCCTCACGCTCGCGGGGAGATTCGACGTTGATGGAGCCGGTCGAGTGGACGCCGAAACCCAACTCCACCACGCCGGCAAAGATCACGATGCCCATCCATCGCAACGACCGCATGCTGTCCCAGGAATTCCCTCTCGGCCTAAATCACACGGTCGTTGCCGCCGTCAACCGGCACTTGTGCGCCGGTGGTTTTGGCGAACACGGGTCCGACCATGGCGCACGCCATCGCCGCCACGTCGCGCGACGTGATCGTCGTCCGAAGCAAGTTCCTGATTTTGTACTCCTCAACACTCACGTGATAGCGCTGGGCGCGTTGGGCCAGCACCTGCGGCGTCCAGATCCCGGTATCAAAGACCTGGTCCGGGTGAATGATATTGACGCGGATCTTAACTGGTGCGAGTTCCAGCGCTGCCACGCGCGCAAGCTGTGTCGCGCCGGCTTTCGCGACGGAATAGGCCGACGCTCCCGGGCCGGGCGCGGGAACATTTTTGGAGGCGATGATGACCACCGCCGGCTCGATGCCCAACGTCAGGTACGGGATGCACGTTTGCAGCACCAGTTGGTGGCTATGGAGATTGGCCGCCAGGCTTCGGCGCCACGTGGCCGGCTGCATCTCGGCGATTGTTTCACTGGGGGGAAAGATGCCGGCGTTGCTGACCAGAATATCCACTCCGCCAAAGTGCCGCACGATGGCGCGCACCGCACGCTCCACCTGGGCGCGCTGGGTAACATCACAACGCAGTCCCAGTATGCCGGAAGCAGCGGCGAGTCTCTGAATCTTTGGATGAATGTCCAACGCCGCGACCACAGCCCCCTGGGCACACAGCAGCTCTGCGCACGCTCGACCGATCCCGCTGGCCGCCCCAGTCACCACCGCCACCTTCCCTTGCAGGACCGGCGGTGGACCGGTCCGCTTCAACTTGGCCTGCTCCAGTTCCCAATACTCCACTTCAAAGATATCCCGCGCCGGCAAGGGGCGCCACCCGCCAAGCGTTTCGGCCCATTGGATCGCGCGCATGGTCTGTCGGGCGATGTCTGCGGCGATGCGCGCGTCTTTGAGCGTGCGGCCAAACGTGATACTGCCAGCGCGCCGCCACACCGCCCAGCGCGGGGCAGGGTCCAGCGGTGTCAGGCCGCGGTGCGTGTGCCGCTGAAAATATTCGCGGTAAGCGCTAGCGTATCGCCCCACGCTCTGCTCGACACGCGCGCCCAGGATGACCGGAATGCGCTTCGTGCGAATCACATGGTCCGGCGTCAGGGGTCCGCGCGTGGCGATCGAGGCCACATGGGGCAGCGCGGAAAACCGCTCCGCCTCGGGGCTTTGATCCCAACACGCCACCATGGCCGCGCCCGCCGCGCGGGAGACCGCTTGACGCAGACGGGCGAGTTGGATCAGCTGTGCGTCGTCGGGTCCGCGGTGCTTGGTGTCGTGCGACTGCGCTAGCACTCGGAACGCACCCTGCCGTTTCAAATAGGTTTCGGCGCGCGACACCAGCCGAATCATGCGCGTATAACTGGCTTTCGCGGTCTTCCCAAAAGTGAACACGCCGTGATGCATGAGGATCAGGCCCTCCAGCGCGGTCCAGTCGATCCGTCGTGTCATGTCGTAGACCGTCTTGGCCAAGAGAAACCCGGGCATGACGTAGGGCACGACGAGCACGCGAGGGCCATAGAGATTTTTCAGCCGCCGCATTCCATCCGGCGTATTGCTGATGGCCACGACCGCATCGGCATGCGTGTGGTCGACATACCGCAACGGGATGATGGCGTGGAGGAGGGCCTCAACCGAGGGCGTCGGGGCATTGGGATTGAGCATGGCCGCCCGCAGGCTGGCAACCATGTCAGTATCGCTGAGGCGCGGAAGCGTCGCCAGGCGCTTCGCAACTGAGAGCCGCACAGGAGCGAATCCATCCGCTTCAATTCCCTCCAGATCCCAGCCGCTGCCCTTTACGTACAGAATCTCTTCGGTGTCTCCGAGGAGTGTGGTGACGTTGGCTTTGACCGAGGTGTTGCCCCCACCGTGCAGCACGAGGGTAGGCTCTTGCCCAAGAAGGCGGGACGTATAGACTCTCAACGCGAGCGGGCTGCTGAGGAGCGGTGTCGCTGTGCGGTCATCCCATCGGCTGTTCATGGCGGATGCACCGACATTCTACCCGCGAAACAAAAAACCAGCTACGGATTTCTCCGGAACTGGCTTCTTGGCCTGCGCTTGCGGCGCACTCGAACCCGCAACCTATGGTTGCGCATCCTCCAGAGAAGGCTCTGGTGGCGTTTGGTAGGTGTCTAGGGAGGCTGCCGGCTCTTCAACAGGAGCGAGGGCGGGCGCTGCGTCCTGTGACTCCGCAACAGGAGATTCGACAGGTCGAGCATCTGGCATTGGCTTCGCGGATGGCGCGGGTTTGGACCCTTTGATAATCCTTATGGATTTCGCCACATACATGCCGCGTTCCGCCTGGTGGTCCACCTCGACGTCCTGACCCACCATGAGGTCCGCCGGGGTCGCGCTCTGGCCATTCTGCCAGCGCACCGCGACCTGAGGATCAAGCGTCACCGTTACGATATTCCCTTTACCTGCGTCGACGGCAATGGCAGGAACGCTCGCTGTGAGATTGATCTCAGCAATGGCGCCTTTTGTGGTGATCACGTGGGCGGGCGCTGCAACGCCGGCACTCACCGCAGCTGATGGTTCGATGGCTTGTCCCTGCCGCCGCTCAGCCGCGGCAGCGACACAAGCGACGCCCCCTCCAAGAAGAAGCATGACAATCACTCGAGCCGCTTTCAACCGTTGCATTTCTCCTCCTGTTGTCACGACTGCCCGTTGACTCGTCACTAGCACAATCAGGGCTAGAACCGGTTTCATAAATCCCCGCG
>JACQHR010000037.1 GCA_016198905.1 Candidatus Omnitrophota bacterium | reverse complement strand
CAGCAGTGGGAACAACAGAAATCGGCCCAGTGTCACTAATCTACTGGACGAGTACAGTGGATTGACCCTTGTCGCTGAAGGGGTTATACTACCTCCCCGATGAGCGAGCGAGCGTTCCATCCGATTCCGGAAATCCTCGAAGAGGTGCGCACCGGCCGCCTCGTGATCGTGGTCGATGACGGCGACCGCGAGAACGAAGGCGATCTGGTCATGGCCGCCCCCTTCGTCACGCCGGATCACATCAACTTCATGGCCAAGCACGGACGCGGCATTATTTGTGTCCCGATGGAAGGCCGTGCGCTGGATCACCTCAGCTTGCATCCCATGGTGACCCCCTCCGAAGATCCTATGAAGACCGCGTGGACGATCTCGGTTGATGCCAAACGCGGAGTCACGACCGGCATTTCCGCCTACGATCGCGCGCACACGATTCAAGTCCTGATCAATCCCCAGAGCACGCCGCATGATCTGAGTCGGCCAGGCCATGTGTTTCCGCTGCGGGCGAAGGAGGGGGGCGTGCTGCGTCGCGCCGGGCACACCGAAGCGGCGGTGGATCTGGCTCGGCTTGCCGGCGTGCCGCCCGCCGGGGTGATCTGCGAGATCATGAAGGATGACGGCACGATGGCGCGCATCAACGATCTGTTTGCGTTCGCCGAGCAGCATCACTTGAAAATCTGCACGATTGCCAGCCTGATCGAATACCGTCGGCGGTTCGAGAAGCTCGTCCAGCGCGCGGTCACGACGAAACTGCCGACGGCATTCGGCGAGTTCGATCTGATCCTCTACAGCACGAGCGTCGATGAGCTGCAGCACGTCGCCCTCGTGAAGGGGAAGGTCGATGACGGCGCTCCGGTCCTGGTCCGGGTGCATTCGCAGTGTCTGACCGGCGATGTCTTTGGCAGCGTGCGCTGCGATTGCGGACCTCAGCTGCATCGCGCGATGGAGAAGATCGCCGGGGCAGGCCGCGGCGTCGTCCTGTACATCAATCAAGAGGGGCGCGGGATCGGGTTGGGCAATAAGCTGAAGGCCTACGCCCTGCAGGATCAGGGATTGGATACGGTGGAGGCCAACCTCGCCCTTGGCTTCGGGCCGGATTTGCGCGATTACGGTATCGGCGCCCAAATCCTCGTCGACCTCGGCTTGAAAGACCTGCGGCTGCTGACCAACAATCCGCGCAAGATCGTCGGGTTGGAAGGTTATGGCCTGCGCGTCGTCGAGCGGGTGCCGATTGAGATTGCGCCGCATCCCGCCAACGCGAAGTATCTCGAGACCAAGCGCGAGAAGCTCGGGCACCTCCTTGATACGCACGTCACCTAATGCGCCCGCTGCAGATGGCACCACAGGCGCGCCGCAATGGCAAGCCATCGGCCGGTGCCGGTGGCGCAAGAGGCAAGCGGGTCGTCATTCTCGCCTCGCACTTCCACTCAGTCATCGCCCAGTCGCTCATTGACGGTGCGCGTCGCACGCTTGCCGACGCGGGCATTCGCAGCCGCGATGTGCGCGTGCTGCAGGTTCCGGGGGCGTTCGAGCTGCCGGTTATGGCGGTTCGTGCCGCGCGCAGCCGTCCTCGTCCAGATGCGATCATCGCGTTGGGAGCGCTCATTCGCGGCGAAACGCCGCAGTACGATGTCATCGCGCACGCCGTGGCCCAAGGGCTCACCCACGTGTCGGTGACGACAGGCATTCCGATCTCCTTCGGCGTGATTGTGGCGACCACACTGGCGCAGGCCCAAGCGCGCGCCGGCGGGTCGGAGGGTAATCGAGGTGTTGAGGCCGCAGCCGCTGCGCTTGCCGTCTGGCAATCGCTTGCCGCCATCCGGTAATCATGCGCAGCCGCACCAAGTCCCGAGAATACGCGTTGCAGATGTTGTACCAGGCGGACATCCGCCGGCCGGAGCCCGCACAGTTGCTGCAGGAGTTCTGGCAGGAGGAGGACCCGACGGCCGAAGTCAAAGACTTTGCCGAGCAGCTCTTCTCGGGGACGGTGGGGCATTTGGAGGAGATCGACCCCCTCATTGCCAAGCACGCGGATAACTGGGATATCAAGCGCATGGCGGTGATCGACCGCAATATCCTACGCTTGGGCGTTTATGAGCTGCTGCACATGAACGACGTCCCTCCCAAAGTATGCATCAACGAGGCGATCGAGCTCGCCAAGCGCTTCGGGGATGCGCAGTCCAGCAAGTTCATCAACGGCATCCTTGACGCCGTCCACAAGGCCCACGCCCGAGTCAGCTGATGTCGACGCCGTCGACGGCAGATTTACATCTGCATACGTATTACTCCGACGGGACCGAAGCGCCCGAGCGCATTGTCGAGCTGGCCAAGGAATTGGGATTCTCCGCGATCGCCATTACGGATCATGACAACGTCGAGGCGCTGGCCATCGCTGCGCCGCTGGCCGGGCGCCTGGGCATCGAGCTCATTCCCGGCATCGAGATGTCTGCGAGCGCGGAGGGGATCGAAGTGCATCTCTTGGCCTTCTATATGGACCTGGCGAACGTAGCACTCCAGCAGCACCTCGCCGAGCAGCAAGCGCGCCGGGTTGACCGCGTGCATGAAATGGTTCGGCGCCTGCAGCGTGTTGGCGTGAAGATTGAAGCCGCAGAGGTGCTCGAGGTCGCCGGGAAAGGCACGGTGGGACGCCCGCACGTGGCCCGCGTGCTGCAGAAGCACGGCTACATCTCAACGCTGGCCGAAGCGTTTCAAAAATACATTGGGCAGGATAATCCGGGATTCGTGCCGGGCTCACCCGTGTTGCCTCAGCAGATCATCCGCCTCATTCGCGACGCGGGCGGGATCCCGGTCCTGGCGCATCCGGTGTACCTCAAGCGCGATGCCTTGATCGAGTCATTCGTCAACGACGGCTTGGTCGGGTTGGAAGTCTACCATTGCGGGCACACGCCGGATCTGGTGCGCCACTACGAGCAGATCGCCGACCGTTTCAAGCTGCTCAGGACCGGGGGAAGCGATTATCACGGCGACGCGAAAGAAGGCTCCCCGATGGGTGCGGTGCGATTGCCCTACGCGTATGTGGACGCGCTGAAAGCGTGGAAGGCCGCCCACCTCGCCCGTCGCACCTAGTTCCTTGCACCGTTCATCTGTCAATCGAATGACACATCGCACCTCATCACCCCATCAACAATACATGCAGCGGGCGCTGGACCTGGCACGCAGAGCGCAGGGCTTCACGTCTCCTAACCCGATGGTCGGCGCCGTGATCGTCAAAAGCGGACGCGTGATCGCAGAAGGGTACCACCGCCGCGCCGGGTTGCCGCACGCCGAAGTAGACGCCTTGCGCCGCGCGGGTGCTCGCGCACGGGGTGCGACGCTCTACGTAACGCTTGAACCCTGCAATCACACCGGGCGTACGCCGCCATGCTGCGACGCGATCCTCGCGGCGGGCATTCGGCACGTCGTGGTGGCGATGAAGGACCCTAATCCGATCACGAATGGTCGGGGTCTTGCGCGACTGCGCCGCGCGGGCGTGCGTGTGACGATCGGGGTGCATGAAGCGCAGGCCAGGGCGCTGAACGCGGCGTTCTGCAAGGCGATGACGACCGGATTGCCGTTTGTGACGGTGAAGGTGGGACAAAGCCTTGATGGAAAGATTGCGACAAGGACCGGCGAGTCGCGCTGGATTACCTCAGCCGCGTCACGCCGGATCAGCCATCAGTTACGCAGCCGCCATGACGCGATTCTCGTTGGGATCAATACGGTTCTACGTGATGATCCTCTGCTGACGGTGCGCGGGATGCCGCATCGCGCGGATCGTCCCGTCAAGGTGATTGTGGATAGCCGGTTGCGCCTGCCGTCGGACGCGGCGTGCGTGAGCCGGCAGTCTCCTGCGCCGACACTCATCGCGACAACGGCGCAGACATCAGAGAAGGCCGACACGCTGGCGCGGCGCGGGGCTGAAGTGTTGGCGTTTCCCGCTCGGCGATCGCGCGTGCCGCTGCGTCCGCTCTTTCAGGCGCTTGTTCGTCGCGGCATCCACTCAGTGCTCATTGAGGGTGGCGGGGAAGTGATCGCCAGCGCATTCGAGGAGCGATTGGTCGATCGAGTCGCCTGTTTCGTAGCACCCCTCCTCATTGGGGGGCGCCTGGCTCCGAGCGCGTTCGGTGGTAAGGGCATTCGGCGTCTGGCGGACGCGATTCGCCTCGACGAGGTGGTGACGTGTCGCAGCGGGCCGGATCTGTGTGTCGAGGCGCGCGTCGTGTATCCAAAAGGGGCAAGGGGCAAGAGACAGGGGGCGAGGAAAAACCGGTTCTCCCACGCCCCACGCCCCACGCCCCACGCCCCTCAGGTGGTGTTCTGATGTTTACCGGCATCATCCAAGAGATCGGGACGGTCGTGCGGGCAGAGCGCGCCAAGGGGTTGGTGCGGCTGACCGTGTCTGCGCCGAAGATCGCCTCAACGGTCGAGCGGCTGGAAAGTGTGGCGGTCAATGGCGTGTGTGTGAGCGTCGTGAACGTTCGTCACGGCACGCTCACCTTCGAGGTGATTCGAGAAACGCAGCACCTGACGATGCTCGGCGCGTTGCGTGCCGGACATCGGGTGAATCTTGAGCCGAGCCTAGCGGTGACCGATCGTCTCAATGGCCATTTCGTCTTCGGTCACGTCGATGGGATGGGCACCGTGCTCAAGCGGCGTCAGCTGGCCGGTGAGCTCGTGTTCGACATCCACATCGCGCCGTCTCTCAGGAAATTTCTCGTTCCAAAGGGGCCGGTGGCCGTTGACGGAGTGAGCCTGACGGTGGGACGAACGCCGAGGCCTTCCACGTTTACGGTGCACCTGATTCCTGAAACGTTGCGCCAGACGACACTTGCCTCGCGCGTGGCCGGCGATCGCGTGAACCTCGAACTCGACTATCTCGCCAAGCTCGTTGCGCAATTCCTGCGTCGAGGAGGATAACGCGCGCGGCGGATTAGCGGGTCAGATGCAGCGTGTGGAGTAGGCGATCAAAAGCGGGATGATAGCGATCGTAGTCCGCGGCATCGGCGCTGAAGGCGAACTCGTAGAGACGCTCATCATGAGCCACGAGGACCGTATGGGTCTTGAGTGTCATCTGCGTCGCACCGTGGGGAGCTCCTCCAGGCGGGACGGTCGCTTGAAATTGAAACTCGAGTTCTGCGCCCGGTAATCCCAGGACCTGTGTCGGCCCGTCGCGAAGCGATGTCAGAGCTTGGGCGCGCGCATGTTGGGCGCGGCGCCACTGCACCAAATCCTCAAGTGCCGCGTACTTTCCGCCAGCAGCTTGTGTCGGCATGACCCGAATCGTCAATCCTGCCGTATACGTGTCGCTCGTGTTGCGCGGCCCAAGGATCAGCACTTGCTGGTACGCGGCGCCTCGACCGTCCTCCTCAGCAGCGACCCAGGCCGCGGGGTACTCAAAGGTAAAAGGCAGCGACACCTTCCTCGCCTGGAACAGGGTGAACGGTTCTAAAGCCTGACCGCCAACCCGAGGTTCCTGTCTGGGCAGATCGGGTGCAGATCCGGGAGGAGTCGACCTGACCTGTGAGGGCAAGGACGGTTCCGGTTGGGGTTGAGAAGACGGTTCGTGCGAGCTTCGGTTGCGCATCATGATCCACACTCCGATCAGTCCTGCCAGCAGCACAATAGGGACCAGTCTCGTTCCCTTCATCATCGTTAGACCCTCACGATTATCATGTCGAACCTCTAGCACGAATTTTGGTTGATGAACAAGCAATTGGGTGGAATGCCGCGTGTTTGCGTGATGTAGGCGTTGTGTGCGGCGATATCCACACTCCCATCTGGTCGGATGAACTGATCGGCTCGTTCATCGTCATCGGTATGGATCGACGTTAGGACAATATTCCCTTGGGCATCTCGGCGCAAGCTGTCCCAGACCAGCGTTTCCGTGATATAAGCCGGCCCTTCCACATCTTCAAGCCAGAGCGCAGTTTCAATTGCAGGTTCGAGAAAGAGATTGGCGAAGACTTGGCGGATATGCTCCGCTTCATGGGCCATCACAATGGCAAGCTCTGGCGTGGCCCACCCGCAGTCGACCAACTTTTGATTCAAGACAATCTGCGACGTGCCGGGTTGAGGTTGCCACCAACTACTGTCCGGCCCAATTGTTCCTCCAACTCCACCTGAGCAATCTGCGGCAAACGGAAGGTCTGCGAAAACCAACTGGATGCTCTGAGCATCAATGAATTGGGCAAGCTCCTGCGCTAACTGACCATCATTGGCCAGCAGATTAAAGGCGTCAGTCAAAATCGGATTAACCGATCCACCTCCGCCCCCGCTGCCGCCGGATCCGCCTCCTGACCCGCTGCCATCTCCTCCACCCGATCCACCCCCACTTCCGCCTGAGTCTCCTCCTCCGGATCCACTTCCGCCGCTTCCCCCTCCGGATCCACTTCCGCCGCTTCCTCCACCTCCTCCGGATCCGCTGCTTCCCCCTCCAGATCCACCTCCGCCGCCACCACCTCCGCCAATGTGGCTACCTCCGCCACCTCCAAATCCGCCTCCAAATCCACCACCCCCACCGCCGCCTCCGCCTCCACTACTAGCTCCCGGCCAATGGAACGTGACTTCGCCGCTGCGATCCATCGTGACGCGGAACGGATTTGAGGGAGCGGATCCTTGGCCCTCGTTTCGTGTGGCCACGATCAGGAACTGCGAATCATCAGCCTGTGCGATCGCATAATCGAAATAACGGGCGCTGAGTTCCAGATCGAGATCGGTATTAATGGTGGGCAGGTCGATCGCTTCGGCAAAGGTGCCGTGCTGAGTGTAGTAGAGCAACTCGGCTTCGCGGATCGCGGCGAGGTTGGTGACCGCTTCGACCGCGCGCGTCTTCTCCACCGACTTCAAATACATCGGCAATGCGACGGCGATCAAGATGACGAGGATGACCGCGACGAAGAGGATTTCAACGAGCGTAAAGCCGCTCCCAACACCTTTAATGAAACGGGGGCCCTGGCGCCGCGTCACCCGTTTCCATAACGAGGTGTTGGGACGCATGCTTGATCGTTCGAGTGAGTTCATGGAGTCGAGGAGGTGGTCATCGCGTCCAACGCCTTGAGATTATCCGCAGCTGGAGCATATTGTGGATTCAGCTGTAGCGCGCGCTGCCAGGCGCTGCGCGCTTCATCCCAATGCTGCTGCTGTGCGGCGACAAGTCCAAGATTCGTTTGAATGCTCGCGCTGTTCGGATCCACGGTCTTTGCTTGCTGCAGCGTGCTTGAGGCTTGCGCGAAGTCCCCGAGATGAAGATACGCCAGCCCAAGGCCGTTCAGCGCCAAAGCATGTTTCGGCGCATGCTCGAGGACCTTGCGGAATTCATGGATTGCCAGATCCGGCGCATTGGCGCGCAGTTCGAGCAGGCCCAATTGATAGCGAGCGTCCACATCGCGCGGCTCAAACATCACCAGATCCTGGAACGCCTTGCGTGCGCTGTCGGTGTCGTTGAGGCGAAGGAGGGCGCGGGCCAAATGTCGAAGGTACTTGGCATTGACCGGTTCAATCGCATTCGCGGTG
Source organism: Candidatus Omnitrophota bacterium (assembly GCA_016198905.1). Lineage (GTDB taxonomy): Bacteria > Omnitrophota > Gorgyraeia > Aquiviventales > Aquiviventaceae > JACQHR01. The sequence goes on along the minus strand of JACQHR010000037.1, from coordinate 12,119 downwards.
GCGTACAGGGCTCGCGCGGCCTGCGTATCGCCGGCTTGTTCGGTCAGTTGGCCTAAGGCATCATGGGCAGCGGCCAGCTTGGGATCCAAGATCAGCGCGCGGTGAAGCGCGTCGCGGGCGCGATCCGTCTCGTGGTTGAGCGCATGCAAACAGCCAAGGTCGTACCACAAGGACGCGTCATTCGGCAGCACCTCGACGGCGCGCTGATACGACGCGAGTGCCGCGGCGATGTCGCCGCGTTGGTACGCTTGCCATCCCGATTCCAAGATGTGCTGGTACTCGCGATTGGGCGCGCGCTCATGCTGGGGCCGGAGGATGGGTGTCGTGTCTTGGCCGGATGGTTGGGTAGGAGCTGCGATGGCGAATACGGGGACCGTGATGATAACTGCAAGCATGGCCAGGAGTTGCGCGTAAGTCATCAGGGCATCACCAGTGGTGAGAGTATACCACAGCGTCTTGGTTTCACGCAGGGTTTGTGATAAACTGGTCAAACTTTGAGGGACGTTTCCAGTCTGATTTGTTGCGCAACCCGCAATCCCTTCGAGTTGGCCTTTGTGGCCTCGCTCAGGATCATAATGAGTGAGCGAAAGCGAGTCGAAGGATGATTTTACTCAGCACTGAGCCGCGATGGATGGTTGCAGTAGACGATTTTGCTGGCTGCTGTGTGCTGATTGCTGTGTGCTGAATTCGGGGCGTGGCTCAGCTTGGTAGAGCGTCTGGTTCGGGACCAGAAGGTCGCAGGTTCGAATCCTGCCGCCCCGATTCTTTTCTCGACGACACTTGAACTCATGCGTGCGAGCAGATCAACCGGTTTCGTGATGATCCATTGATGAGGAAGCGCATTCACGTCTTCTACTCCGGTCGGGTGCAAGGCGTCGGGTTTCGCATTACGGCGGAGGAGCACGCGCAGGAGTACGGCGTCGTCGGATGGGTCAGAAACCTGCGCGACGGTCAGGTTGAATTGGTCGCCGAAGCGGAAGAAGCCGCCCTCCAGCAACTGCTCCAAGCCATCCGCACGGGCCCCATGAAGAACTTCATCCACCAGGTCGAAATTTCCTGGAGCAACGCAACCGATACGTTCGACGAGTTTGAGATTCGGTATTATTGAGAATGAGTCGTGATGCGCTACGCAGTGCTCTCCGACATCCACGGCAACCTGGAAGCCTTGACGGCGGTGATGGATGCACTGAGCCGCCAACGCATCGATCAGTATCTCTGCCTCGGAGACGTCGTCGGCTATGGCGCCGATCCCGCCGCATGCCTGGCCCGCCTGCACTCTTGTGACGCCGTGATGGTCGGGGGCAACCATGACCTGGCGTGCACGGGGAAGCTTGATCTCGGATGGTTCAATGACGCGGCGAAAACGGCGCTGACCTGGACGCGCGATCAACTCAGTTTTACCGAGCTTGATGCGCTACGCCGGCTGCCGCTGACGACAGTGGTGGGACCCTTCACGCTGGTCCATGCAACCTTGCCGCATCCGGAGCGGTTTGAGTACCTTGTCGATGTGGCCCAGGCCGTCGATGTCTTCACGACGTGCCGCACGCCCATGTGTCTGGCGGGCCATACGCACATCCCGTGCTTCCTTGAATACGATTGCGCCCAGCGCCGGATCGTTCGCCACCTCGCGGCGGCGCAGGAGCTCACCGACGTGTCCTTCACGGACACGCCGCAGACGCGACGCTACCTCTTCAATCCCGGCAGCGTAGGTCAGCCCCGTGACGGCGATCCGCGGGCAAGCGTGGGACTCATTGATAGCGAGGCGCAACGCGTTAGCGTGCATCGCGTGCCCTACGACGTCGCGACGGCCCAGCGCAAGATCCAACGCGCCGGCCTACCAGGATTTCTCGCCGACCGGTTAGCGGCGGGCCGATAAGATGAGCCCGTCTTCTTCGCGCAAGACCCCCCAGGATCTCGGCGCCGTCTCCAAGCGCATCGACCGCTTGCGCGAGGCGATCCGCCACCATGACTACCGCTACTATGTCCTGAGCCAGCCGGAAATCTCCGATGCGGAGTATGACGTCTTGCTGCGCGAGCTCGCGGCGCTCGAGACCCAGCATCCCTCGCTCGTGACCCCGGACTCTCCCACGCAGCGCGTGGGGGCCGCGCTGGATGAGGCGTTTCGTTCGGTGCGCCACGCCATTCCCATGCTGTCGCTCGATAACGCCTTCAGCGAGGACGAGCTCATCGCATGGCACCAGCGCGTCATGAAGGGATTGCCCAGCCATACGCCGTCCTATACCGTGGAGTTGAAAATCGACGGCGTTGGCCTGGCCCTGACGTATGAACGAGGGCTCCTCACGCAGGCGGCGACGCGCGGCGATGGCACAACCGGAGAAGACGTCACCGCGAATGCGAAGACGATTCGCGCGATTCCCTTGCGGCTGCAGGACGCTGGTCCTCGCCGGCTGGAAGTGCGCGGGGAAGTCTACATGGCCGCGAAGGACTTTGACGCCTACAACCGCGAGGCGGTTCGTCAAGGCGCTGAGACGTTTGTGAACCCGCGCAACGCCGCCGCGGGCAGTCTCAGGCAAAAGGATCCACACGTGACCGCCACGCGGCCGCTGCGCTTCTTCACGCATTCCTACGGAGCCGTTGAGGGCATGTCGTTTGCGACGCACTGGGACTTCCTGCAGGCGTGCAAGCGGCTGGGGTTGCCGGCCACCGAGCATGCGCGGTACTGCGCGTCATTTGAGGAGGTGCAGCGTCATTGTCGGCATCTTAAGTCGCTGCGCGAGCGGTTGCCCTACGAAGCGGACGGGGTGGTCATCAAGGTCAACGAGCTTGCCCTGCAAGAGCGGCTGGGGATGACGATGCGGTCTCCGCGCTGGGCGATCGCGTATAAGTTTCCCGCGCAGCAAGCGACGACGCAGGTGCTCAACGTAACACCGTCGGTCGGCCGGACCGGTGTCATCACTCCCGTGGCGACCCTCACGCCCGTGGCGTGTGGCGGCGTGATGATCTCCAGCGCGACGCTGCACAACTATGATGAGATCCGGCGGCTGAAATTACGGATCAACGATTGGGTGGCGATCCAGCGGGCCGGAGAAGTCATTCCGCAGGTGATCAAAGTCATTGAGAGCAAGCGCACGGGCAAGGAGCGCGCCATCAAGCCGCCCACGCGCTGTCCCGAATGTCGTGGCATCATCACGCAGGAGAAAGACGAGGTGGCCTACCGGTGCATCAACCCGTCGTGTCCGGCCCAGCTGGTGCGCGAGGTGCTCCACTTCGGCAGCCGGACCGCGATGGACATTGAAGGGTTGGGCGAAGCGGTCGTCGAGGAGCTGGTGGGGCAAGGGCTCATCCGCGATGTAGCGGGAGTCCATCGCCTCACCGAAGCCGACTTGCTGAAGATGCCGCTGTTTGCCGAGAAGAAAGCGCAGAAGCTGCTTGAGGCGATCCGTGCGAGCCGCGCGCGGGGCCTCGCCCGCCTGTTATACGGATTAGGGATTCGCCACGTCGGAGAAAAAGCGGCGATGGATGTAGCCCAGCAATTCCACTCGATGGCGCGTATCATGAAAGCGACCCGTGAAGAGTTGGAAGGTGTCTCCGGCATCGGGCCGGTGGTGGCGGAATCAGTCGTGCAGTTCTTCGCGCAGCCGCAAACACGTGCGCTGATCAGTCACCTGGATGCGGCCGGGTTGAAGATGACCGAAGACAGGCCGCGAGGTCCGACGCCGCTTGCCGACATGACCTTTGTGTTCACCGGAGAGTTGTCGGCATTGAGTCGCGTGCAAGCGGAAGCGCTGGTCAAGCAGTTGGGCGGTCGCGCTTCCTCAAGCGTCAGCCGCGAGACGACCTACGTGGTGGTCGGCGAGACGCCGGGCTCCAAGTTCCAGAAGGCGAAACACCTGGGGGTACAAACCATCGATGAAGCCCAATTCCGTAAATTGGTCCAACAGTAACATGAGCACCCGGCACCCGGCACCCGGCATACACGGCAAACATCGCAGTGGACAGTGGCTGTTGCTGTCTGCCGTGTGCTGTGTGCTGTGTGCTGGACTCACGGGTTGTGAATCATTTCAGCGCAAGTTCACCAGGAAGTCGAAGATCCCTAAACCGCCGCCGACGCCCATCATCAACTTTGAGGATTACACGCGGGCGATGACACCGTTGGATCGGTACCGCAAGCACTACATGTTGTTCGACTACTGGAACACCGAGCTCATCGATACGCTGGCGGCCAGCCCGCTGAATCCCAAACGGTTCAAGCGGGCCTCGACCGACGCGCTGGAGGAGCTCAAGACGCTCCGCACGCTGGTAAGCGATGAGATCGCCGCGCGTTTGACGCCGCTCATTGAGGAGCGGGCGAAGATCGATGACCGGCTCCAACGCGAAGCCTTCAGTCCGACGCTGGTGCATGGGCTGCGGCACACGCTGGAAGTGCAGCAGCGCGAGGTGCGCCGCCACTTTTTCTGGCGCGATGTTCAGGATCAGCTGAAGCCTCAGCCGGGGACGGAGACGACGACACCGGGATCGTAGGAGTCGCCCAGGCCACGCATGTCTCAACAACTGAACGAGTATCTTGCGTACCTTGAACTTGAACGGGGGTTGAGTCCGACGACACGCGCCAGCTACCAGCTGGATTTGACGCTCTTCGAAACCTTCCTCAAGCAACGGCAGATCGGGTCGCTGACGCAGGTGCGTCAAGTGCACGTGCGGGAATTTCTCCAATCTTTGCGTGCGACTCGCGCGCCGGCGACCGTGGCCCGAAAGCTTGCGGCGGTCAAAGGCCTCTTCCGTTTTCTGGAAGGACAGCGCGTGATCCGCCGTAGCCCGACCGCCTTTATTGAGACCCCCAGGTTGTGGCGTCGTCTGCCGCATACCTTGAACGTGACGGAAATCGAGCGGCTGCTCGGCAGCATCAAGAAAGAAGGGCTCGGTGTGCGCGATCTGGCGATGCTCGAGCTCCTCTACGGGGCCGGGTTGCGCGTCTCGGAGCTTGTGTCGCTCGATCTGGACAGCTGCAATCTCGATGCCGGTTTCATCCGGTGCGTCGGCAAGGGGAATAAGGAGCGGATCGTTCCGCTCGGACGGCAGGCTACGGAAGCGATTCGACACTATCTGAGCCACGAGCGTCCGCTGCTCATAGCCCGCCCCGTGAAACAGGCCGGCGGATCTCAGGAGCCACGTCGGCCCGAGACGACGGCGGTGTTTGTCAATCGATGGGGCAGGCGCCTGACGCGCCAGCGAGTCTGGCAGGTGCTGCGGCGCTGCGCGCGCGCAGGGCTCATCAGCAAGACGGTTGGTCCGCACACGCTGCGGCACTCGTTTGCCACCCATCTCTTGGAGGGCGGGGCCGACCTGCGTGTCGTCCAAGAGTTACTCGGGCATGCCAATATCAGCACGACGCAACGCTACACGCATGTCGATCGCTCGCGGCTGAAGTCCGTCCACGAACAGTTTCATCCGCGTCCCTAACGAGGTTACGAGGCTGTCATGGAGAAACACGCACAAAGCGCAGCTGAGCCTGTGCACGGTGCATTGGTGTCCGTGCCGGATTCGGTCCATCCGTTGCTCGCCACCGTCGGCCACATCGCACGGCAGCTTGGGATGCCCGCGTACGCCGTGGGAGGATGCGTGCGCGATTGGCTCTTGGGGATTGAGAAGACCACGGATCTCGACGTGACCGTTGAAGGGGACGGCCTGGCGGTAGCCCGCGTGGCGGCGGCGACGTTCAATGCCGCAGTGACGATTCATGAACAATTTGGGACCGCGACACTCGCTGCAGATGCCTTGAGGCTCGACATCGCCACGTGCCGAAAGGAGCGGTACGCGCGCCCTGCGGCGTACCCGCAGGTGTCGCCTGGAACGCTCGCGGATGACTTGCGGCGTCGCGACTTCACCATCAACGCGATGGCCGTGGAGATTTCGCCCGAACGGTTTGGAGCGCTGTGCGATCCCTACGGAGGCGCACGACATTTGCGGGCGAAACAACTGCGCATCTTGCATCCGAAGAGTTTTCTGGATGACCCGAGCCGCATCCTTCGCGGGATCCGGTTCGTCGAGCGATTTCAGTTGCGATGGGAGCGCGCGACGGAGCGCGCGCTTCGCGAAGCCGTGGCGCAAGGCGCACTCGGGTGGCTCAATGCCGGTCGGCTGCACAAGGAACTCATGCGCATGACGGAAGAACCGCATCCTCGACGCTGCTTCCGGCATCTTGCAAGACTCCTCAGGATAGCGTCGTGATTCTGTCCCACCAGAGCCGCCAAGCCCGTTATAATAATGGGCAGCCAACGTGCATGACGACGTTCAGATAGATCGATAAGGACCGCATGGTCGTTGGGATCCTTCGGCTTGATGTGCATGTGCCGGGCGCGCAGTCGCTCAAGGACAAGCGGTCGGCCCTCAAGAGCGTGAAAGATCAATTGCGCGGGCGGTTTAACGTGGCGGTGGCTGAAGTCGATCCAACGGAAAAGTGGCAGCGCGCGACCTTAGGCGTTTCGACGGTCGGCGAAGACCGCGCACAAGTGCAAGGGCTCTTGCGACACGTCACCGATTGGATGCGCGTCGCGCATCTGGTGGAACTCATTCAAGTTGAAGAGGAGTATCTCTAAATGCAGTCGACACGCATCGCGCGGCTGTCACAAGAATTGCAGCAGGAAATCGCGCGCATCGTTCACCAAGAGCTCAAGGACCAGCGCGTGGGATTCGTGACGATCACGCGCGTGGAGCTCTCGAAGGATCTCAGTCAGGCCAAAGTGTTCTTCAGCTGTCTCGGGGCAGAGGCGGAGCGCGTGCAGTCTCAGGAGGCCCTCGAGCGGTCGGCTCGATTCATCCACAGCCTCATTGGGAAGCGGTTCCGTCTGAAGGTCATTCCCGCCATCCTGTTTCGCTATGACGAATCGATCGAAAGATCGATCGCGATGTCCGACACCTTTGATCGGCTCAAGGCCGGGCCGCGCCCGAACGACGACCCGACGACACGGCAAAACGGATGAGCGACGGGCTGTTGTTGATTGATAAACCATCGGGCGTCACGTCCCATGACGTCGTGCAGGTCGTCCGTCGCGCGCTGGGCATTCGGCGCGTCGGCCATACCGGCACCCTCGATCCGATGGCGCAGGGACTGCTGGTCGTCCTGATCGGCCGCGCGACCAAGTGCCAACACGCCTTACAGGCCCACGACAAAGCCTACGAAGCCGTCCTCCAGTTGGGGACGCAAACCGATAGCGCAGATGCGATGGGCAAGCCCGTCCTGACGGCGCCGGTGCCTCCGTTCGACCGCGCGGAAGTTGCCGCACTCTTGAAGTCGTTTGAGGGAGCGTGTGCGCTCACCCCGCCGGCCTTCAGCGCCATCAAGGTCCGCGGCCGTCCGGCGTACTGGTGGGCGCGTCGACAGCAACCGGTACAGCTGTCGAGTCGGATGGTGCACTTAACTGATGTCACGTTGATGGCGTGCGACGCATCGACGATTGCGTTTCACGTGCAATGCTCTGCGGGGACGTACATCCGTTCCCTCGGCGAAATGATCGCCGAGCGCTTGGGAACTGTCGGGCATTTGACGAAACTGGTGCGGGTGCGCATCGGAGCGTGGTCGCTCAATGACGCCAAGCCGCTGACGTGGATTGCTCAGGCCGACCGTGACACCCTCATCCGCGAATTATCGTCCATACCCATCCCTGCCAGCGTTTAACGTGCGCGCGATCTTCCCGCGGTATCTGCCATGGCGACGCCACGCGTCTTGACCACGCTGAAGGCGCTCCGGCGCGCCCCGTCGCGCGCCGTCGTCACGGTCGGCGTCTTCGACGGCGTGCATGTGGCTCATCAGCGTTTGATCCGCTCAACCGTCACGCTGGCCCGCCGGTGCGCCGGGACGAGCGTCGTCGTCACCTTCGATCCGGATCCGCAGCTCGTGCTGGACCCGGCACACGCCCCCCCCGCGCTCATGCCGCTCGATGCGCGCATTGCCTATCTCAAAGCCTTGGGTGTCGACTGGGTGTGGGTCCTGCCGTTTACGAAACGCTTTGCCCGGATGACCGCACGGACGTTCATTCAGGACATTCTCGTGCGTCGGCTTCACGCCGTCACCGTGGTGCTTGGCGAGGCCTTCGTCTTTGGAAGAAACCGTCAGGGCGACATGGACACGCTCAAGGCATTCGGATCCGCGCATGGCATCCGCGTCATCTCGGTGCCCCAAGTCAAGCGACAAGGTCAGCCGGTGTCGAGCTCGCGCATTCGGCGCCTCATTCATGACGGTCGTCTCGTGCAGGCGCGCGCGCTGCTGGGCAGGCCGCCGGCCCTATACGGCGTCGTGGTGCGTGGGGCAGGTCGCGGACGCCGCTTGGGATTTCCGACGGCGAACATCCAGTTGATGACGCAAGCCCTTCCACCTCAAGGGGTGTACGCGGTGCTGGTGGAATCTCGGACTGGCCATGGGCGATGGGAGGGCGTGATGAACTTTGGCGTGCGCCCGACATTTGGTCAAGGCCCCCTGGTGTGTGAAGTGCATCTGTTGAAGTTCTCCGGCAGGCTCCTGTGGCGTTCCGTGGCCGTGTCGCTGATTGGCCGTCTGCGAGGCGAGCGCTGTTTTCCGAGTCCAGAAACGTTACGTCGTCAAATCCTGCGCGATGTGGCGCGCGCCCGTCAGCGATTTTCCCGCACTCCTATCCTGCATCTTGCCAGTGCCTAACCAGCAATCCTCTAGCGACGTTCATCCCTCAAGTGATGGAGTCCATCTGTATAGAGCGACAAGGCATAATTTTGCATAACATTTCATGGTTTTTACCTTGACAAGGGTGGTGATGGCGGGGTATAGTTTGGGCACGATTGTGGTTGAAAGTGGAAGAAAGTGGTTGATTACAAACGTGCGTATCTTGAACACCGATGAGAGATTCCTCGCTGTGAACAGGGCGAGCGATTTTTTCGAGATGGGTGGCAATGTTTTACGGCGAATACGAACACTCCATCGATCCCAAAGGCCGCTTGATCATTCCTGCCAAGTTTCGCCAAGCCCTGAAGACACACGACATCAAGGCACTCTTCCTCACTCGAGGATTGGACGGCTGTCTTTTCGTCTTTTCCGAATCGGAGTGGCGCCTCGCGGAGAACCGGTTCAAGCAGATTCCGTTTACCAAAGCCGAGGGGCGGAAGTTCAACCGGCTCTTCTTTTCCGGTGCGACGGAATTGGCGGTGGATGGCCTCGGGCGGTTGTTGATTCCCAAAACGCTGAAAGACTTTGCGCAGATCAAGCAAGACGTCGTGATCGTCGGCGTGTCGACTCGGATGGAAATCTGGGCGAAAGAGAAGTGGCAGCAGTTCTATGAAAGTTCCCGGCAGAGTTTTGAAGAGGTCGCGGAACGGGTGATGCTGGAATAATCCATCGATGATGTGGGATGGCGCTGCGGTCAACGTGTGCGAGTCTGAATCTGGCGTGATGGATCCAAGCGACGCGACGCCTATCTGGCATCAGCCGGTGATGACGGCAGAGGTGCTCTCGTATCTTCGTCCGTCATCCCGCGCCGTCATTGTCGATGGAACGGTGGGAACGGCAGGGCATAGCATGACCATTGCGCCGCGGCTCCTTCCTGATGGCCTGCTCATCTGCCTCGATCGCGATCACGGCGCCCTCACCCTCGCACGGCAGCGTCTGACGGAATTTCAGCCGCACGTGACGTTCATCCACGAGAATTACCGCCAACTTCCCGCGGTGCTGCGTCAGCTGGGTCGTGAGTGCGTCGATGGCATCCTTCTCGATCTTGGCATGTCGACGTTTCAGGTGGATACGCCTGAGCGGGGATTCAGCTTTCTGCACGAAGGCCCGCTTGACATGCGCATGGATCAAGGACAGGGGACCACCGCTGAAACGCTGGTCAACACGCTCCCGGCTGATGACTTGGCGCAAATGTTGGAAATACTGGGAGAAGAGCGGTTTGCGCGGCGCATTGCGCAGCGAATGGTTCAGGAACGACGCATTCATCCGCTGACGACGACGACGCAATTAGCGCGCCTGATTGTGCAGGCCGTTCCTGCCGGAGCGCGACACGGCCGGCTGCATCCTGCCACGCGGACTTTCCAAGCGCTGCGTATGGCGGTCAACGATGAGTTAGGCGCGCTGGAGGCGTTCCTAGCCGCGCTGCCATCATTGCTCGCCCCTCAAGGTCGAGCGGTCGTCATCACGTTCCACTCCCTGGAAGACCGCATGGTCAAGCGGGCCTTCGTGCAGGGCAAAGAGCGCGGCGAGTGGACGGTGTTGACGAAGAAATGCGTTCGGCCATCTGATGAGGAGTGTCAGCGCAATCCTCGGGCGCGGTCGGCGAAGTTACGGGCGGTCGAGCGAGCGTGATGCCGCTCTCGCGGTGGCTGTTTCTCTTAACGATCGTGATGGGGCTGGGATGTCTGCAGGTCGCACAGCGTAATGCCATCTTCTTTAAAGGATATGCGGTGGCCGAACGCATGAATCATCTGCACCATGAGGCAACCGATGTCGCACGGCTGCAGGCGACCGTGACCGGACTCATCTCTCCCATGCGTCTTTCCCGCGTCGCGCAGGATCGTCGCCTGAAGCTCGTGGCATGGTCCACGCTCTCTCCGACTCAACCCTTAGTCGCGGCGGTTCCGGCTGAGTTGCATAAAAAGAGCGCTATGAGCGATCACGTCAAGTCGTTCGTGAACATTGCCGCGGTCGATCGTACGCAACCCACCACGATTGATGAGACAGCTGAGTAATGGCGCGTCCGACCAATGATCGCATCATTGGCGTCCTGTTGGTCGGGCTGGGCGGGCTGGCCGTCCTCTGGATCCGCTGCGCGTGGCTTCAGGTCGTGGCCGGGCACCGATACACCGCCATCGCGAACGCGCAACATCAATCGACGTACACCATCCGGGCGCAGCGGGGCACGATCTACGACCGAGAGGGCCGTCCGCTGGCCACGAGTGTCCCGGTGCCGTCGGTGTACGCGAACGCCCGTCAGGTGAGTGAAAAGCGCGTCATGGCTCATCGGCTGGCTGACCTTGTGGATGGAAATCCGAAAATGATCCAGCGTCGTCTGGAGCGGGATAAGGGCTTCGTGTGGGTCGCACGGCAAGTGGACCCGGCGCTGACCCCGTCATTGCTCACATTGAAGAACGCGGGGATTGGTATTGTTGAAGAGCCCAAGCGTATGTACCCGCATGGTCGCCTTGCGAGCCACCTCGTCGGATTTGTGGATATCGATCAGCATGGGTTAGAGGGTTTGGAGTTGGCTTTCAACGGCATTTTGCAAGGGCAGGATGGCTGGCGTTCGGTGCTGCATGATGCGCGGGGCAGCGCGCTCGATGGTCCATGGACCGCAGAGTCAGAGCCGGTGCCAGGCTACGACCTGGTGCTAACGCTTGACGGCGTCATCCAGTCGGTCGCTGAAGAGACGTTAGAATGGGGCCTCAAGAAGTATCATGCGAAGGGCGGATCGGTCATCGTGATGGAGCCCTACAGCGGCGCGATCCTTGCCATGGCGAATGCGCCCTCCTATGATGCGAACGAGCCGGCAAGCGCTCCGATTGACTTTCGCCGCAACCGTGCGGTGACAGATGTCTTTGAACCTGGCAGCACGTTCAAAGTGGTCACGGCCTCGGCCCTCCTTGAAGAAGGACGGATCACGCCGGATGAACCCATCTACTGTGAAGACGGCGCGTACCACACGGTCGCAGGACACATCTTGCATGATCACCAAGCTCATGGCACACTGCCATTTCGTGATGTGATCAAGTTGTCCTCCAACATTGGAACCGCAAAAGCTGCACAGCGGCTGAAACCGCAGGAGCTCTACCGCTATATTCAGGCATTCGGCTTCGGGCGCAAGACGGGCATCGAGGTGCCGGGAGAAGTGAGCGGGTTGCTGATTCCGCCGGCGCGATGGTCCAAGTTATCGCCGTTCATTGTGCCGATTGGCCAGGAAATCGCCGTCACGCCGGTGCAGCTGGCCGTCATGATGGCGGTCGTCGCCAACGGCGGCCTGCGCGTGAAGCCCTACCTGATTGAGCGCGTCCAAACCGCCGATGGGCGCGTCGTTCGGTCGCACCGATCGACCGAGCCTGTGCGCGTCATCAGTCTTCAGACTGCCAGCACCCTCCAAACGATTCTCACCAGTGTTGTCGAGTCAGGCACCGGCCAGCTGGCGAATGTCCAGGGCCTCACGGTG
>JACQHR010000036.1 GCA_016198905.1 Candidatus Omnitrophota bacterium | reverse complement strand
GGCGGGGGGCGGGGGGCGGGTAGGCGAATCATTCAACTTATCCTCGCCCCTTGTCTCCTGCCCCATGCCCCTGCGATGTCATGAGGACGCTGAAGCTGACGATCGCGTATGACGGCACCCGCTATGCGGGCTGGCAGGTTCAGCGCAGCACCAAGCACACAGCACTCAGCACACAGCAACAGCAAAGGCCGACAATCCAGGGGACGCTCGAGCGCATCCTGCGGCAGGTGCTGCAAGAGCCGGTGCATGTCATCGGCAGCGGGCGCACCGACGCCGGCGTGCACGCCGAAGCGCAAGTGGCGCATGTGAAGACTCGCTCCGCGATGCCTGTGGAGCGCCTGCAGCGTTCGATCAATCACCTCTTGCCGACTGATATCGCGGTGACCGCGCTGGAAGAGGCCAGCCCCAGGTTTCAGGCGCAATTTCACGCCACCGGCAAATGGTATCGGTATCGATGGTATCTGGGCGAGGTGGTGCCGCCGTTTATCCGCCCCTATATCTGCCACGTGCGCGTGCCGCTGCAGGTGGGGCGCATGCGCCGGGAACTCGCCATCCTCAAAGGACGGCACGACTTTCGCGCGTTTGCCCGCGTCGACAATCACGAGCGTCGCCCGCTCCGGCAACAGCAAGCGGCGGGCCGGGGCACCGGTGCTGGGGCGCGGTCGGCTGGACGGACAACGGTACGCCAGGTCACCGATGTTCAGCTCAAACGTCGTGGCTCTGAGTTGCACCTCGAGATCAAGGGCAGCGGCTTTCTGCATACGATGGTGCGTAGCATTGCCGGCACCCTCATTGACGTCGGTCGAGGCCGGTTGCCGGCCGGAACCGTCGCTCGGATGCTGCGCACAAAACACCGCGCGCTCGCCGGCACGACCGCCCCGGCCAAAGGTCTGACGCTCGTATCGGTGACGTACGGTTATCACAAGCGGGAGCGTCCTCATTGACTCAGATGACAAGGAACCGAACCATAGCTCTCCCCGGCAGGTCGATCGCACGAGCCGGACGTCGGCGCGACGCAGCGGCCAAGGTGCCCCCATAGGTGTTGATGTCCTGGGGCGAGCCAGGAGCGCCGCCGAGCGAAGCCGTGGCTCGGTGGGACACGGCGAGCGCTCCGGTGAGGCGAGCGATCTGCCGGAGATACGATGAGTCCAATTGCAGATAGCGTCCCATTAACTGTTGATGATTTCTCTACAACATCTTATCCTCAAGGCGATTAGGGAACATAAGGAATGGCACACGCCTTGAGGAGGGCAACGCGGTGAAAAAAAAGACGGCACGCATGTCGCTGGTGTGGAAGTCTGGTGACTCAGAAGTTCGGGACCATCCGTCGATGGGAAGTCGCCTTACGTCGCACCCGACGCCGAGACACGCAACGGTACCGCTGCCATCAGTGTGGACGGACCTTCAGCGAGCGCCCGGGACGTGGACAGCGCTACGCGAGCGATCTGCTGGCCGAGAGTGTCAAGCGTCACCTCGAAGATCGCAGCAGCTTCCGGATCATTGCCAAACGCCTCAGCGAACTGACGCACCGGCGATTCGGACGCATGACCGGGCATCGGGCGCTGACGCGAGCGGCGCAGGCCTGCAAGACGCCCATCGAGGTCGCCCACGAGCTCAAGCCCTCCTGGGCCGGCTACCTGCACCTCGACGGCAAAGGGATCAAACTCAAGGGGCTGCCGGCCTACGCCTGGACGGCGTTCCTGGCGCAGGACAGCACGGGCGATGTGGTGCACGTCGCCCTGTTCGAGGGGAGCGAGCAGCGGGAGACGATCCGGGACTTCCTGCTGGTCGTCCGCGACGAGCTGCACTACCCGATCCGGGGCGTGATCAGCGACTTGCGCGAGGAGATCTTCTGGGCCGTGCAGCAGGTCTGGCCTGGCGTCCCGCACCAGGGCTGCTTGACGCACACGCTGCGACTGATCGACGACTACACGCGCTATGCCGCGATCCGGCGGCAGCGGTGGCAGCAGCTGCAGCGCTGGCGACGCTGGCGCGACGACACGCCGATCCTCCACCGACATCAGGTCTGGTACCACATGGGGGTGCGACAGATTCGGCAGCGGCTCGCTGCCATCAAGCAAGCGCCTGGAGTCGCCTTGCGTCTGCGGCGTCGGGCGCGGATCTGGCTGTCGAGTCGCACCGCCGAAGACGCCGAGGTTCGATGGAGCCGCTTTCAGCACACGAGCACCAGCGCGCGCTCCTCCGACGAGCGCGCGCTGGTGCACTCGCTGCGGACCCATCGGGCAGCCCTGATGACGTACCTCGATCATCCCGAGATGCCCTGGACGAACAACCGGATCGAGAACCTCATCAAGCAACTCAACCGACGGTTGAAAACACTCGAGGGCGTCGGGAGTCCGCAGCAAGCGCGGGGCTATCTGTATCTCTGGAGCTGCTACCATCGTTTTAAACCGTACACCGATTGTCGCGGGCGCCATCGTCACAAGAATGGCAAGGCGCCGTTAGCGTGTGCCGGGGTCGATCTCACGGGCCTGGACTGGTTCACGTTCTCTCAAAAGACCAACAGTTAATGGGACGCTTCACAATTGCAGTTGTTGACACTGCACCCTCGCTGTGTTATAGTCGCCGGACTATGACGACCACCCTTCCAAGCGTAAAACATCTCGGCCGCAAGTGGATTCTGATCGACGCCGACAACAAGGTGCTCGGGCGTCTTGCGAGCCGCATCGCGATGATTCTGCGCGGCAAGCACAAGCCCACGTTCACGCCGTTTCTTGACGCCGGCGATTTTGTCATCGTGATCAATGCCGAGAAGATTGCCGTGACCGGACAGAAGCGCTCCCAGAAACTGTATAAGCGGTATTCCGGTTATCCCGGCGGGCTGCGCGAGCGTACGATGGGTCAGATCCTCGAGACCCATCCCGATCGCGTCCTTCGGCAAGCAGTCAAGGGGATGATGCCGGACGGTCCCTTGGGACGTCGGTTGCTTGGCAAGCTCAAGATCTATCGTGGCGCGGAGCATCCGCACGCGGCCCAGAACCCTGAACCGATCAGCAAATATCTCTTAGGAGCGAACGAACCATATGGCTGAGACCACCACAGCGACAGCACCACTCATGGCCACCGGACGACGCAAACGATCCATTGCGCGCGTACGGCTCGTTCCTGGAACGGGTACCGTGGTGGTCAATCAACGGCCGTATGAAGACTATTTCCCACGGGAAACGATGCGGCTCTCGATTCGTTCGCCGCTCTTATTAACGCATCAGCTGGGCAAATACAACGTCGTCGCCAATGTGGTCGGCGGCGGGCTGACCGGACAAGCCGGAGCGATCAAGCTCGGCATCGCCCGCATCCTCTCGAAGATGGACCCCGCGCACCACACGAGTCTGCATGGGGCGGGGCTGCTCACGCGCGATCCGCGCGAAAAAGAGCGCAAGAAGTACGGGCAAAAAGGTGCGCGCAAGCGGTTCCAGTGGACCAAGCGGTGATCCCGGGACGCGTTGCGCCGACGAGACCATTCTGATAAGATGACACCCTCTCAACCTCACAGATGTCAACACTCAAGGTCGCGATCGCAGGGGCGACCGGATATGCGGGCGAAGAGCTTATCCGGATCCTCCTCCAACATCCATCCATCCAGCTTACTCACCTGGCGGCCTCAGCCAAATGGGACCGCCCCGTTGCGCTTGCCGACGTCTTTCCGCGCTTTGCCGGCCAGCTTGACCTCTCGGTAGAATCCCTCGACCCTGCTCGCCTTGCGTCGTCGTGTGACGTCGCCTTCTTAGCCCTTCCGCATGGCGTTTCCATGGATGTCGTGCCCATCCTCCTCAAGGCCGGGCGTCGCATCGTCGATCTTGGCAGCGATTTTCGTCTGCGCGACTCCGCCGCGTATGCCCAGTGGTACGGAAAACCGCACACACATCCTGAGCTGCTGGCCGAGGCCGTCTACGGCATTCCTGAGCTCTCCAAAGAGGCGATCGCCCGCGCGCGGCTCGTCGCCAACCCCGGCTGTTACGCCACCTCCATCATCTTGGCGTTGGCGCCCTTGCTGCGCGCCAAACTCGTCGAGCGTGAGTGGATGGTCGTCGACGCGAAGTCCGGTCTGACCGGGGCCGGGCGCAAGGCCGAACCGTCGATGATGTTTTCGGAGATGAACGAAAACCTCTGGCCGTATAAGGTCAACCATCACCAGCACACGCCCGAAGTCGAGCAGGCGCTGGCACCATTTGCCGGTGCCGGGGGTGTCTCGCTGTGCTTTGTGCCGCACGTGGTGCCCATGAACCGTGGGATTCTCTCGACGATGTATCTTCGGCTGGCGAAGACCGCGACCTGGGACGACGTTCACGCGACTTATCGCGACTTCTATCGCGAGGCGCCATTCGTCCGGCTTCGTCCGCAGAATCAGTGGCCGAAGATCCATGACGTCGCGGGCACCAATTACTGCGACCTTGCATGGACGGTCGATCAGGCCAAGCGCGGCCTCATTGTGACGGCCGCCATCGACAATCTCCTCAAAGGTGCCGCAGGGCAGGCCGTCCAGAATCTGAATGTCATGGCCGGATGGCCCGAGACCACTGGGCTCTGTGCATGAAATCGGTTACCGGGGGTGTCACCGCGGCCAAAGGTTTCAACGCCTGCGGCGTTGCGGCGGGGATCAAACCGAGCAAGAAGCTCGATCTCGCGCTCATTGTGACGGATCATCCCGCCCGCGCGGCCGGCGTCCTGACGACCAACCGTGTGAAGGCGGCTTCCGTGCTCATCAGCCAGGCACGGCTGCGCCGTGGACGGGCGAGCGCCATCCTCATCAACAGCGGCTGCGCGAATTGTCTCACGGGAGACGCGGGACGGCAGGATGCGCTGCGGCTGACGCGTGCAGTGGCACGGCGACTACGCATTCCTGAGAATGACGTGCTGGTTGCGTCGACAGGGCTCATTGGCAAGCGGCTTCCGGTTGAGCGTGTCCTGCGCGCGGTGCCGTCGCTTGTGAAGCACGTCAGCCGCGCGAATCATGCGGATGCGGCCCAGGCGATCCTGACGACAGATTTGCGCATCAAAGAGGCCGCGGTGGAAACGATGATCGGTGGTCATCGCTGCCGCGTGGGCGGCATGGCCAAAGGGGCCGGCATGATCGCGCCCTCCATGGCGACGATGCTGTGCGTCGTGACAACGGATGTGGTGATCGCACCGGCGCTGTTGCGCACGCTGCTGCGGCAGGCGACGGCGCGCACGTTCAATCGCATCACCGTGGACGGCGATATGAGCACCAATGACACCGTCTTTGCGCTGGCCAGCGGGGATGCAGGCGCGGTGATTCGCAGCACGGGCACGAGCGCGCGACTTTTTGCGCGCACGCTCGAGACCGTGATGGAGCGGCTGGCGACGCTGATCGTGCAGGATGGCGAAGGGGTGACGCGCACCATGCGCGTCCATGTGGATGGCGCGCGGACGGATCGCGACGCGCAAGCCTGCGCTCGGCAGATCGCCAACTCGCCGCTCGTGAAGACGATGCTGGCCGGCAGCGACCCGAATCCCGGGCGGATTGCCGCCGCCGCAGGAGCCTCGACGGCTCGGTTTGATGCCGCGCGGCTGGAGATCGCCATCGGCTCGCACACCATCGTTGCGAACGGGATGGCGCGGCTGAACAATGTCGCGATGCTCCGGCGGCTCTTGAGCCGTCCTGCGGTGACCGTGCGCGTCAACCTCCATGCGGGACGAGGCTCCGGCTGGATGCTCGCGTCCGATCTGACCGAAGACTACGTGCGCATCAATGCCGGGTACGCGACGTAATGGAACGGTTCATTGAGAAAGCCGGGATCCTCATCGAGGCGATCCCGTACATCCAGGCGTTTCGCTCGAAGATTATCGTCGCCAAGTACGGCGGCAGCGCCATTGACAACCCGGCGGCGATGAACGCCGTGCTGCAGGATCTTATCTTTCTCAGCACCGTGGGGATTCGCTCGGTGCTCGTCCACGGAGGCGGGCCGGAGATCACGCGCAAGCTCTCCGAGGTTGGGCGCAAGACCGAGTTCGTCCACGGCATTCGCGTCACGGATCGCGAGACCGTTCGCGTGGTCAATCACGCACTCAGCGAGGTGAATCATCGCTTGGTGACCCGGATTCGCTCGCTCGGAGGCCATGCCGAAGGCCTCGTCGCGAAGCAGCGGGTGATCATTGCCGAGCCGCATGCAAAGGCCGCCACGCTGGGATTCGTCGGGTCGGTCAGCCTGGTGCGCATCGGCCCGATTCGGATGATCTTGAAGCGCCACGCGATTCCGGTGATCTCGCCGGTTGGCGTCGATGGCGCCGGCCGGCTCTACAACATCAATGCGGACGACGTGGCCAGCGAAGTGGCCGCGCACCTGAAGGCCGAGAAACTCGTGCTGCTGACCAACGTCCGAGGGATTGTGCGGCACGCGGACGATGTGGGCTCGCTCATCTCGACGCTGTCGGTGAAAGATTCACAACACTTGATTGACCGGCACGTCATTCAGGCGGGCATGATCCCGAAAGTGAAGGCGTGCGTCCACGCGCTGCGGCGCGGGGTGAAGAAGACCCACATCATCGATGCGGGCATTCCGCACGCAATGCTGCTGGAGATTTTCACGAAGCAAGGCATTGGCACCGAGATTCTCCGCTGACATGGCGCAATCGACGAATCGAGTGATCGCACACTACGAACGTTACGTGATGAACACGTACACGCGCAGCCCGCTCGTGCTCACGAAGGGCAAGGGCAGCCGCGTGTGGGACGTTGAGGGCCGCGAATACCTCGACCTCTTTCCCGGCTGGGGCGTCAGCGGGCTTGGCTACAATCATCCGTGGGTGATGACGGCTCTGCGGGGCCAATCCGGCCGGGTGATCCACATCTCCAACAACTACTACCATCCGCTGCAGGCGCAAGCGGCGAAGCAGTTGGTCGAACTCTCGTTTGATGGGAAGGTGTTCTTCTCGAACAGCGGAGCTGAGGCGGTCGAGACCGCGGTAAAGCTCGTGCGTCGCTGGGGACACTCCGCCAATGGAGCTGGGATAGGCCAAGCAGGCGGACGCTATGAAATCATCGCGATGCAGCAATCGTTTCACGGACGGACGATGGCAGCCGTCAGCGCGACCGGACAGTCCAAACACCGGCAAGGATTTGAGCCGCTGGTGCCAGGATTTGTGCACGTTCCCTTCAATGACCTTGAGGCGGTGCGCCGTGCGGTGACGCTAAAGACAGTGGCCGTCCTAGTTGAGCCCATTCAGGGAGAAGGCGGAGTCAATATCGCCGGCGAAGCATTCTTGAAGGGGCTGCGCACGCTATGCGATGAGCAGAAGCTGCTGCTCATCTTCGATGAAGTCCAGACGGGCATGGGGCGCACCGGGACGTGGTTCGCCTATCAGCACAGCGGCGTTGAGCCTGATGTGATGTTGTTGGCCAAAACATTAGGCGGCGGGTTCCCGATCGGCGCGGTGATTGCGAAACGCGCCATCGCTGAGACGCTGACCCCGGGCACGCACGCGACGACGTACGGCGGCAGTCCACTGGGATGCGCGTGCATTCTGGCGGTCATCGAAGCGATCAAGAAGCAAGCGTTGCTGGAGCGCGTGAACCGGTTTGGCCCCTACATCCTCAAACGACTGGAGAAGCTCAAAGCGCGCGTGCCGTTCATCACAGACGTGCGCGGGCGCGGATTCATGATCGGCATCGAACTGACGATCGACGGCCGGCCGCTGGTCGACGCGTGTCGAACCAAGCGATTGCTGATCAACTGCACGCAGGAGCGCGTGCTTCGGCTGCTGCCGGCGATGACGATTACCAAAGCCCAGCTTGATCGCGCGCTGCAGATTCTTGAAGACGTGCTAACGCATGATGAGGCTGGCGCCATGCCGGCCGCGCGAGCGTAACCAATGCGCCATTTTCTGACGTTGACGGATGTCACGGAGGCTGAGCTGCGCGCGCTGCTCAGCGAGACGGCTCGCTACAAGCGAAGCCGGGTCTATCATCATCAGGCGCTGGCGGGCCGGACCGTGGCGCTCGTCTTCCAGAAACCGTCGATGCGCACGCGCGTGGCGTTCGAAGTGGCGGTGCTGCAGCTGGGTGGCTCGGTGATCTATCTCGGGCAGGATGATATCCAGCTTGGACAGCGCGAGCCGATCAAGGATGTCGCGCGCGTGCTCTCGCGGTATGTCGATGCGATTGTCGCCCGGACGTTCGCGCACAGCGACGCCGAAGCGTTTGCGCAATACGCCACGTGCCCGGTGATCAACGGCCTTTCGGACGCGGCGCATCCGTGCCAGGCGCTGGCGGATCTGTTTACGATGCACGAACAGTTTGGCCGCGTGAAGGGGCTGCGCGTGGCCTATGTGGGCGACGGCAACAATGTGCTGCATTCGTTAGCTGAGGGGTGCGCGATGCTGGGTGCCCACTTGACTGTGGCGACTCCGCCAGCCTACCGGCCGGATGCCACCATCTGGAAACGCGTCAGCCGCATGGCGGCGTCGCATGGCGCGACGGTGCAGTGGATGCCGGATCCAACGCGCGCGATCAACGGGGCGCAGGTCATCTATACCGATGTGTGGGTGAGCATGGGTCAGGAAGCGCAGCGCCGCGCGAAGCTGAAAGCGTTTCGACCCTATCAGCTCAACATGCAGTTGTTGAAACATGCCGCGAAGGGCTATCGTGTGATGCACTGTCTGCCGGCGCACCGGGGTGAAGAGATTACCGACGACGTGATGGAAGGGAAGCATTCGGTGGTGATCGATCAGGCGGAAAACCGCCTCCATGCGCAAAAAGCGCTCTTAGCGTTTCTCTTGAAGCGCCGATGATGAGGAGTTGCGTGTCATGAGCAAGACGGTGGTGTTGGCCTATTCAGGCGGGTTGGATACGTCGGTATGCGTGAAGTGGCTGGCGGATCGCGGCTACCGGGTCATCGCGTTTATGGCGAACGTCGGCCAGGGCGATCCCTCGGCTGCGGCCATCCGGCGCGCCAAAGTGGCCGGGGCGGCTCAGGTCATCGTGCGCGACCTGCGCAAAGAGTTCGTCGCCGACTACATCTGGCCTGCGCTGAAAGCGGAAGCGGTCTACGAGGGCGAGTACTTGCTCGCGACGGCGTTGTCGCGGCCGCTCATCGCGAAACACATGGTCGACGTGGCGCACAAGGCCGGAGCGAAGGCGGTGGCGCATGGATGCACCGGGAAGGGCAACGACCAGGTCCGCTTCGAGGTGACCGCGCGCATTCTGGATCCGACGCTCGAGATCATCGCGCCGGTGCGGGTGTGGGAGTTTCGCTCGCGAGATCAAGAGATCGACTATGCGCTCAAATATCGGATTCCGATCGACGTGACGAAACGCAGTCCGTACAGCATCGACCAAAATCTCTGGGGCACGAGCATCGAGTCCGGCGTGTTGGAAAATCCCTGGACCGAGCCGCCGACGGATACCTATCGCTCGATCCGCTCGCCAGAGCGCGCCGCGTCCACACCGGCCTATGTCACGATTGAGTTCTCGCGCGGAGTTCCCGTGCGTGTGAATGGAGCGCGCGTGCCTGAGCTCCAACTGATTGACCGGCTTCATCGGCTCGGGGCTGCGCACGGCATCGGCCGATCCGACGTGATCGAAAGCCGCATCGTGGGCATCAAGTCGCGCGAAGTCTATGAAGCGCCGGCGGGCGCGATCCTTTTTGAGGCGCATCAGGAATTGGAGCGGCTCGTGTTGGATCGGCAGCTGCTGCAGTTTAAGCGCGGGGTCGCCATCACCTACGCTGAGCTCATTTACTCTGGTCTGTGGTTCACGCCGCTGAAGACCTCGCTCGATGCGTTCATCAATGCCACGCAGCAACGCGTGAGCGGAACGATACGGCTGAAGCTCTTTAAAGGATCGTGTCAAGTGGTAGGACGCAAGTCGCCGCATGGGCTCTACAAGGAGCGGCTGGCGACCTACTCGGCGAAGGACCAATTTGATCAACGTGCCGCGGAGGGATTCATTAAACTCTTTGGACTGGCATATGAAGGAAGTGGCCGAGTAGCCAAGTGACCACATGGCCACGCGGTCACGTAGTCACTCAGAGGTGCAGATGACACGCAAATTATGGGGCGGACGGTTCAAGAAAGCGACGGATCCGCTCGTGGAGCGCTATACCTCGAGCATCACGGTGGATGCTTGTCTAGCCCGCTACGATGTGCAGGGCTCCATCGCGCATGCCACGATGCTCGGTCGCTGCCGGATCATCTCCCGCGCGGACAGCCGGAAGCTGGTGCGAGGGTTGACGCGCATTCTCCGATCGATTCAGCAGGGACGCTTTGCGCCGAATCCGCGCGCCGAGGACATCCATACGCAGATTCAACAAACGCTGGAGCGGCGCATCGGGCCGGTGGCGAAGAAACTGCATACCGCGCGCAGCCGCAACGATCAAGTGGCTCTCGATCTGCGGCTCTATTGTCGTGACGCCGCGGCGTATCTCACGGACGATCTGCGCGGCGCGCAGCGAGCGCTCGTGCATCTGGCCTCGCGGTATGCGCGGGCCGTGATGCCGGGCTATACGCATCTGCAGCACGCTCAGCCGGTGCTGCTGGCGCACCATCTGCTTGCGTACGTGGAAATGTTCGAGCGAGACATCGAGCGATTACGCGATGCGCACATCCGCATCGATGTGCTGCCGCTTGGCTCGGGAGCGCTGGCCGGGACGTCGCTGCCGATCGATCGCGCGTTCGTCGCGAAGCTCCTGAAATTTCCGCGCGTCTCGCGCAACAGCATGGACGCGGTCAGCGATCGCGACTTTGCGCTGGAGCTGTGCTCGGCGCTGGCCATCGTCGGGATGCATCTGTCCCGTTTGGCCGAGGATTTCATCCTCTGGAACAGCGTGGAGTTCGGGATCCTCGAGCTGGATGATGCGTTTGCGACCGGCTCGAGTCTCATGCCGCAGAAGAAGAATCCGGATGTGCTCGAGCTGATCCGCGGCCAAGCCGGCTTGGTGATCGGACACCTCACGGCATTATTGACGATGATGAAGGGGCTGCCCTTGTCGTATAATCGAGATTTGCAGTGGGATAAGCGCTGCGTCTGCGAATCCATCGAGATGACGCATGACGCACTCATCGTGCTGGCGCGCCTTGTGCAGCGCTCGACGATTCGGACATCGCAGCTGACCGCGCTGCTGCACGACGATGCGCTTTGCGCGACGGATCTTGCTGAATATTTAGTAGAGCGCGGCGTGCCGTTTGCGCAGGCTCACACCATCGTCGGTCAGGTGGTGGTGGCAGCTGAGCGGCAGGGCATACCGCTCAAACAGCTTGGACTCGCGCAACTGAAACGATTCTCAACGGCGTTTGATCGGCGGGCCCTGGCCGTGCTTGATCCACGGGCATCCGTGGCGCGCAAACGCAGTGTGGGCAGCACGAACCCGACGATGGTCGCACAAGCGCTTGTAAATTGGCAGAAAAAACTCAAGAGGGGTTAGGCCGGTTGGGCCAGTTAAGTCGGTAGAAAACCAAACCGGCCAAACCGACTCAACAGACTTAAGAGGCTGAACGGGCTTAACCGGCTCAACGGAATAGGATGCAGTATCCACACGATTTTCATCGCGTACGCGGCGCGCTCTACTGTGAGCGCGTGCCGGTGGCACGCATTGCCAGCGAGGTCGGCACGCCCGTGTACATCTACAGCCATAAAACGCTCGTCGAGCACCTCGCGAAGCTGCAACAAGCCTTTCGCGCGCTGGCACCGCTCATCTGTTTTTCGGTGAAGGCCAACGGCAACTTGGCGATTCTCAAGCTCTTGGTGAAACACGGAGCCGGCTTGGATATCGTCTCGGGTGGCGAACTCTACAAAGCCCTACAGGCAGGCTGTCCGTCGTCGAAGATCGTCTTTGCCAGCGTCGGCAAGCGTCCGGAGGAGATCCGCGAGTCGCTCCGTGTCGGCATCTTCTGCTTTAACGTGGAGTCTGAGCCGGAGCTTGAGAGCATCCACGCGATTGCGCGCGCCATGGGCAAGGTGGCGCGCGTTGCCCTGCGCGTGAATCCTGATGTCGAAGCGCACACGCACCGGCACATCACGACGGGCATACGCGGCACGAAGTTCGGCATCGATCCTAAGACGGCGCTGGCGATTTTTCGTCGGCACAGTGCCTTATCGGGTGTGCGGATCATCGGTATTCACCTGCACATCGGCTCGCAGATTACGGAGGCCTCGCCCTTTGTCCAGGCGATCAAGCGGGGTGCAAACGTCATCCGGGCCGGGCGGCGGATGGGCGCGCCGATTGACTGGATCAACTTAGGCGGCGGGTTGGGGATCATCTACAAAGATGAAGCGCCGCAGACCCCGAAACAGTTTGCCGCGGCCGTGTTGCCGCTGCTGCAGTCGCTGCACGCGCGCCTCATTCTTGAGCCGGGCCGGTTCATCGTGGGCAATGCCGGGATTCTCGTCACGGAAGTGCTCTACGTGAAGAAAGCGCACGGCACGCGGTTTGCCGTCGTGGATGCGGGGATGAACGATCTGATCCGGCCGGCCTTGTATGGCGCGTACCATGAAGTGATTCCGGTTGGAGTTCCGCGGCCCTCACGCAACGGACACGGCCGCTACGATGTCGTCGGGCCGATTTGCGAGAGCGCCGATGTTTTCGCGAGAGATCGGCAGCTCGGGGCGGTGGGCTCGGGAGAGCTGTTGGCGATTTTGGGTGCCGGCGCGTATGGCTCGACGATGGCCTCGAACTATAACGGGCGGCTGCGGCCGGTGGAAGTCTTGGTGCGCGGCGCGCGCTGGGCCGTCATTCGTCGACGGGAAACACGGCAGGACCTGATCCGCTACGATGTGATTCCGAAAGCGATCCTCTCATGAACGCTATTCCATTTACGAAGATGGTCGGTACCGGCAATGACTTCATCATTGTCGATACCGTGGCCCACCGCAGCCTCGTATCGCTGAAGACCCGGTGGTCTTCGATCAGCAAAATGTTGTGCGATCGCCACACCGGCATTGGGGCGGACGGGGTGCTCGTGCTCGAGCGCTCACCGCGCGCGGATGTGCGCATGCGCATCTTCAATGCGGATGGCAGCGAAGCCGAAATGTGCGGCAACGGGGCGCGGTGTGTAGCGAAGTACATCGCCAATGGGACTCAAGACTCAAGACTCAAGACTCAAGACCGAAGGCCCGAGACGGGGGACAGGACGGCAACGATCGAGACGAAAGCCGGAATGCTCTCTGCGACGGTGGCTCATGGGCAGGTGGCGATGCGGATGACTGCCCCGACACACTTGCGAACGAACGGCGTCGTCCGCGTCGATGGGCGGGCGTACGCGTTTGGATCTGTGAATACCGGCGTGCCGCACGTCGTCATCCCGGTGACGCAGCTGGCGCGCGTCAATGTGGAGACCATCGGACAAAGCATTCGCTCTCATCGGATGTTCGCGCCGCGCGGCACCAACGTGAACTTCATTCAACCCGATGCGACGCGGGCCAACCGGTTACGGGTGCGCACGTATGAGCGAGGGGTCGAAGCAGAGACGCTGGCGTGCGGCACGGGCATCGTAGCTTCGGCGATCATCTACGGGTTGATGAAGATGAAAGCGGTTCAGCGGGCGCGCACGCAGCAGATCGACGTCGAAGCGCGCAGCGGAGATGTCTTGAGGGTATCATTTGCTGTGGTGCCTCACGGACAGGAGGTTCGCGTGACGGATGTCATCTTGACGGGCGGTGCGCGACGGGTCTTTGACGGAGCGGTGGAGTGGCCGCCGAGGGATCGTCGATGAGCCTGAGTCTTCGCGGGTCCATGGTGGCCATCGTCACGCCCTTCAAAGACGATGTCGTCGATGAAGTGACGTTTAAACGGCTCATCACCATGCACATCAAGGCCGGCACGAGCGCGATCGTCCCCTGCGGCACGACTGGGGAGTCTGCGACCCTCTCGTACACGGAACACGACCGTGTGATCGAAGTGGCCGTCCAAGCTGCTCGCGGACGCATCCCGGTGATCGCCGGCACCGGGTCGAACAACACGCGCGAGGCCATTCGCATCACGAAGCACGCGGCCGAAGCCGGGGCGGATGCGGCCCTGCTCATTTCTCCCTACTACAACAAGCCCACGCAGCGCGGGCTCTTTCTGCATTTCAAGGCGATCAGCGAAGCGGTCGATTTGCCGCTTGTCATCTATAACATCGCCTCGCGCACGGCGGTGAACATCGAGCCGGAAACGTTTGCGCAGCTCGCCACGTTGCGCAACATCGTCGCGGTGAAAGAGTCCAGCGGGAACCTTGAGCAGATGAGCCGCATCATGCAGGTCACAAAAGGCAAGCTGGTGCTGCTCTCGGGTGACGATGCGCTGACGCTGCCTGTGCTGTCGATCGGCGGCACCGGCGTGATCTCCGTCGTGGCGAACCTCGTGCCGAAAGATGTCGCCAAGATGGTTCATGCCTATCTGGCAGGCCGGCACGAAGACGCGCTGCAGTGGCATCGGCGGTTGTTGCCGCTCACCAAGGCGCTGTTTCTGGAAACCAACCCGATTCCGGTGAAAACGGCGATGGGTTTGCTCGGCATGATCGAGCCAGGACTGCGGCTGCCGCTGTGCGAGATGTCCGATGCGAATCAAGAACGGCTCATCCAGGCGCTGGAGACGTACGGATTGCTCAAAACCGGAACCGGTGGCACACCGACTCCGGCCACGGCGTCGCGCCCATCGGCGGCGCGCAAGAGTAAATCGAAAGCAGGATAACATGTCCATTCGATTGGCCATCTCAGGATGTTGCGGACGTATGGGGCAGGCGATTGCCAAGGGGGCGCTGCGAGACGGAGTCTTTGTGCTCGCTGCCGCGCTTGAAGGGCCGGGGCACCCTGCGGTCGGCCGCGACTATGCCGCCATTCTGGCCGAGCCGCTGCCGTCGACGCTGGCGGTGACCGATGATGCCAGGCGCGCGTTGGCCGCAGCCGATGTGCTGATTGAATTCACGACGCCGGAGGCCACGGCAGCTCACGTCCAATTAGCTCAGGATTTGGGCAAGCCGATGGTGATCGGCACGACGGGGCTCGCGGGCCAGCAGCAGGCGTTGCTGCAGGCGGCGTCGCGAAAAATTCCGCTCCTCGTCAGTCCGAACATGAGCCTCGGCGTCAACGTGTTGTTTGAGCTCGCCCAACTCGCAGCGCAGCGTCTTGGATCCGCCTACGATGTCGAGGTGGTGGAAGCGCATCATCACCACAAGAAAGACGCCCCTAGCGGAACCGCGAAGCGATTGGCCGACGTGCTGGCGACGGCGCGCAAACAAGCGGTGGCCCAGATTCCGGTCCATGCGATTCGGGCCGGCGACATCGTCGGCGATCACACGGTGATCCTCGCTGGGCCCTCGGAGCGGTTGGAGCTGACCCATCGCGCGCAGAGCCGCGAGGTCTTCGCGCAGGGGGCCTTGCGCGCGGCGCAATTCGTCGTGACGCAGAAGCCTGGACTGTATGACATGTCGCACGTCCTTGCCGCATCGCAGGGATCATGACGACGATGACGGCATCGGCTCCGACGTTTGATAAGGCCGCGCGGCTGAAGCAGCTGCCGCCATATCTGTTCGTGGAGATCGATAAGGCCAAGCGCCGGCTCCAGGCTGAAGGGAAAGATGTGATCGATCTTGGAGTCGGCGATCCGGATGTGCCCACGCCGGCTCATATCATTGACGCGCTCAAACGCACCGTCGATGAGCCGGGCAATCATCGCTACAGTTTCACCGAAGGGATGCCGGAGCTTCGAGCCGCGATTGCGGCGTGGTACGAGCGGCGCTTCGGCGTCACCCTTGATCCGAAGACTGAGGTGCTTCCACTCTTAGGATCTAAAGAAGGAATCGCGCATTTTCCCTTGGCCGTGACGAATCCAGGCGACGCGGTGCTCGTGCCGGATCCGTGCTACCCGCCGTATCGCAGCGGGACGATCTTTGCCGGCGCCGAGGTCGTGTCGATGCCGCTGCTCGAAGAGAATGGATTTTTCCCGGATCTTGGCGCGATCAGCCAGAGGGCGGCGCGACGAGCGAAACTGCTGTTCCTCAACTCGCCGAACAATCCGACGGCGGCCGTGGCGACGCAAGCACAGCTGCAAGAAGCCATCGACTTTGCCAAGAGCTTCGGGATCGCCATCGCGCACGACGCGGCGTACTCGGAGGTCGCGTTCGATGGATCCAAGCCGATCAGTTTTCTGCAATTGCCTGACGCAACATCCGTCGGCGTTGAGTTTCACAGCCTCTCGAAGACGTACAACATGACCGGCTGGCGCATCGGGTTTGTCTGCGGCAATGCCACGCTCATCGCCGCGCTCTGTCAGCTGAAGACGAACCTCGACTCCGGCATCTTCCAACCGGTGCAGTGGGCGGGCATCGCGGCACTGGAAGGCGATCAACAGCCCCTCCAACAGGCGGTCGCGACCTATCAGCACCGGCGCGACCTGTTCGTCGATGGCCTGGCGAAGGCTGGATGGAAGATCACGAAGCCGGCGGCGACGTTTTATCTCTGGGCGCGAATCCCAACCACGGAACCCTCCATCGCTTTTGCTGCACGAATCCTCGAGCGTTCGCACGTCGTTTGCACGCCCGGCGTCGGCTTTGGACCGTCAGGTGAAGGCTACGTGCGATTTTCGCTCACCAGTCCTACCGAACGCATTCAAGAGGCTGTGGATCGTGTAGCGAAAGCCCTCTAAGCGTTGTTCGTCCTACAACCGGTTGCCGACTGACAGCGAGGTTGTGCGTGATGGCGCGCATCTTTATCGGAGTCGGATCCAACGAAGGGGATCGCCTCTCGCTCATCTCCCAGGCGATCCGTCATCTGGGTGAGGCACAGGGCGTTCGCGTCCTGCAGATGGCAACCATTACCGAGACTGAACCCGTCGGAGGCCCACCACAGGGCCCCTACCTTAATACCGTGGTGGAGATCGACACGACGCTGGCTCCGCACGCGCTCCTGCGTGTCCTGCAAGATATCGAACGCCGGCTCGGACGCATGCCCTCCTTGCAGCGCTGGGGACCGCGCCCGATCGATTTGGACATCCTCCTCTATGAGGATCAGGTGATCGATGAGCCGACGCTGCAGATTCCGCATCCTCGGATGCACGAGCGGCGCTTCGTGCTCGAGCCGCTGGCACAGCTTGTCCCCGCGGGCGTCCATCCGGTGCTGCAGCGATCCATCGCAGCGCTCCTCGAGCAGCTCGTTCGTGACGTCATTGACGCATGACCGTCATTCGATCGGCCAAGCAGATGGCGCTCGTGGCGCGTCGTCTTCGAGCGCAGGGCAAAGCCATCGGCGTGGTGCCGACGATGGGCGCACTCCATGAAGGACACGCCTCGCTCATTCGTGCGGCCGCGGTGCGCAACGACGTCGTGATCGTGACGATTTTCGTCAACCCTCTTCAGTTTGGCCCGAGCGAAGATTTCGCACGCTACCCCAGGCCATTCACGCGGGATCTGCGCGTGGCGCGCGCCGCCGGAGCCGCCATCATTTTTTCGCCCGATGCGCACGAGTTGTACCCCGAAGGGTTTCAGACGACCATTGACGTCGGCGCATTGGCACGACGCTGGGAAGGGCAGCGGCGTTCGGGGCACTTCCGCGGAGTGGCGACGGTCGTCACGCTTCTCTTTGAGCTGACGCAGCCGACGCACGCCTACTTCGGCCAAAAAGATTATCAGCAAGCGCGCGTCATTCAGCAGCTGGTGCGCGATCTGCATCTGCCGCTGACGGTCCATGTGCTGCCCACGGTGCGCGAGCCTAATGGGTTGGCGATGAGTTCTCGCAACGCCTATCTGTCCGCGCAGGAGCGCGCGCAAGCCGCCGTGCTGTATCAGGCGCTGACGCTGGCACGCGCGCGGATTCGAGCAGGCGAGCGGCGCGCACAACCGCTTCTGGCGTCGATGCGTCGACTCATCCGACGAGCGCCGCAAACGCGCATCGACTACCTGGCGATTGTCGATGCGGTGACGCTTGAGCCGGTGTCGCGTCTGCGTCGACGCATGGCCATCCTGCTGGCCGTACGGGTCGGCCCGACGCGGTTAATTGACAATCTTCTCGTCGACGTGTCATAATACGCCGACGACAACACGCGCACGACACACACGAGCCACGACGATGTTACGCACAGTCTGCAAATCCAAATTGCACGGCGCGACGGTGACCGAAGCGAACGTCGCGTATACGGGCAGCCTCACGCTCGACGCTACGCTGATGCGCGCCGCCGATCTGCGGCCGTATGAGCAGGTGCATGTCGTCGATGTCGACAACGGTGTGCGCCTGGTGACCTACTGCATCGAAGGCGCAGCGGGTTCGGGAACCGTCTGCGTGAACGGGGCAGCAGCGAGGCTGATCTCCGCCGGAGATAAGGTCATCGTGATCTCGTACGCCCAGGTCACGCCGGAAGAGCTGGAGACGTTTGCGCCGAAGCTCGTCATGCTCGATGAGCACAACCGGATCCGAGAGATTGTTACCGAGCGCTGTCAGCTCGCCGAGGACCGTGAAGCTGATTCCTCCCTTCCATCACCCCGCGGGTAATGGTGCGGGTTGGCCTGGTCGGCTGCGGCACCATCGGATCGCAGCTGGCTCTTGCCGTGGAGCAAGCGCATACTGCTGTGGCACGCATCGTCGCGCTACATGACACGAATCGATCCCACGCTACGACCCTTCAACGCCGACTCCGCGTTCATCCTCCCATCCTCTCGCTTTCCGAGCTTATCCGTCGCAGTGACCTGGTCCTTGAAGCCGCTTCAGTTGACGCTGCGGCTGATGTCGCCACGCGCGCATTGCGCGCCCACCGCAGCGTCCTGCTCATGAGCGTAGGCGGCCTCTTGCGCAGTCGATCGTGGCAACGTCAGGCGCAATCCTCGCGGGGCACGCTCTATCTGCCCAGCGGGGCACTCGCAGGACTTGATGGCATCAAAGCACTCGCGGTCGGCCGGATTACGCGCGCATCGCTGACCACGCGCAAGCCTCCTCGGGCGCTTACGGACGCTCCCTACGTCCAGCGTCGAGGTTTGCGGCTGGATCGGTTGACGAAGCCTACCGTGATCTTCGAGGGCTCGGCGCGCGAAGCGATCAAGGCGTTTCCGCAGAATGTGAACGTGGCGGCGGCGCTGACCCTTGCTGTTGGCCGCGCGGGGCGTCGGGCGATGATTCGCGTGGTCGCCGATCCAACGGCGACCGTCAACGTGCACGAGCTTGAGGTTGAAGGAGACTGTGGTCGTATCCAGTGCCGGATTCAGAGCCGGCCCAGCGCGAATCCAAAAACCAGCGAGCTGGCCGTCCGTTCCGCCATCGCGACGCTCAATCGAATCTTCGCGAAGGTGCAGATCGGAACCTAAGAGTTCATCGCCACAACCCGGTGTGGCGATGGGTACCGCAAGGCGGGGTCAGATCCATAAGAGGGTCTGACCCCAAGAAATGGGAGAGGGGGTGACTTGTCGTGGCAGAAAAAGTTGCAAAGGTCGGAATCAAGAAGCAGGCCGGCTACCTTTATTTCGTGGACAAGCAGGGGGACATCTCAAGAGCGAGGATGGCCCGAGGTGGTCAGCGCCGCAGCCGCAGCCGACGCCGTCGCTAAAAGCGCGTTGCGTCAGCATCTTGGGGACGTTTCTAATTTTCGCCCTGCGAAATACGTGCAAAAATTAGAAACGTCCCCTTTTTTACAACCCGAACACTATTTAACTGTCACAGTTCCCTCGGCGGGAAGCGGGGAAGCTGGATTACCCGCCTGATCGACAACCCAGAGTTTGTACCGATAAACTCCAGCAGGAACGAAGGCCCCACCTTCATCCTTCCCATCCCATCGGCGTGATCCACGACTCTGGAGGGTCGCAGAGCGCAGGGAGCGGACGAAGGCCCCAGTGCGACTCCAGATATCGAGTGTGACAAAGGCAGGTTCGGACAGCCGATAACGAATCGTGATGTATTGGCCTTGCCGTAGTTGAAACGGATCAGGATCATCGCGGAGTTGCTTTACTCGTGGCGGCGTGCCATCGATCGTGATCGAGCTCGATTGCTTGACCTTATTGGCCTCTTCGTCGAATGCGACGACGGTATACCGGTACACCCCATCGGGAAGCACTTGCCCGCCATTGTCTCGTCCGTCCCAGCTTTGGGTCACTGTTGCTTGCTGATTGGACGACTTCTTAAAAGTGCGGACCAAATGGCCGGCGGCATCATGAATTTTTAGTGACCAAGCCGCAGCTGGTCTGTTGAAACTCGCTGTGATCTTCACCTGTTTGTCTGGGCGTCCTGCTTCATGTGGGCTAAAGGGATCAGGGGAGGCTTGTAACTGTCCGATGCGCAGCGGGACATCGCGAACCGTGACGAGAACTTCGCCGCTTGCGCGCAGGCCATCAGGATCGGTGGCGGTGATGGTCATGGGATAGTTCCCCGCCTGGACATACGAAGGTGTCCAGAGGAACCGTGCTTTGTTCAGGGGCGGTACACTGCCAGCGCTGATCTGCTGGATGAACACGGCATCTGCTTGGGTGATCGCTCCACTCTCATCGACATCAGCGAGATCCAGCGCTTCTGCTGTCAGCACGGTGAGACCGAGGAGATATTGCTCGATCAGGAACGCATCGGCCTCATCCACCGCGCCATCTAGCGTGACATCTCCGAGCAAGTGAACGGATGCGCCTGCCGGTAACGGTGCAGCCTGAAACTGTAACGGTTGGTCATCCGGGTCACGGGCCGCGACTGTGAAGCGCAACAGTTGCCCTTCGTCTACCTCAGCGGCACTGAGGGGATCGAGTGTTGGGGGTTGAGAAGCGGCGGGCGATTGAAACTGAAGTTCCTCAAACCCGAGCCCTGTGACCGGATGGCACACGCGTGCCTGGAACCCAAAACCGGATTCATAATTAAGGATTTTGAAAAGGAACCGATTGACGCCCGCCTGAAGCGTAATGGGGATGCGGTCCTGATCGAACTCAGTGCCACGGATCACTAAGGTATTATGGACCTGTTGGCCATTGAGCCAGATGCGCATAGCGTCATCGCTGCCCACCCGGAGTTCTGCGTCGATCTGACGTGGCGAGAGGACCTCTGCATAGGCGTATGCCACGGAAAAAGCCTGCCCAACCCGCAACGCGTTCAGATCGAAGGTAAGCTGTGAGGTAGCAGAGACCGTGCGCCACGTCCGTTCCGCGAGCCGATTACCATCGCGCACATCTGCGATACTCGATTCTCCATCCAGGTAGTCTCGGGCGAGGGGGGCAGCCAAGGGCGATGGGTCAGTAGGATCCGTCAGGCGTTCGGGATACTCAAAGGGGCGATCCAACAGATAGACGCGTTTGAAAATTCCGCCAGGGTCAGTGAATACCTTAATCCGGTTCGTGAGGGGAGCGCTGTTCCCATCGCGGTCGAGCACGTCTGCGTGCAGGTCCCAAAAGACGCCGGGCGTGAGATCCTCAAATGTGAAATCGACCGTGGCTTCGTTGGTATCGGTATGCTTCAGCGACACCCCATTCACCGCACTATCACCATGCGCGTTCCCTCGCCCAAATCGCACATACCCCAGACCGCTGCCTCCCTCATCGCGCAGATGAACCTGAACGGGCAAGGTTGTTTGAGCCTTGGGAATGACAATCACTTCCGTTTCCGTCGGCCGCACAAACGATCCTGTCGGAGGGGTGTTGTCGGTATAGATCCGAGGCGGATTGAAGTAGCGGCTCAGATCCAGCCATGCGGCATCATCCTCAGTGAGCACCGGGGCTTCCGGAACTTTGCCACAGTCAGGCAATCCATCCGGCGGTCGCTCTGGCGTTGGGGGGGTAAACACTCTTCGAAATTCAGTAAACCCCATACACATCACCGCAGGGACGCTGTGGTCCCGGTCATCCCACTGCTGATAGCATTGATGGAGCAAGCCAAAGGCATGGCCCATCTCGTGGGCGGTTCCACCAAAGTGTCGGGAAGCAAGTTCGCCCACCGAAGCTTCATCCGGATAGCGTTCAGGACTCCCCGGTTCGTACGCGCCCGATCGTGTGGAGTCGCAAAACGCCTTAAGCTGTCCCGCGGTATCAAGCGCCATGGTGTCGGGGCGCGTAAAGGGGACGTCAATCAGGGTGTTGGGATCTCCGCCTTCTGCCGTCCCACAAAACCCCAGCTTTGTCTTGGGATCTACATCCCACGTGTGCCCAAAGATCAGACGACGTCCGTTGCCTCTAATGAAAGGAAGGGCGGTCTCGACTTCAGCCGTGACGCGTCTCATCACTTCGGGACAGTAGTAACTCGCCGGGTGCTGCCCTTGGACGAAATGGATCAGCGGAGCGCCGGTCACAGGATCTGACTCCACTCGGAACGTTTTGAACCCGTAGCCATGATGGGCCATTTCTCTCTCAAAGAACTGCTGGATGAAGTCGACCGCCGTGGTGAGCCGCGTTTCATATTGATCGAGCGGAGCACGATCAGCGGGCACGAAATAGACCACCTGGACGCTGTAGTCCATTGGGTCGACTGGGGTTTCATCACCGAACGTAGCGTTCGACTGACCCAGCGCCAACACCAGGAGCACGAACACTCCCGACAGCATACGTGAGGGTCTCAAGGTATCGCTGACATTCTCCATGGCTCGTTTCCTCATAAAGAAAGAGTACCTGACCGGGAGGAGTTCAGGCAAATGAGGACCGCTGCGTGCCGACGATTGAACCTCGTCGAGGCAGCCGCTATAATTGACCCACCATGAGCACCGATCAACCAATTATCATCCGCGCAGCCCGCGAGCATAATCTTAAAGCTATTGACCTGACGTTACCCAGAAACACCCTGATCGTTATTACGGGGCTGTCGGGTTCCGGCAAATCGTCACTCGCCTTTGATACGTTGTATGCGGAAGGCCAGCGCCGCTACGTCGAAAGCCTCTCCGCCTACGCGCGGCAGTTTCTCGAGCGGCTCGAGAAACCCGACGTCGATTCCATCGAAGGGCTCTCCCCGGCCATTGCGATCGAGCAGCGCACCGCCGGGAGCAACCCGCGCTCGACGGTGGCGACACAAACGGAGATCTACGACTACCTGCGCGTGCTGTTTGCGCGAGCCGGCCAGCCGCACTGTCCGACCTGCCGGGTGCCGATCAGCCAACAGTCGGCCCAGGAAATCGTCGCCCGGGTGCTTGAGCTGCCGGCCAAGAGCGAGTTGACGATTTTGGCCCCACTCATTCGAGGGCGCAAGGGCGAATACGTCGAGGTCTTCCGCGACATCAAGCGGCAGGGTTTTATCCGCGTGCGCGTCGACAGGGTCGTGCGTGATCTTGATGAGCCGATCGCGCTCGATAAAAAACGTGCGCACACCATTGAAGTGGTCGTCGATCGTCTCACGCTCGAAGCGGAGGCGAAAGGGCGGCTCACCGAATCGATTGAGACCGCGTTGAAAGTCGGCAAGGGGATCGTCATCATCAGTTCCGAGTTCCAAGTTCCGAGTTCCGCGTTGAGAAGCAAAACCAAGCGGCCATCTTCCAAAAACGCGGAACGCGGAACGCGAAACACGGAACACGTATATAGCGAACTCTACGCGTGCGCGGCGTGCGGATTCAGCTTCGAAGAGCTCTCGCCGCGCCTCTTTTCCTTTAACTCTCCTTACGGGGCGTGTCCGACCTGCGATGGCTTAGGGACGCGCCTGGAAATCGATCCGGAGCTCGTGGTGCCGGATAGGACGAAATCGTTGCGCGACGGAGCCATTGAGCCGTGGAAGCGCAGCGGCATGCACATGATCATGTACTACAACCGGCTGTTGCGGGAAGCCGCACGGCACTTCGGCATCAGCATGGAGATCCCGTTTCAGTCGCTGGATCGCAAGGCGCAGCGCGCTCTTCTCTATGGTTCCTCGGATGAAATCTGGGGCGGCGTCTTCGAGGGGGTCATTCCCAATCTGGAGCGTCGCTTCCGTCATACCGAGTCGGATTACGTGAAGGAAGAGCTCACGAAGTACATGAGCGTGCTGCCGTGCCCCGCGTGCGCCGGCGCGCGCTTGAAGCCCGAGAGCTTAGGCGTCTTGATCGACGGCCGCTCCATTGCCCAGGTGACCACAGACTCGGTGACCGCATCCCAGCGATGGCTGTCGCAGCTGTCATGGGGTGCGCGGCAGCAGGTGGTGGTTGAGCCGCTCATCAAGGAGATCGGCAAGCGACTGCAGTTTCTCCTCGATGTGGGGCTGGGGTATCTGACGCTCGATCGCGCCTCGGCCAGTCTCTCCGGCGGGGAAGCGCAGCGCATCCGGCTCGCCACTCAGGTTGGCTCGGGGCTCGTCGGAGTCCTCTACATTCTTGATGAGCCCTCGATCGGGCTGCATCAGCGGGATAACGAGAAGCTGCTCAACACGCTGGAGCGGCTGCGCGATTTAGGTAATACGCTCATTGTGGTCGAGCATGATGAGGCGACGATTCGGCGCGCGAATTACATCGTCGATCTTGGGCCGGCGGCGGGCAAACATGGCGGCGAGGTGGTGGCCTGCGGATCGCTCAACGACATTCTCGCCTCTGAACGCAGCGTCACCGGCCAGTACCTCAGAGGCAAACGCTGGATCCCGGTGCCGGAGCGCCGTCGTCAAACCACGGGGAAAGCGTTCCTCATGATCGAGGGAGCCGCCGAGCATAACCTGAAACACATCGACGTGCGCATTCCGCTTAGCTGCTTCGTGTGCGTCACCGGGGTGTCCGGCTCGGGAAAGTCCACACTGGTCGACGAGATTCTCTATCGAGCCTTGGCGCGGCGCTTCTACGGCAGCAAGGAACACCCGGGCACACATGAGCGGATCACGGGGATCGACGCCATCGACAAAGTAGTCGTGATCGATCAATCGCCGATCGGGCGCACCCCGCGCTCGAACCCGGCGACGTACACCGGCGCATTCGGGCCCATCCGCGAGTTGTTCAGCCGGACTCAGGGCGCGAAGCTGCGCGGCTTCAAGCCCGGCCGCTTCAGCTTCAATGTGAAGGGCGGGCGCTGCGAAGCCTGCGAGGGCGACGGCATGAAGCGCATCGAGATGCATTTTCTCCCGGATGTGTTCGTGCGCTGCGAAGTCTGCAAAGGCAAGCGATTCAACGACCAGACGCTGCACGTGACCTACAAGGGCCGCTCGATTGCCGATGTGCTGGCGATGACCATCGAAGAAGCGCTCGAGATGTTCTCCTCCATTCCGGCGATCGCGCAACGCTTGCAGACCATGCACGCGGTCGGCCTCGAGTACCTGGAGCTGGGCCAATCCGCCACGACGCTCTCCGGCGGGGAAGCGCAGCGCATCAAGCTCGCCAAAGAGCTCTCGCGACGGGCGACGGGCCGAACGCTCTACTTGCTCGATGAGCCGACGACCGGCTTGCACGTGGCCGACATTGAAAAACTGCTTGGCGTCTTACATCAACTGGTGGATTATGGCAATACCGTCGTCGTGATCGAACACAACCTCGAGGTCATCAAGACGGCGGACTACATCATTGACCTGGGACCTGAAGGCGGAGAAGCCGGAGGCCGGCTGGTCGTGGCCGGCACGCCCGAAGTGGTGGCCGCAGAACCGTCGTCGTGGACCGGGCAGTTTCTGCGTCCCTTGCTGAGCGGACCTCGAGGCGCACTCACGCGGTCCGCGCGCATCCTGATGACAGGACCGGCTGCGGGCGAGACACTCCAAGCAGGAACGAATGAGGAGCCTTCATTGTAATGCGATGCGCCATGTTCCAACCTTTGGGCGTGGGGCGGCGCTGCGCGGGGACGCTTGCTCGCCCCAGCGGGTTCGCGGCGCTCCGGTCGGCCGACGCGCGACCCGGCGCTGTGCGCCGGGACCGTGCTCGCGCTGGCCGACAGGCCCCGCTCACCACCGCCCCACGCCGTATCGAGAGACACTCGCACACGGTGTTGAATGTTCATGAGGATGTGTAAGGCATGAGTCATCAACAACGCTTCTTACTGATCGGTGCGATGCTGATCGCCATGGCACTGGCGATGCCTAGTCGCGTGTGCGCGCTTGAGCCGACGCCGGGGTACCAGACGATCCAGCGCGCGTTTCTGCGCGAGGATTTTGAGCAAGTGACCTTGCTCGCGGAGAATTTCCTCGGACACTATCAGCATGTGCCGGAAACCCCGCGGGTCTGGTTATGGCTCGCGTTGAGTTTGGATAAGCTGCAGCGCTCCAACGAAGCGCTCACACAGTTCGACTCGCTGAAAACGCACCTCGCACCGTCGAGTGTTTTTTGGCCGGAGGTCCTCTTCTGGGAAGCGGACGTGAGTCGGCGCGCGTTTCAGATGCTGCGGGCCAAGCAAGCCTATCAGCGCCTCCTCACGCAGTATCCGGCCTCCTCGTGGGCTACGCAGGCTCAGTTAGGGTTGGGACTCGTCCTCCTGCATCAACAAGCCTTCGAGACCGCGTTGGGCTATTTTCATGAGACCGCGGTGCGTCAAGCGGCAGCACCCGAAGCGCTCGACGCGTTACTCTTCGAGGGACTCTGCAACCTGCAACTCGGCCGATGGACCGACGCCGTGGCGATCTTGCAGCCGCTGCTCGACCGGTTGCAGGATCCGCAGGGCATTGCGCAGGCCGCGTTCTATCTCGGAGAAAGCCTCAGTGGGCTGAAGCGTTATGAGGAGGCAATGTTGGCCTATCAGCGCGCCTTGACGGCCGCAGAGGCGTCGCGGTGGGGGCGTCTGTCGCAGTTCGGGTTGGCCTGGGCCGAGTATCAGCGTGGCCGCTGCCAGGAGAGCATTGATGGGTTTGAGCGCTACCTGCATTTGAAAGGGACGGATGAGCATGTCGTGGAAGCGCTGTTTGCGCAGGGGAGTTGTCTCATCCGGGTGGGACGCGAGCAGGACGCGCTGGCCCGATTCGATCGCATCCTCTCGAGCTACCCGAAACATCCCTTGGTGTTGGAGAGCGGGCTGACGATGGCCGAGCTGTACCGTCGGGACGAGCGTCTCGATGAGGCGCACGAGCTCCTCCATGCGATGCTGCGCTGGCCGCTGCTTGATGAGTTGGCTCGCGCGAAGGTCCAATTACGGCTTGGCGCGGTCGCATTGGAAGAAGGGAATGCCGCCAAAGCGAAAACGATCTTTGAGTTGGCCACGCACAGCGATGAGCGGACGGTTCGCCAAGCGGCGTACAGCGGCCTGGGCGACGTCCAGATGTTTTTGGGCAACCTCACGGAGGCCCAGGCGCAGTATCAACAGGCGATGGAGCTCGCGGCGGATCCCTCGTTGGTCACCTACGCGACGTACCAAGCCGCGCGCATCGACCTGCAACTCGGACAGACTGAGCGCGCGATGGCCGTCTTCCAGCAGATGGCCTCCAGCGCCGATGCGGCACTGGCCGATGATGCGCAACTGGCGATCGTGATCGCCTACCTCAATCAACGCGAGGAGGGATTGGCGCACGGACTGCTCGAGCGGCTGCGTCGCGAGCGCGCAGGGACGGTGACGGCGGCACGCGCCTCCTACTATGACGCGGTGTTAGCACTCGGTGACGGCGACCAACCCACCGCAGAGCGGTTATGTCAGGAGGCGATTCAGTTTGCCCCGCGGACGGACGAAGCCTTCGAGGCCAGGCTCCTGCTCGTGAACTTGCAGACGCGCGAAGCGGCTCCTGACGCCATGGAAAAGGCGCTCACACGATGGTACGAGGCGGGCCGCCTTCCAAGAAGTCAGCGGGGAAAGCTCGCCAAGCGGTTGGGCGACATGGCCCGGGTGCGGCAGGCCTACCCCGAGGCCATCCAGTGGTATGACAACGCTGCGCAGCTCGCCCCCTCGATCAGCCAGGAAGCGGCGTATCGCATCGCCTCGTGCTACGAAGAAGTCAGCGACTTGGATCGCGCGATGCAATGGTACGGGCGCGTGACGCAGCCGCCGTGGCGCGTGCGCAGCCAACTGGCGCTGGCGAAACTGTTGGAACGGCAGGACCGACCGGCTGCTGCAGAAGCGATCTACGCGCAGCTCGCCGAGGAGTCCATCCCGGAGGCGGAGCTCGCGCGGGAACGGCTGACGGCGTTGCGCCAAGCAAAACCTCAAGACGGCAGTCGCGTGCAGTAATCCCGGCGACAGTTGAGTGGCGCGCGTTGACTGACGAAATATCGAGAATGGTTCAGGGTTTTATGGCATATTGAAAGACGAAACAAGGAGGGGCGCATGATCACCGAGATTGGCATCGTGGCGGGAGAAATTTGGCACTACCTTGACGGACATGGCGAAGTGCCGTTTGCGAAGGTCGTGACGGGCATTGATCGGTCGCGGGAACTTGCGTTGATGAGTCTCGGGTGGCTGGCGCGTGAAGGCCATGTCGTGGTACGGAAAGACGGCAACGACTTTCGCATCAATCTTCGCCACTAAAGTGTCCGCCGTGACGTCATGCGCTCCCACGCGTCAGCGCCCACTGGCATTGTTGTCGCGCTCGTGACGTGTCCGACGAAGGCCGTGGCGCGACGTCTCGGCACCGCCTTGGTCAGGCACCATCTGGCCGCCTGCGTCAACATCATCCCCGCTGTCGAATCTATTTTCTTCTGGAAGGGAAAGGTCGAACGCTGCCCCGAAACGCTCCTCGTGATCAAGACGACCAAGAGACGGTTTGAGTCTCTGAAACGCGCGGTGCTCAAGTGGCACCCGTATGACGTGCCGGAAATCATCGCGCTTCCTGTCACTTTAGGCTCCACACCCTACCTTCATTGGGTCATTGCCAGCACCCGTCCTTCGTAAGTCAAGAATCTCTACAAGAATCTCTCCCTTGCCTTGACACCGAGAAATCGCATTAGGCATACTTACTTTGTATTAACGATAAGTTTGTGTGAAGGGTAAAGGACTGGCGAAAGGGCAAACTTCGCGTGAGCGGAGGGCGCAAAGCTACGGGTCTCGCGAGACAGCCGGGCTGCCGACCACACGTGAGATGGCTGAGCTACCGAACCAGTGGTTCGGTTTTTTTATTGATGGAGCCGATACGCATGATGCGCCCAGAGGTTGCACAGCGTCGAGGATCGCTGCAGAACGAACGCGGCAGCGCGCTCGGGATCATTTTAATCATGGGATTTCTGATGGGAGTGCTCGGCTACGTCATATTGAATATTGCGAACAGTCAATCCGGACAATCGCAGGGCATGGAAGAGCGCGCGAAAGCGCAGTATCTTGCGGAGGCGGGCTATGTCCTGGTCGCGCACAAACTCATGACCTACAAACCTGGACCTCCTCTCGTAGATTTCCGCAATTATCCCGATAATGCGACTGGATCGATTCCAAGTTGCGCCATCATTCCCGGAAAATCGCACTGCACGTTTGGTCATGATCCTAGCGCTCCTGATCCGAGTAAAGCCTGTAATCCGTCCATCAATGGTTTTGATGCGGAGTCGGCTGAATTCATTGATGCTAACGGTAACGGCATTATTGGTCCGCCGGGGGATCTCACTGATCCCTATGTGGAAGTCACTGTGACGAACTGCGGGGTACAACCTCCACCACTTCCTCCATTGCCGCCGTTTGCTCCACGTCAACATACCATTCACGTGAAAGCGAGCTACCAATGATGTGGGAATGCATGATTGGGATAATGCGCTGGTTGGGCATGGGGAAGCGGGCGAATCGTTATCGTCGAAGTGTGCGCGGGTTTACCCTAACTGAAGTGATGATGGCCGTGGTGATTGTCGGCATTCTCGCGAGCATGGCGATTCCCAGCTACATCAAGACGATCAGGCGAGGATATTGGCAATCGGCTCAGGACATTCTCCTGACTATTTACACCGGCGAGCGAAACTACCAGTTTAACAACGGGACGTGGAAGACGGGGCTGACCAAATTCAGTCCCAATTCGGATTGGCGGATGATCAAGATGGATAACCCGAATCTCGGTTCCATCCCGATTGATTTTAGTGTTGGTCCGCCACTGGTAGCATTCGGGGATACTGGTTTTACCGCGACCGCTGACCGAAGCAGATCGGCGGCACATGATCCAGCGATGACGATCGATGCTAACCGTGGATGGTGCCATAACGGTAACCCAACCGTCGCACCGTTTACAGCCTGTGCGGGATCTGGATTCGATAAGTGGCAATACTAATGAATCGAGACCTCTCTCGAATGTCGAATAAGG
Organism: Candidatus Omnitrophota bacterium; assembly: GCA_016198905.1. GTDB lineage: Bacteria > Omnitrophota > Gorgyraeia > Aquiviventales > Aquiviventaceae > JACQHR01. The sequence goes on along the minus strand of JACQHR010000036.1, from coordinate 26,143 downwards.
ACGGCTATATGGTTGCCGCGCGCCTCGAGGCTGGCATGACGTTAGTCGAAGTCATGCTCGCGCTTGTGATCGGCACGTTGGTGGCCGCTGGGACGATGATGGCCTTCGGGATGGCGGCCCGGCTCTCAGGACGCTCGATCGGCAAAGCTGAGGCGGTCACCTACGTGACCCAGACCTTGGAAGACAAGCGCAACAAGATCGCGTGTCGTCGGGCAGCAGAGACAGGCGGTGATGCCTGGTTTCTACCAGTATCAATACTTGTGCCAACTGACTCGTGCAAACCTGATACGACAGGCGCGGCGCTAAACCCGGCGACTTCTCCGATTGACGCCGGATCAAGACCTGAGCCGCTGCCGGGCGGTATCGTGCCATCCATTTTGGGGTATAGCGGGACAGGGCGGACATATGAGGTCAAGAGCGGGCCTGACCTTGACGGGGATGGCAAGCCGGACTACTACATCGTGAGCGGAACGGTGACGTGGAATGAGCCGAACTAAGCCCTTTGCGCGTCATGGATTCACGATGACCGAGCTGCTGATCGCCTCAGCGATTGGATTCATCGTGATCCTCGTGGTAGGCCAAACCGATGTGACGCGCGTGCTTCTGGCTGAGCAAGCGCGCGGGCGCGCCACCCAATATATGGAAGCGGTCTACGCCATGAACCATATGCTCAAACAGCTCAAAAATGCCGACCGCGTCGTCTTAGTCGAACGTGGGAACAATCCGCCCGCAGCGCCATATGCCAAGGTGATGTTCCGTGTCCCCACCAGCGTGACGAGTGCAGGGACTGCCGGCAACGTGAACAATTATACGTGGAGACAGTACAGCCACACCGGGCCTCTGCTCAATCAAGTGCTCTTCTACGACAACATTCCAATTGGAGGGCCCTGTCCTCCTGTCACGAGCAAGATCGCTTTCGGGATCACAGGATTGGTGCTCCGGTACATGGATGAGTCGCCGGCGGCGTTGGGAGGCGACCCGATCGGGACGCATCTGGCTCCTCCTGAGGACAATAACATGCTGAAAATCGAAATCACAACGCCGGATCCAAAAACTCCTGGAGGGTACATTACCATTCGTGGAGAGACAAGATTGGGTTCCACGGCCTATACGAAACTGCTGGTCGGACTCACGGGGGACACCGTCGCCCCGAACCCTGCGTCGTGCCCATGAGGAGCGGACAGATGCGATATCGATGGGGACAGGTCAGTGCCAGTTGCGCGGTGATCGGTCTTATCTTGTTGAGCGGACAGTTGCGCATCGCGGCGGAGGAGTATGGCACCGCAAGGCCCCCAACACAGCCCTCCGGGGTCGATCTCGTGCCCGCGGGCATCGTCCCTTCGGCGGTCGAGCCTCCAAAGGTCTTTGTCTTTATGCAGAACAGAGGAGACCGGGTAGTGCGCAACAGTTTCGACGTCGAGCTGTGGCTCGATGACCGACTCCTGGGCCGGCAACGAGTGGACGAGTCGGTTCCAGCCAATGCCGAGCACTCGGTGAAGCTCCTCTTCATGCGGCCGATGACGATGGCCAACGGATTGCACAGCATGACCCTGAAGGTGGATACCGGCAACGACGTGCACGAGACGAACGAGGCGAACAACGTGGAACTCAACAGCATCTGGTTTGACGACAGCGGGACACAGGCCCCGCTCACAGCCCAAGGGAGGCGATGACCCTCATGAAGACTTGGCGCATGTGGGGGATCGTGAGCGTGATGGTGGTTGCGGGGGCGGCGTGGGCCGAGGATGTCACGATCACCACGTACTATCCATCTCCACGAGGCGTGTTCGATGACATCCAGTTCAGGAAAGGGGAAGATTACGATAACACAGTCTTCAAGGTGGATCCGGATCAAACGAGCAAGTTGAACATCCTCGACGTCACGACGATCAACAACTTAGGGAATCTCAAGATCACCGGCAGCGTCTATGTCCAAAGCCAACCCACAGTCCCTGCGTTCCCGTATGGGTTAGGGTTGAAGGTGGTAAACGCGACCACGACGCTGGCCGGAAGCGCGGTCATCGACAAATCGACGAATGCTGCTGCGACACAAGCCTTGAAGGTTACCGGCAGCGGTGCGGGCGCTACTGCCGCCGACATCGGCGCGGGCCTGACCAAGATCACCGGCGCCGCCACGGTCGACAAGACAACCAATGCTTCAGCGACTGAGGTCCTCAAAGTCACTGGCAGCGGCGGGGGAACCGTGGCTCTGAAGGTAATCGGCAGCGGGGCAGGCCAGACCGCCGCCGACATCGGCGCGGGCCTCACGAAAATCACCGGGGCCGCGACGGTTGACAAGACAACGAACGCCACAGCGACTGAAGTCCTCAAGGTCACTGGTGGAGGTGCGGCCAGCACCGGGTTGCTGGTGACCAACGGAGAGACCAAACTTGAGCAGAAGACGACCGTCGGTCCGACCACTGGTAGCACCAACCTCATGTTAGAGGTGTATGGCAAAAGCAATCTGAAGGACCTGACGACCATCGGTCCCCTGAATAACTCCAGCCTCGTGTTGGACGTGAATGGCAAGTCGGCATTTCATGATGATGTCACGTTAGATAAAAAACTCGTCCTCAATGGGAATCCAACTAGCCTTGAAGCGACCAATGATGTGCTCATTCATGGGAAGCTGAAGGTGGACGGCGATACACAATTGAATGCAAGGCTCAAGGTAGTAGGCGACACGGAGTTAGGGAAGCTCACGGTGACAGGAGATGCGCACTTTAAGAACCTGACGGTGGAGGACTACGTGAACCTCGTGGGGCCGTCCACAAGTTTGAGTACGAGCATTCAGACCATTGGGAGCATCGTGGCGCAGGGCAATGTGACCGCCAAGCAGTTCATCGATCTTGATGATCCCACGTTTCTGGTTGATCCATTCGGCGACTCGAAGCTGAACAATCTCGAAATCACCGGAAATTTTACGGTGAATGACCTGGATGTAAAAGGCAAGATTTGGAACAGCACCCCTAATACTCCCGTCAAGGTAGATGACGACCTGCTCGTCACGGGCACCTCAGATTTTCGAGGCGCGATTGGAAACAATGGAGGAGCCTCGCCCTTAGTCGTGAGCAGCACGATCAACCTTGTCCAAGGTCATGATCTCGTGGCTACGGATGGAAGTAGCACAAGCTTTGTCGGGGGCGGTGGCGGTCACTTAGGTATTGGCACTATATCCGGCGGTGCCTATGCAGGAGCTGAATGTAGTGGCGTACTATGCCATTTGCAGGTGGGTGGGGGCGGCGGTAGCGTGGATTTCGATAGCGCTGGTGGCGTTAATTTTACGGCGACAGGAGGGAGTGCAACATTCGACACCGGCAGTACGCTTAACATCATCAATGGTAACTTCACGGCCGGTGATCCGGGTACAACAGCAGCCGCTAATGCGAAGGTGCTTGCACAAAATGGCAGCAAGGCGGAATGGCAGACGCTGCCTGCCGCATCTGCGACGCTGACATTCAGCAACTGCTATACCATTCTTCCCTCATGTAACGGAACTCTGAGTTGCGCAGGGGGCGAGGTTGTCACCGCGGTGACGTGGAGCAACCCATCGACCTGCAGCGGGGACAACAACAACCATAAAGTCGGTGTGACCTGTTGCCTGTTGACGCTCAGCCCGTGACCTTAACCGTGGAGTGTTGAATGAGACTGCGATTGCCATCGTGGACGAATCGCGTGCGCGTGCCGCTGGAGGGTAAGAAGGAGGCGGTGACTCCTATGAAGACCTGGCGAATGTGGGGTGTCGTGGGGATGATGGTGGTGGCAGGGGCGGCGTGGGCCGAAGATGTCACCGTCACCACGTATTACCCGTCTCCACGAGGAGTCTATGACGATCTCCAGTTCAGGAAGGCGGAGGATTACGATAACACAATCTACAAGGTTGACCCCAATGACCAGACGAAGCTGGATAAACTCGACGTCAATACGCAAAACAACCTGGGCAATCTTACCATCACAGGCAGTCTGTGGGTGAAGGGAACCCCGATTGGCGGGGTGACTTATGTGGCACTAACCATTGATGGGCCGACGACGCTCAATCGCACCGCAGTCATCGAGAATCATGCGTCGGGTGTCGCGTTTGCTGCGGCAGATGCCCCATTGTACGTTCAAGCCATCGCAGCGACAAACAAGGCGCTCCATGTGCGCTTTGGCAAAACACTCCTCGATGACGCCACCGAAATCGCGAGCAGCGTGTCCGGCGCGCAGGTGTTGAAAGTGACTGGGACAGGAGCGGCGAACCCTGGACTCTTGGTGACCAACGGCGAGACCAAACTTGAGCAGAAGACGACCGTCGGTCTCGCGGGTAACACCAACCTCGTCTTAGACGTGAATGGCAAAAGCAATCTGAAGGACCTGACGACCGTCGGTACGGCGGCGAATGCCAGCACCGTGGTCCTGGATGTCATGGGCCAAACCGCTCTCAAGGAGAAAACAACCATCGGCACGGCGGCGAATGCCAACACGACTGTGTTAGATGTGCTGGGCAAGGCAGAGTTTCATAAAGATGTGACGCTGGATGAGAAACTCATCCTCAATGGTAGTCCGACCAGCCTTGAAGCGACCAATGATGTGATCATTCATGGGAAGCTGACGGTGGGCCGTGGGGCCGAGATCACAGGCAATACAAAAGTGATTGGGGGTCTCGAGGTGACAGGGGATGCGAAGTTTAAGAGCGTCACGGCGGAGGACTTTATTTCTGTCATCACCCCGTCAGCGGCTCGTTTGGATACGAGCATTCAGACCGTCGGATCCATCGACGCCACACTAGATGTCATTGCCCACCGCGATGTGAAAGGGAAGCGATTTGTGGATTTGGATGCCGCAGCGTACCTCGTAGACCCAGACCAAGACTCGAAGCTGCACAAACTGACACTGGATGAGTTGGTGGGCAATCTGACCATCAATGGCAACTTGAAAGTCACCGGCACGTCAGATTTTCGAGGCGCGATTGGAAACGATGGAGGAGCCTCGCCCTTAGTCGTGAGCAGCACGATCAACCTTGTCCAAGGTCGTGATCTCACGGCTACGGATGGAAGTAGCACAAGCTATGTCGGGGGTGGAGGCGGTAACTTAGGTGTTGGCACTATGTCCGGCGGTGCCAAGGCAGGAGCAGAGTGTACTGGTGCGGGAGTGTGCCACCTCCAGGCTATCGGGCTTGTGAATACTCTAGATGCAGATAGTAGTGGCGGTTTTAATGTGCTGTCGAAAGCAGGGAATGCGATCTTCAACGGAGGGGGCATTTCCATTCAGACCGGTTCGACGCTCACGATTGATACTGGGGGGATGTTGGATGTAACCAACGCGACCCTGACCGCGGGTTCGGGGACGGCGACCACTGGGTCAACGGTGCTGATCAATGATACTGGAAGGCCGCAATGGGCGACGCTGCCTGCCGCGGCTGCTCCAAGTACGGACACATGCGTGAAGCAAATTTGGGTCAGTGCGTCAGCTTGTGTTGCCCCGAGTGTCTCGGCTGGCCAGGTCACACCAACGGTATGGGTCTGCTATAGCACGATTACGTGTAACGTACCGTGATCACTCGTGGGTTGGGCGGGACGCGCAGGAGTAGGAGGATAGGCCAATGAAGTTTGCACTGCCACAGTTGACGTTACCGAAGTTCTCACTTCCAGGCGGCGGAGGCGGGGCAGCGGCGGGACTCGTGATTCGCGCAAGCGAAGTCGAATTCCTTGCGATGAAAGGTAAGAGTGTCACGAATCGCGTGCGCGTGCCCTTGGAGGGCAACGACGATCAAGCCCTCGTGACCGCCATTCAAAAAGCATTGGGGGCGGTGGCAGTCAAGACCAAGCGGCTGGCCGTGTCGATTTCCACCCAAGACGTCCTCTTTCGTTTCTTCACGATCCCGGTCGTGCCGAAGGCGGAATGGGACGCCGCCGTCCAGTTCGAGGCGCGCAAATACATCCCCTTTAAGATGGAGACACTCATCTGGGATTACCGCGTACGACCTTCCGATGTCCCCAGCCGGCTTGACGTTGTGTTCGCGGCGATCCAGCGCGATGCGTTTGAGCGCATTCAGACTGTTCTTACGGCGGCGGGCATTCAGCCGACGCTGATTGAGCCAAGGAGCCTGAGCCTCGCGCGCCTCGTGGATGCGGGCAGGGGAAAACAACCCACCAATGAGTTTGTGTGTTTGGTCGATATCGAACAGGACACCGCGCACCTGGCGATTGTGAAGAACGGGCTGCCGTATTTGACGAGAGATTTGAATTTGCTCATGCACGTGGAGCTGCCCGCCGCGTCCGATGACGCGGCAACGCCGTCGACACCAGCGGAAGGGACCACGCCGGATGCGCATCCTGAAGCCGTCGAGTCGGCGACCGATCGGCGGGCCGAGCGACTGCTCACCGAGCTGAGCGTCTCGATGGATTTCTTCATGCGCGAGTATCCCTCGACGACGATCCCCCGCGTCATCCTGATTGGAGAGGAAACGCGCGTCGGGCCGTGGTGCCGCGCGCTGGCGGATCAACTGCACCGTACCGTCGAACTCGGCAATGCGCTGTTAGGGGCTCAGGTCCAAGACAACATTCCGCTGTCGTTCGCCTCGGCGGTGGGATTGCTGCGCGCCATCCAGGAGCCGAGTACCGCCTCGCTGGATTTCTTGAAACGCATCACCGCCAAGTCTACGTCCGTCAACGTGCAGCAGCGAGCGCACGCGCTGTCCACGGCGGCGGCGTCTGAATTTTCCGCGTCATTTCGCGATCCCAAGGCGCTGACCGTCGGCGCGGCGCTGGCCGCGACGGTGATGGCGATCTGTTGGATCGCCGGAGGCCAGCAGCTTTCCGCGGCGCGGGCGCGGCTGAATCAATCGAAGCGATCACAGCCCGCCATCGGGTGGGGGCTCGAGGCCATGAGTGCCACGGAGCTGCAGGATCTGCAGAATCGCGCGCAGGCTCAAGTCACACTCCTCAAGACCATCATGGATCGTCGGGTGAGTGTGGCGGCCAAGCTGGACGCGCTCGTGCGGTCGATGCCAGACGGCGTGTGGCTCACCAAACTCTCATTTGATAATATGCTCGATGCGGATGGACGCAGCCGGGCGCATCTCGTTATCGGCGGGGCCTGCTACTTAAGTGAGGCCTCGAAGGAGCTCACCGCGATCCAGCAATTCGAACAACAGGTCAAGCACAACCCGAAGTTTTTTTCTGGATTTGCGGCGGCCCAGCTCAACCAGAACTCGGCGGAAGACTCTCTTAGCCAACACAGCTACCGAACGTTTGAGCTCAGTTGCAACTCAGATCGGAACCTGTAGCACGGGAGGGTGGAACACATGAAATCGATGCTTCTCCTTGGTGCAATAGGAATTGCGGTGGGCGGATACGTGGGCTATAATTACGGTTATGTCCCGCAGCAACAGACGGTGCGCCTGATCGAAGCTCAGCTTGCGCAGGAACAGTCGAACCAGAACACAGGCGGCGACGTCGCCGTCCTCCTCAAGGATCTGGGGCGGCGCAGCAAACGACTGGCACCCGAAGCCGATTCTTCATGGCTGGCCCGGGAAGTGGTCGCCCTCGCTCAACAGGCGGGTGTTGAGGTGACGACCATGACCCAGGATCCTCCCCAAGTCTCTCCCCAACTGACGCGCCTGGGCGTCAATCTCGAATTCAACGCGTCCTATCATCTGCTTGGTTCCTTCATCGATCAACTCGAGCAAAGCAAAGCGTTCATGCGGGTGGATCGGTTGGAGCTCTCCGAAATGCCTGGACAAAAAGGCGTGGCGATGGTGCGATTAGCCGTGAGCAGCTTCTATCTGCCCATGCCGAGCCGCGCTACCCAGTGACAACGAGCGGATGACGTGATGGCGTTGATTCCAAGCGATCCCGAGCAAAAAGCCAAGTTTGAGCAGCGCGCGGTGATGGCGCTGCTGGGAATCTTTGGCATCGTGTTCTTTTTCGGGCCGATGCGCGGCATGGCGTTCTTGGGGAATCTGCTGCCGAAGAGCGCTTCGGCCGGCGCCGTGGCCGGCGCCGGCGTGAACATGTCAAGACCGTTGAGCGAGATGGTCCAGTCGTACCAGCAACGTTCGGATCCGGAGTATCAGCTCAAAGTTGCAGATGCCTCCTCAGACTCGGCCTCGCCGGCAGCCGCACCCAACTACACCGCGATTGATCTTCGCAACCCGTTTGAGAGTCTGCTGCCCGAGCCGCCTTCCGCGCCGGTGCAAACGGCGCAGGAGCTGACGCCGCCCGAGCCTCCCAAACCGAAGATCACGCCTCCCTCAGATCTCATCATCGAAGGGTTGATTTGGGGCGGTCCGCGGCCGCAGGTCCTCATCAAGGGGCAGGTCTATTACATTGGCGATCGCGTGGGAGGCGGAGTCATCACTGCGATTGCACGAGGCGGCATCACCATGGACTTTGAGGGAACAGCCGTGCAGTTTTCGACCATCGCGAATGCGGGTCGTCGATCACTATCGCGAAGCGCTCAGTGGAGGTGAGGATGCGTGACGGGAGTTGGCAGGGAATCGTCGTGGCGGTCGTCATGGTGCTGGGGGGCGGGCAGGGCTTCACCTATGAGAACGACAGCGATCCGGCGACAACCACCATGGGGTCGGGCGCCTCGTTGACTGACACCGCAACGCCCGCGTCAGGCGAGGAGAGTGAGGCCAAGTCTCAGCTGCGCGTCTCCATGGAGTTTCAGAATGCGCAGTTGAAAGACGTCCTCAAAGCGTTCTCTCAGCAGACCGGCATCAATGTGATTGCGCGCAGCGATATCAGCAACGCCACCATTACGCTCTACTTGGAAGATGTGACCGTCATGGATGCGCTTGATCAAATCCTGCGCGTCGGCAACCTGGAATATGAGCGGCCGGCGGGCAGCGACATCTACATCGTCAGGCCGAAGCAAGATGAGAGCGCGAAACAGGGGAAACCCGTCGAACCGATGACGCGCGTCTACAAGCTGAAGTATGCTCGCGTGTCGAAATCGATTCTCGCGAAAACCGCGACCTCCTTTGGGAGTCGGACGCCATTTGAGGCGACTCTGCAAGCGCAAGGCGGGGGTGGCGGCGGCGGAGGTGGGGGCGACGTGGGCATCGATATTGTCATTGGAAAGCTCCTCACGGACCATGGCGCCGTGGTGGTCGATGAGCGGACGAACAGCCTCATCATCACCGATGTGCCGGAAAATTTCCCGCGATTGGAAGCGGCGTTAGCCGCGCTCGATGTGCGCACGTCTCAAATCATGGTGGATGCCGAGTTGATTGAGACGAGCCTGACGAAGGCCAAGGACTTTGGGATTAAGTGGGGCACTGGAACGTCAGGGCAGCTCATTACCTTTACACCGACTTCCCGGCAGACTCGCTTTCCTTTCAATATGTTTAAGGAGGGCATTCAACCGGGTGTGCAGGATAATACCAAGTCTGTGAAAACTCCATTTGTGGCCAGCACGCTCGACGCCTCATCCTTCAAGGCGGTGCTCGAGGCAATCGAAGCGGATGGAGACACCAAGATTCTCGCGCGACCCAAAGTGCTCACGCTGGACAATGAGAGCGCGGTGGTGCGGTTGACGACGGACGAAGCGATTGGTTTCACCACGTCCAACCAAGCGACCACAGGAACACAGACCCAGACGCCGGAGCGCACCACGACCGGGGTGGTCCTGGTGGTGACGCCGCAAATCAACGACAACAGTGACATCACCATGATGGTCGAGCCGTCGGTGACCAAGACGGTGACGTCGAATCTCACCCCTCCGAGCGGCCAATCAAAACCGAAGGACCCCAAGACGCGCAGTTCTCGGACGATGGTGCGAATCCGCAGCGGTGATACCTTGGTGGTCGGCGGGCTCATCGATCGCAGCGAACAAGAAACCAGGACGACGGTTCCGGTCCTCTCAGGGATCCCGGTCATCGGGGAAGCCTTCAAGCACTCGGACATCTCGAATTCCTCGAGCGAGTTGTTGGTGTTTATCACGCCGCGCATTCTTGACGAACCGGTCCCGCAGCTCGCCGGGACGAGTCACACCTCGATGGGACTGCGTGAACAGGAACCCTCGGGGGCGCGGCAAGACGTGATCGAGCAAGCCTTGAACGTGCACGAGCAACCGCGTTGAAGCGGTGACGGCGAGGGGCACGTAAGGACGGTCAGCCATGTCCATGTTGAAGACGGCAGAAAAAATCGGTGAGCTGCTGCTCCGCAATGGCACGGTCACACAGGAGCAGCTGGCCAAAGCGCTTGAGGTGCAGCGCGGCACGACCAAGCGCATTGGCGAGGTGCTCATCGAGCTGGGGTTGACGACGGAGCATGACATCGCCTCGGCGCTGAGCCGCCAGCTGGGCATTCCCTTTACCACGAGCGCGTCGGGCCTGCTCAGCCCTCGCAAAGGAGACGGGCTCGAGCAGATCGTCTCAGAAGAGTTTGCCAGACAGCACCTCGTGCTGCCGCTTGCCCGTAATCTCAACTCTCTCACCGTCGCCTGTGTGAATCCGCTCGATCTGATCACGATGGATAACCTGTGTCGCGTCAGCCGCTGCGATATCAATCCGGTGGTCACCACGAGAGCCGATTTGGAGCAGGCCATCGACCGGTTCTATGGCGGCGACACGATGCTGCGGGAGGCGATCGGGCAGTCCTATAAGATCGGCGAGCAGGAAAGTTCGACAGGCGAGGAAGACGAAACGCTCGACTTGGACCGGCTCAAGCAAGCGGCGGAAGACGCGCCGGTCATTCGGCTGGTGGATTTGATCATCCGGCAGGCGATCAAGGAGCGCGCGAGCGACATCCACATCGAGCCGTTCAAAGAGCGCATCAGTCTGCGGTATCGCATCGACGGGGCGCTGTGCGAAATTTCTCCGCCGGATAAACGGCTGCACGCCGCGATCATCTCGCGCATCAAGATCCTCTGCAAGCTCGACATCGCCCAGAAGCGCCTGCCGCAAGATGGCGGCTTCATCATGATGATGGAAGGCCGGGGCATCGACTTTCGCGTCTCGAGCATCCCGTCCATCTACGGCGAGAAGGTCGTCATCCGCATTTTGGACAAGTCTCCGTCGCTGCTTGATTTGGGCCGCCTCGGGTTTGCTCCCAAGGCGCTGGAGGATTTTCGCTCCGCGATTCGTGACCCCTATGGGCTGATTCTGCTCACCGGGCCGACCGGGTCGGGAAAATCCACGACGCTGTATGCAGCGCTCAACGAAATCAATTCGCCGACCAAGAACATCCTGACGATTGAAGACCCGGTGGAGTATCGTCTGGAGGGCGTCAACCAAGTTCAAATCAAGCCCTCGATCGGGTTGACCTTTGCCGCGGGGCTTCGCGCGTTCATGCGTCAAGACCCGGACATTATCATGGTGGGAGAGACGCGCGACCAAGAGACCGCTGAAATCTGCGTGCGCGCGGCACTCACCGGGCACCTCGTCTTCAGCACCTTGCACACGAACGATGCGCCCAGCGCGGTGAGCCGCTTGATCGACATCGGGATGGCGCCCTACCTGCTCTCCTCGACCATCAGCCTCGTCGTGGCCCAACGGTTGCTGCGCAAACTCTGTGACCGTTGCAAGCAGGCCTACGAGCCGCTGTCGGAGACGCGCGATCGGTTCCACATCACCGAAGAGCTCTTGTACAAGGCCAAGGGATGCGAGCACTGCGTCAATACGGGGTATCGGGGACGGTTGGGGGTGTACGAGGTGATGGTGCTGCCGCGTGAGTTGCGTAATGAGATTGCGAAAGGCTCGCCGGCCCACACGCTCAAAGATATTGCGGTGCAGGCCGGGAAGATGTCGACGTTGTGGGATGAAGGGCTCATCAAAGTGCGAGAGGGGTTGACCAGCTTGGAAGAGTTGGAGGGCGTGATCTTACTCGATCGCTGATGCCAAGCTTCGCCTATATCGCCAGAGATCAAGAGGGATCGGTGCAGACCGGGCACCTCGATGCGGTGACGGAGGACGAAGTCGTCTCGGTCCTGCAGCATCGCGGGCTCTTGGTAACCTCCATTGCCCGCAAACATGCCGCACAGGGGGAGGCGAAGCCGCTGGTGCGTCGAGTCATGGCGCGCCGCATGCATGTGCGCGTGACGACCGAGGACCAAGTGCTGTTGTGCCAGCAGTTGGCGACGCTGGTGGGCGCCGGGGTGCCGTTGCTGCGCAGTCTTGAGGTGGTTTCGGCGCAAGTTGAGAGCCAAAAGCTCTTGCTGGCATTGGAAGACGTCCGCCGCGACGTGGCAGGCGGACATACGTTGCGGGATGCGCTGACCAAACACCCGAAGATTTTTTCCAACCTCTGGGTGAACCTCGTGGAAACGGGTGAGGCGAGCGGCCACCTGGCGCAGTCCTTGCAACAGCTTTCGCGTCATCTGGAGTCCGCGCAACACTTGCAGAACGAAGCGAAGACCGCCATGACGTATCCGGCCTTTCTTGGAGTGGCGGCGATTGCCGTGATGGGGGTCTTCGTCTATTGGCTCATCCCGAAGTTTGCCGAGATGTTTGCCAGCATGGAAGGCATGGAGCTGCCGCTGATTACCCGCATCGTGATTGGCATCAGCGATGCCGCGCGGCGCTATGTGGTGGTCGTAATTGGGGGGGCGGCCGCGATGATCTACCTTGTGCGGCGCTATCTCGCGACGGACTCAGGCCAATGGATGCGCGACCGGGTGCTGCTGCACCTGCCGCTCTTTAAATCGCTGTTTACCTATCTCCAGTTGGCGGAGTTCTCACGGGGGTTGGCCACCCTGCTGGAAAGCGGGGTGCCGCTGCTCTCCAGTTTGGAGATTCTTGGGAACAGCTCCACGAACAAGGTCTACGGCCAAGCCATCAACAACATTAAGGACTACGTCAAGGAAGGCAAGACCATGGCCCAGCCGATGGAGGAAACCGGGCTGTTTCCGCCCATGACCGTCCAAATGGTGCAAGTGGGGGAAGAGGTCGGCGAGTTGTCCAAGATGACGGGCCGGATGGCCGCCTATTACGAAGAGCGCGTCTCGACGTTCATCGCCAGAATGACGCGGCTGTTTGAGCCGATTGCGATCGTCTTTATGGGGGTCGTCGTCCTGTTTATTGTCCTTTCGATTTTCATGCCACTATTTCAACTGTCGTCAGGCGGAGTATTGTCGTCACACCACTAAAAAGGAGGTGAGGGCAGCGACGCGTGGCTTGTGCGGTGGTAGGGAACAGAACGAGCAAGGCAAACGGGAACGATAACAAGGAGGTTGTGATGAGAAGCCTACGCGAGTCTCAACGCGGGTTCACCCTGCTTGAGCTCTTGATGGTCGTCATCATCATTGCAATTTTGGCGTCGATCGCTCTTCCGCAGTACATTAGGGCGACAGAAAAAGCACGGGCGGCTGAAGCGCTCCAGTTGTTAGGTACGATCCGCAGCGCCGAAGGACGGTACAAAGCTCAATCGCCCACGAACGTCTACACTGCGACCGCGGCGGACTTAGACATGATCGATCCAGCGAATCCGCTTACAACAAAATCCTGGGGAATCATTCCTACGAATCTCACGCTAACAGCGAACAGCGCATCACTGGCGCGAACGGGAGGAGCGTACGCTACTAAGGTTCTTGGCATCACGCATGCAGTTGGAACAGTCTGTGGGAATTTCGCGGTATCTGCAGGACTGGATCCAACTGCTGTCGCGTGTCCTTGATTGAAAGGAGGAGGACATGCCAGATTCTGGGCTGCTTTTCGTAAGTCTCGTGTGTGTGGTGGCAGGGGCATCGTTTGTGCTGTTTCCTCACCCACTGCTACAGTTCAGCCGTGCCTTGAATCGCACCTTAGTGACGCTTGATGAACAGTTGATTCGGTACCGGTATCTCTTTGGGGTGCTCTTGTTCGTCGTGAGCTACCTGTGTTTCCGCCTAGCCCTTTATATTCCGTTACTGCGCGACTAGGCAGACTCACGCAACTGCACACAGAGCGCCCCCAGGGAAGACAACGTTACTAATGGGCGATGGAGAACGTGAAGGCCGTGTTGGTTTGACGACTCTTCCATTTGATGCCAGAATAGTGTCTGTTAAATTGACAGGCTGATGGGGCAGTAGCTCAGCTGGGAGAGCGCGACAATCGCACTGTCGAGGCCCGGGGTTCGATCCCCCGCTGCTCCACGTTTCTTCTCGTCAAGAACTCAGGGGATCGAAGGGAGCGCCGACTAAGATTGACGGAGTCGCGAGCGAGTAGCGAGCGACGACCACCTTGGGAGGCGCGGGCGGCTACCGGAGGCCCGGTTGCATTCTTTGGGGCCGGAGGCGCCGATCCCCCGCTGCTCCACCATCGTTTCTTCTCTCTCGTGGAGCTATAGGGATCGAAGGGAGGCCCGACCCAAATTAGCGAGCCGCGACGAATAGGAGCGGCGACTTCCTTGGGAGGGCCGGGCGGCGACCGGAACGAGCAAAGCGAGTGGAGGCGCCGATCCCCCGCTGCTCCACGTTTCTTCTCATCATCGTTCATTGACCAGATGGCGAACGATGTGGTAAGCTCCTTTTGCAGTCGAGGACACCATGACGAAAAGCGGTCTTGCGAACGAAGTCATTCAGGAAATTCGAACACTTCCCCCTTCTGAGCTTCGGGAGGTCAGGGCCTATGTGTACTTTCTCAAAGCACGAGATACGATTGATCCCACGCAGCTCTATTTTTGGTCGAAGCGATGGCAAGCATGGGAGCGCGAAGCCGAAGCTGATAAGCGCTCCAGGCGTCTTGTGGGAAATGGAACTCTGAAAGGATTGCTCAAGGCGCTCAAGCGCCGATGAAGATCCTCGCCTACGAACGCTTCCGAAAAGCCTACCAAGAACTCCCCGGACACATCCAGCGAAAAGTTGACCGACAGCTGAAGCAACTTGTGGCGAATCCTCGTCATCCTTCTCTTCAGGTGAAGAAGATTCAGGGGACTCGGGCGATCTGGGAAAGTCGCGTCGACCTGCAGTACCGACTGACGTTTGAGCTCGTGGGTGAGACGGTGTATCTGAGAGTAGTCGGCAATCATGACGAGGTGCTAAAACGTCCATGAGACTTCATCCGGCCACATGTAGCCTGTGCAAACCAACCAAGCGGTATCGTCGTCGAAACAGCCGGTTCGGCCAACGACTCAAGCGGGAATTACGAGTCGAGGTCCAGCCGTGTCTGATCAAGCTGCGCGAGCCTCGTCTGTAACACCCAGGGTCCCCTGTTTCGAAATAGCTGCTACGTTGTGAAGTGACTAGCCGCGGCTCCCCCATGCATCGTATTCTCGTTGCTCCTCAAGCCATTCAAGGTGACACCATTACCGTGACTGATCCTCGCGAGCGGCATCATCTTGTGACGGTGTTGCGTGTTACGGCTGGCGATCCAGTGGAATGTCTGGACGGCGAAGGCGGACGATACCGAGGCACGGTTCTGCGCTGCACCCGCAAGGAGATCGTTATTCACATCGATGAACGGCAGCGCGATGAAGGATCCGAGTTGCAGGTGACACTTGCGCAAGCGCTCATCAAGCCCGAGCGATTTGAGTGGGCGATCCAGAAAGCGACGGAGCTGGGAGTCCGACGCATTATCCCACTGCTGACGGCCAGAACCGTCAGCCGGCTGACGACCGAACGCGCACACGCGAAGCTTAACCGCTGGCAGCGCATCGTGCGAGAAGCCGCCAAGCAATGCGGCCGTCCGATGATTCCAACGCTTGAGAGTCCAACCTCTCTTTCGCAGTTTCTGCAGTCGTCTGATCGCAGCGAGCTGCTCCTCATGCCAACGCTCGCGGTCGAGGCGTCGCCGTTGGGCGGCGTGCTCATGAAACACCGAGCGTTGCGCGCCGTCACCGTGCTGATCGGACCGGAGGGTGATTTCACGCCCGAAGAGGTGTTGCAAGCGCAACGTCGTGGCGCTGAGGCGGTGTCCTTAGGTCCTGTGACGCTGCGAGCGGAAACTGCCGCCCTTACAATCCTGAGCATTCTGCACTACACCCACGGCGCATTGGCTCACCGAGACGAGCATGAGGATGTGTCCCAGCGCTCATCGAGACGCGCCAGTGAATAGTCTCGCGAGCCGTGATTCTGCGGGCGCTGTGTGGGACCGTGCCGCGTGGCTCGTGATCCTCGTACACGCCGTCCTCCTGCTCTCGTGGTGGCCGCTCCTGCCGTTCTTCCTCGATAGCTACTATCATCTGAATGTGATCCAGGCGTTTCGCGACGCGGGTGGCGTTGTCCTGCACGATTTTTGGGAGTTTGCGCCGCTGGGACGCCCGCATCTGTATCCGCCCGCGCTGCACCTGCTCGTGCTCAGCCTCGATTGGTGTCATCTGCCGCCGGTCACACTAGCACGCCTTCTCACCGTGGTCACCTATCCGGTACTGCTGTTGGCGACGTGGTGGTTCATGCGGACGTGGTGGGGCAGCGTGCCCGCGTATTGGGCTACCCTCTGTAGCGTCTTGCCCTTTTCGTATCTGCTGGTCTCGTGCAACACCGTCGCGGCCTCTTGGGCGATCGTGGCGTGGCTCGTGGGACTGGTCGCACTCTTTCATCGTGCGCGGCTGGCGTTTGTCTTGTGCGGGGCCTTGGTGTTCTATACGCATCTTGGCATGCCGTGGGTCATGGTGTGCTCATGGATGCTGGTGGGATTGTGGTATGCCCCGATGCGAGGATTTCTTCTGCGTGCAGCCGCATGGACATTTGCGTTGGCATCGCCATGGTTGTGGCATCTATGGAGGCATCACGCGTCTCTTGGTCCGATGAGCAGTCTGGAAAATACCCAGTTGGAGCTGCCGATCCTCCTCTATCTGTTTGCCTTGGTCGGTCTGGGGATGGTGCTGAAGGAACGATCGACGACGGCCGGACGGCTGTTGCTCAGCCTGTGGGCGAGCCTCTGGCTCATGGTGATCCACTATCGGTTTCGTTTCTTCAGCGGACAAGGCATCCTCGGCATCAGCCTCTTGGCCGGGCTGGGATTGACGCGGATCCATGCATGGATGGAAGGAGTATGGCGGGGACGCGTTCGTGTGGCGGCGTGGGTGATTCCTGCGATGCTGACGTGTCTGGCGATTGCCGTGAACTCGACCGTCTTTCTACAAGAAGGTCGTCGGTTTGTCGTCGTCGGGGATAGCAGCCTGCTCGATCTGACGCTGCGCAGTGAGCATGTCACACGCGGGTACGGCTCCTCGTTCTACCGTCCGCAGTTCATGAGCCCGATCGGCCAACTCATCGATCAACACAGCCAAGCCGACGAGCTCATCGGATGCAATTTCCCCTACACCTGCGGGCTCTTCGCAGCCGTCAGCCATCGTGCAATGGCCACGGGGATGTTCGCCGAAGTGCGCGCCGCGCAACAGCAGCCCCTGGAGACGCTGCGTCACGCGCACCTCATCGTCTGGTTGAAGGCAGCCTCGCTGCCTGGCATGCCGTCGCTGACGCAGCTGCAGCGGGAGTGGTCGTTGAGGCTCATCGGTGAAACGGACATGGCCTTTGTGTTTCGTAACCCGTTGGCCACGACGAGGCGGCAGGTGGCTACACCGGTTCTTCCGCTGTGGCTGGGGTTCGTCTTCCTGTGGGGCGCCATCGGCATGGTGATCGTTGATCTGTCTTGGCATCGGGAGCAGCGCGGTCGTATCTAGGCAAGACAGCACGCGGCAATCCCTGTATAATTCTGTGGACTTCATCGTGTAGACATCAGAGTGATTCGGCAGCAGAGAAGAGAAAGGATACGTGCGGTTCATGGCTTCTGTGAAAGAGATTTGTATCAGCACTGACGCCCAGGAAACACGGGTGGCGATCACCGAGGATAAGCGTCTTGAGGAATACTATGTGGAGCGCGCCTCGGATACGCGCATGGTCGGCAGCATCTACAAGGGCCGCATCACCTCGGTGGTGCCGGGGATCGGGGCCGCGTTTGTCGATATCGGGCTGGGGAAGAACGGGTTCTTGTACGTCGCAGATATCGTCGAGCCGAAACCGGAAGAGGATGCGATCCTCGAAGGCGAGCATCCCGGCGAAGGATCGCGTCAGGCGGCCCATCATCAACAGCACCGGCACTCGCGCATCGAAGATGTCGTGAAGGTGAACCAGGAGATCCTCGTCCAGGTCGTGAAGGAGCCCTTCGGCACGAAAGGGGCACGATTGACCACGCACATCAGCCTTCCCGGGCGCTACATGGTGCTGATGGTCAACGATTCGCGCTTAGGAATTTCCAAGCGCATCGAGGATCCGCAGGAGCGCAGCCGCCTGCGGGACATTTTGAACAAGCTGCGCTTTTCCCAGGAAGCGGGGCTGATCATCCGCACCGCCGGCACGGGCAAGGGCGAAAAGGAATTCGCGCGCGACGTGCGCTACCTCTCGAGGATCTACCAGCAGAGCAAGCGGCTCTCAGGCCGGGCGAAGGCGCCGGTGTGCGTCTATCAAGAGTATGAGCTGGCCCAGCGCGTCATCCGCGACAGCTTCACGGAAGACACGCACCGCGTCGTCGTGGACTCCAAGGAGCAGTTCCATCGGCTGCGGCGCTTTCTGAACGATTTGATTCCCGGTGTGAAAGTCCGCCTCGATCTGTATCGCGGAGAAGAGCCGCTCTTCGAAAAAGAGGGGCTCGACGAGCACATCGCGGCCATGTTCGACAAGACCGTGCAGCTGCCCTCGGGAGGGTCGATCGTGGTCGAGCCCACCGAGGGGATGGTGGCGATCGACGTCAACACGGCCAAATTTACCGGCCGGCGCAACCTGGAAGAGACGGCCTTCCAAGTGGACAAGGAAGCGGCCATCGAAGTGGCCCGGCAGCTGCGCTTGCGCGACATCGGCGGCATTGTCGTCATCGATTTTATCGACCTCGATATCCCGGCGCATCGCCGCGAGCTCGTCAAGACCCTGGAAGACGCCCTCGACCGTGACCGCTCCAAGACCAACCTTGTGTCCTTCTCGGAGATCTGCGTCGCGGAGCTGACGCGCCAGCGGATGCGCCGCTCGGTGGAAACGGTGAGCCATCAGCCGTGCCCCTACTGCCACGGACGCGGGACCATCAAATCCGCCGTGACGATGGCGATCGAGGCCATCCGGCAGGCCAAGAAGACGCTGAAGAACACCAAGCATCAGACGCTGGAACTGCTGGTGCATCCGCAGGTGGCGGTCCGCTTGCTTCAGGAAGATCGGCCCAGCCTGACGGCGCTTGAAGGGCAGACGCGCGCAAAAATCCTGGTGCTCTCTGATCCAAGCCTCCACTTCGAGCAAATCAAGGTGCAGCTTTCAGGGTAGTAGAACACTCCCCACCTGATGAAGGTGTCCATTATTGTACCGGCATTGAATGAGGAGCGGACGATCCGCGAGGTGCTCGAGGCGGTGTTCGCGACGCACTATGACAAGGAAGTCATTGTGGTGGATGATGGTTCCACCGACGCAACCCCACGGATCGTACAAGAGTTCCAGGCGCAGCATGAGCTGAAGGTGATCCGCCATCCGGTGCGGCAGGGCAAAGGGACCGCGCTGCGCGACGGGTTTGCGGTGGCGACCGGAGACATCGTAATCATTCAGGACGCCGATGGCGAATACCATCCGGAAGACTACGTCCATGTCTTGCGGCCGATCCTCAAGGGGTGGGCGGACGCGGTGTACGGGTGCCGGTTCGACGGGGCGCGCCGGGTGTTTCTGCTCTCCCATCGCATCGGCAACTGGCTCGTCAACGCATTGGCGAACGTCCTGTACGATACGACGCTGACCGATCTTGAAACAGGCCTCAAGGCATTTCGCCGGGACGCGTTGCAGCAATTGCGGTTGACGTCGAAGGACTTCCGGATCGAAGTGGAGTTGACGGCGGAGTTATTCCGTCACCAGTTCCGCGTCTATGAAGTGCCGATTTCGTATTCCGGCCGCTCCTACGCGGAAGGCAAGAAACTCACCTGGCGAGACGGGGTCCTGGCCCTTTGGGCGCTGCTGATGTTTCGCCTCCGAAGTCGCTAAGCCACTTCGAAGTCGAGGAAAAGCCATTGACCCCACCGAGGATTTTCGCTATCCTATACGCCCGTTGGAGATCCCTCGAAGATGGCGATCCCTGAAGGGATCGTCCGCATGATCATCTCGGAATAGACAGAAAGGACCACTCATGTACGCTATTGTTGAAGCCGGTGGCCGGCAGTGGAAGGTCGAGTCGGGCACGACATTTGAGATTAACCGAATCTCGGCTGCGGTCGGAGCGACCCACACGGTCGGGCAGGTGCTGCTTGCGCAGGATGGCAGCCAGATCAAGATCGGCCGGCCCTACATTGAAGGCGCGTCGGTCGTGTGCGAAGTGCTGGCACACCTCCTGGGCCCCAAAGAGATTTCCTACCACTATCGACGGCGCGAAAATTGGCGCAAGACCGTCGGACACCGTCAGCCGCTGAGCCGGCTCGTCGTCAAGGACATCGTGGTGCCGGGGATCGCCGCCGCCACCGCATCCGCGGCCAAGCGTGAAGAGCCGGTCGCCTCGAGCGCCGCCAAGCCTCGGGCGCGCGTGTCGCGCGTAACCGTCAACAAGAGCCTGACCAAACGGCCAACCAGAACCCCAAAGAGTGCGGCGAAGTAACCGCGCGTGTGCACGGTAAGGAGACGAAACGATGGCGCATAAAGCAGGGGCAGGGTCGACAAAAAACGGTCGTGATAGTTGCGGGAAACGGCTTGGGGTCAAGCACTATGCCGGCGAGTGGGTGTCGGCCGGGTCGATTCTCATCCGGCAGCGCGGCACGGTGTTTAAAGCCGGCTGGTACGTCGGCACCGGTAGCGACTGGACCCTTTTTGCCAAGAAAAACGGCATCGTCCGATTTCCCAAACCTCGCGTGGTGAGCATCGAGCCGCAGGCTGCCTCCAGTGCAGCGCGCAGTTCATCCGCATAACTGGTCCATCGCGCGGCGTGGTGGCGAGCGCTCACGTCCGCGGGCCCGGCGGTGCAGCAGTGTCGCAGCCCCGGGATATTTTCCATCCTCTCTCGTTCCCTCAACGACGGTCTAACATCCTATGTGGTTTGTCGATCGAGCCGAAATCAATGTCAAAGCCGGCGACGGCGGCCGCGGCTGCTCCTCATTGGCGCAACCGCCGTACACCCGCTATCCCTATCCTGACGGCGGCGACGGAGGCGACGGCGGCCACGTCATCGTCCATGCCGACCCCAACATCGCCACCTTGCTGGATTTCCATTTTCGTCATGAGTTCAAGGCGGGCCGCGGCGGGCACGGAGGCAGCAATCAGAAGACGGGCAAGCGCGGAGAAGACCTCCTGATTCACGTGCCGGTCGGCACGGTGATTCACGATGTCGGGACAGGCCTGATCCTGCGCGATCTGGCGCGCGCCGACGAAGACGTGATCATCGCGCACGGCGGACGCGGCGGACTGGGCAATGCGACGGCACCGGAAGCACTGCCGGGCATTGTGGGTGAGCAGCGGCAGGTCGTGCTGGAGCTCAAGCTTATCGCGGACGTCGGCATCATCGGGGTGCCCAACGCGGGCAAATCGTCGTTGCTGTCGCGCATCTCCACCGCGCATCCGAAGATCGCGGCCTATCCGTTTACGACGCGTTATCCGGTGCTCGGCGTCGTGAAGGTCGAGGGACGCGGCTCGTGTGTGGCGTGCGATATCCCCGGGCTGATCGAAGGCGCGCACGAGGGCAAGGGGTTGGGCATCCAATTCTTGCGCCACATCGAGCGCACGCGGCTGCTCGTGCACGTGATCGACATGGCCGCCGTGGACGGGCGCGATCCGATTGAGGCGTACCATCAAGTCAATCACGAGCTGGCCGCGTACAGCGACGCCCTCACGACGCGCCCACAGCTGATTGTCGCGAATAAAATGGATCTGCCGCAGGCGCACGAATCTCTGCCGCGGTTTGAAGCCGCCGTGCAGCAGAAGGTCTGGCCGATTTCGTGCGCGACGAACGCGGGCATCACGGCCCTCATGCACGCGATCTGGGAGCAGCTTCACGCGCCGGTGATCGACGTGTCTGAAACCGAGCAGAACACCTCATGAGCGAACAAGTCATCCAACGCTTTGTGATCAAGGTGGGCAGCAGCGTCCTCACCGACGAGCGGGGGCGATTGCTCGCCCGGCGTGTCCAGCGTTTGGCGGATCAAGTCTCATCCTGCGCGAATGAGCACCATCAGCCGCTCATCGTCTCCTCAGGGGCGATTGCCTGCGGCATGGCAAAGCTCGGGCTGAGCAGTCGTCCCAAGGCGCTTGCGCAGCTGCAGGCGTGTGCGGCCATCGGCCAAAGCGAGCTCATGCATCTGTACACGGTGGCGTTTGCCGCGCACGACATGATGACGGCCCAAGTGCTGCTGACGCAAGATGACTTGGCGGATCGCGCGCGGTTTCGCAACGCCAAACAGACGCTGCTGACGCTACTGCATCGTCGGGTCGTACCGATCATCAACGAGAACGACACGGTGGCCATCGAGGAATTGACCTTCGGAGACAATGATCGGCTCGCAGCCCTCGTTGCCTCAGCCGTGGACGCGCAGCTGCTCGTCATCCTCTCGGATGTGGACGGATTCCTTCAAGACGGCAAGCTGCTGGAGCGGGTGGAGCGTGTCAGCGGCCTGCAGAGCGCGGTGATGCGCCACGCCAAGCGGCAGACAACGAAAGGCGGCATGGATGCCAAGTTGGAGGCGGCTCGCATCGTCGGCCACAGCGGCATTCCCATGGTGATTGCCAACGGGACATCACCGACGGTCTTGACGGATTTGCTGGCGGGCAAGCCGGTGGGGACACTCTTTGTCCCGTCCCGCACGCGATTGGCGTCTCACAAGTGGTGGATCGCCTTCGCGTTGCGCCAGCCGCGCGGGGCGGTCTCCATTGATGATGGCGCGGTTCGGGCGATGGTGGAGCAGGGCAAGAGCTTGCTGGCCTCGGGCATTCAGGGCGTGAACGGGCGCTTCGAGGTCGGGGCGTGCGTTGTGGTGACCGATGGCGCCGGCCGCGAGCTGGCGCGCGGGCTGACCAATTTTTCCTCGTCGGAACTGATGCGGGTGCGCGGGATGAAGAGCGCGGAAGCGGCACGGACGTTGGGACACGCGCGTGCTCGCGAGGTGATCCATCGAGATCAGCTGGTGTTAGCGACGGAGTTGCAGCATGAGTAACGCGCAGACCTCATCATCAAGGGACAGGGCGATGACGGGATTGCGCGAGCAGATTCTCCGCATCGCCCAGGAGGCGCGAGCCGCCGCGCGGCAGCTCGCCTCCATCTCGACGCAGCAGAAGAATCAGGCGCTGCAGGCGATGGTGAAGGGTCTGCGGCAGCGCCGCGAGGTGATCCTCGACGCGAACGCCACGGATGTCGAGTCGGCTCGCCAGGAAGGGTTGTCAGCGGCGCTCATCGACCGGCTGACCCTGAATGCGACGCGGCTGCAAGAGATGGAAGCCTCCATCGAGGCGGTCGTGACGCTGCCTGATCCTGTCGGCGAAGTGATCCGCAAATGGCAGCAGCCCAACGGCCTGGTGATTCAAAAAGTCCGCGTGCCGCTCGGCGTCATTGGCATCATCTACGAATCGCGGCCGAACGTGACGAGCGAGTGCGCCTCGCTGTGCCTCAAGAGCGGCAATGCGGTGATCCTGCGCGGGGGTGCTGAGTCCTTCCGTTCGAATCAAGCGATCGGCAGCGTCTTGCGCGACGCGTTGCGCTCGGCGGGTTTGCCCGAAGCGGCGGTGAGCCTGATCCCGACTGCGGAGCGAGCCGGTGTCGACGCGATGCTGCAGCTGGATTCGCTCATCGATGTGATCATTCCGCGAGGCGGGGAAGCGCTCATTCGAAAAATCGTCGAGACCTCGCGGATTCCCGTCATTAAGCACGCGAAGGGCGTCTGCCATGTCTATGTCGATGACGCAGCGGATTTGGCGATGGCGCAGGCGATTGTCATGAACGCGAAATGTCAGCGGCCGGCCACGTGCAATGCCATGGAAACGCTGCTGGTGCATGAGCGCGTGGCCAAGACCTTTTTGCCGGACATCATTCGTCACTTGCAGGAAGCGAAAGTGGAAGTCCGCGGGGATGAGCGCACGCGCGCCATCGTTCCCGGCGTGAAGGCCGCGACGGAAGAGGATTGGGTGACCGAGTACCTCGATCTCATTCTCTCCGTGCGTGTCGTCTCGTCGCTCGATGAGGCGATTGCGCATATCAGCCGGTATGGCTCATCCCACTCCGATGCGATCGTTACGAAGGATGAGGCGCACGCGACGCGTTTTACCCAGGGCGTAGATTCGGCTGCGGTCTACGTGAATGCGTCCACGCGGTTCACGGACGGATTCCAGTTCGGCCTCGGCGCGGAGATCGGCATCAGCACCGACCGTCTGCACGCCCGGGGGCCCATGGGCCTCGAAGAGCTCACGACCTACAAGTATGTCGTCCACGGGACCGGCCAATTACGAGACTAGGTAAAGGTGTTCTCTATGAGACTTGGGGTATTTGGCGGGACATTTAATCCGATTCATCTCGGGCACTTGCTGCTGGCCGAGACGGCGCGGGAGCAGCTTCAGTTGGATCGCGTCCTGTTCATTCCTACTTTCCAGCCGCCGCACAAACGCGCCCAAGGGCTGCTCCCTGGAGACGTTCGCATGGCGATGATCGAGCTGGCGATTCGCGATCAACCCGCATTCGTCGCCTCTGATATTGAACTCCAGCGCAAGGGAACCTCATATTCCATCGAGACGGTGAAGACGCTCCACACGCAGCTGCCGATGGCGAAATTGTTTCTCTTGGTTGGAGAGGACATGCTCACCGTGAAGTGGGCGGCATGGAATGAGGTCAAGACACTCTGCACGATTGTCGGCGCGCGCCGGACGGGGACGACGGCGATGCGCCGCGAGACCGGCATCAAGTGGCTCGACATGCCCCGTGTGGAGGTTGCCTCCTCGGAGATTCGGCAGCGGATCAAGTCAGGACGGTCGATTCGCTATCTCGTCCCTCATGCGGTGATCCGGTACATCGCAGAGCATCGCCTCTACGGGACGCCACCCACCCCGGAGACTGCGCATGGGCATTTGCCGTAAGGCGTCCCAATGGTGATCGCGTTTCCTCTCGTGATCTTTCTCACCGTGCTGCTCATCCTCTCGGCGTCCTTCTCGGCCTCCGAAGCGGCGATCCTGTCGATCAATAAAGTCCGTCTGCGGCATTTGATGGAGCAAGGCCACCGGGAAGCCGAGCTGACTTTTGGTTTGCTCACCAAGCTCGATCACGTCATCGGCACGCTGCTGATCGCCAACAACATCGTCAACGTGGCGATTTCCGCGATTGCCTCATGGATCTTTGTCACGCAGTTTGGTTCAGAGCGAGGCCTGGCCATCGCCACGGTGCTCGTCACGATCGTTCTGCTCCTGGTGGGGGAAGTCACCCCGAAGATGTTTGCCGCCACGCACCCTGAGTTCGTGGCCTTTCTCATGGTCAGGCCGTTGCGAATCTTGATCACGATCCTCAATCCCGTGGCGACGTTCTGCACGGCCGCCGCGCGAGGGATCCTGCGCATGCTGCGCGTTCCCACGAAGCGCCGGTCGCCGCTCGTGACGGAAGAAGAAATCAAGGTGATGATCCAGATGGGACGCGAGGCCGGGGTGCTGGCCGAAGACGAGTTGCGCATGCTCCACCGTATCTTCGAGTTCAGCGATTCGCTGGTGCGTGAGGTGATGGTGCCGCGCGAGCGCATTGCGGGGATCGATCTGGAGACGAAGCCCGACGAAGCGCTGGATGTGCTGATCGAGGCGGGGCATTCTCGGATTCCCGTCTATCGAGGATCGATCAATGAGGTTGTCGGAGTCATCTATGCGCGGGATGTGCTGGCGATGGTGCGTCATGGAGGGCTCTTTATCCTCTCAGATGTGATTCGTCCCATCGTGGTCGTGCCGCCGACGAAGCGCGTGGCCGAGCTGCTGGGCGAGTTTCAGCGAGATAAGGTGCAGATCGCGATCGTGCGCGACGCGAAACACGAGACGATCGGCCTGGTGACCATCGAAGATTTGCTGGAGGAAATCGTTGGAGAAATTCACGAGGACGCGCCGAAGCGGCGGCCCTCCTCGCCAGGCGCTTGACCCCCACACCAATCTGCTAAGCGGATGCAACTCGTAGCAACCGGTTCGTATCTCTGATCGCGGGCATACTGTAGATTCGGTGTCGTTTCGCAGATTGGTGTAGGGGTGAGTTCGTTCAGAATGATGGGTGACACTTCGGTATGATGGAATCTCACCGGAGGTGTCCCCATGCAGGTCTTTGGAACGCGTGTCGTGCCACAGGTGC
>JACQHR010000034.1 GCA_016198905.1 Candidatus Omnitrophota bacterium | reverse complement strand
GTACAGCAACCGGTGCTTGGTCTGTCCGCCGGTCCAGTAGCGCAGGGCCATGCGGACAGTATGCCACGACTACGCTTCATCCCCACACTAAAGTGTGGGGTTTTCTAAGGCGCGAATAAACGTGTCTTATCAAATCTCCTGCTTTAACACTTCTTCGATTCTCTGACCGCCAACATATAACCCTTCAATCACCGCAAAACCGTCTTTAATTTTAACTACTACATAAGCGTCCTGTTTATCACGCCTGCTATGTTTTCTATAAATTTGCTCTGCCTGTGGGGCAGCTTTTTCTTCCATATAGTATCGGTCAATCGGCAAATTGAGAAAGACGTTATTCCCAGAAAGATAAGAAACCTTTGCGGTCAAGAAAGCTGGATCTTTGGGTTTTTGCGTAGTCACTTGAGACATTTTCGCATACCCATTTTCATCAACAATAATTTGCACATAAACTTTTTGCCCGCTCCTTAAATCAATCCCTTGAGGCTTAACTGCTTTATTGGCCTCAACCCCTAAAGCTACATATCTGCCCCGAAAGGCATCATAAGGATCAACCGGGGCGGTTTTAAAACGAAACGATACCCCGTTTTTTAAAACCGATTCCCGTTTAACGATCATAGATAAAGGCGCTGCTATCTGCACCAAAATCAAACCGGAAAACAATCCAATGATTAATTCTTTTCTCATGATGCCCCTCCTCTTCGGCGAAGGATCACGACATTAGTCATTAAGAATCCCATGCCGATGGATATAAAAACCAACCCTTTAATGACAAAATTTATCTCGCTATCAAAAAACCTGGCTAAAATAAGCGCCGCCAGCATAAACATACCTGTATTAATAACGCCTAAATTATTGGTTCGTATGCCAATCGTAATCCGCGTTGCGCTAACAATAAGCAAGAACACATTAAACAATAACATGGAAAAAGCGGCCGACGTTCCACCAAAAGCATACCCCATAAGCGCCAGCAGAGGTAATGCGCCGAATAGAGATCCCATTACATCTTTGCGCTTCACGCATTGTAGAAACATTAAAATTGCCGTTCCTACCAGCAATAAAGTCAAGAAATAATCCGGAAATGAGCTCCAGGATGAAGTCTCATTTTGAGTATAATGATGTCTTCCCGTAGCTGACTCCCAAGGAAAGCGAAAGGTTAACAAAAACATCATGACAAAAACACCTATCCCTCCCAAGATGCGAAATGGCCGCTGCCAATTTGTTGATATGTTCTTGAATTCCCCTACTCCTAAAAGATAAAACAGCGTAATAATGCTCGAATAAATAACAATCCAAGACCCAAACCATGTTCTGCCTAAACTAAACCCTGCTCCAAAACAAGTTCCTACGGCCATAACAAAAGCAAGAATCGCTGCCCGGAGAGTGTATTTATCTTGACGCAATGACCAGATAAAATGCGGGACAATGACAGCCAAGAACGGCCAGAAAAGAACTGCCTGCAATGGGCTGTCCCAAAAATGACCTGCCCATGCTGAAATTCCTGTCACATAAATCGCCGCTGGGATGGTTGCTTCCATAAGATATACCAAAGGCACGATAAGCAACATCCACGATAAAATAAAATCAGCTGTGTCTCCCGGAATATTATAAGTTTGGCTGATCAAAGCAACGGACGCTCCGACCATAAGACTTAAAAAAGTTGCTGTACTTTCCTTAAGGGCGTGGGATGTCGGACGCCGCAATAAAACCCAAAAAGCCAAAGCTTGCCCTACCACTAAGGGTAGCAAGGAAAGAAATGCCCGTACAGGCCGAGATAATTGTTCCCAGTTGTGGGCGAATAATAAAATGATACCTAATCCTATCAATGATGCTCCCAATACACTGCATAGAATAATGATAAACCATTTTTTGTCGGCGCTTCTTAATTCCCCATAATGCTCACGAAGTTTATCTGCGGCTGTTTGCTGGAGAACACCTTTGTTTACTAAATCTGGCAATTCTTGATAAAGCCACTGCACAGCTTTCTTATTCATAGGGTTCCTTTCAGCATTTTAATTTCAAATCAATGCAAAGTTCGGATCCCCGCCTACTCAAGCCTAAAACTCCACTGACTCTCGTCGGAAGGATTCACCCAAAATATGGCGGAGAGGCCGGGATTCTGCGCCTCCGCTCACTGCGTTCGCTCCGGTCGCCGCCCGGCCCTCCCAAGGAAGTCGCCGCTCCTATTCGTCGCGGCTCGTTCACTTGCGTCGGGCCTCCCTTCGCATCCCGGCGGAACCAGAGAAAAACCGGAGAGGCCGGGATTCGAACCCGGGAGCCACCTTTAGGGTAGCTACACGCTTTCCAAGCGTGCTCTTTCAACCGCTCAGACACCTCTCCATTATAAACAAGTTCAACGTTCAAAGTTCAATGTTGCATGTTCTAGCCGTCATCGAAACATTGAACCTTGAACTTGGAACATGGAACATGGAACCCGCAACTCCGCGAAGCGGCGGAGAGGGTGGGATTCGGCGCCCTCCATTCGGCCTTCGGCCTCATTCCGGGTCGGCCACTCGCCGCTCCCAAGGAAAGTCGGTGCTCCTGCTCGTCGCACCGACGTCTATCAAAACAGTCGCGGCTCTCTTCGAATCCCACCCACACGTGCAAATCCAACCGACACTCTATCACTTGCTCGCAGATCTTGAATCGAAACGGAGAGGGTGGGATTCGAACCCACGAGGGCCTTGCGGCCCTACCGCTTTTCGAGAGCGGCCCCGTCAACCACTTGGGTACCTCTCCTCGATTCTCGTCGTTGAGCATACAGCAGATACCGTGTTTCGTGTTTGGCATTGTGCGTCCCGATATCCGAAAAGTATCGCGCGATTTCAACCTTCCTGTATAAATACACGCGAAAACCCGTCCGCCTGGGATGGTAGCGATTCGCACTCAAGGTCTCTTCAACAAACGCCAAGAGCGGATATGACCGATTCGTAAAGCAAAGTGCTTGGTGGACGTAACGATTCCCGTAGACGATATGTTCATAACGGTAAATCGAGCCATCGGTGTCCATGAGTCCGCGCAGACACGCCCGCCGATATGCTGGGTTTTCAAGAACCCATAACGGCACGCCAGCTTGCTGCTTCACCTTATCGCCACGACCAAATCCAAGGTGTATCAGATATCGGACAAGATGGACGCTGGAGAAGAGCAAGGCGCTGCCCTTGGAATCCGCATCATCGCATCGGTGAGGGCGAATCCCAAAGAGTTCGTTGGCCAGATTGACCATAAATGTTGCGTGCGGTTCGTCCGTTTCCCGGTTGAAATACAGCGCGGCCTGAAACGTGCTATTCAGACAGCCGTCACCGAGCATGATGCCCATGAATTCCGCCAGGGCCGTAGAAGGCTTCGGTTGTTTGATGACTTTGGCAACCATGAATCCATCCGGTACTCCGTTGGCCAGCCCAAGCATGCGCCTCTTCGCGATGGAAGCGAGACCTCCCCTCCGACGCCCTTCCGGTGTACCGGGATTACCGTACAAGCGGCCTCTGCGCAGGCCGCCCAACCGGGCCGCTTCACGCACGTGGCTGAACTCTGGCACTTGCCCAATCTCCCGATCGAGTGCCAGTTGGGCATGCGCGATGAGCCGTTGCAAGGGTTCGTATTTCATCCGGGACTTCCCCCGCACCCAATCGGAGAACGTGCGCGGGTGCACCTGACACAGCTGAGCCAAATGGCCTTGGGTTGCAGCAACCTTCTGCCGCACACGCTGTAGGAAGGCTACCTGCTCGTCTGCAGTTAGTGCCACACGCGCCATGCGGCATCCTCAGACAAAACGGAGAGGGTGGGATTCGAACCCACGAGGCCCCTCATCAGGGCCTGATCGCTTTCAAGGCGATTCCCGTCAACCACTTGGGTACCTCTCCACTCGTCAAAAGAAGAGTTGCTGGATCGCCGTGGTATAGATCGTGTGCGTGTTGGCCCACCCAGCGGCGAGCGCGCGGACGAAGGAAAACTCCGGCACCGCCCAGGGCACACACAGCCCGCCGATGATAAGCGTGAGCACAAAGACCAGCCCGATTGCCAGCAGATATGTCTCAACGTGCCACTGTTCGCGCTGCTGCTGCAAATCATCGGCCGTCATCAGCCAATGAAAGGCGATCGTCACCCCGATCAAGAAGGCGACGGGCCCGTCTACGTACGTGCGATCGATCCATTGCCCCGCCACCCAGCCGAGGGCGCACACCAAAATCGTATACAGCGGCACCACGTACGGACTGAACGCCACCAGCGTCGATCCTTGGGAGGCCGCATCCGCTTTCCCGGATTTGGCACCCTTCCCTGATCCCTTGCCGCCACCTGATGCCTCGACGCTGGCCACTTGGCCTCCAAAGAGCCACGTCGCCAATTGCGAAAACAACCGATGGCTGACGCGAAACAGGATCACGGGCCGGTAGAGCAAGATGTGCGAGCCCACGTAGACGACAAACCCTGTCCCGATCCAATCGCCAAAGGTTGACCCTGACAGCGCCGGGACATCCAACTGCTCGACCACGCCACGGTATAACCCCACCGCGAGAGGGAGGACCACGGCCACCATCACGCCTTTGATGAGGCGCGAGAGAATGGCAAGGATTTTAGAGGAGGTTTTCGCCATCGAGATACGGTCGCAACGGCTCCGGAATCAGGATGCGCCCATCGGCTTGCTGATGCGTCTCCAGCAGACAGATGAAGGTTCGTGCAAGCGCCACTCCGGATCCATTCAAGGTATGGACGTACGTGACTTTCTTCGTCGCGGTTTGGCGGTACCGGATATTCGCCCGCCGCGCCTGAAAGTCTTCAAAGTTGCTGCAGCTGGAGACTTCAAGGAACTGATTCAGCCCGGGCGCCCATGCTTCGAGATCGTAGCATTTCGCAGCCGCGAAACTCAAATCTCCCGTCGCGAGACACACTACGCGGTAATGGAGTCCAAGTCGTTGGAGAATCGTTTCCGCATTTTTCACGAGTGCCTCCAACTCATCATAGGAGGTCTCGGGCCGCACGAACTTCACGAGCTCGACCTTATCGAATTGATGCACGCGCACGAGGCCGCGCGTGTCTTTGCCGTAGGAGCCCGCCTCCCGACGGAAACACGCGGTGTAGCCCGTGTACGTCACGGGCAGCTGCGATTCATCGAGGATCTCGTCGCGATGGAGATTCGTCAGCGGCACTTCGGCCGTCGGCACGAGAAACAGGTCGTCATCCTTCAATCGATACATGTCTTCTTCAAACTTCGGGAGTTGCCCCGTCCCAAACATGGAAGTGCGATTCACGAGAAACGGCGGGGAGATTTCCGTGTAGCCGTGCTCCTTCGTCTGCACGTCCAGCATCCAGTTGATCAGGGCGCGCTCAAGGCGGGCACCTTTGCCCGTGTAGAGCGGAAAGTGCGAGCCGGTGATCTTGCCGGCGCGCTCCAGATCCAACAGCCCGCGCTGCTGGGCCAGCTCCATGTGCGTCTTCGGCGCAAACGCGTGCGAGGGCTTCTGTCCGATGGTGCGCACCACTTGATTGGCTTTGGCATCCCCGACCGGAATGGACTGGTGTGGGATGTTCGGAATGAGTGCGAGTTCTTGTTGGATCTGCTCTTCGAGCTGTTTTAATTTCTGCTCCTGCTGCTTAATGGCCTCGGACAATTCACGCAAGCGCACTAACACCGCGGGCCCCTTCGCCCCCTGCCGGCCAAAGGTCTCGGATTCCCGTTTGTGTTCATAGCGCCGCTGTTCGAGCGCCGTCAGCAACGCTCGTCGCTGCTTCTCCTTCACCAGGAGGGCGTCCAACGGATAGGCGCCGCCGCGCCGCGTCAGGGCGTCCCGAATCGCTTCCGGATGTTCTCGCAATAATTTCAGATCTAACATGACGCTCTCGCTGTGTGCTGTGTGCTTCCGCCAGAGGCGGATCCGCCCCGCAGATCGATCAATGTGGCGGAGTCTGCTGTGTGCTGCATATTAGCCTTTGATCACGCCCAGCGGTCGCAGACGCGCGACGCGTTTCGCCAGCCCCGCGTTGTGGACTACCCGGACCACGTCGTTGACATCTTTATACGCACTCGGCTGCTCCTCTGCAACCCCTTTGCGTCCCCGCCCCATGACGATGATGCCTTGCTGCTCAAGTTCCCGTTCAATCGAACGGCCTGAGGCCGTGCGCACCGCCTCGGCGCGCGACATGACGCGCCCGGCGCCGTGACAGCAGCTGCCAAACGTCTCCTCCATCGCGGTGGGCGTTCCCACGAGCACGTAGGAGTGTCGCCCCATGTCTCCGGGAATAATCACCGGCTGCCCGACGCTGCGATACGCCTCGGGCACTTCGGGATGCCCGGCAGGAAACGACCGGGTCGCCCCCTTGCGATGCACGCACACGGTGCGCTCGCGACCATCGACCGTGTGCCGCTCAAACTTGGCGATGTTATGCGCGACATCGTAGACGAGCTGCAGCCCTATGGCGTGCCAGGGCTTGCCGAAGACGCGCTCGAAGGTCAGCCGCATCAGCTGCATCAAACACTGGCGATTCGCCCATGCGTAATTCGCCGCGCAGCGCATCGCACCCAAGTAGGCTTGACCCTCTTCCGAGCGTAGCGGCGCGCAGGCCAACTGCCGATCCGGCACGTGGATGCCATACTTGGCCATCGCACGCTCAGTGACGTCAAGGTAATCATCGCAGATTTGATACCCAAAACCGCGCGACCCGGAGTGGATCATCACGGCCACGTGGTCCTGAACGAGCCCCAGCTGAGTCGCCGTTGCCTCATCGTAGATCGTTTCGACGGCCTGGACTTCAAGAAAATGGTTGCCGGAGCCCAGCGTCCCGAGTTGGTCATGTCCGCGCTGGAACGCGCGACTCGACACCTTCGAGGGGTCGGCCTCATCGAGACAGCCGCGCGACTCGGTATGCTCGATATCCTCGGCAATGCCATACCCTTCCTTGACGACCCACCGAGCGCCCTGCGTCATGATGCGATCCGCGTCCTGCTTGCTGACGCGGATTTCGCCGCTCATCCCCACGCCGCAGGGAATGTCATTGAAGAGTGCGGCGATGAGCGTGCGCAGTTTCGGCTGCACCTCTTCGACGGTCAGCTCCGTCCTGACGAGCCGCACCCCACAATTAATGTCATAACCTACACCGCCCGGTGAGACCACGCCGTCCGTCGCATCGACAGCCGCGACACCGCCGATGGGAAATCCATAACCCCAGTGGATGTCCGGCATCGCCAGCGAGGCCTTCACGATGCCGGGCAGGTGCGCCACGTTGGCGACCTGCTGCAGCGCCTGGTCGGTGGTGATGTCGGCCAGCAGTTTCTCGTCGGTGAAGATGAGACCTGGGACGCGCATTCCCCGGGCATACGAGGTGGGAATCCGCCACCGGTAGTCGTCAATCTTTTCGAGTGTCCCCGTCCAACCCCGCTCCATGGCGACCCCGGATGTTCCTTGCTCCTGCCGATTGCTGATCGCTTCCGCCAGAGGCGGACCCGCCGCGTCGTGTGGCGGGGACTGCTGATTGCTCGCGATCAGATGTCCACGATCACCTCGCCTACCCAGCCGTCCTCGCACGGCTCAGCACGCAGCAAATGTCGAGTAATGGCCTTCACTTCCCGGCCCTGCTGGTGGCGCGCCGGATCGAAGCGCTCGCCACGCACTGTGCCCCGCAGCGACGTCGGCGTGACCTCTGTGAGCACGTACCGGATCGGCGCAAAACGCTCGGTGGCAAACCAAAACAGCAGTTCCTGCAACCACTTCAGCAGCAGCGAGGCAGCATCGTCCGCTGTCAACTCAATCGACCGCGCCTCGCGGGGCTGCAAGGGGCTGTCCTCAACCAACAGCTCGGTCAGTCCCTGCGCCATACGGATGAAGAGCTCCTCCAGCGTTGAGGCTTCGGCTCGGATGCCGATATCGGCGGTGTGGTTGAAAAACGCGTACCCCCGATCCTGCATGGTCGGAAAATAGAAACGTCCCCGTTTTTACTCAGTCAGGCCGCGCGCCATCGACACGAACAATGCCTGCAGCGTCGTAGCCTCTGCCCGTATCCCAATGTCGGCTGTGTGGTCGAAGAATTCGTAGCCTTCCTTGGCTACCGACATTGTCATGGCTCACAAAGACGCAGGCCACA
Organism: Candidatus Omnitrophota bacterium; assembly: GCA_016198905.1. Classification (GTDB taxonomy): domain Bacteria; phylum Omnitrophota; class Gorgyraeia; order Aquiviventales; family Aquiviventaceae; genus JACQHR01. Next base: position 28,795 of record JACQHR010000034.1, on the reverse strand, counting down.
GTTCAAGCACCGTTTTGTCCATGGGTTGCTAACACCCCACTTACTGGTGTGGAAAAGATGATGACACCGCGGACAGTGACTTAAAGATACCAACAGCCCATAAATAGCAAACCCTGCTCCAGGGATTACCGCACACCAGAGAGATACAGTATCAGAATGAGTAAGCAATTCGCAGAGCACGAACGCTGGACCAACACTGAAGAAGAAGAACCAGAAATAGCGTCGTCTCTTTCGTATTCGGCGCAATACTGATTGTTCTTGTGCAATCGTCAGCGATGGGGGAGATGAAGTCATGGCCGCTCGGGGCCATAGATCAGGGCCATTTTCTTCCGACGGGACCAGGATTTAATTTCACGCTCTCGACGCAGCGCGGCCGATTTCGTCTTGTGAGGCTCCATGTGGACAAGCGTGACCTGGCCTTTGCTCCTTACATACTTCGATCCCTTACCAGCCTGATGCCGCGCAAGACGCTGTTGGACATTGAGGGCAATGCCCGTGTAAAGCGATGCGTCTTCGCATTGAAGAATGTAGAGGTACCAAGTCATTGGTGTGTATGTGCGTGGTCCCTCACCCCGCCTCACTGATTTCGGCGGGGTTCGGGATCATTTCGCATTCGCCAGCGCGCATGCGAAATGGGGCGCCTGGGACTCGAACCCAGTACCCACAGCTTAAAAGGCTGTTGCTCTACCTGGTGAGCTAGCGCCCCAAATTGTGAAAGAGCGAGCAAGTGAAAAACGTCCCCGATGTTACCGTAAGGTTTCTGGCAACACGCGGTAGCCGACTTTGCTGAAGTCCTCGTCAAAAGCAAAAACCTGGTCCATTTCTAATTGTTTCAGCAAGGCGATGGTTGTGCAATCAGTAAAACTGAGCCGCTGATCAGCGTACTTGCGCATTAGCCGCAGCGCCTCGCGCTCGAGCGCGTGGTCCACCATGTGAATCTGATAGAGCTCGCTGGCCCACAGCGCTTCGGCGGCTCGGATAGCCACATCCACTCCAACGGTGAGCCGAAGCCGCGTGATCGTCTCATCCAGGATATAGTTCGAGGTGTGGAAGCGTACGCCGGATGGGATCGAATGGAGAAACGCCTTCGCCATAGCGTGACACCCGTCAGCGCGATCGGCTAAGGCAACCAAGGCACTGGTGTCCACGAAGAGCTTCAGGAGTTCACTCCATAGATGTCACGATCGTGATGCACCGCGCCGTCCTTCACGCGACTGCGGCAAATGCCGATCACGTTGAAAAACGGATCGGCCTGCCGGCCTTTACGCAGTCGCGACGTCCGCTGCGGCCTGCCATAGACTTGCTCCACGGCGTCGCGGATCAGTTGCGCAAGGCTTTTGCGCTCATAGGCGGCTTTCAGCCGCAGGCGCTGATAGATCTCGGCGCCTAACCGGATGTTGGTCGTGACGAATTGCATGGGCTTCACCTCCGCTGAAAACTATATCATGATACAATGATATTATCAACGGATGGTCGGCGATCACTGGGGAAGGCGCGTTAGACGCTGTGGAGTTCGTGTTCTTTAGATTTGACCAGCGCGTTAATTTGCTCGACGTATTTATCGGTCAGCTTCTGCGTGAGATCCTGCGCTTTGAAGGCGTCGTCCTCGCTGACCTGCTTGTCGGCCTTCAGCTTCTTGATCGCCTCGTTGGCGTCGCGGCGGACGGTGCGGACGTTGACCCGGCCTTCCTCCGCCATTTTATGGATGACTTTGATGAGCTCTTCCCGTCGATCGCCGGTCAGCGGCGGGATTGGCAGCCGGACGACCTTGCCATCCATAATTGGGGTCACCCCAATCGACGCCTTGAGGATCGCTTTCTCAATTTCGGGTGCCACCTTCGCATCCCACGGCTGGATCACGAGCATGTTCGATTCGGGCGCGGTAATCGCCGCCAACTGCTTCAACGGTGTCGCGGCTCCGTAGTAATCCACCGTCACGTGTTCGACCAGCGACGGCGTGGCGCGCCCGCCGCGGATTTCCGTGAACTCGCGCGTCACGGTGGCCACAGCCTTCTTCATCTTCTCTTCCACATCCTTGGAGACAGTCTGGACGGTCATGACCATCGTATCCTCCTCAAGGCTTGCTCGGCACCACCTGCGTGCCGACCGGCTCACCACAAACCGCCCGTTTAATGTTGCCCGGCCGATGCAGATCAAACACGATGATGGGGATGTTGCCGCTCATGCACAGGCTGACCGCCGTGGCGTCCATCACTTTGAGCCCTTTCTTCAGGACATCCGAGAAGCTGAGCGTCGTGAATTTCTTGGCTTGCCGGTTCGTCATCGGATCGTCCGTGTAGATACCGTCCACCTGGGTGGCCTTCAGCACGACATCCGCGCCGATTTCCATCGCGCGCAGGGCGGCCGTCGTATCCGTCGTGAAGAAGGGGTTGCCGATGCCGCCGACGAAGATGACCACACGGCCTTTCTCCAGATGCCGTATTGCGCGCCGCCGGATATACGGCTCGGCGACTTTGGCAATCTCGATGGCGCTCTGCACGCGCGTGGCCACCCCGCTGCGCTCCAGCGCATCCTGCAGGGCGAGCCCATTGATGGCCGTGGCGAGCATCCCCATGTAATCGGCGGTGGCGCGCTCCATGCCCGTCGCGGAGGATGTCTTCAACCCGCGGAAGATGTTGCCGCCCCCGACGACCACGGTGACTTGCACGCCGAGGTCGCGCAGCTCTTTGATTTGCCGCGCCAAATCATTGAGGACATCCGGATCGATGCCGAATCCCAACTTGCCCTGCAGCGCTTCGCCGCTGAGCTTCAGCACGATCCGCTTGTACTTCGACGTCCTTGAAGCGCTCACGGAAGCTGCGACGCGAGTCGTACGCTTTGTTCCTGACGCCATGAGGACCATGTCCTCCTCGTTGCCGCATGCGTGCGGCGTGTAGACGGATGTCCTGGCTTACCCGCCGACGGTAAACTGCGTGATCCGTCGGATGACGACGTTTTCCCCGGTCTTGGCAATGAGCCCTTTCAGCAGCTCACCCACGGTCGTCTTGGGATCCTTCACGAACAGTTGCTCGAGCAAAGCGGCCGCCTTCGCGTCCTCCGCCGACGTGCCGGCGGGTGCCTCCTCCGGCTTGATGAAGCGCGGGCTCATGGCCGCCACGTGCATCGCCACGTCGCGGCAGAACTGCATGAACTCCGGCGTGCGCGCCACGAAGTCGGTCTCGCAGTTGACTTCCACGAGCGCCCCGAGCCGCCCATCGTGGTGAATGTAGCATTCGACCCGCCCCTGGCCGGTCGCGCGTCCCTGCCGCTTCTCGGCGATTTGCGCGCCGCGCTGGCGTAACCACTCGAGGGCTTTGGCCTCGTTGCCGCCTGAGGCTTCCAGGGCGTGTCGGACGTCGTTCAGTGATGCGCTGGTTTTGTCGCGCAGCGCCTTAATCGCTTCAACGGGAACCTTTGGTGTTGCCGATGCGGGTTTGCTCATGGATGGACTCCGTGGATGTCGCTGTTGTTGTGCGGTTGGCCGCGCCGCGCGCGATCGCGTACCCGGTTTCGTGCGCCGCTGCCGACGTGGCCCCGCCATGCCAGATCCGTCAGGGAACCTGCTGGGGCTCCTGAGCGACGTGCGTGGTATCGGTATCCGCGCCGCCTTCGGGCGCGATCGGTGTGGGTTGCGATGCGAGCTCAAACTTCTGCTTCCCGGCGATCACGCTGTCCACGATCGCGGAGACCAGCAGCTTGATCGAACGAATGGCGTCGTCATTGCCCGGAATGGGATACGTGATGGTGTCCGGGTCCGTATTCGTATCGCTGATCGCCACGATCGGGATGTTGAGCCGATTGGCCTCGTGCACGGCGATGCCCTCCCGCTTCGTGTCCACGATGAACAGACACCCGGGCAGCTTTGTCATCTCCGCCAGCCCGCAGAAGCCCTCCTCGAGGCGCTCGAGCTGCTTGCCAAAGCGCTTGGCGTCTTTCTTGGAAATCCGCTCGAAGAACCCGTCGGCCTTCTGCTTGCGCAGCTCCAGCAGGCGATCGATGTTGGCTTTGATCGTTTGGAAATTCGTCAGCGTCCCGCCGAGCCAACGGTTCACGACATACGGCATGCCGGCGCGTTTGGCTTCCGCTTCGAGAATGGGCTTGGCCTGCTTCTTCGTGCCAACGATGAGGACGTGCTGACCTTTCGCCGTGAGCTCCTCGACGAAATCGCACGCCGCCTTCAGGCACTGTTCGGTCTTCTCCAGGTCGATGATGTAAATTCCGGAGCGGCTGCCGAAAATGAACCGCTTCATCTTCGGATTCCACCGCTTCGTCTGGTGGCCGAAGTGCACCCCCGCGTCGAGCAACTGCCTGACCAGTGAGGTCGTCATCCGTCCCTACTCCTCTGCTTGCGACTGTACCGACGCACCCACCCGTCAATGGGCGGGCTTGGGCTCTGCGTGAATGCGCTGCAGTCCTTCGACTCGTCCCGCCGCGCAGGCGGGCCTCGCTCAGGACTTGCCTGTGTGAATCAATTGCAGCTCACAGAACCTCCGGTAGAGGAGGCTCTTTTGCAGGAGCTCGTCGTGACTGCCGTGTTCCACAATGCGCCCTTCCTGAAGCAACACAATCCGGTGGGCGAGCCGGACCGTGGACAACCGATGCGCGATAAAGATGACGGTGCGACCCCTGGTCAGCCGCTCAATGGCTTCGGTTACGAGATGCTCGGACTCGGCGTCGAGCTGGCTCGTTGCTTCATCGAAAATCAAAATCGCTGGATTCTTAAAGAGGGCTCGCGCGATCGAGAGGCGTTGGCGCTCGCCGCCTGAGAGCGTGTCGCCGCGCTCGCCGATCATCGTGTCGTAGCCCTTCGGGAGTCTCGTGATAAACGTGTGCGCGTTGGCCAGCTTCGCGGCTTCGACCACCTTGACAAAATCGGCCTCGGGATGGCCGAGGGCGATGTTGGCGCGCACCGTATCGTTGAACAAGAACGTCTCTTGCGTCACGAGGCTGATCTGTCCTCGCAGCGACGACAACGTCACGTGCTTCACGTCGATGCCGTCAATGCGAATGCGTCCCGCCCGCGGGTCATAGAAGCGCGGCAGTAGGTTGACCAGCGTGGTCTTGCCCCCGCCGCTAGGCCCGACCAGCGCAATCGTCTCGCCGGCGTGAATCGTCAGCGAGACATCGCGAAGTGCTGGATGCACGTCATAGTGAAACGAGACGTGCTCGTAGGCGATCTCGCGATGAAACAGCGGCAGCACGCGCGCCTTGGGATGTTCCACCACGCTGGAGGGCGCATCCAGCACCTCGAAGATGCGATCGGCGGCGGCGAGGGCTTGCTGGTTCACCGCATGGAGCCGTGCCAGCCGCTTAAACGGACGCATGAGCGAGAGAATCGAAAAGAGGAACGTCATGAACGTGCCGAGCGTCGCCTCATTGTTCATCACCGCCCGCCCGCCGTACCAGAACACGACCGCACCCCCCAAGGCGCCGGTCAGCTCGGTCAGCGGCGAGAGGTAGTTCATGCGCTTCTGGACCTTCCGTGTCAGGCGGTAGGAACGCTCGTTGGCGTTGGCAAACTTCGCCTTCGCCGTCTGCTCGATCAAGAACGCTTGGACCACTTGAATGCCGGAAATCGACTCGAGGATCGTGGAGTTCAGCTGCCCCATCACCGTCTGGCTCTGCTCGGAGAGCTTCTTGAGCAGCTTGCCGATGTGCCGGATCGGCCACGCGATGAGCGGCACGAGGATGCCGATGATTAGCGAGAGCTTCCAATTGATCGCCAGCGCAATCGCCAGGAACATCAGGACCTGGAAGCCCTGGAACACGAGGTCGGTGAGCCCTTCCGTAATGGAGTTCTGAATGATGCCGGTGTCGTAGAGGATGCGCGACATCGTCGTGCCGGTCGTCGCCTTCTGGTGGTAGTCGAGGGAGAGGCCCATGTAGCGGTCAAACAGCGCCTGGCGCAGATCGCGGATGACGCGCTGGGCCGCATCGTTCATGTAGAAGGTCTGCCAGAATTCAAACAACCCCTTGAGAAAGAAGAGGATCGGAATAGCGATGGCAAAAGCGGTCAGCATCGTTCGCGGGGAGATGGTGTTGAGCTGGCTGACGAACCCTACCGCCCAGGCAGGCAGCCAATGGGGGACGGGGATGGTCTTGTCGGTCACAATGCGGTCTGCCAGCGGAAAGATGGCACCCATCTGGACCCCGCCAAGGAGCGTGGAGAGCGCCATACAGCCGATGGCGATCCCTAACACCCCGAGGTGAGGCTTGAGGTACCGCAAGAGTCGAAAATAGGTGGACATGAACGGTGTATGGTACCACACGAGTTGACTTCAGACAAGCCCTTCTGCTAGACTCAGGGAGTCGTTTACCGTCGAGCAACCCCTCTGCGCAACGCCTGATCACACGAGAGATGCCACAACCACCACTGCAAGTAGGCGTTATTGGAGTCGGCCATCTTGGCGCTCGGCACGCACAGCTGTATGCCGCGATGTCCGGTGTCCGATTGGTGGGTGTGTGCGACACGGATGCTCGCCGAGCTGCCACCGTGGCCCATGAGCTTGGCTGTGCCGAACACCAGGACTATCACGCGCTGCTTGGATCGGTGGATGCCGTCAGTCTTGCGGTGCCAACCAGCTTGCATGCCGCCATCGGGTTGGAGTTGCTCACACATGGCATCCATGTCTTGATTGAAAAGCCTATTGCCACCACCCTGCCGGACGCCAATGCCCTCATTCGTGCTGCCGCCCGGAAGCGCTGCGTCCTCCAGGTCGGACACGTCGAGCGCTTCAACGCCGCCATCCACGCCGCGATGAAGTACCTCACGCATCCGCGCTTCATCGAAGTGCACCGACTTTCACCCTATCCGTTTCGCGGCACGGATGTCAGCGTCGTGCTGGACGTCATGATTCACGATCTGGACCTGATTCTGCTGCTCGTGCGCTCGGCGGTGCGCCGGATTGACGCGGTCGGCGTGCCGGTGCTGTCGAAGAATGAAGACATCGCCAATGCGCGCGTGACGTTTCGCTCCGGCTGCATCGCGAACCTGACCGCCAGCCGCATCAGTGATGAGTCCATACGCCGCATTCGCGTCTTTCAGGAGGAGAGTTACCTGTCGATCGACTACAAAGCGCAGACCGTCGAGCTGGCGCACAAAGACGGCAGCACCATCCAACGCGTCAACTTGCCGGTGAACCGGCGCCCGCCGCTGCAAGAAGAGTTAGCGGCGTTCGTGCACGCCATTACCGCGCATCGTGCGCCTGCCGTCTCCGGCGCTGACGGCACAGCCGCGCTCGCGTTAGCCTTGCGCATCGAGCGGCGGATGCGCAGAGCCCGCACGACCCGCCGGACGCTCGCAACATCGGGACGCGCCTCATGAAACGCGCCTCGCTCGTGGGTCTCTTCTGCTTGGTCTTCGCGACTGCCGCGTTGGCGAAAGGTGGGCTGCAACTCGAGGGGACAGTCACCGATGTGGAGGTCAAAGAAGATACGCTCTCGCTGCTGTTGACCGGAGCGCTCTCGTTTGACATCCCGACGGCGCCGGAGGATGATCCGGCGCGCGAGTGGCGCACGCTGCGCGTGATCGTCCGCCAATTGCCGGTGCGCGTCGCGCAGTGGACTGTGACACCTGATCCGAATCGCTTACCACACCCGGCCACGTTTCAGGAGACGGTCGATCGCGCCGTGCAAGTGGCGACGCTGGGTCATGTGCTCGTCGCCGGGCTGGATCATCCGACAATCTCGTTCTCAAATCTCGGGGAGCCGTTGCTCATCGAAGGCAGCCGCATCACGGTGCAGGACCTGACCACCCTCCAAGCGCAATCCGCGCTTCCGCCGTCTCCGGCTCCTACCATCCAACCGCCAGCCGATCGGAAGTCGAAAAAGAAACCTCGCTAGTATGGCGTCGATCGTTCTCGTCGCCGGCGATCCGTCAGGCGATGCGCACGCCGCGCACCTTGTCACCGCGCTCAAAGCGCGCGATGCGTCCCTGACGTTCACCGCGCTGGGCGGGCCGGCGCTGCAGCGGGCCGGCGTAACACTCCTCGATGACCTCACCACGACCGCGACGATCGGACCCTTCGACGCCGCGAAGCATCTCGCCCGCTTCCGCCGCGCAGCGCAACGGCTTGAAGCGCATCTGCAATCCGCGCGCCCGACCCTTGCCATCCTCGTCGATTTCGGCGACTTCAACTTGCCCGTCATTGCTCCATTGGTGAAGCGTTATGGCATTCCGATCGCGTACTACATCAGCCCGCAACTGTGGGCGTGGGGACGGTTTCGCCTACGCTTCGTGCGCCGCTATGTCGAGCGCATGATCGTCTTCTTCAAGTTCGAGGAAGCCTTCTACCAACGCGAGGGGATTCCGGTGACGTGGGTGGGCCATCCGCTCGTGGAGCGCGCAACGTCAACGATGAGCAAGGAGGAAGCGTTGCGGCGCGCGGGACTCAATCCATGGCGCCGGACGGTGGGATTGTTGCCGGGGTCGCGCGCGCATGAAGTGCATCGACATCTGCCGCTCATGCTGGCCACGGCTCGCCGTATCGCACGGCGCATGCCCGGCGTCCAATTTCTCCTGCCCCGAGCCGCCTCATTGCCTCGCGAGATCTTTGACGCGGCACTGGCCCATGCCGCGGTCGACGTCCACGTTGCGGACGGCTCGATCGACGAGGCGCTCTCGTGCATGGATGCGGCGGTCGTCGCCTCAGGCACGGCGACGCTGGAAACCGCGCTGGGCGGCGTGCCGATGGTCGTCGTCTACCGCGCCTCGTGGCCGACGTATCTAGCGGCGCGCGCCGTCATTCGGATTCCCAACATCGCGCTGGTTAACGTCGTCGCCGGCACACGCATCGTGCCTGAGTTCGTGCAGCATCACGCGACGCCGAAGCGTCTGGCACAGGAGCTGGTCGCGCTGCTACGAAACGAGGAGCGCCGTGCTGCGATGCGCCGGGCGTTCGAGCGTCTTCGTGAGACGCTAGGGCCTCCCGGCGCCGTCGCCCGCGCCGCTTCCACCGTCCTAGAACTTCTCATTGCTCCGTCAAACACCCCTTGTGATCGCCGCTGACGCCACGGGGCCTGCCCCGTGGCCCACGAGTGAGTGTTTCGACGGAGCAAGCTGTTCTTATTCTCCCTTCGCTGCGATCTTAAGCCGCATTTCTCCGAGGACTATTCCGCCGTCTTTATCCTTGCCACGGATCACCACGCGGCGGATGCCCTTGTCGTAATTTGATGCAACGATCTCGACGTGAGCAACGATCTCGTTCGGGGTAGACCGCTTATACGTGACGCGCGCGCTGTCTGGCAACCCGTCGATGCTCAATCCGTCTTCTTTCGGCAGAAGACCGCCATCGGTGTCCATCACGCTCACCGCAAAAGAGAAGATGCGCCCTGGATGTACAGTCAAGTCACCGATAGGACCCAGAACCGGCGTTGCATTCTCCTTCCCGTATCGAACCGGCAGTGTGACGGTATTGCCGGGGCTTCCCGCCTCGGTCACCGTGTAGACTACAGAGTGCACCTGTGGACGGTCAGGTTCGAGCACGATCGTTGCGGAGACCTGGCCTGGGGGGTTGTAGTCAGGGACGATCACTTTAGCAGCGGCTCCCTCAAGGCCTGCGACGGTTAGCCACAGCGGCTTCGGCGTACAACCAGGAAGAATAGGCTTTCGAGCGCTGACCACAAAAACCTTTGGCTCATTCATAACATCTTGCGTGCTTGCGCTGGAGAAGAGCGGCGTTTCGTTACATGCGGCCCACACCGACGCCGGGACCACACTCACTCCGAGACTGACGATCATCATGAGATGACGAAGACTCATGCGCATGGGAGAACTCCTCGCGTTCGTGGTTAGACCGATTCCCGGAAGATGAACCCCACACCCCTGTCACTCCAAGACGCGCACGTCTCACCCCCTTTCCCTGTGTAGCGCCTGTTGGTTCGTCTGACATAAAAAAGAACCGGGTTGCCATGTCTTCGGCAACCCGGCTGTCCTGAAGAAAAGGATCCGCGGCTTTGCGCCCCCACGTCACCGTGGGTTTGCCTTTCTCGAGACTCTAGGGTGAGTATGCCTGAGGAAAGGCGCAATTCAACAAGAGGTAGGAAATTACGCAATATTACATCTTATGCAGCGACACTGCGCGTTGTTGGACGGGTGTCTGTGAGTTACGCGGCTTGGGGCTGAATGAAGATACGGACGGGCAGGACCATGCTGTGCAGGCCGGCGAACTGTAGCCGACGCTGAAGTTGGTAGGCGGTTTCATTATGGAGCAGGCGCTGGAACCAGCGTTCATCTTCGAAGATCAACTTATTCGTAAAGAACATCGCTTTCGGAAATTCCTTCGCAATCTCAGCGCAGAGCTTCTCGGCTTCCGTGAGCACTTCGACGCCGACGCTCATCCGATAGTCGGCCGCCAGCCCCAACCCTCTCGCTAACCGTACATAGCGCTCCAGTCCCTCTTTCGTGCGCTCTTGGATGCGCTCGACCTCCTCGACCCCTTTCATGCCCGCCGCATCAATGACCCCGATGGAGATGAAAATAAAATTCTTGTAGTGCTTGGGGAAAAGCTGCTCAATGGACAACAATCCGTGGATGCCCAGACCACCATAGCGGCCCACCAACATGACAGCGGTTGGAAGATGACGACGCAGCGGTACCGGTGCCGCCTCTGAAGTGGGAGCTGCTTCGATGGTCTCTTCGAGTTGTATGAGACTACCTTTGACCGCCTCGTAGTGCCGTTTGATCCAAAAGCAGAGGCCGATGAGCAGCGAGGTGATCACGAGCGTCATCCACGCCCCTTGTCTGAACTTCTCAATGATGACCACCGTCAGAATGGACGAACACAGACATAAGCCGATGAGATGAATGGGCAGGGACTGTTTCCACTCCGGGAACTTCTTGCGCTTGCGAATCCAGAAGCGGGACATCCCCAGTTCCGTCAGCGAGAACGTGAGGAAGACGTTGATGGAGTACATGGTCACGAGCATCGTGATGTTACCTCGCGTATAGAACAGGGTGCCCAGCGACGCAGCACCGATCAGGAACACGCCATTCTTCATGGTGAGACGGTCGGAGAGTTGCGCGAATCTGTGCGGCAACCACGAATCCAAGGCCATGTTGGACATGACGCGTGGTCCATCAATGAAGCCTGCTTGCGCCGCCACGAAGAGGAGCCCAGCCTCTGCGGCTAAGGCCAGAATGACGAATGCGCGTCCCAGGGGAAGCCCGAGCGGTTTCCAGGCGCCGGCGAACCGCTCTAAGAGCACGGCGTTCATCGTCTTGCCAGGCTCCGGCATCACGTGAAACAATAGGTAGCACAGCAAGATGCCGCCGGCCGTGATCGCAAGTGACACCGCCATGTACAACATCGTCTTACGTCCGGTGTGAATCTTGGGCTCGCGCATGATCTGCAGCCCATTCGACACCGCCTCGATCCCGGTGTAGGTCCCGCCGCCCATCGCGTAGGCGCGCATGAACAAGTTGAACATCCCAAAGAGACCGAGCAGATGCCAGCCGGATTGAAACCCATCGCGAATGTCACTGGCGACTTGCGGGACGACGAAGAGGTGGGAGCCGATCCCTCCGAAGATGAGGATCGCGTGAGTCACGAGGAAGAGCCCAAAGATCGGGGTCAGGATGGCCACCGACTCTTTCACGCCTCGTAAATTCAGCAGGACGAGCAGGCCAATGACCACGGCTTCAGCCATCAGCTTGAATCGTGCGGCCTCCGGTGGCAGCACGCTGAAGACCTGATCCGCCCCGCTGGCGATGGAGACGGAAATCGTCAGGACGTAGTCGATCAACAGGGCCGAGCCTGAGACGACGCCAAATCGTGGCCCCAGCAATCGGCTGGCGACGACGTATCCGCCACCGCCGTAGGGAAAATGTTCGATGATACGACTGTAGGCGTAGGAGATGATGAAGACGGTGAATGCCGTGGCAAGGGTCAGGGCCACCGCGAGATAGGTATGGTGTCCAAGGGCGCGGAAGGCTTCCTCAGGACCGTAGGCGGAAGAGGAGAGTCCATCCGCCCCAAGCCCGACCCAAGCCAGGAGGGCGACCAACGAAATCTTGTGGTAGATCGTTGGGTCGAGAATGTTGCGCGGGGCTCCGAGGAGCCACCGCTTCAATCGCTTGATCATGCTGCCTTTCTCCCCAATCGCTTCCTGCTGTGGCTCCGTAAGAGACGACGCAGCTCGATGATGGCAGCGGGAAATGCGGGTAAGAAAAAAACCGCCGTAGTCAGGCGATTTGTCGTGGGGATTGTTCGTTGTCCGAGCAGCGAACCCTGCTCACTGAGGGTGCATCTTAGCGGCCGACAGCCAGCTTGTCAAGCCCCCCCTGCGCCGAGGCTCACCGTCAGTGCTACGGGGTCGGAGGAGTCTGTGGGACGGCTGGGAATGCCGTCGGGGTATCCTTGCCTGTCATGATCCAGACGCGCCCTGGAGCATTGCGGACGACGTATTCCACGGTCGTGCCGAAGATGGAGCGACCCGGGGCAGGCGCGCGGGGCTTGACTCCGACAATGATGAGATCGTAATGCCCTTCCTGGGCCATCTCCACGATCGTCTCGCCGGCAAACCGCGCCTGCTTGACCTCGGCTGAAATCGGGACTTCGTATTCACGGCCGATGGCCTGCGATTGCTCCATGATGGAATCGGCCAGGGCGAGTTTCTCCGGAAAGAACGTATCGAGCGGCAGCGAGGGAGGAATTTCAATCACGTGCAGGGCGGTGACATCCGCGCCGTGCGCCTTCGCCAGCCGGGCGGCAAATTGGATCATGTCGTTCGCATGCGCCCCGGTCGTCGGCACGAGAATCTTCTTCACGCGCACCTGCTGGTATTCCGGCATCTTGAGCCGTTCGATCTCGACGCGGGCAGCCGCCGGCAGTTTTTGCGCATGCCGATACCAGAAATAGGAGACGAGTCCCACTCCCATCCACAGAAATCCGAGGTTGCGGCCAGACGGCTTGGTGAGGATCACGTCGATCCACACCGCCACCGTTCCCACCAATCCAAGAAGGGCCGTGATCGGAATTTGGTAGTGCCCAAAGTCGAGGTTCCACCCAATCTTGAAGGGACGCGCCATCTGCGATTGGCGTACGCGCAACCCAATCAGCGAGAGGTGTGCCAGTGCGAAGGAGAGCATCGCGCCAAAGTTGTAGAGATCCGCGATGTGGGTGAGACGCCGGGCGATGGTGACAATGCCGCCGGCAATCACGGTAAAGACGATCAACGAAATGTAGGGTGTCTTGAACTTCGGATGGAGCGTATAGAAAATCCGCGGGAGGGTGAAGTGCTCGCTCATCGCAAACGTCAGGCGCGAAGCGCCGATGAGGCCTGCATTGGCGGCCACAAACAGGATGGTGGCTCCGAGAATCCCGACCCAAGGAGCCAGGTACTTGGGGCCAAACGGCATCGAGGCCGCGATGCCGGCGATGGGGTCTTCCAGGTAGGCAGTGGTTAATTCTACAGGGCTCAGCGCGGAGAGCGCGATGCAGGAGATGCCGAAATAGAGCACGATCAGAGTGACCATCGTAGTTATCATGGCCCGCGGGATGGTGCGGTTAGGATGCCGCGCCTCGCCTGCCAGCTGCGAGATGGACTCGATGCCGATGTAGGCCACCATCGCCATCCCGACCCCCTTCATGAATTGGGGCCACGTCGGCGACCAGGTGACGTCCTTCGCACCAATCTCCATCCCCACCCAGAGCATCTGCAGGTGGTGCACAAACTGCGCCGGGTGCAGGATCTCCATCACGAAGATAAGACCGAGGACGATGATGGTCAGCTGGGTGGCGATATCAAAAACGCACAACAGCAGCGAAATTCTGGTCGATTCTTTCACCCCGAGGACGTTGACCCCAAGCAGCACCGCCAGGATGATCAGCGTAAAGGGCACGTTGCCGATGCCCGCTTTCAGCGCAGGGATGAAGTGGCCTAAGTACGGGCCGATGGAATACGCGGAAATCGCGATAGTGACGATGTAGTCGAGCAACAGCGCCCAGCCCGCGATGAAGGACACGAGGTCATTGAAGGCGTGCCGCGCAAAGCTGCATGAGCCCCCGGACTCCGGCATCGCCGCGGAGAGCTCCGTGTAGGTTAACACGGTGCAGATGAAGACAATCCCAGCGAGGGCCAGGGCGAGCGGCACGGCCCCCATCGCATAGAGGGTCGTGACGCCGAGCGCGTAGTAAATGGAGGAGCCGACGTCTCCGTAGCCGATGGCGTAGAGCTGCGGCGCGTTGAGCACGCGGTGGAGATTGCCGCGATCGACGACCGTGACGCGCGCGGACGGCGGTTCGGAAAAATCAAAGGTCGGTGTGTTGGCCATGCGTCGCCCCGTTCAGGGATCCGTACGAGGCTGTGAGGATTCTACAGTAACGGGAGGTAGGTTTTCAATTCGTAGTCGGTCAGAATCCGGCAGAACCGGTCGTACTCGATCTTCTTGTTTTTCAGGAAGGACGCGTAGACGTGCTCCCCCAGCGCCCGCCGGAGGAGCTGGCTGCCTTCAGCGAGCTCAATGGCCTTGCCGAGGTTGCTCGGCACATGCACGATGCCACGGCGCAGTCGTTCGGTCTCGCTGATCGTATAGACGTTTTCTTCCGTCGCCGGTTGGAGCGGAAATTGTTTCTCGACGCCTTCAAGGCCAGCCGCAAGAATGACACTGAAGACAAGGTACGGGTTACACGCCGGATCCGGGGAACGCAGCTCGACACGCGTCGAGGCTTCCTTACCCGGCTTGTACATCGGAATGCGGATCATGTCCGAGCGATTCTGCTTCGCCCACGTCACGTAGACAGGCGCTTCGAAGCCCGGCACGAGCCGCTTGTAGGAGTTGACCCACTGGTTCAGCACCAACGTCATCTCCGGCGCGCGCTTGAGCAGCCCGGCCATGAAGTGCTTCGCCGTCTTCGACAAGTGCAGCCGGTCTTTGTCGTCGAAGAACGCGTTGCGCTCCCCGCGAAAGAGCGACATGTTGACGTGCATCCCGGAGCCGTTCTTATCGGCGAGCGGCTTGGGCATGAAGCTGGCATAGTACCCGTGCTTCAAGGCGATTTCCTTCACGACGAGCCGATAGGTCATGACGTTGTCGGCCATGCTGAGCGCATCGGTGTAGCGAAAATCGATTTCGTGCTGCGACGGAGCCGCTTCGTGATGAGAGTATTCGACCCCGATGCCCATCTCTTCCATCGCGAGGATGATGTCGCGGCGCAAGTCCGAGGCGGCATCGAGCGGGGTCAGATCAAAATAGCCGCCCACGTCGATCGGCACCGGAGCGTCGGCGCTCTTGAAGACGAAGAACTCCAGCTCCGGCCCGACATAGAAGGTAAAGCCCAGCTTGCTGGCGTGGGCGAGGTTGCGCTTGAGCACCTGCCGCGGATCACCGTCGAAGAGTTTTCCCCCCGGATAGGTCACATCGCAGAACATCCGCGCGACGGCGTTTTCCTTCGGGCGCCATGGCAGCAGGCAGAAGGTGTTCGGATCAGGGATCGCCAGCATGTCCGACTCATCGATGCGGGCAAAGCCTTCGATCGCGGAGCCGTCGAAGCCCATCCCTTCTTCGAGCGCTTTCTCGAGCTCGTCGATCGTGATGGCGAAGCTCTTCAAGAACCCGAGGATGTCGGTAAACCAGAGGCGGATGAATCGGACGTCGTGCTCTTTCGCCAACCGGAGCACGTAGGCTTTGTCTTTTCGTAACGCGCGTTTAGCGGCGACGGGCATGGGCGATGGCCTCCGACGAGATGTTCGGCGTTCGGCGTTCGGCGTTCGGTTGAGGAGCGGGTCTCGCGTTCACGACGAGCCGGGCGAATGTCTCGGCGATGTGTGCGGAAAGCTCGCGCAGACGATCGATGTGCTGCGGCGTCTGCTGCCGAATCGTCGTAGGATCGATGACGCCTTTGAGTCCATCGAGCTCCTGCTTGTTGGCTCGCATCCACGTGCGGATCATCGCGTCAGTTACCTCGACGTGAAACTGCAATCCGTAGGCGTTCGTGCCATAGCGGAACGCTTGCTGGGCGCAGAGCGGCGAGCTGGCCAACCGCACCGCTCCCTTTGGTAATGCAAACGCATCGCCATGCCATTGGAACACCGTCTCGGTCTGGCCGAAGGGTTCCCACAGTGCGTCGCCCTCGGCCCCGGGTTCGCGCATGAGGGAATACCAGCCGATTTCTTTCTGGGGGTTCTTGGTAACTTTCGCCCCAAGGGCCGCTGCCAGCAGCTGTGCGCCAAGACATACGCCGAGAATTGGACGCTGCGCCTTGAGGGCGTCCTGCAGGAGCGCGATTTCCTTCTTCACATAGGGATACTTCGCCTGCTCGTTGACCCCTTGCGGCCCGCCCATAACGATGAGCCCATCAAGATCGGTGATCTTCGGCCAATGAGCCTTGGGATCGTCGCTGTGAAGTGTGACGAGTGAGCAGCCGGCGCGCGTCAACGCCGGCTCAAACGTGCCGAGCCCTTCATGCGGCACATGTTGGATAACCAATAAGGTCTTCATTCCTGTCGGGGTCAGACCCCTCCAAAGGAAGACGGGGCGTTGCCGCCCCGTATCCTCAACTCAGGAGTCAGACCCCGTTAAGGGCGCACGAGAATCTATGCGTCAAAATACAGGTAGAACTCGTACGGATGCGGGCGCAGGCGGACCTTGTCGATCTCCTGCCGCTTGTACTCGAGCCACACGTCGATGACGTCCTTCGTGAAGACGTCGCCCTTCAGCAGATACGCGTGGTCCTTTTCGAGCGCATCGAGCGATTCGCTCAAGGAGCCGGGCACTTGCTTGGGCGCCTTGTGCGCTTCCATCTCGTAGATGTTCTCATCCACCGGATTGCCTGGGTCGATCCGGTTCTGAATCCCATCCAAGCCCGCCATGAGCATCGCGGCAAACGTGATGTACGGGTTGCAGGTAGGATCCGGTGCGCGGAACTCCACCCGCTTGCTCTTCGGGTACGAGACGTACACCGGAATGCGGCAGATTGCCGAGCGGTTGCGCGCGGAGTAGGCCAGGTTCACGGGCGCTTCGTAGCCTGGGACCAACCGCTTGTACGAGTTGGTCGTCGGAGCCGCGAAGGCGAGGATCGACGGCGCGTGCTTGATCAGCCCGCCGATGTACCACTTGCACATCTGGCTAATGAGCGCGTAGCCGTTCTTGTCGTAGAAGAGATTGGCGCCTTGCTTCGCGATGCTCTGATGCGTGTGCATCCCCGAACCGTTGTCGCCGAAGAGCGGTTTGGGCATGTACGTCGCGACTTTGTTGTGCTGCTTGGCGACATTCTTGATGACGTACTTGAGCATCATGAGGTGGTCCGCCATCTTGGTCAGGGGGGCGTAGCGCATGTCGATTTCGCACTGCCCGGCCGTGGCGACCTCGTGATGGTGCTTCTCGACCGGCACGCCGGCCGCGCGGGCCCTGTTCATGATCTCGCTGCGGATGTCCTGCAGCGCATCGTGCGGCGGCACCGGAAAGTAGCCTTCCTTGAAGCGGGGCTTGTAGCCGAGGTTCGGCTTCTCATCTTTCCCAGAGTTCCACTCCCCCTCGACGGAGTCCACGTAGTAGTAGCTGGAGTTCTCGGTCGAGTCGAAGCGGATATCATCGAAGATGAAGAACTCCGGTTCAGGGCCCCAATAACTCACATCTCCGATGCCGGTTTTCTTGAGGTAGTTTTCAGCTTTTTTTGCGATGAACCGAGGGTCGCGGCTGTACGGGTGGCCGGTGAGCGGATCGTAGATGTCACAGACCAGGCTCAGGGTCGGCGTGGCGCAGACCGGATCGAGGACGGCCGTCGCCGGATCCGGGAAGAGGTTCATGTCGGATTCTTGGATCTTCTGGAACCCGCGGATCGAGGAGCCGTCGAAGCCGATCCCGTCGATCCACACGCCTTCCTTGGCATTCGATCCTAGCTCTTCAACCGGGATGGAGAAGTGCTGCCACAGCCCTGGCAAATCGTTGAACTTGATGTCCACAACCGTAATGTTGTTTTTCTTGATGAGCTGCCACACCTTGTCGACGGCGTCCTGCGTGATGGGCGCAGTCAACTTGGAATTATTGGAACTACCCTGCGGACTTGCCGTTCGCGTAGACGCTCGCCGCGTCTGTGTGACTCCAGCTCGTGCCATAGAGACAACCTCCTTGTGGTTGGTGTGTCCAGGGTACTGGGTTGAGGGCCTTACCGGCTCAACGCTGCCGGGATAGGCAACTCGTCCCCGGGAAGGACGAAGGTCCCAGTATATCACCCGCGCTCAGTGGGTCAATTTGTAATTTCAATGGTTCACACTAGAGGGCGTCTTCGCCCCGCTCACTGGTCCGAATACGCACCACGTCTTTGATCTCGGAGAGGAAGATCTTGCCGTCTCCCACCGCACCGGTTTTCGCCGCAGCGGAGATCGCACTCACAATCCGATCCGCATCTTTATCCCCAACGACGATCTCGAGTTTCACTTTGGGCAGCAGGTCCACCTTGTAGGACTCTCCGCGCCATTGCCGCGTCACGCCCTTTTGCTTGCCATGCCCCTCGACCTCGGTGATCGTCACGCCCGGGTAGCCGGCTTTATCCATGGCTTTGCGGACGTCGTCAACTTTCTCTGGCCGCACGATCGCTTCGATTTTTTTCATGGGATCCTCACTCTGCAATCCGCTCAGCGATACTCACGTAGGAGTACGCAGGCTTGCGCGTTACAAACTCCGGATACGTCGTCTGCCCGTGTTCTCCGATATCCAACCCTTCGATCTCCTCTTGGACGCTCACACGAATTCCCATGGTGACCTTGAGCAACTGCCAGACAATGAAGGAGGCGATGAACACGAACAGCCCGACGGTCACGACCCCTGTGAGCTGAATGCTCAGCAGCTTCAACCCGCCCCCGAAGAGCAGGCCGGAGGCTTGGCCCGGTGTCCACTGCGATTCGGCAAAGAGGCCCACGCAGATCGTGCCAAACACGCCGTTGCACAGATGCACCGCCAGCGCGCCGACCGGATCATCGATGTGAACTTTGTCGAACCCGATCACCGCCAGCACCACCAGCGCGCCGGCGATCAGACCGATGATGAACGAACTCGTGACGCTGACAAACGCACAGGGCGCGGTGATGGCGACCAACCCGGCCAGACACCCGTTGATCGTCATCCCTAAGTCCGGCTTGCCCAAGAGCATGGTGGAGATGATGGTCGCGGAGAGCATCGCTGCCGCGGCTGCGGTATTGGTGGTAATGCAGATGCGGGAGATGGCCTCAGGATCGGCCGCCATGGTCGAGCCTGGGTTAAACCCGAACCATCCGAGCCAGAGAATAAAACACCCGATGAGCCCCAATGCAAGATTGTGCCCTGGAATCGGGTTGACCGAGCCGTCTTTGTTGTACTTCCCATAGCGCGGCCCTAACGCAATCACGCCGGCGAGTGCTGCCCACCCGCCGATCGAGTGCACCTGCGTCGAACCGGCAAAATCCAGGAAGCCTTTCAAGGCCAGCCATCCGCCACCCCATATCCAGTGGCCCACGATGGGGTAGATGATCCCGACGATGATGAAGCTGAACACGATGAAGGAGAAGTACTTGATGCGCTCCGCCACCGCGCCTGAGACGATCGTCGCGGCCGTGCCTGCGAAGACCAGCTGGAAGAAGAACTTGGCCAGCATCGGCACGCCGGTCCAGTTGAGCGCGGCGTAAGCCCCTTTGTAGGCTTCACCCATCGCCGGGCTGTTGTCGGCGCCGCCCAACAGCAGCAGCCCCTCCAATCCCATGAACCCGTTGCCGTTGCCGAACATCAACCCCCAGCCGAGCACCCAGAACGCGATCGTCGAACAGGCAAACACGATGAAGTTCTTCGACAGGATATTCGTCGAGTTCTTCACCCGACAAAATCCGGTTTCGACGCACGCAAACCCCAAGTTCATAAAAAAGACGAGCATCGCTGTAATCAGCACCCACAGCGTGTCGGCGACTACTTTAGGATCCATTGCCCCTCCTTCGTTTCATTGTGATGGTCCTCCTTGTCCTTGTCATGCGTGTACGGTGTTTCGTACACAACCGTTGCGACGAGCTTGCGGACCGCGCTCCACGTGCGACCTGCTGAGGACAGGTCGGGGGCCGACTCGGGAGCGGGGTTGGAGCGCGGCCGCAAGTGATCTCCATCTCAATCAGAACGGCGCGATGAACTCTACGGAAACCGTGTCCTGATACGGTCGTCGACCCACCAACGCGTCTTGCCCAATATCGCCCCGGGCGAAGACCCACTCGCTGGCCTGGTCATGGCGGTACTCCAGCCGGCCAATCAAGTGCTTGTTCAATTTGAACTCGTTGGTGAGCGTGATCTCCCACAGGTTCAGATCGGTGCCGGTGACCCCATTGAGGGCGTTGGTGCCTACGGCAGCGGGGTTAAACGCCGTGCGCACCCCATCCGCATCATGGAACCATTCAAGCCGCGACGCGAGCGCCCACCAATCGTTGATCGCGTACCGCGCGTAGCCGGCCAGGCCGACCCAGCTCGCGTTGTCACGACTAAGGAGGACGCCTTTTTGTTCCGTTCCATAATCAAAGTTCAATTTGAGTTGCAACGGATCGATCGGCTGATAGCTGGCGACGATATCGATTAGGTTGCGCTGGTTGCTGTTGCTATTCGTCTGCTCCGGGCCTCCCATATAGTTCACCGTCAGCGACCCGTTCGACACCGGCGTGATGGTGACGGATGTCTCGATGGTCTTGCCTTGGTTATTGTCATCCACCACATCCCAGCCATTGTCCACGCCGAGCGTCGCGCTCAACCAGCTCGCCAGCGGATACGTCATCCGCACGCCGGTGTGCGTAAAGGGAATGGCGAACCCGAAGAGGAAGGAGCGCGTCACGTTCCAGTTGTCCTTCGACTCGATCACTTCCGCGCCGTGCATCGTCGCAAACTTCCCGAGCTTGACGTCCAGCCCTTCGCCGAGGGGCACGAGGTAGTCCACGTAGGCGTCTTTCACGTCCAGCTCATCGGTTCCAAGACCCAACCCGGTCGTCACGGCACCCACCACTTCGGCATCCGTGCCAAACATGAGCGCCGTCTTGAATCCAAGCGGGGAGTCGCTTGACACGGGTTTCTCGAGCACAAGCTCGGCGTTGTTGACCATGACGCTGTTGGCTTGCGTATCAAAGACGCGCAGGGTGTTCAGGCGGGTCGTGCTCGATGATTGCGGCGCATTGAAGTTATAGTGCCCGGAGACGTCGACGAATCCGCTCATCTGGACGCCATGTAATCCGCCGGGCATCTGGAGCACCGCGTTGCCTGGCGTGGCCCCGCTGGACGTCGCTTCCTGATCAGCCACTTTCTGTTCGAGCTTCTCCAACCGAGCCTTCAGGACTTGCAGCTCGGCCTTGTCAGACGCTATTGATGTCTCATCGGCGCCGGCGATGCTCGTGACACAGAGCGCCCAACTCATCACCCACACACCACTGACCCACCGCTTCATCATGTCTTCCTCCTTGTTCTCGTCGGAGTCCCCCACTCCACTTGCGCATACTGTATCGGCCGCACATTACGCAAGCGTCACAGCCATGTTAATTCCGTGTTACATTCCAGAGGGCCCTTGCGGTTCGAACCGGTAGCCGGTGCCGCCTACCTCTTCAATGAACGAACGGCCCTCCCGCTCAAGGATGCCTTTGAGGTGCCGGATGTGCTCCTCAACCATGCGTAACCCGCCTGGATCATGCCGACCCAAGCCCTCTTCAAGTAGTTGGCGCTTGTGCACCACCTGCCCGGCGCGGCCTGCGAGATATCCTAAGAGGGCGTACTCGCGATACGACAAGATGAGCGGGTGGCCGCCGAGCAGCACGCGATAGTGCTCGAGGTCAATCACGAGATCCCCGAAGCGCAACAGGAGTGGTTGCCGTGTCATGCGATCCACCGTCATGGTGGAGTGGAGGATAGCGCGGGGACGTTACAGATATGTCACGGCGAGATTAAATCGGCGTAACACGTGGGGTTGAGGACAATCGAAGAGGCAGACAACAGACATCAGACCTCAGACAACAGGTTGGCAATCCAAGAGTTTCCTGATGTCTGGTGTCTGTGGTCTGATGTCTGAGACGATCAAATGACGATGGGCTAGCCGCCGTAGCGGCGAGCGAGCGTAGTCAATTCGTCGCGCAGATCGAGGAAGGCCTTCATCTGCTTGACCGGCAGCGAGTCCTCAGGCGGAAACTGCTCGAGATAGGCCGCGAATTCCTCATCAAGGGTGTGCTGATCCTTACCAATCGCCTCGGTAAACCAGGTCAGCTCGATGCCTTGATCGCCAGGGGTCTCCCGAATCATCCGATCCTGAAATGTCATGAAGCCCTCGGGATACTTCGCCATCAGAAAATGGCAGAAGGCCCAGCTCTGGGCATACGCGTAGAGCATGCTCTTGGAGGACAGCCCCGGGAAGCTGCCCACGCGAAACGTGTTCAGATACGCAAACGGCAACAGCTGCGTGGTCCGCTTGGCTTCTTGCACTTCGGCCAGCCGCTCCGAATTGATGCCGCCCACCGGCGAAGGCTCCATGTAGCCGGCCAGCCCCTCCACGAACCAAGAGTTGGACGCCTGCATCTCGGGCAACGGATGCTGTTTCTGTGAACTTAAGAGATCGTCTAGCATCTGACGTTTCGTAGTCGCGTTCGTGGCTTGCAGGTATCGCTGCTTTTTCTCCACCACGTCCTTGTCCTTGTCGGCGCTGGGCAGCTTGGAAAGGATCACGCCCTGCAGCTTCCAGTTCGCGAACATCGAGTGTGTAAGTTCGTGGCGCAGCACGTCGGTGCTGAATTGAGCGAAGATTTGTCGCACCGAGGAGTGCGCCTGCTCCAGCTTCTGGTAAAACTCCGAGATCGCCCCTTCGACGAAGACCTCGTACCGCGAGCCCTGCACTTCTTGCGAGACGTCCTTGCGCGCCTTGTTGAACTGTCCAAGATACGCGTCGTAGAGAAGTTGGGAGAATCGATCGCCGAGCATATTGAAGCAGTACAGCACATCTTGTTCCGGATCGTAGTAACCCACCGCCATCCACCCCGGAACTCCATCGGTGGCCGCATAGTCGATGTAGGCTTGCCAATCATCGAAGACCACGATGTAGCGCTGGCCGATAGGCTTGCGATGCTTCACCAGCGGCAGAAACGTGAGATACCAATCGGTCGCCAACTCGCGGATGGTTTTGCGGTACTCTTTGATGGTCGGTGGAATCGAATCGGAGACGATCGTGAACAGGCCCTCTTCATTCCAACTCATCTTCGGAAACAACGTGCGCAGCTTTTCCTCGATCGCCTCTGTGTCCTTCGTCTTGACGGGCTTGAACATCAGCTGATCGATGTCGGCGCGATGGATCGTATGCTCGATCTCTCCGCCGCCGGGAACCGCTTGTGTCACGACGACGTCCTTCGGCGTGACGGATCGAATGTCGCCGTCCACCACGGTCCCTTTCAGCAATCGCACCACCACGTCATGTTGGTAGGGCCAGTCGAGCTTCTTGTGCGCGCCTTCCCACGGCATGACCATGCCGTCTTCGCCGGTTCCCTGTTGGCCTTTGACGATGCGTGCAATTTCCGCACGCTGAAAGCCGACATCCCCGTACTCAAAATGGAGCGTCACTTCCTGCGAGGTCTCGCTCACCAATTCACCAGTGACCGCGCCGCCGTTTTTGAGGTAGAGCGTCGTCGCGCGCGGCATGGGCGTTGCAGGTTTCGCCGGTGTGGAGGTCGCAGGCGTCTTGGAGACTGACTCGAACGTCACGGGGCCATTCGCCGGATGCGTTGAGGAGCGTGCGTGTTTCGCTGCGGGCTTCTGCGCGTGATACCCCGGCAGGTGTTGCTTGGCCATGTCGAGGAGTTCGACGCCGCGATCCTTCAGCTCGACGAGCTTGATGGCCACCGGCGTTTCCGGATACTGCCGCACGTACAGCATCCCCCCGCACACCACCATCGCGGGAATCCCAAACACTACAACAGTAGAGACCTTGCCGGAATGTGTCATGATCGGAGTTGCTCTGATTGTACGGATCGATGACCGTTGTGGCAATAGAGGAACTAGGGAGGTCTTGGGAAAGGAAAAGTGACAGTCACTTTTTTTCCGCTTTGGGAAGTGACTGCCACTTCTGTCCGCTAGGGAGCGGTGAAGTCGATGCTCGTCGCATCCTTGAGATTGGCCGAATCGAAGGTGATGGTCCGGTAAGCTGGAGTAAAGCGGACGCCGCGCTTCTGGGGACGCACCTTCACCGTCACCGGCCGGCAGACGCCGGTGCGCTGGCAGCGGCTCACGGCCTGCTGGAGTTTGGTGGTCGACTGCAAGTCGGAAAGGAGAAAGCTGCCGTCGGATCCGGTCGTCGCCTCGGCCTTGCGGCCATCCGGATACTGCAAGCTGGGGGTGAGTTGGATCAGCAACCCACTGATCGGCTGGCCGGCGTTATGGACGATTTGCCCGCTAATCGCGAGCGTCGTCTCGCGAACAGTCACGGTCACTGTCTCTGTATCGCTGAGGCCGCTGGCATCCGTGACCGTCAACGTTAGGGGGTAGCGACCCGCCTGAGTAGACGTGGGCGTCCAGGTAAATATGCCGCGATCAAAGCTCGCCCCGACGGGCAATCCGCTGGCTTCAAACACCAGCGCATCCCCATCTGGGTCCGTCGCCGAGACCGTGACGGTCAACAGCTGGTTTTCGTTGACGACCCGATGACCAATCGGGTCCAGTACCGGCGGATGGTTCACCGGGATGATCGTAACGCTGATCGTCTGAGAAGCACGATGAGCGCCGTCCGTCGCCACAGCTGTCACGGTATGATTGCCAATGGCCTCGCGGGTTGGCGTCCACGTCAATCGGCGGATGCGCGAAAATCCCTGGACGGCAAGGATGAGATAGAGCTCATCGTTGTCCGTCAAGAGACCATCTGAATCCATATCTGCCAAGGACCGCTGCGCTTGGTTGAGATCCGCTCTCCCGATGCGATAGTTATGCAGCAGAGCGTAATCTGGCGGACCGGGCGTGCCATCCTGATCCAGATCACCAAGAACCACCGTCGTGCTTCCAGGTGGTGCATTGTCAATGGACACCGAGAGCACGCGCCGATCCGAATCGTTGCCAATGATCGAGAGCATCAACACATCCCCTTCGGCACTGGTTAGTTGACGGACCTCTTGCTGACCTTTCACGACCTGTACAAAGGGCGGTTCGTCATCATATCGGCTTGTATGACGCTGATTGTAACAATACGTGGGCCAGTAGATAACACCTGGGGTGACTTCATAGCGATCGGGAGTAGAGGGGTTAATTTCCCACCGAAATAATTTACCCTGAATGGAGACGGCCACGACATCGACCTTGCCATTGCGGTCTAGGTCGCCCAAGGCAACGGGCGCGTAGAACTGTTCCGCGGTCGTGATGGGCCACCCTGAGACGCCACGCCCGTCTCCGTGCCAGGCGTAGACCTTTCCGTCGGTTGTGGGGATCACTACCTCCAACTTCCCATCTCCATCGAGGTCACCCGCCACTGGTGAGCTCTGATTGAATCCCCCTGTGGTGGACACGGGCCATCCCTCAACCACTGCGCCATTCCCATGCCACATATAGACGGCCGTGGTACCCACAATGACCTCCGGTGTACCATCTCCATCCACGTCAACGAGCGGTGTAGAGCTGTGCGTCACGGTATCTGGCTCAACGCTCTGTGGCCAACCGACGAGCGGAATGCCATCACTGTTGAAGGCGAATATGGCCGCGTGCACGGCACCTCCTCTTTGACCCCCTGCCGTAATGACCACGTCCAACCGACCGTCGCGATCAAGATCGCCCAGGGCAGGAGAGTTAAGGCCAATCCTCCCTGCTGTTTGAACTGGCCATCCCGCCAGGCGTGTACCGTCCCCATGCCACACATAAATTTTTCCCGTCATCTCTCCCAGCACAATATCCGGTCGCCCGTCTGCGTCGAGATCTCCGATCGCTGGAGAGGAGAGTGCCCAGGTGATGTTGTCGAACTGCACTGGCCATCCCGCCACCAGTGATCCATCGTGGTGCCAGGCATACACTTGGCCGGGGGCGAAGGAGTAGAATCCACCCGTGCCCACCACCACCTCAGGACGACTATCGCCGTCGAGATCCGCGACCGCCGGAGAAGACAGAACGTCCCCAATCGTCTTCTGCGGCCACCCAGCCATTGGCCTCCCATCTCCATGCCAGGCGTAGACATTTCCCCCTGGCGCACCAACGATAATCTCTGGCAACTCATCACCATCCAGATCTGCGACGACGGGTGACGAATCCCCATTCGCCTCGATTTCAGCAGGCCACCCCGGCACTAATGTCCCCGCGTGGTCAAACACATACACATGGCCCTCGATGGTCGCCACAATGACTTCGAGCGTTCCGTTGCGATCCAGATCGGCGAGAGCGGGCGATGAGGCTTCCGAGCCAAGCGGCAACTGAATCGGCCAGCCTTCTACAATCGAGAGGTCGCTAATCGGCAGTGTGAACGGATACCGCAGTTGGAAAGTTCCATCTCCGCTCGATACCAAGAGTTCGAAGGCAATCGTGGCTCCGGCATGTATCGCGTCATCGAGTACCAGGGTAAAATTCGCTTCTCTCTCTTCGCCGGGCGTCGAGAAATCTCCGTACGATTGGACCGGTGTGACAATCATAATCTGTGGATCGGAGGTTGTGAGGGTTGCGGAAACCCCAGCGATTGGAAGCCAGGCGTTTTTAAGAACGACGGTGACGTGTTGTGTCGTACCGGCAACGAGCTTCGACGTCTTCAGGGCCGGCATCATTGCGATGCGTGGTTCGGCGGTCACGGCCCCCCATGCGTTGACTCGACCAAAACCACTGTCCCTATCTTTGCCGGGAGCCCCAACGTCATCTGCACCAAACCGCAGCGCGGCGCGGACTGCTTCATTGGAATAGTCGGAATGTGCTGCGATGACCAAAGCCGCGACACCAGCTGCATGCGGACAGGCCATCGAAGTGCCCGCCAAGCGGAGATAGCCTGGGCTGACGACATTCGACGGCAGTTGCCGCTCTAGGTTGGATCCAGGAACTGACAACGAGAGGATGTTCCACAACGGAGAACCGTCTGACCGATCATCCCCACGTCCTCCTCCCGGCGCGCTCACATCAAGCTTCTCTCCCCAATTGGAGAACACGGCGCGCTCGTCATCCTGAGTACTGGCAGCGACGGCGATAACCTCCTGTTGATTGGCTGGAAAAAATCCGTCCTCCACGCGACTGCTGTCGTTACCCGCAGCCGCGAGCACGACGACCCCCGATGCATGGGCATAGCGGATGGCATCACGGATGGCTTGCATCTCACCGAAACCACCCCAGCTATTATTGATGACATCGGCCCCTTGCTCTGCCGCGTAGATGATCGCTTCCGCTAGATTCGTCTCGTACCCATTGCCGTCGTCGTTGAGCCCCTTCACCGGCAACACGGTCGAGTGTGGAGCAACCCCGACGATGCCGATCCCGTTATCCCCCACCGCGGCAATCGTCCCGGCGACATGCGTGCCGTGACCGTAACGGTCCATGGGATCGGGCCGGCTTGTGGAAAAATCCCACCCGCGCGTATCGTCGACATACCCGTTGTCATCATCATCCAAACCGTTACCGGCAATTTCCAGAGGGTTGACCCACAGATTGCTGGCCAGATCTGGATGGGTGTAGTCCACACCGGTGTCGATGACAGCAACGAGAATGCCTTGTCCTTGCGTCACTTCCCACGCCTGCGCGGCCTGGATCTTCTTCAGGCCCCAGAGGTCCTCGTAGGGCTGCCCCCAGGACCCGGAGGAGTTGTAGTACGGATCGTTGGGGGTCCACTGCACCTCCACGAGGTAGTTGGGCTGGGCGTAGACGACGTGGGGGTCCTGCGCGAAGTCCGCAACCGCCGCCTGGATATCCGTCTCCTGAGGGACCTCCAGGACGTAGACCTGGGTGAGATCCGGCAGAACGGCATCCTTCGGCGCGCGCGCGCTGCGCTGAGGAAACCGGGCCTTGAGGCGCTTGGCGGTGTCGGCTTGATGCTGTCGGAGCGCGGTGAGTGTCTTGGGTCCGAGAATCTCTGTTTCCTCATCTCCGGTGCGGAACACCGGCCGCGCGGCCTTGACCTCGTACTTCGCATGGAGCCGATCCAAGGAGTCGCTCGCATCGGTCGTGGTGGCTCGGAACACATCGGTCGTACGGTTCTTTAGCTCCGCACGGTTCTTCAGCAGACAGTGAACGCACTCGGTCACCGCATACTCGCTGTCGCTCTTGTACTTGACGATGAGCTGGCCGGGAACGAAGCGGGGCTTGGAGACTGTCCCATTATGCTGAACCTGCAGAGGATCGTCCGGCCGCCGCTGAGGATTTCCGAGCGTTTGTGCGCTGGGCGGCTCTTGGCGTCGTTGATCCGGATCGATGACCGCCTCCGCCACCCGTGGTACGAACAGCCCAATGACGAGGAGGCTCATCAACCTGATGACGCGCCAGAGCCGCCCCAGCCGCATCCGTGCAGGATCACGCTGTCCCATCTCAATCCTTCCTTTGCAGTCGCATGCGTTCGGCAGCCAGGCGATTCTTTTCGAGGACAAGGGCCCGCGGCTTTGCTATGAACCACGACGGGTTCATGGCCCTGCACCCTACGCAGTGCAGGGCGCCCCCCATTCCGCAGGGTTTGTCCGTTCGTGCACTGATGTAATGTTTCGTGAATCCTACTGAAGAAAGCTTACCTGACCTATCAGAAACGAGGCAAGGAAACCGCGAGAATTATGTAGAATGTTTACAGACATAGGTGACACTTTTGGCTCTAGAGTTGTACGGTGGGTTGAGCATGGGAGCCGGAGGTGTCACGATGCCGAGGATTCGCAGTTACGCGCCCATTCAGGCGCGGCTGATGTGGTT
>JACQHR010000033.1 GCA_016198905.1 Candidatus Omnitrophota bacterium | reverse complement strand
TCACCCGTGGCCCACGAGCGAGCTTTTCGACGGAGCAACGCGTTCTTACTATGATAAGTGGCGGGTGGCGCGGAGTCCGAGCGAGTGGGAGGATCCACACCGGGCGGAGGGGCCCACGAGCAGGACACCGCGACAGGACCCGCCACCATACTTTGCATGTTCGAGTAATGAGGCTAACGAGCTAATGCGTTGACGACGAGGTCACCGACTTCGCTGGTCGAATACCCCATCTTGCCCGCAGCCAGGCTCTTCAATTTCTTGCCGGTGATTTCCATCACCGCCTGCTCGACGGCGCGGCCTGCCTTCGTCTCGCCGAGATACTCCAGCATCATGCTGCCGGCGCAGATCGCGGCCAGCGGATTGATGACGTTCTTGCCGGTGTACTTTGGGGCCGAGCCGCCGATGGGCTCGAACATCGACACGCCTTCGGGATTCAGGTTGCCCCCGGCGGCGATGCCCATGCCGCCTTGAATCATCGCGCCCAAATCCGTGATGATGTCGCCGAACATGTTATCGGTCACGATGACATCGAACCACTCCGGGTTCTTGACCATCCACATGCAGCACGCATCGACGTGCGTGTATTCCGTCTGGATGTCCGAGTAACTCTTGGCAACCTCATTGAAGACGCGCTGCCATAAATCATGCGCATAGGTCAGCACGTTGGTCTTGCCGCACAGCGTCAGCTTTTTACGTTTGGCGCGCTTGCGCGTGTACTCGAAGGCAAACCGGATGCACCGCTCGACTCCCACACGCGTGTTCACCGAGGTCTGGAGTGCTACCTCGTCCTTGGTGCCCTTCTTCAGGAAGCCGCCGACGCCGGCATAGAGACCTTCGGTGTTTTCTCTGACGACGACAAAATCGATGTGTTCCGGGGTTTTGTCCCGCAGCGGCGTCCACACCCCGGGATACAGTTTCACCGGCCGCAAGTTGATGTACTGATCCAGCTCAAAACGCAGCCGCAACAAGATCCCCTGCTCTAAGATGCCGGGTGTCACATCAGGATGTCCAATGGCACCCAGATAGATCGCATCGACGTCTCGCAGCTCGTTCACCACGGAGGCCGGCAGCGTCTCCTTCGTCTTGAGGTACCGCTCACCGCCCAGATCGTACGGATGCCAGTTGAGGGCAAACCCTTCGCGTTTTGCCGCTGCCTCCAAGACCTTGCGCCCTTCGCGGATGACTTCGGGCCCCGTGCCATCGCCTGGAATCACGGCGATTTGATAGGTCCGTGTCGCGGTGCGTTGCGCGGTCGCTTGATCTTTCGTTCGTGTGGCCATGAGTCGTCTACTCCACGGTTATCTCTCACAGGGATTGTGTTGTCGCGTCATGCGAGGCTGCACTCATGGTGCCTGGCAGAGCAAACCTCGTCGGAGAGGAGGTATGATACCGCCTCGCCGGCGTCCTGTCTAGCACAGGACAATGCAGGTGATGGTCGTGTGGTGGGTGACGCGGAGCCGAGGCCCCCGCGTCCGCCCGCAGAACCAGCGCGATAGTCGCTGGGCGAGGACGGACGTGGGGTGGCGCAGCGGCAGGACCCACCACACGTAACCAGCGCTGTCACCGCGACGCACGGGCCGCGGCTTCGGACTGAAGGCGATGGAGCAACTCAAGCGCTTGCCGGTGGTACGAATCGTATCGCAGGGCGTGTTTGAGATGCTCGACGGCTTGCGGCAACTGCTGCCGGCCCTCAGCCGCGCGAGCCAGCCCGTAGTGCGCGTCCGCCAGACTCGGCGTAAGGATCAGCGCCCGCGTCAGCCACGTCACCGCAGCGTCCCACTCGTGTTGCTCGAGAGCCATGTTCCCGCGCATCAACGGAAATTGCGCATTGTCGGGAAAGGCGGTGCTTCCAAGCTCCGCCACTTTCTCTGCATCATCCCAGCGCTTGAGGTCAGACAACACTTTGCTGTACCCCAGCAAGAGGCTTCGACGACCCTTGCTATCTTGAGAGAGCGCGGAGCGATAGTACTCGGCCGCCCACGCGGGCAATTCCGCTGCCAGATAATAGCTCCCCAGTTCCTGCGCAAAGAAGGTATCCGCAGGATGCGTCGCCACCGCCTGTTGATAGAACGGTCGAGCCTCTTGCAACTGTCCTTGCTGCCAATGCAGCCGGCCGAGAAGCCGATTGGCTGTGGCATCTGACGGATCGACCGCAAGGACCTGCATGAGGGCGTCGCGCGCGCGCAGCGGCTGCTGCATCTGCTGGTACACGCCTGAGAGACCAATCCATGCTTCCTTCGATGAAGGATCGAGCGTCACCCACTGTGTCAGGGCTTGCTCGGTGTCTTTGAGTTGCTCCTGCGAAATGCGAAAGAGGCTGAGGGCTTGGTAGGATTCAGGGTCCAAGATGCGCGCAGGCCGGTTCGTGACGATCGCCTCGGGCGAGGCGATAAACTGTCGCAAGCCCGTGATGTTCGCCGCGGTCACCGCGTCGGCGTACAAGGCTTTGGGCGCGTCGAATTCCAAGAACGGCTGGTCGTCTTCATGCAGCGACGAGTCGCCGGCGGTCACGGCCTCAACTTCACGATTGGCAAACCAGAAGGTGTGCAGCAACACGTCCGGGCGCTCAAGATGCATCGTCGCCAGCGCGTCATGGATGGATGGCGCTGCCATGCGTCGGACCAATGTGGGATAGTCAAACTTATGCGGCTGCTGCGATCCGATCATCAGCAGATCGCCGGGCGCGGGCGACCAGATCGACACGTAGGGAAACTCGTGATGGAACGTGCGTAACATGAGCGTCACGTCCTCGGGAAACAAGCGGTACAGCTGCACCCACTGGCACATGATGCCCCCAGGGGCGAGCCGGCGCTTTGCGAGCTGGTAGAACTCCCGCGTAAAGAGGTAGGCCAACCCGGCCATCCACGGGTTCGAGGGCTCGGAGATGATGACGTCGTACGTCTGCGGGCTGGCGAGAAGAAAGTTGCGCCCATCCGCCGCAAAGATGCGCACGCGCGGATCATCATGAATGTGAAAGTTGTAGTCGCGAAAATACCGCGCCCCTTCAATAACGGCTGGATCCAGCTCGGCGCAATGCAGGGTGGTGAGCGGATACCGTCCCGCATGCCCGAGCGTCACCCCGCTGCCGAGCCCGATGACCAGCGCACGTTTCGGATCCGGGTGCAGCAGCAACGGGATGTGCGCGAAGAGCACCTGCGTGCCCATGTCGAGGCCGTTCGAGGCGTCGGTTTTGCCGCCGACTTTCAAGAAGATCGTCGACCCGAGCTGATGGACGCTGACCGTCGCATTGAGGCTGTCCCGATAGAAGAGGAGTTTCGTGTTGGCGACGTTGCGCCGGATAGATCCGCCGACAAATTCGTCAGGATTCAAGTACACCCCGGCCGAAAACACCTGCTGCTGCCACGACGAGGTAATGACCGCCCCGCTGACGAGCGCGCCGCTGATGAGCGCGCCGCACGCCAGCCCGAGCCGTCCGACCCAGGACCAGCTCGTCCCGAACCGCACATAGACGAGCGCAGCTGCCAGGAGATTGACCATCGCCGCCGCGACAATCGCCCACGGCAAGCCCCACAGCGGGATCAGAACGAACCCGGCCAGGAACGAACCGAGAATGCCTCCGAGCGTGTTGATCGCGTACGCGCTGCCGAGTTGCCGTCCGAAGGCCGCGAATCGATTCGTCACGAGTTCGCTCACGAGCGGAAAGAGCATGCCCATGATGAGTGTTGGCGCAATCATGATCGCAGCACTGAGCAGCACCTGCAGCCAGACGAGTCCTGTGAACGACTGCCGCGTCAGCGGCCACAGCGTCACAAACCAGTCCGGCAATTGCGTAAAGAGGAAGACCGACGCCACCCCGCACACGCCAAGCAGCCCTTCCAGCGCGATAAACCAGGTCAGAGGCTCGCGAATGGCGGCCAACCGACGCTGAATCCAGAAGCTCCCAATGGCGATGCCGCCCAGAAACGTCGCCAGCATGATGCAGAAAGCATAGATCGAGCTGCTCAACACGAGACTCAACACCCGCGTCCAGGCCACCTCGTACACCATGGCCGAAAATCCGGAGAGCGCAAACGCGAGCAACACCCACGCCACCGTGCGATCAGGAACATCCGGCGCCACCGCAGGCGTCGAGGGCGACGCAGTCGAAGGCCGGCGAAACTCCAACTCTTCTAAACGTCGATCGAACGAAAGGCACAGCATCCCGATGCCAAGATTCAAGACGCCGGCGCATTGCAGGGTCCGCATCAACCCGAGGACCGGCAAGCCGCTGGCATAGACGAACACGGTCCCGAGCATCGCCCCGGCGGTGTTGAGGCCATAGAGCCCGGCGATCGCGCCGCCACGCTCTGCGCTTGAGCGAATCAGGTAGCGGCTCAGCACCGGAAACGTGCCGCCCAAGAGGACGGTCGGCAGCAATAAGATCGCCGTCGCGCACACAAACGAGGCCCCGACGAGAACGGTGGGAGAAAAGTTCGACTGGCGATAGATCGGGATGTAGATGTGTTGGACCAGCATGAAGAGCCACGGGGTCAGAAACGCGTAGAGGCCGACGCCCATTTCCATGAAGGCGTACCAGCGAAGGCCGGCGCGCTCGCGCCGGTCAATCCATCGGCCGAACAGCCAACTGCCAAGGGCGAGCCCGCCGAAGAAGACGGTCAACACCGTGCTGACCGCGTGGACCGTGCTGCCAAAGACAAGGAGGAGCTTGCGCAACCAGAGGATTTGATAGATGAGCCCGAGGGCTCCGGAGAGGAAGTAACATGCAAAGACGCGGCGCACGACCGCGCGCGTCTCAGGAGCGAGGATCATACCCCCCGTCGGTGTCGACGCCGTCTTGGCTCATGACGACCGCGTCGACTCGGCCGCTCGTTGATGGCCAGGACGCGCCACGACGAGCCCTTCGGTGGGACTCGAAGCTGCGGCATGCGATTTCTTGGGAATCCGCCCGGCGTCATAGGCCAGCCGCCCGGCTTCGACGGCTAGCCGCATCGCGCGTGCCATCTTCACCGGATCGCGCGCGCCGGCGATCGCGGTATTCATGAGGATCCCATCCGCGCCAAGCTCCATCGCCACCGCCGCGTCAGAGGCCGTCCCGACTCCGGCGTCGACGATCACCGGCACCGAGACCGCCTCCAGAATGAAGCGGATGTTCAGCGGGTTGATGATCCCTTGCCCGGAGCCGATGGGTGCTGCCAGCGGCATCACGCACGCGGCTCCTGCATCCTCGAGTTTCTTGGCCATGATCGGATCGTCGTTCGTATACGGCATGACGATGAATCCGTCTTTGACCAGCACGCGCGTCGCTTCAAGCAACGCGGTGGTATCCGGCAGCAGCGTGTTCTGATCGCCGATCACTTCCAGCTTCACCAGATTCGATAGCCCGGCTTCGCGACCCAACGTTGCCGTGCGGATCGCCTCTTCGGCCGTGTAACAGCCGGCCGTGTTCGGCAAGAGGGTCACGCGCGAGCGATCGAGATAGTCGAGCAGACTCTCTTCGTGGGGACGATCTAAATTGATGCGGCGCACCGCCACTGTGACCATCTGTGCGCCTGAGGCGTCGATCGCCTCGCGCATCAGCGCAAACGTGGCATATTTCCCCGTGCCGACAATCAAGCGCGACGTCAGCTCAATCTCGCCAATCCGCAACCGACTTTCTGCTGTGTGCTTAGTGCTTAGTGCTGAATGCTGAGTGCTCATGTTACGTTCCTACCAGCGACTCCGCGGGCCGCGGCTCCTCAATCACCGTCCCCTTCTCCACCACCACGATCCCGGATTCCGTCACATGAAACCGCCGCCGATCCTCTTCGAGGTTATAGCCGATTTCCGCGTAACGAGGAATCGTCACATCCTTATCGATAATGGCGCGGCGGATTTTCGCGTAGCGGCCGACTTTGACGTGCTCCATCAGGATCGCGTCCTCGACCGTGGCGAAACTGTTGATACGCACATCCGACGAGAGAATGCTGCGCAAGACTTGCCCGCCGCTGATGATGCAGCCATTGGCGACCAACGAATCCAGGATCGTGCCGACGCGGCCGGTCGCCTCATCGGCGAAGACGGTCTTCGCCGGCGGCCACTGCTCGTGGTACGTGCGGATCGGCCATTCCCGATCGTAGAGGTTAAACTGCGGGGTCACTTGGATGAGGTCCATGTTGGCTTCGTAGTACGCATCGAGGGTGCCGATGTCGCGCCAGTACTTGGACTCCTTCTTGTTCTCATCGCGGAAGTTGTACGCCATGACCTTGACGTTGCGCGCCGCCGCCGGAATCACGTCCTTGCCGAAGTCATGCGAACTCTCCGAGCGCCGCGCATCGCCGATCAGCGCGTCCTCCAGCAGCTGCCGATTGAAGAGGTAAATCCCCATCGACACGTAGCAGCGATCCGGCCGCCCTGGAATCGTCTTGGGGTGCTTGGGCTTTTCTTCAAACCCGATGATGCGCCCATCGACGTCGACTTCCACGATCCCGAATCCCGAGGCGCGTTGTTTTTCCATCTCGATGACGCCCACCGTCACGACGGCGTCGTTCGCCTCATGAAACGCGGCCATGTCCGCGTAGTTCATCTTATAGACGTGATCGCCCGCCAGGATCAGCACGTGGTCCGGCTGCTCTTGCTCAATCGTGTAGATGTTCTGGTAGATCGCATCGGCCGTGCCGAGGTACCAATGCTCGCCCGTGCGCTGTTGGGCTGGGATCACATCGATGTGCTCGCCCAGTTCATTATGGAAAATGCTCCAGCCGCTGTGCAGATGCCGCTGCAGGGAGATTGATTTGTACTGGATGAGGACGTGAATCTTGCGCACGCCCGAGTTGATGCAGTTGGAGAGCGTAAAGTCGATGATGCGGTAAATACCGCCAAACGGCACCGCGGGTTTGGCGCGATCTTTGGTCAGCGGCAGCAGCCGTTCGCCCTTGCCGCCGGCCATGATGAAGGTGAGCACCCGACGCATGTCCATCTTACCCGGTGACTCCTCGCATCGCCATGAGCCCTTGCCGGACCAGCATGACCCCGAAGGCGGTCAAGATCAAGCTCGCGATTTTTGACGCGACTTCCGCCCCTTCTCTGCCCAGTCGGCGCATGAGCCATTCCGCAGACTGGAGAATCACCCAGATCACCGCCATGTTCGCGAGGAGTGCCATCACCGTCACCATCCATCCGTAGCGTTGGCGGACTAAGAGCACCGCAGTCAGCACCGCCGGGCCGGCCAGGAGCGGCACGCCGATCGGGACGACACCAGGGTTGGAATAGTGGCCCTTGGGCGGCTTCTCTGAAAACAACAATTCCCGCAGACACAAGACAATGAGGATGACGCCGCCGGCCACCATGAGATCCGCGAGCTCCAATCCCATGAGTTGAAACACGAAGCGGCTGATGAAGAGAAATCCGATGGCGACCGCGAGCGCCGTGCCCACGGATTCCGCCACCGCCCGTCGACGCTGTGCAGGACTCAGCCGACTCGACAGCCCCCAGTAGACCGGCAGCAGCCCCACGCCGTCGAAGGCCACAAAGAGCGGGATAAACGCGTGCCAGAATTGCTCCATTGAGGCGCTCATTATAGCGCGTGCCACAGCTTACCGTCTATCAACAGCTGCGATCATCGTACAGACATCAGACTTCAGACCTCAGATGGGACTCAAGACTCAGGACTCAAGACCTAAGGTTCGGAAATTTGAATTCCCACTTGAGTCTTGGGTCATGAGTCTTGTGTCCGACATCTTCGTCTCTAATGTCTGTGGTCTGCCCACGCCGGCGCTCGCCGGATGTGCCGAGCGATGTGGAGCGAAAACGCCGTGCCACAAAACACGCAACAGTCACAGCAAGGGTGGTGATATCTTCACTTGGAGGTCGGTGTATCCAAGTCCAACGTTGCGGCGCGAATGAGGAGCTCGGTATACGGATGGCGCGGATGGGTCAAGAGCGCTTCGGTGGGACCGCTCTCGATGAGCCGCCCCTCCTTCATGACTGCGACGCGATGGCACAGCGACGCCACGGCCCGCAGGTCGTGGGAGATAAACAGGAGGGCGGTGCGCTGCTGCGCGCAGAGGCCGCGCAAGAGCTCAAGGATCTGCGCGCCGACCGAGACATCGAGCGAGGCAATCGGCTCATCGCAAATCAGCACCTCAGGGTCCACCGCCAGCGCGCGCGCCATCCCAACGCGCTGACGCTCGCCTCCACTGAGCTCCCGCGGAAGCCGGCCGGCGTGTGTCAGTGGCAATTGCACGCGGGCCAGGAGCTCGCGCACGCGCTGTCGGCGCGCGTCGCCATGGGCCAGCCCATGAATGGCCAGCGGCTCGCTGAGCGTCTCCTCGACGGTCATGCGCGGGTTAAGGCTGTTCATCGGATCCTGGAACACGAACTGGACCGCCCGCTTCAAGGAGAGCCGCTTAGACCGGGATGCGCGCGCGGCGGATTGGCCGCGAATGAACACCGCACCCGCCGTCGGCGCCACTAACCCCACCAGGATTTTCGCCAGGGTGGTTTTCCCGCACCCCGATTCTCCGACCAGCCCGAGCGTGTCGCCGGCCGTGAGCGACAGCGTCACCTGGTCCACCGCTCGAATCGTTCCCGCGTCACGCTGAAAGACGCCGGCCCGTCGATGGTAGGTCTTGCTAACCTCGCGCGCATCGAGCAGCGCCTCAGTCATGGGAGGTGTTCCTGCGCGGCAGTGACATCATCGATCGATAACGGATGAGCTCCTTCGTATACGGATGCGCCGGCTGATGGAGGATTTGGGCGACCGGCCCAAGCTCGACGAGCTTACCGGCAGACATGACCCCCACCCGATGCGCAATGCGCTCCACCACGGTCAGATCGTGAGAGATGAGCAGGACGCAGAGCCGGTACGCGCGCTGCAGATCCCGCAGGAGCCGCAGGATCTGCACTTGAATCGTCACGTCCAGCGCGGTCGTCGGCTCATCCGCGATAAGCAGCGAGGGGCGTGTGGCCATCGCCATCGCCAGCATGACCCGCTGCTGCATCCCGCCTGAGAACTCATGCGGATAGGCGCTCAACCGCTCCCGCGCGTCGGCAATCCCCACGCGCTGCAGCCACTCCACCGCGACGCGCTGAGCCTCACGGCCGCGCGCCGGCGTGTGCAACTCGATCACCTCAACGAGCTGCTCCCTGATCGTCAGCACCGGGTTCAGCGATGTGGCCGGCTCCTGGAATACGTACGCGATCTTGCCGCCCCGCACCGCGCGCAGCGCATCCGGCGAGGCCTCCATCAGGTTCTTTCCTTCAAAGAGCACGCGGCCGGTGATCGTCGCCGGCGGCATGGGGAGCAATTTCGTCAGCGCAAGTGCTACGCTAGTCTTGCCGCACCCGGACTCTCCCACGAGTGCGAGCACCTCGCCGGCTTCGATGGTGAAACTTACCTCATCAACCGCCCGCACCGACGATCCGCGCCCCTCGTAGACGACTGAAAGACGCTCAACGCTTAACATGGATACTTTGACGTCGTTCGTTGGTGACGTTCGTGGGTAACGCGCCCGCCATTATTGTCGTGAAAGCCGTTCGCGGATTCCTTCCCCAAGCAAATTGAACGCCAACACCGTCGTGAGAATGCACAGCCCAGGCGCCAGCGTCAGCCACCACGCCACACCGAGCGCGATCCGCCCTTCATTGAGAATATTGCCCCAGCTCGGCGTCGGCGGCTGCACGCCCAACCCCAAGTAACTGAGCACCGACTCGCTGAGGATCGCTCCCCCGACGCCAAGGGTCGCACTCACCAGCACCGGCCCCATCGCGTTCGGCAAGAGATGCTTGGTGATCACGCGCCAGGAGGACGCCCCGAGCACGTGCGCGGCCAACACAAACTCCCGCTCCTTCAGGCTCAGGATCTCCGCCCGCACTAATCGGGCCACCCCCATCCAGCTCGTCAGCCCAATGACCACCATGATGAGCTCGATGCTCGGCCCGATGACGGCAATGATCGCCAACAGCAAGAAGATGGTCGGAATGGACAGCATCGTGTCCACGAACCGCATGAGGATGGCATCAAGCCATCCGCCATAGAATCCTGCAAGCGCCCCCACGACGGTCCCGATACTGACCGCAATGCCGACGGCGATGAACCCAATGAGGAGCGAAATCCTCGCGCCGTAGATGAGCCGGCTGAGCACATCGCGCCCGAGCTGATCGGTCCCCAACGGATACGCGCGGCACGGAGCGAGCAGCGCATCCGGCAGATTGACCTGCAATGGATCATGCGGCGCCACCCATCGTGCGGCGATCGCGACGACGGCAAGCGCGGCCAGCGTCAGCGCGCCAATAACGGCGAGACGATTCCCCAGCAAGGCCTTCATGCGCGCGACTCCACGCGGATGCGCGGGTCGGCGACGGCGTACCCGGCATCGGCGAGGAAATTACCGATCATCGTCAGCACCGCCCCGATCGTCACCAGCGCCATCACAACGGGATAATCGCGCGCCATGACGGCTTCGTAGAACAAGCGCCCCATCCCGGGGATGGAAAAGATCGTCTCGGCAATGACGCTGCCGCCGATCAGATCCGGCAGCGACAGCCCGAGGATCGTGATGACGGGCAGCAAGCCGTTGCGCAGCCCGTGATGGAACAGCACGCGCCGCTCCGACACGCCTTTGGCCCGCGCGGTGCGAATATAGTCTTGCCGCAGCACGTCGACCATGCTCGAGCGCATGTAGCGCGACATCCCGGCCACACTCGTGAACGCGGCAATGCCGACCGGCAGGATCAGATGCCACCCGGTATCGAGCCAGCGATGGATCATCCCAAACGATTCGTAATCGAGCGAATGGATGCCCGAGATCGGCAGCCAGTGCAAAGTCACCCCGAACCATGCCATGCACAATAACGCCACCCAGAACGACGGCGCCGAGTAGCCGATGAAAACCAGCACCGTCGTCAACCGGTCGAAGAGGCCGTTGGGACGGACAGCGGACAGCACGCCCAGTGGAATCGCTATCCCGAGAATGAGCAGCAGCGACCAGAGATTGATGGTCAGCGTGATCGGCAACCGTTCGAGGATTTTCTCCGTCACCGGCCGGTCATCCAGGAACGAGCGCCCGAAATCGAAGCGAACCAGCCGTCCCATCCAATGCGCATACTGGCGAGGCAGCGGCTGATCGAGCCCGTAGAGCTGTTCCATGCGCTGACGCGCTTCGAGCGAGACTTTCGGATTGAACTGCGTGGCGGCGTCGGTCGGCTTGCCAGGCGCCAGGTGCATGATCCCGAAGGAAATCACCGTAATGAGGAGGAGAACTGGCCCCCGGTGAAGAACTTGCTGCAGCAGATAGCGCGTCATCGCAGGGTCACTGTTGCATCACCGCATGGTAACGCTGCTCGCTGCGCGGCGCGTACCAGTCGATAAAGTTGTAGCCGATCCCGATCGGCGTCGGCACCACGTTGCGAAATCGCGAAGAGAGCATCGGCAGCGCATCCGAGACGAAGAGAAAAGTGTACGGCTGATCCTCGTAGAGATGCCGGTGGACGTCGTGGTAGATGCGTACGCGCTGTTCGTGATCGAACGTCCGTCGCCCCTCGAGGAGGAGCCGATCGACGTCCGGATTCGCGTAGCCCACGAAGTTGTACTCCCCTTCTTTCGTCTTGGAGGAGTGGAAGAGATCGTAGAGATCCGGATCGCGCGAAAGACTCCATCCCAGCAAGACCGCTTCGAACCGGCGCTTGTCGATGAACTCATGCACGAACGTGCTCCACTCCACCGTCCGAATCTTCACGTCGATGCCCACCGCCTTGAGCTGCTGCTGAATGAGCTCGGCCACTTGGCGGCGGACTTCGTTGCCCTGATTCGTCAGGATCGTAAACTGAAACCGCTGCCCGTTGCGATCGAGCCATCCATCTCCATCATGATCGCTCCACCCGGCCTCGGCGAGCAGCGCCTTCGCGGCCCGCGGATCGTAGGGCGTGGGCACAATAGATGGGTCATAGCCCCACGATTCTTTGGGATACGGCCCCGTCGCGATGGCCCCCAGTCCATAAAGCACGCCCTCGATGAGGGCTTGCTTATCGATGGCTCGATTGATGGCTTGGCGTACGCGGATATCCTTGAAGCGCTCATCCTGAAGGTTGTACCCGAGGTAGGTAAAGCCGAATGACGGGTATCGAAACTTGTGATACGCCCGCTGCATGAACGGGCTGTTCGTCTGCCGCCGGTACTGCAGCGGCGTCAGACTGGAAAGGTCCACGCCTTGCGTGAGCAGCTCGAGGAACAGGGTCGCTTCATCAGGAATGATGCGATAGAGGTAACGATCGATGTAGGGGCGGTGTTCGAAGTAATCGGGGTTGGCTTTCAGCTCAATGAGCTCGCCGGTCTTCCATCGCACGAACGTGTACGGGCCGTGCCCAACGGGCTTGCGCAAGAATGGCGTCGTGTTGAGGTCTTGGCCCTCGAGGAGATGCTTGGGGATGACGCCCATCATCCAGCTCTCGAGGGCGGGCGCAAACGGCTCCTTGTACCGGATGCGCACGGTGTGGTCATCGAGCACGTCGAGCGACTGCACGAGCTCGTAGCTGCTCGAGTAAGGCGTGCGCACGTTGGGATCGATCAGCTTCCGGTAGGTGAACTCGACGTCGCGGGCGGTCACGGCAGCTCCGTCGTGCCATCGGACGTTCGGACGCAGATGAAAGGTAAAGGTCAGCCCATCCTCGCTCACCGTCCAAGACTCCGCGAGGTCGCCGACGATCTCGAGCCGCTCGTTGTATTTCAGCAGCCCGTTAAAGAGCAACCCGACGATATCACCGGAGGCGCTGTCGGTGGCAAGAATCGGCAGCAGGCGGCTCGCATCACCGATGGAGCCGACCACGATGGCATCGCCCGACGTCGGCGGAGGCGGTGAATCAGCGGAAGCAACCGGCGAGAAGAAGAGATTTGGGACGAGAACGAGGATCGCTGAAACGAACCACGAGCGTTGTCGATCGTGCTGTCGCCTGCCTGCCGCGCCCAAGGCACTTCGATTCAGCGACCGTTCCATTATATGATCGGCCCGGCGCAGGCAGGCAC
The DNA here is from genome assembly GCA_016198905.1 of Candidatus Omnitrophota bacterium. Lineage (GTDB taxonomy): Bacteria > Omnitrophota > Gorgyraeia > Aquiviventales > Aquiviventaceae > JACQHR01. The sequence goes on along the minus strand of JACQHR010000033.1, from coordinate 3,995 downwards.
GAGAGACTCCGTTACTATGGCTTCTTGGCGTCCGTTGGTGGTGCAGGCATTGATGGCACCGTTGTCGGCGCAGGCGATGCCGGCGATGGCGTGGCTGACTCATCGGCCGGCGTTGAAGACGCCGCCGGAGCCGGTGGTTGAGGCGTCGACTCGGGTGATAGCGGCAACGTCAACGGCAACGCACCCGGCGCGCTCGCCGGCAGCCGATCGATCACCGATTGCCCGCGAGAGGATGAGAGGATCGCCAGCGAGAGACAGGTCACCATGAACATGGCGGCACATACCGCGGTAATTTTCGTCATGACGGTGTTCACCGCACCGCCAAAGAGCGACTGGGCGGCCGCTCCTCCGAGCGCTTCGCCCAACCCTCCGCGGCCTCCTTGCAGGAGGATCACGCCGATGAGAAAGAGTGCGACAAGGATATGCACGACGAGCACGAGGCCGTACATCATCAGACCACCGCCTTTACCTTGGCTTCTACCGCCGCTTTCATAATTGTCCCAAACGCATCCGCTTTCAGGCTGGCACCACCCACGAGCGCGCCATCGACATCCAGCTGCTGGAGCAGGCTCGCCGCATTGGCCGCATTGACGCTGCCGCCGTATTGGATGCGCAATGAATCCGCGAGGCTCGATCCGAACCGTTTGCCGAGCCACTGCCGGATGAAGGCGTGCACCTCTTGCGCTTGCTCGGGTGTGGCGTTGCGTCCGGTCCCGATGGCCCACACCGGCTCATACGCCAGCGTGATGCGCGCGCCGTCTGCTTCCGCGATGCCTGTGAACGCACCTTCGAGCTGGCGCGTGATCACGTGAAACGTCTGATGCCCTTCCCGCTGCGCCAGCGTTTCGCCGATGCAGACAATCGGCAAGAGTCCGTGCTTGAGCGCGGCCACTAATTTTCGATTCACGGATTCATCCGTCTCGCCGAATAGCGTGCGCCGCTCGGAATGGCCGATGATGACGTAGCGGCATCCCACATCAACGAGCATGACCGGTGACACTTCGCCGGTGAACGCGCCCTGCGGCTCCCAGAACAGATCCTGCGCGCCCAAACCGATGCGCGATCCTTTCACCAACGCGGCCACCGAGGAGAGCGCGGTAAACGGCGGGCAGATGACGACGTCGACCGACTTCGCGTCCAGCCCCAACAGTTGTCGGACTAAGGCGTGCGCCTCGGCCAGCGTCAGGTGCATCTTCCAGTTGCCGGCGATGATGGGTTTGCGCATTAGATCAGCTTAATGAACACTCTGTATCGAAGTGCGTGACGCGATGTGGCGGGTCCTGTCAGGGCGACATTCCGCGGGAACGCTCGGCACGCCCCACCGCGTCGTGCCTTCGCTCGGGCTCCGGAGCTCGCTCGTCCTCGCTTCGCTCGGACACCGTGGCCGCTCGCTCCTGCGCACGTCCCGCTCCATGTTCGCCCTGCCACCCGCCAATAGGTTATGCGCTTACGAACGGACTGACGCACTCGTCGCAGTCCGATCTCTTAGAATAGCGATGCCGGGCAAGACTTTCCCTTCGAGAAACTCGAGTGACGCGCCGCCGCCCGTCGAGATATGGCTCATCTTACTCGCCAATCCCAACTGCTGCACGCACGCAGCTGAGTCGCCGCCGCCGATGACGGTGGTGGCACCCAGGCCCGCCAGCACCTGGGCAATCGCCTTGCTGCCCTCGGCAAACCGGGGCTGCTCGAAGACGCCGAGCGGGCCGTTCCAGATCACGGTCTTCGCCCCTTTCAACGCGTCGGCAAATCGCTGGCGCGTCTGAGGTCCCACGTCCACCCCTTCCCATCCATCAGGAATCTTCCCGACCGGCACCGTCTGCACCGGGCTGCCGGCATCCAGCGACGTGGTGATGACGTGATCGACCGGCAAGAGAAACTCGACCTTTCGTTTGGCGGCTTTCGCCATCAACTCGTTGGCTAAATCGAGCTTGTCTTTCTCGCAGCGGGAATTGCCGATCGCCTGGCCCTTGGCCTTGAGGAACGTGTAGGACATGCCCCCACCGATGAGCAGCTTATCGACCTGGTCCAACAACCGCGTGATGACGGCGATCTTATCCGAGACTTTGGCCCCTCCGAGGATCGCGACGTAGGGCCTGACCGGTTTGGAGAGCGCACCATCAAGATATTTCATCTCCTTCTCGATCAAGAAACCCGCAACACCGGGTAGGATGCGCGCCACTCCTTCAGTCGAGGCGTGCGCCCGATGGGCCGTCCCAAACGCGTCATTGACGTAGATCTCCCCGAGTGCCGCGAGCTTCGCGGCAAACGCCGGATCGTTCTTCTCTTCCTCAGCGTAGAACCGCAGATTCTCAAGCAGCGCAATTTCGCCTGGACGCAGCGCTTTCACCTTCGCCTCAATCTCAGGCCCGACGCAGTCCGGCAAGAACGTCACCGAACGCTGCAGCAACTCGCCAAGCCGCGTCGCCACCGGCTGCAGCGACATCGAGGGAACGTTCTTGCCATCGGGACGGCCCAGGTGGCTCATCAAGATGACGGCCGCTCCCTGCTCAAGACAATAGCGGATCGTCGGCAGACTTTCTCGGATACGCGTGTCATCCGTGATCGCACCGGTCGCTTTATCCAGCGGCACGTTGAAATCCACGCGGATGAGGACGCGCTTGCCTTTCGCGTTGACGTCTTTGATCGTTTGCTTCATCTCTATGACCTTGGTGGCTTCAAGCTGCAAGCTTCAGGCTTCAAGCTGAAGCATGCAGCCGGTGGCCTGTGGCTAAACTCCCACCGCCGCCTTTGCCCCAACTGATGCGGCGGAGCCTAAGCCGCGCTTCGCCAGGTACTCGATGAGGTCGACGACGCGGTTGGAATAGCCCCACTCGTTGTCGTACCAGCCGAAGGTCTTGACCAAATGCTTGTCGACCACGGCGGTCATGGTCGCATCGAAGATCGAAGAGTGCGGATCGCCGTTGAAGTCCTTCGACACCAACGGAGCCGTGTTGTACTCGAGGATGCCCTTCAGCGGCCCCTCGGCTGCTTTTTGGAACGCCGCATTGACTTCCTCGACGGTTGTGGGTTTCTCCACCTGGCAGGAGAGGTCGACGATGGAGACGTTCGGGGTCGGCACGCGGATGGAGGTGCCGTCGATCTTGCCCTTCAGCTCCGGAAACACTACGCCCACGGTCTTTGCCGCCCCGGTGGAGCTGGGGATGAGCGAGAGGGCCGCGGCGCGCGCCCGACGCAGGTCCTTGTGCGCGAGGTCGAGCAGCCGCTGGTCATTGGTGTAGGAGTGGATGGTGGTCATGTAGCCGCGCAGGATTTTGAAATTCTCGTGGATGATCTTGGCCATCGGCACGACACAGTTGGTCGTGCAGGAGGCGTTGGAAATCACGTGATGCTTGGCCGGGTCATACAGCTTCTCGTTGACGCCGAGGACGATCGTGATGTCCTCGCCCTTGGCCGGCGCGCTGATGATGACTTTCTTGACGCCCTTCGCGTTGAGGTGGCCGGCGGCCTTCTCGCGGTCGGTAAAGGCACCGGTCGATTCGATCACAATGTCCACGCCCAAGTCGCCCCACGGAATCTCGGCCGGGCTTTTGCTGGTGAACATTTTGACGGCCTTGCCGTTGACGCTCAGGCCGTCGGCGGTGGGCTTCACCTCGGCGTCGAAACGGCCGAGGATGGAGTCGTATTTGAGCAAATGGGCGAGGGTGGCAGTCGGGGTGGGCAGATCGTTGATCGCCACGAACTCGAGACCTAAGCGATGAAACCCGGCCCGGAAGACGTTACGCCCGATGCGTCCGAACCCGTTAATCCCAATGCGAACGGTCATGCGTGCCTCCTGTGAGTAGCCCTGGGGAATGTGATCCGTGCGAAGAGCGTATTATACGTGCTTGAGGGTCGACCCGTCAACGCGCACAGCAACAGATTTATGGCTGGGGCGGGTCCTGCCGCTGCGCCACCCCACGTCCGTCCTCGCCCAGCGACTATCGCGCTGGTTCTGCGGGCGGCCGTGGGGGCCTCGGCTCCGCGTCACCCGC
>JACQHR010000035.1 GCA_016198905.1 Candidatus Omnitrophota bacterium | reverse complement strand
TACGCCACGCTCCTCGCGCCTTGCGAGCCTCGCACCTCGGCCCAGCGCGGCCGCGGGGATTGATGAAACCGGTTCTAGCGACGACCAACGACAAGATAGAAGCTAGAGGCTGGAAGCTGGAAGCTGGAAACTGGAATAGAGAGCGCCGCAAAGGAAAATGTGTTATCCAGCCTCCAGCTTCGAGCTTCCAGCTTCTGGAGTTCGGGTTTACGTTGATCGAGCTCGTCTTCGTGTGCGTGGCGCTGTCGATTCTCCTGGCCTTCTCTCTCCCGAACTTTCGACGCACCATGGAGCGCCTCCGAGTGGAACAGACCGCCTTCGCGTGTGCGCAGCTGCTGCGCTATGCGCATGAACAAGCCGTCGCGCACGACGCGGACATCCTCTGGACGTGGGATGAGCACGCGCATCGCGCGTTCATCACGCCGGTTCATCCTGACGATCCGGACCATCCCGTTGCGCTCGATGCGCGATTCGCAGAACAGCGAGCCTTCCCGTCATCGATCGCGGTTCGCCTGACACGCCAGGGCGCACCGGTCAGTTGCCAGTGCCTGACGTTCTTTCCCGACGGGACGAGCGAGCCCACTACGTTGACCATCGGCCAAGCGCCGAACCTCTACACGGTGATCGTTGATCACGCGACCAGCCAAGTTCGCCTCATCGCAGGGTCTGCTGCTCGTTGAAGCGGTGCTCTCCGCGGTCGTGATCGCGGTGGGCCTTGTCTTCATCAGCCGGGGACTCGCCAATCAGCTCAAGACCCTCCAGCGTCTCGAGCAGTACGATGGGCTCTTGTCATTGGCGCGCGAGAAACTGCTCGAGTTGGAAACCGACGCGCTCACGACGCACACGCTTCCTCCTGCGAAGAGCGGCACATGTGAAGCGCCCTTTGCCGACTACCGTTGGACGATTACGACGAAAGCCTACGACTTGCTCAAAGACCCCAGCGACCAGCCCCTTGCACGAGAAATCATCCTGAGCATCCGACAAGGCGCGGGACGCACGTCCGTCCGACTCTCTGCGTTGTGGCCGATCGAATGGATCCCGAGCGAATGGCGCTAACTTCATGAGTGCAGACGTTAGACATCAGACATCAGACGTCAGACCGGAGACCGGAGACCGGAGACTGGAGACCAAAGGACACAGTCTCAGGTCTCCAGTCTCATGTCTCAGGTCTTATCAGGGATTTACGCTCGTTGAATTACTGATCGCGGCGACGATGCTGGCGATTCTCTTCGTCGGCCTTGGCGCGCACCTGCGTGGCGGGCTGGCTGTGTGGCATCACGCGACCACCACAGTCGAAGCCCTTCAACGCCAGCGCGTGGCCTTCGATCGCTTGGACCGCGACTTGGCCAACGCCATCGTGTATGACGATCAGGACGCCTCGTACGGGACGAATCCGGGTCAACTACCGTCTTTGCAATTCGAAGGCACGCCGATGCGGTGGTTCACGGTCTCGCGAAGCACGTCCACGCAGCCGGCTCGTGTCCACGTCGTCAGCTATGCGTGCGAGGCGATCGACGGCGTGCGCGGTCTATGGCGGACGGATCAGCTGATTGGCCAGGCCAGAGCTCGACGGGAGGTAGCACCTGAGCTGGTATTGCCGGATTGCGAGAGCTTGATAGCGGAATTCGCCTACCGCCCGATGGGTCAGCCGGCGGATCAGCCCGGAACGCTCGAATGGCGCCGCGAGTGGAGCGAGCCGACGAAGGAGCTTCCGCATCTGATCCGGATGACGGTGCAATTGACGACAGGACTACCGCATCGGCATCTGGCGGTCGTGCCCTCGGGCGCGCTGAGGTCGACGCAGCCGTCGCCCCCATGAGTCGCGCGACGCTGCGCACGCGCTCCGGATCACTGCTCGTCATTACGCTGTGGGTGGTGACGATCCTTTCGGTGTTGGCCGTCGCCATCGCGAGGTACCTCGCCGTCGAAGTGCGGCTGGCGAAATACCGTCTGGCGCGTGAGCAGGCCAAGGCGTTGGCGTGCAGCGGGATCTACCTCGTGATGCAGCAGCTCGCCCATGATGCGGATCCTCAAAACGTTCCCCAACCCTACGAAGCGTACGATTGGCTGGGAGATGATTGGGCGTTGCCTCGGGAGGATCTGCACGTGGCGGGTGGGCGGATCACCGTGCGGTCGGTCGTCGATGAAGAGCGTTTGCTGAACCTCAACGCGGCCACGCAAGAGCAGCTCGAATCGCTGGCAGGATCCTCGCCGGCTGCGACGGCGATTCTGGCCTACCGCGATGCGAACACGAGTGGTGAAACGCCGGTTGACGAGCCGCCATATTATCAGAAGAATACTCCCATCAAGGCCATGGAAGAGCTTGCGGATATTCCCGACATCCACGACACGGACCTGGCAAAACTGCAACAGCTGACGTCGGTATCGACAGATGCTGTCATGCCACCGACTGTCAACATCAATACCGTGGAAGGCGATGTCCTCATCGCGTTGGGCTGGCCGAAAGCGGTGGTGGATCCACTTGTGGCGAGCCGGCCTGGTGCCGATGGCGTGTGGGGTACTCCGGATGATCGCAAGATCACTGACGCGACCATTACTGATCCAGCGCAGGAGCTGGAACGCTTCACCGGGATTCCTGCAGCAACATGGAACCCGTTGCTGACGACCATCAAGACCGTGGCAAGTTCTTCCGTCTTTCGTATCCAAGTTGAAGCCACTGCTGGATCGCCGCCTGTGAGGCAACGCATCGACGCTATTGTGAAGCGTGCGCCCGATGGTGGAGAGATTCTCGCCTGGAGAGAGCAGTAATGGCGCAGCGGCTTGTGCTGGAGTGGACGCGCACGATGCTGCACGCTGCCGTGGCTGAGGGACGCGCAGCGACGTGGCGGGTTCGTGCTATCTACGCGCAGCCGCTGAGCACGGCGGCGGAAACCGCGCACGTGTTGGGTGCGCTGATCAAAACGGCGAAGCTGCCGACGGAAGAGGTCATCACCGTGGTCTCGCGAGAGCAGGTGATCACCCGCATGGTGAAGTTCCCGACGCTGGATTCCGCCGAGCTCACACAGATGGTCGAGCTGTACGCCAAGGCGCAGTTGCCGTATCCGAGAGAGCAGACGGTCATGGATTTCTCGGTGTTACGCCAGCAGGGCGGCTTTAGCACGGTCGTCGTCGTCGCCTGTCAGCGGGACGTGATCGATCGTCAGCTGAGCGCCTTGCGCGAGCTGAAGATCACGCCGCGCTTCGTCACGGTAAGCTCTTGGGGCGTGCTTGGCTGGTACCGGCACGCCGTAAAATCCGGCGCCGTCAAAGAGCCTGTCCTGGTGATCAACGTCGATCAGACGCGCACCGATCTGGTGCTGATCGCGAATCGCCACATCATCTCCAGCCGCAGCGTCAGCCAGGGCGCGCAAGACTGGGCCTCGCTCAGCGAGACCGCACAGCTGCTCGCCCTCGAAGCTGAACGCAGCCGCTCATCCATTCGAAAGGAATTGCCCGGGACGGACATCAGCGCGGTGATCCTGACAGGTCTGGGCGCGCTCGATCAGTGGAAAGAACAGATGGCCCAGCGCTTAGGGCTGCCGGTGACGGTGATCGCGGCCGGGGCGGCGTTCTCTGCGGTGAAGACGCTGCCGCAGGCGTGCTCGCCGGTGATCGTCGGTGGAGTGGCCTGCGCCGACACGCGGATGCTGCTCAATCTCAGCCCGTCGGAGGTGCAAGGTCAGGTGCGCCATCGGCAGCAAGTCCGCGAGCTCAGCCTGGTGGGAGCGCTGCTGATCGCGGTCCTGGCACTTGGCGCGCGCGCGCTGACGCTGCACGTCTCCCGGCAGCGCCAAATGGCGTCACAGTTGGAACGGGTGCTGAAAGAGCTTGGGCCCACCGCCAAGCAGGTGCAGGAAAAAGGGCGCGTCACGCAGGCGGTTGCGTCCATTCTGAATGATCGCCGCCAATTCGCCGCGGCGCTGGCCGGTATGTTCCGTCAGACGCCGCCGACGATTCGGCTGGACACCGTCACGTTTGAAGCGAGCCGGCGAGAGCTCATCGTGCGAGGCAACGCCCCCTCGACCCAGGCGGTGTTGGAATATCGCAAGGCGCTCGAACAGGTGGCGGGGATTGCGAGTGTCGAGTTGAAATATACCAGTCAACGCGCCACCGCTGCGGGCGATCGGACCGACTTCGAGCTGTTGTTGCTCCAACGCGCGGGTGCTTCATGAAAGGAGTGTTGACGCTGCGGCCGCGCGAACATCGCCTGGCCTTCATCGCGGGGGTGCTGATCATCTGTTGGGGTGTCGTGTCTTTCGTGGTGCAGCCGATGTGGGATATGCGCCACAGCCTGCAGTTGCAAGTCGACACGCAGACGGAGAAGGTGGCAGCCCTGCGCAAGTCGCTGGCGCATGCCCCTGCGGTCGAGCGCGACTACCACGCCATCGCGGCGTATCTTGAAACCGCCGGCGACGAACAAACCTCGGGCCTCTTCTTAGGCGAGCTCGAGTCGATGGCGCGCCGCGCAGGCGTCCAGTTGGGTTTGAAGCAGCGTCCCAAGAAACCGGACGAGAAACTCAGTCGTTTTGAGGTGGAGATCGATATTGAAGGATCCCAATCGCAAACGCTCTCGTTTCTCGACGCGCTCTTTCGCGTGCCTCGCCTGATGGTTATCGAGCGGCTGCGCCTGGCCACCGTGCCGGGGAAGGAAGGTGCGCTGCGCGCCGACCTTGTCGTCCAGAAGCTCACCCTCCGCAAGTAGCCAAACGGGGTCAGACCCCAATCGGGTCATCTCACCATTTTTCATGCTTGGGGTCTAATCCCGTTTTTTTAGGTTGACACGTGAGGGCGTTTTGGTATGATTCAAGCACTCTCTAAGTAGAGAGTACATGATGGCCACAGTTGCTAATATCTATCTGATCAAAGACTTATCAAGACTGAGTGGTCATTCGATTCACACCGTGAAGTTCTACCTCAAGCTCGGCCTCATCCACGAAGTTGGGCGCAGCCCACAGACGCACTTCCGATATTTCGACGATACTACCCTCGCAGCACTCGCTCAGATTCGCGCGCTTCGAAAAGAACGCAAGAGTCTGGCCGAGATTCAACAGCTCCTCGCATCGAGAGAGGACTCAAGACCCAAGACTCAAGACACAAGAGGAGATACTCGGTCTCCAGTCTCCAGTCTCCAGTCTCCAGTCTCAGTGGCGGCATGAGTTATTACACGACGTTGGGATTGACGAAAGAGCCCTTCTCGACGAGTCCTGATCCGAACTTTTTCTTCCGTTCCAGCTCCCACGTGCAGGCGCTGACCCGCCTGGAGATTGCCATCCGGTTGCGGCGCGGCCTTTCGCTCATTCTCGGAGAAGTCGGCACCGGCAAGACGACGCTGGCGCGAACCCTCCTGGCCAATTTTCCTCGCGAAGACGGGTTTCATTTTCATATCATCCTCGATCCGTCGTTCGAATCGGAGTTTCAATTTTTGCTGCATCTTGCGCGGCTCTTCGGCGTGCAGCAGCCATTCAAGTCCGCGCTGGATTGCCGCGAAGCGATCGAGCATCACCTGTTTCAGCGCGGCGTGGCCGAAGGCGGCACGACCGTGCTGATGATCGATGAAGGGCAGAAGCTGTCGGTCGATATGCTCGAAAACTTGCGGGTGCTGCTCAATTACGAGACCAACGAGTACAAGCTGCTCCAAGTCGTCATCTTCGGGCAGATGGAGCTGATGGGGCGCATCCGGCGCATCAAGAACTTCATCGATCGCGTGGCCCTCAAGTACATCATCAATCCGCTCAGCGAGGAAGAGACCGCGCAGATGATCCAGTTTCGCCTGGAATCCGCCGGGTGGTCGCAGGCCCAGCGCCTCTTTACGCCCGAAGCGATCCAGGCCGTCCACCGGTTTACCCAAGGCTATCCCCGGCAGATTGCGCTGGTGTGCCATAACGCGCTTGAAGCGCTCGTCATCCACGAGAAGTCGCTGATTGATGACGCCCTCGTGCAGGAGTTGATTCGCGATGAGTCCCGATGGACCTGCGAAGCCGCCGCCTGAAGAAAAACTCCTGAAGCTGATTCGCGAGAAAGGAGCCGTGACGGCCGCGGTGAGTGCGACGGGTGCGGGTGGTGCGTCTGCGAGCACGAGCGGGGTGCTGGCGGCCGAAGATGCGCTGCGCGCGCGGCAGTTTCCATGGCCGAAAGCGGCGGTCATCGTGCTGAGTCTGGCACTCGTCGTTGAAGTGGGATGGCTGACGACGCAGACGCTGCGTTCCGCGCCGGCGGTCGACGCGCCCATCGTTCGCCCACCGCCGGTAAAGGAGATTGCCACGCCTGAGCCGCAGCCGACGGAACACACACCGTCGCTCGTTGAAAGCGCGTCACCCGCGCTCTTTACGCCGCCGGTGGCGGTCGAGACGGCCGGGCACCAGACGCCGGTGAAAGCAGGTCCCAGCCAGACCGCGAAGCAACTCGCCTCGCGCCTGACGCTCATGGGCATCATGGCGGGCAATCCCGGGCAGGCGATCATTGAAGATGCGCAGACGAAGAAGAGCTATTTCGTCTCGCCGGGTCAACCGGTCGTCGATGGGGCGACGCTCGATCAGGTGCTCGACAATCGCGTCATCCTGGATTTTGAAGGCGAAAAAATCGAGCTCTCGCTGTGATAGCCGCGCACGTACGCAGCATCGATTAAGGCGGGGAGGCAGAAAGATGCGGAGTCGTTGGTGGATGGCGCTGATCGTGGCGTGGAGCGTGGCGCTGGGCGGGGGCGCTGCAGCGTCAGCACAATCCTCTGCACCACCCGCGATGACCGGGGGCACCGGCCAGAAAATCTCCCTGGACCTCAAAGGCGTCGACATCCTCGATGTCCTGAAGCTGCTGTCGCAGAAGAGCGGGTTGAACTTCGTGGCGGGCCGCAACGTCAGCGGCCGCGTGACCATCTTCGTGAACAGCGTCGATGTCTGGGATGCCTTCGAGCTGATCATCGGGGCCAACGACCTTGCGTATGAGCGTCGCGGTGACATCGTCACGGTCATGATGGCGCGCGACTACGAGCTCATCTACGGCGAGAAATTCCAGGAGCGCAAGCAAAGCTACATCCACATGCTCAAGTACGCCAAAGTCGTGCAGGTGGCGACCGTGCTGAACCAGTTGAAGTCGTCGGTGGGACGCGTGGTGGCGGATGAAGCGACCAACACGGTGATCCTGAGCGACGTGCCGACCCGGCTTGAGGAGATGAAGGAGTTGGTGAAGCAGCTCGATCGGCCGACGGAGGCGCGCGTCTACAAGTTGAACTACACCGAAGCCGATAAACTGAAGGAGAAAGTCCAAGAAGTCCTTTCGCCCGTCGGGACCTTCAGCTTTGATGCGCGCAGCAACACCGTGGTGATTTCGGACCTGAAAGAAGTCCTCGCGAAAACCGACCGCATCATTCACGCCTTCGATGTGCCGGATGGGCAGGTGTTGATCGAAGCGAAGATCGTCAACGTGATCCTCACCGATGACAAGAGTCTCGGGATCGATTGGCAGCGGCTCTTCTCCGGCATCGACGTGAATACGCGCACGAATCTGTTGACGCGAGGCGATGTGATCGGCGGCGATATCCTCGCCGGCGCTTCGGCAGGGACGGCGATTCAGATGGTGGCCGGGCGCAGCGCAGGCAAAATCCTGCTCGAAGCGCTCAACAAGATCGGCAAAACAGAAACCCTTTCCAACCCGCGGCTGATGGTCTCCAATAACCAGGAAGCCAAGATCCTCGTGGGCACGAAAGAAGCCTTCATTACCTCCACGACCACCGTGCCCGCCACCGGCTCAACGGTGACGGCCCCGGAAGTGAAGACCGAGGACGTGGGCACGAAACTCTACGTCACCCCCAATATCAAGCGCGACGGCTATGTGCAGATGAAGATCCGTCCCGAAGTCAGCTCGGTCGCCCGGACCGTCACGAGCGTGGCCAATACGGTCGTGCCGATCATCCAGACGACGGAGGCGGAGACCAATGTGCTCGTCAAGAGCGGCGTCACCTTGATCATCGGCGGGCTGATCGACACCAAGGACGTCCAAACCGATAATCGCGTGCCGTGGCTCGCGGATCTGCCGGTCGTGGGTCCCGCATTTCGAGGGCAAGCCACGACAAAGAAGAAGTCGGAGCTCGTCGTTTTTCTGACCCCGCAGATCATCATGCCCAATGGTTCGCCGTTCGTGTTTCCTGATGCGGCTGAAGGAAAGGCTCAGTCGGCCGAGGGTGCCGAGCCTGTGGTCATCTTGCAGGATCCGGTGCCGCCGGCCTATCGGCATGCGGTGCGTCAGCGGCTGCAAGCCCATCTCATCAGCCAGTTTCAGGCGGCGTCGCTGCAGACAGGATCGGTGGTCTACTCCTTCGTGCTCAGCCATGATGGGCAGTTGATCGGCGCGCCCGAGGTGACGAGCCCGCAGGGCGACTCGTTCATCCGCGCAGCACAGAACGCGCTGGCGCAGGCGCAGCCGTTTCCGCCGTTTCCTGAAGGGTCTGATGCGACCGAAGTGCGCTTCCGCATGGCCGTCGATTACTCACCATGACCGCCGTTCGCGGGGCCTGCCGCGGCGCCACCCCACTCGTCCTCGCCGCGCCGCACTATCGGCGTCGTCGGCTCCGGGCGAGTAGGGGCCCTGGCGCCGCGTCACCCGCGAATGGCCGCATGATTGAGATTGTATGCTGCGGGCGGCGAACCACCGGCGAGCGACACCCGCAGCGATCACAAATGTTGTTTCCATGGGTTGCTTGTCAAAAATCTGATTGCGCGCGTTTCTCGTCGATGTTAAGCTACACCGCAATCGCGTACACGCCTGTGGTATCGTTGGGGGGTTATGCATGACGAAAGAATCGCTCTCAGGGAAGTGGGCGCTCATTCTGGGCGCCTCAAGCGGCTTTGGCGCGGCGACGTCGCTCGAGCTGGCGCGCCACGGCATGCACATCATCGGCGTGCATCTCGACCGTCGGGCCGCGATGGCCGGCGTGGAAGAGCTCGTCAAGAACATCCGGGCCGCCGGCGTTCAAGCGCATTTCTTCAATGTCAACGCCGCCGACGCCATCAAACGACAAGAAGTGCTCGATCAGGTCACACCGAAGCTCGGCAGCTCGACCATCACCGTCTTCATGCACTCGCTCGCCTTTGGCACCCTCAAACCGTATCTCGCTTCGAACCCCAAGGATCAGTTGACCAAGGACCAAATGGAAATGACGATCGATGTCATGGCCAACAGCCTCGTCTACTGGACTCAGGATCTCGTCGCTCGGAAATTGATCGGGAAAGGCTCGCGAGTGTTCGCGATGACCAGTTCCGGCGGCACGCGCGTCTGGCTGAACTACGGCGCGGTCTCCGCCGCCAAGGCCGCCCTCGAATCTCATATCCGGCAACTCTCGATGGAACTCGCTCCCTATGAAGCGAGTGCCAACTGTATTCGCGCCGGAGTGACCGATACGCCGGCCCTGCGCAAGATTCCTGGCAGCGACCACATGATCGAGTTTGCGAAGGTGCGCAACCCCCATCACCGATTGACGACGACTGAAGATGTGGCGCAAGCGATTGCGCTGATGGCCAACTCTGGGGCGGGGTGGATTACCGGCAACGTGATCGGCGCTGACGGAGGGGAAGATATTGTCGGATAATCTGAGTGGCCACGTAGCCACTCTGTCAGCCGGCTACCGGTTTCGATGCGTGTCAAGAAGTTAGAGATCTTCGGCTTTAAATCCTTCGCCAAGAAAACCACCATCCATTTCGAGCCAGGGGTCACGGCCATCGTCGGCCCTAATGGCTCGGGGAAGTCCAACGTCGTCGATTCCATCCGCTGGGTTCTCGGCGAGCACAATCCGCGCGACGTCCGCGCCCCCCGCCTCGAAGACGTCATCTTCAACGGCACCGACCATCAAGCGCCGCTCTCGATGGCCGAAGTCCACCTGACGATCTCCAATGAACAAGGCCTCCTGCCGATCTCGTTTACCGAAGTGACGATCACGCGCCGCGTCTATCGCTCGGGGGAAAGCGAGTGCTTCATCAACCAAAGCCCCTGCCGGCTCAAAGACGTGCAGGAGCTCCTGCTGGGCACCGGGCTCGGAGGCGGCACCTACGCGATCATCGAGCAGGGCCACATCGACATGATCCTCTCCTCGAAGCCGGAGGAGCGCCGCGTGGTGTTCGAAGAGGCCAGCGGGGTGGCGAAGTATCTGTCGAAGAAGCAGGAGACGGTGCGGCGGCTCGATGAGGTCGAAGAGCATCTCATCCGCATCGCCGACATCATCGGCGAAGTCCGCCGCCAGGTGGGAGCGCTTGAGCGCGCCGCGAACAAAGCGCGGCAATACAAATCGCAGTGGGAACAGCTCAAACAATCCGAGTTACGGCTCGCAGTTGATGAGCTCTCCTCCGGCGAGACGCGGCACGCGCAGTTGGAGCAGCAGCTCCACGCGCTCAATGCGCAGCGCGACGCGCTGGAATCCCAAAAACAGCAGCACATGACGTCGCTGGAAGCGTGCAATGCCTCGGTCTCCGCGATTCAACAGCGGCTGCAAGAGCTGCGCACCAAGGTCGTCGAGTGTGCCAGCCAAATCGAGCAGCATGACAGCCAGTTTACGCTCAAGACGCGCTGGATCGAGGAGCTCAAGCAGCAAGCGACCCAGCTCGAACTCGAAGACGCGCAATTGCGCGCGCGCGTCGCTCAGTTCGATGAGCAACTGGCGCGTGTCGGCGGCGGAGAAACTGAATTGCAGGCCCAGTTGACCGCGATTCAAGAGCACGTCAGCCAAGGCAGCGGGGAGCTCGCCGCGCTTGACGCCACCATTCAGCACACCCTCGGTGCGCTCGCGACGGCAAAAGGGCAATTGTTTGAAGCGGCGACCGACGCGTCTCACCAGCGTAATCAGCTCACCGATTCCACGGCGAAGCTACAGAGTCTTGAGGCGCATCTGGCGCGCGTGGAAGAGCAGCGCGCGCAGCACGCCCGTCATGCCGAAGATATCACCCAGCGTCAGGAGGCCGCCTTCCACGAGCGCGAAGTGCTCCAAACGCAATGGGACGACACGCAGCGTCGGACGGCCGCGTCGCAGCAGACGCTGGAATCGGCCGGAGCTACGCGTCATGAGCTCACCGGGCGCCTGCACCAGCTGCGCGATCAGATCGCCAGTGAGCGCGCGCAGGTGACATTACTCGAAGGGCTCTGGCACCGCTACGAAGGATTTCCGGACACCATCAAGGCGCTCATGGGCCACGGGATCGAAGGGCTCATCGGTCCGCTCGTCGATCTGGTCCAAGCGGTGCCGGGCTACGAAGACGTCGTCGAGTCGGCGCTGGGCCCGCTCGCCGAAGCGATCGTCGTGCGGGATCGCAACGCGCTCTCCCGCTGCCGCCAAACCTTGACGGCGCAGCAGCTCGAGGGGTGCCGCTTTCTCGTCCTGTCCGACTGTCCTCAGGCACCGGCGGAGATGGAACAGGCGATGGTGGCCGAAGGCGTGTCAGGACCCGTGAAGCAATTCATCCGCGCCGAAGCGCAGTATCAGCCGTTGGTCGATTGGCTCCTCAACGATTCGTGGGTGATCGACGATCTGCAGCGCTTGCTCGGCGAACAGCCGATCCCGCCGCATCGGCTGGTGAGCGCCAAAGGGGATCGATGGGACCGGCGCTCGTGGCGGTTTAGCGGAACGCGCACGGCCTCGCACAGCCGCCTCGGCCGCAAGCAGCGGTGGGAGCAGGCGCAGACCAGCTTGCAGTCGCTGGAGCAGACCTTCGCCACCCTCGAGGCTCAAGTGAAAGACGCGGAGCAGCGGTGGCAGTCGCTGCTGGGCGAGCAGGAATCGGCCAAGAGCCAGTTGGCGCACATGACCCCGAGCCTGCAAAAACTTCAAGCGCATCTGAGCCAACTCGCCCACGAGACCAAGCGGAGTGAAGAAGAGCAGCGCGCCCGCGAACTTGAAGCGCAAGAGCTTGCGGTTCAACGCGAAGAATTGCGTGCGGCGATTGCCGGTGCGCAGCGCGCCACGGAAGACGCCCAAGCCCGTCAGCAGGCGCTGGAGAAGGCACTGACCGACGCGCAATCCGCGAAAGAAGCGGCCACCCAGCGTCAGCAGCAACTGCTCATCGCGAAGGCGCAAGTCGAAGCGACGGCCCAATCGCTGACCGAGCGGCTGCAAGCGCTGCAGACCAGGCGCCAGGAACTTGACACCGATCGCTCGCATGTCACTCAACAGCTCGATGGCAAATCCCGCCAACGGCAGGAAGCCATCCAACGCTCGACGGATCTAAGCCAGCAACTAGCCGGCCACGAGCAAGGAGTCGCGCAATCACGCGATGAGCGCGGCCGTCTTGAAACGGAAGCGGAGCAGGTCAGCCAATCGCTGCGCGAGGAAGAAACCAAACGCGATCACGTGCTGCCGCATCTGCTGGAAGCGGAGCAGCAGCTGAACGTGCTCGGCCGGCAGATTCAGGAACAGGGCCAGCAGCTCTCCGAGCGCGCCTATCGCCGGACGCACCTCGTCCAACGGTTGCGCGAGTTGTACCAGATCGATGAAGCGATGATTCAGACGGAGCAGCAGGCGAACCCGCCGCCGCTGACCGAAGAGCAGCGCGCGAGCATGACCGAGCAAGTCCAGAAGCTGCGCGCGAAGCTCGAAGGCATCGGCCCGGTGAGCCTCGGCTCGGTCGAAGAGTACGACGAGCTCAAGCGCCGCCTCGAGTTCCTGCAGACACAGCAGCAAGACCTGGTGCAGGCGCGCGATGATTTGAAAGCCTCCATCACCCAGATCAACCGGACGGCGCGCACGCAGTTTCGCGAAACCTTCGAGCGCATCAAGCAGGAGTTTCAGCACTACTACACGCTCCTCTTCAACGGCGGGGAAGCCAACCTCATCCTCATGGACGAAGAGGATGTGCTGGAGTGCGGCATCGACATCGTCGCCCGCCCGCCGGGCAAACGGCTGCAGAGCATCAGCCTCCTCTCGGGCGGCGAGCGCGCGCTGACCGCCGTGGCCCTGCTGTTTGCGCTCTTTAAGGTGCGCCCCTCACCCTTCTGCATCCTGGATGAGATCGATGCGCCGTTGGACGAGGCCAATGTCGACCGCTTCACCCGCGTGCTGGAAGAGTTCCTGGTGCTCTCCCAGTTCATCCTGATCACGCACAACAAGAAGACCATCACCAAGGCCGACTCGCTCTATGGCGTGACCATGGAGGAGCCCGGCATCTCCAAGATCCTCTCCGCGAAACTCAGCAAGTCTGAACCTGCCCCCGCCGCCGTCGCCGCGTAATCCTCGCCGATACCCGTCGTGGATGAGTTCGTTCAGAATGATGGGTGACACTTCGGTATGATGGAATCTCACCGGAGGTGTCCCCATGCAGGTCTTTGGAACGCGTGTCGTGCCACAGGTGCAGCGCTTGCGGCGAAGTCT
>JACQHR010000032.1 GCA_016198905.1 Candidatus Omnitrophota bacterium | reverse complement strand
TACGCCACGCTCCTCGCGCCTTGCGAGCCTCGCACCTCGGCCCAGCGCGGCCGCGGGGATTTATGAAACCGGTTCTAGTATACCTGAGAGGAATGCGAGCGCAGCACAACGTCACGAATTAGGATAATTGCCGAAAGACGGCGGTGACTTTTCCGAGGATGCTGAAGGGACGATCCGGCCCGACGAGGATGGGCTCCATCGTGGGATGCTCCGGTTGAAGCCGAATGTGGCTGCCGTCCTTGAAAAAGCGCTTGACGGTCGACTCATCGCCCAGGAGGGCCACGATGATCTCCCCGTTCTCAGCCGTGGCCTGCTGGCGGACGATCACGAAATCGCCGTCAAAAATCCCCGCGTTGATCATGCTATCTCCGCGCACCTTCAACGCGAAGTGCTGAAGCCCTGCGGTTTGTGTCGAGACGCCAAGCCAGGCTCCGTCGATCACCACATGACTCTCGACGTGCTCCTGCGCCAGCATCGGTTCGCCGGCTCGAATCCGTCCCACGACGGGAATCCGCACCGCCTGTTCAAAGGGCGCCATAAGGTCGGCCAGCCGGATGCTGCGCGCCCGCGATTCGCGCTTCAGGAATCCCTTCTTCGCAATCGCATCAAGATGAGTCGTAACTCCGCGCAGGCTCTTGATCCCGAGGAGCTTTCCCAACTCACGGATGGTCGGCGGATACCCGCGC
Source organism: Candidatus Omnitrophota bacterium (assembly GCA_016198905.1). Lineage (GTDB taxonomy): Bacteria > Omnitrophota > Gorgyraeia > Aquiviventales > Aquiviventaceae > JACQHR01. The sequence continues at coordinate 144,515 of JACQHR010000032.1, read as the reverse complement.
TCGTGAATCCACGTGCGGATCGCTTCGATGACGGTGTGCTGCCGTTTCGTGAGTTGTTTCGCCATGATGGCCTTACTCCAATAGCACTCTTCGCACGAGAATCATTCCAAGTGTACGAGACGCCCGTCTCGTTTGCAAGCGACTCGCACGTCAGCGCAGAGCGGGCGTGGTCTGCGCGACGGCGGCTCGCAGCGTCTGAAGCGTGGTCTGCAACCGGTCGCGGACGGTCTGCAGCTGTGCGTCGCTCAGAGGAGCGTTGAAAAGCTTCTCGAGGATCAGCAGCGATTGACGCAGTGTCGCAATGCCCTCCTTCATCCGGCGCGCGGCAAACTGTGCGCGACTGACATCAAGGAACAGCGTGCTTGCGGCAAACGCCGTGGCCGTATCCGTCGGCACGTTGTGCAGCCCATTGAGGTAGGCGTTGACGGCCTCGGCGGGCTTGCCGGCCTCTTGGAAGCCCCTCCCAAGCCGGCGCCAATACTCCAGTCCGACTTGCGGCTCGGCAAAACGCACATCGTGATCCGGAACGAACTCAATGCCCCACTCGCGCAACACGGGATAACTGTAAACATGGAGCAGCAGCTCTTGAGGGACGCCGTTGCGGAACACCACCACCTTCACAGAGATCGCCTGACCCTTGAGGCGGCTGGAAAGCGTCGCGAAGTCGTCGATCGAGCGAACGTCGGTCTCGTTGATACGAATGATGACGTCATCGGGTCGCAGATCGGCAAGATACGCCTGCGAGCCGTCTTGCACGCTGACGACACGCACGCCCAGCGAGCCATCCGCGACCACGACGCCGCGAAAGAGCGACGGCAGTTGCGCAGCAAACAATGGGGCGTGGGGCACGGGGCGTGGGGCAAGCCATACCACAGCGAGCACGACGTAAAAAAGCATGCTCTTCAACATATACATCTGACTTTTCACTCGAACAAACTTCACAGAATCACCGCTCTTGTTTTACGTTTTCCTGCCCCATGTCTCCCGCCCCTTGCCCCCCTTCCTCTTACAACATGGACGAGCCGCGCAGGGCTACGTCGATCAATAACGCCAGGATCACGAGCGGCAGCCACCACATCATGAGCGGCCTGGTCACCGTCGTGACGACGGTGGGGGGCACCAGGGCGCGATCGGGCGCACCGTACACGCCCGACGTCGCCTTGGCGATCTGCTGCAACAGCGCTTCGCGCGGCGGCTGGCCGCTGCCTTCGCCGATGGTCGGCGGCGTGCCGATCTGCACCCACCGTTTGGTAAAGATGGGGGCGGTCCCTTCATGAGATTCGAGCGTGAGCTGGTACCAACCGCTGGGGATTTGTTCGAGCGAGGCGCGCCATCGCCATGTGCCTGACTGCACCAAGGCCAGCGGTGTTGCGGCGTCGCGCTCGCCGGCGATGAGTGTCGCCCGCGGATCCTGCAGCGCACCTTCTACCACCAACTGCGCAGCGCCCTGGCTCTGATCCATCCAGACGAAGAGCTCTTCGTTCGGCCGCGGCCGCATCGCCCAACGCACCACCTGCGCCCACGTCGCCTCAAACCCCGGCCAGCGAATCCATTCCGGCGCCCACCGAACGTCCGCATCAGACGTGAAGGACACCACGCGTCCCTGCCCGACCATCCAGCGAGCCAACAGTGGATCGTCCCCCTCACCGCCATTGACGGTCAAATCGACACGGCTCTCGGGCTTTGCCGTCGACGTCAGGTAGCCTTTCAGAGAGGGCCAGGTAGTCGTCTCGGCAAACCAATCCGTCGTCGGCGATTTGACCGGACGGAAATATCCTTCGGTGAACGGGAGGCGCCCGAGCTGCTGCTGCGTATCCCGAGCGACCAACTGTGGCAGCTCATCGAGGCTGCGCATCTCGTAGTAGCTGCCGCCCGTGGATTGCGCCAGCCACTTGAGGTACTCGACATTGATGAACGCCGATCCGACCCCGATCGTGCTGATCGATGTGCCGCTCAAATGAAACGCCTGCAACAGCGCTTCGTAGGCTTTCTCATTGATGGGCGTGTACCCATCCGAAAGCAGAATGATGTGCTTGAGCGTGGCACCGGTCAATTCCAGGCGATTGTCCGCCGCCACGAGGGCGGGATACACATCCGTGCCGCCGCTGGCGTGCAGCTTCACGAGCTTGTCGATCAGCGATGGGCCGATGTGCGAAGCCGGTCCGACCTCCGCGACGATATACGGCTGCGTGTCGAATGCCAAAATGCCGACAAGGTCCTCGGGGGAGAGCTGCTTGACGAGTGCCACCGAGGCGCGCTTGGTGGCCGCAATGCGCGGCCCCACCATCGAAGCGGAGCGATCGATCAAGAGGATCATGCAGACGCGCCGCTTCGCTTCCTGGAGCCCTTTGGGTTCGAACGTGATGGGCAATAAGGCATCCAATGGCGAAGGCGCGGTCATTTCGCGCGCCAGATCTCCACCCAATCCCACCGTCACTAAGCCTCCGCCAAAATGGGAGACGTACGTGCGCAGCGTATCGGCGGCGGCCGTCGAAACGGCAGACTTCGCGACGTTCGAGAGCACGACCGCATCGTAGTCCAGCAGCTTGTGGACATCGACGGGAAGATCCGCAAGCCGGATGGAAGCCACTTCGATCTGCCGATGCTTGAGCGCTTCGGCAAGCACCGGCACCGCCGTCGTGCGGTCGGTGACGAACAACAGCTGCGGAGGCCCTTCCACTTCGGTGTACGCCCGGCGCTGTTCGTCAATGCCTTCATCGGGAATCGTCAGGCGCACGTCTAGCGCCATCGTCCCGCGCGCAATCGCGGGGACGCTCAGGCTGAAGACCTGCCACCCCGGACGCACGGTCACGCGTTGGCGCTTGACCTCCACCCCTTGCATCGAGATGGTCACCTGGCCTGTCTTGGCGCGCGGCGCGCCATTCAACACGACGAGCTGAACCGGCACCGGCGAGCCGCGCTGCACCGTCGGAGAGACGGCCAACTCGTCCCACACCGTCTTCACAGAACCGACCAGCGGCGGGGCGACGGGAAAGACTTCCAGCCCTAAGCGTCGAACGGCCGCCAGCACACCCGTGACGTTGCCCGTCGTTTCGCGTCCGTCCGTCAGCAGAATCGCCGCATCGTGCTGCGCCGACCCGAGCAAGGTAAAGGATGAAAGGAGGGCCGTCTCGAGATTGGTCGCTTGGGGATCGACGCGGGCCTCTGTCAGCAGGCGGCGGATCGCCACCGGATCGGTGAGTGGTTCCGTGTCAAACGCTGCCGCCAGACGCGTGTCACTGCCGAAGACGACGATCGCCCTGGGCATGCGACGAGGACGCAACGTCTCAAGGGACGCGATGCGCGCAGCCATCCAGTCACGCTGCCGAGCATCGATGCTGGCCGAGGCATCGACCAGATAGACGAGGCGGCGGGGCCGCGTTTCCGTCTGGCGATAGGTGGCCCCCAGGAGTGCGGCGCATAACGCACCGACGGCGATGAGGCGACAGGCTACCACTGCGCGCTTGCGCCATCCGCTGAGCGGGATGCGCTGCGCCAACCACAAGACGGCCACGCCGCACATCACGGGCACGACCAGTGGCGCGAGCGTCATGCCGGAGCCCTCGCTCCGGCTCGCGGCGCTCGGGTCGGCGAGGCGCCTTTAGCGCCGTACCACCACCACTCCGCCACCACCAACAGCAACAGGACCAGGACCAGCCAGTGCGTCAGCGGATGGGTCGTGCGACGCGGCGCGGGTAACGTGGAGGCCGGCTCCTCTGTCTGATGCCATGTGGAGACGCGTTTGAGAAGATTCGATTCGAGCGGGTCCACAAAATTGACGCCCACGAATCGCTCGGTCGATCCCTGCGTAACGCGATAGAGGCCCGCAGCCGTCGTGCCATCGTAGCGCAGCGTGCCGTCGACGGTGTCGACGGCCTGCGTCACACCGTCCGGCCGATGCACGATCACCGTCCCCGACGCGAATCCCGCCACCAGGAAGGGCGCTCCGGTGACGGGGGCCGCTCCCTGCCCCATCAGCCACTTCACACTGTTGAAGAACGTCAGCAGCACGGGTGTGGCGTTGTCGCGCGACGGATCGAAGAGCATCGAGACCTGGCGGTGCCCCTCGCGTTCGTGGGCAACCACAATCGGCACCTTGCGGCCTTCCACCAATCCGGAGACGACCACGGTGCCGGAGGTGACGAGCCCCGGCGAGAGATTCAGCGAGGCGGCGACCACGTCAACGGGAGCAAGGTACGAACCGATCGGATGGTCGGAAGAAACCACCCAATGACTCAGCACGGGTCGCGGGGTTTGAGGAGGCAGAAAGACCATCGCCGCGGATGCCGATGAGGGAACGTCTTGCTCACGATCGGTCACAGTCACAAACGGACCCTGGCCTGCCGGAACCTCGGTCATCACGTGCAGCGTCGGACACGCGGCAAGCCACGACGCCATCGTACGCCGAAACGCCGGGCGCGTGGAGCGAATGACGAGAGGCATCAGCACCTGCCGCTGGACGTCGACCCATGCGTGATTGTCCGCCTCAAGCGCATCCCCTGACGCCGCCAAGGCAAGCTCGATCCACCCGCTCGCATCGTCGGGCAGCGCCAGCGAGAACGTCTGCCGCGCGCCCGGTTCAAGCGTCCCGCGTTCCTCGGTCAGGCGGCGTCCCTGCTGCATCGCCGTCAGCGTCACCGGTGCGGGGCGGTCGGAAAAATTCTGCACCGTGGCCAAGAGGTGCGCATCCGTCGGCACGCAAAGCGGGCCCTGGGCATCGAGTCCGACGATCGCCGCATTGGGGCGCGATTCGCCGACCGTCATCCATCGCACGCGCGTCTTCTCAAGACCGCTCGGGGCCGGCTCGTCGGTGACCACCACCGTCTCGTCAGGTTCATGGCCAAGCAAGGAGCGGCCGACGCGCGCGGCCGTCGCGAGCGTGCCGCCAAGGTCGCTTGGGCGCAGCTCCTCCACGGCGCGACGCAACGCGGCGACGTCGCTCGTTGGCTGGAGGGTGAGGGTAGCCACCGGCGCTGTGGTGACGACGAGACATTGATCGGTCAGGGCGTGACGCGTCAGTTGTCCGAGCACGAGGCGCTTGGCGCGCTCAAGGGCCGTGGTCCCCTGCGTCTTGGCCGCCATGCTAGCTGACGTATCCAGGACGATCAGGATCGTACGAGCGCCGTGACGCACCAGCATCGGCTGCATCAGCGTCAGCGTGATCCCGAGGAGTGCCGCCAGTTGGAGCCAAAACAGGAAGTTGACGACGAGATGCGTGCGTCGGTGAGGCGGGCGTTTGAGCAAGCGCTCAAACGGAATGAGGCTGGGAATGCGGATCTGCCGCTGGGTCGCCGCCAACCGCCACAGCCAGAGCAGGACGGGCACGCTGAGCACCCACACGAGGGCCAAGGGAGCATTGAATTGCATCGCCGCGCATCCGAGTGACCCCGGAGACTCTTCCTCCCGTTACTCGAGGAATCCGTGGACTGGCAACGTCTTCGTGATGAAGCGCTCCAGCGATTCATTCAGCTGGTATTGCGCAAAGGGAACGCCGTGCCGCTTGCAAAAGCGTGCCAGGGATTCATTGTGCTCGGCCACCGCGCGATCTAACTCGGCGGCGCTGTACGCCAGCTGGTGCGTGCGGCCGGTTTCCGCATCGATCAGCAGGCCGCCGCGGACCAGCTTCGCCGGATGCAGCTCTTGCGGCGTGAGCACCTGAATGACCCGCACGTCGATGTTGCGCACCATCAGCGTATGCAGCGCGCGAAAAAAGTCCGCCGGCTGCACCATGCCGTCGGTGATCAGCACGGTTTGCCCCCCCTGCATGCGCAACGCAATCGCCGTGCGCCGCACCCACTCTGCGAGCGAAACCGTCCCCCCGAGGCGCGCCGCGGAAGCCGCTTGCGCCATCCGAAACAAATCGCCGCGCTGCGCAAACCAGGGGCTCGACGCGAGCCGATCGGCCTTAAGCCAACTGAGGCGCACATGGTGATGTCCGGTGAGCCCGATGTAGCCAAGACTCACGGCGAGTTGCTTCGCGCGCTCAAATTTCTCCGGGCTGGGCAGCCCCATCGAGGGCGTGGCATCCACGATGAGCTCGACGGAGAGCGCGATCTCCTCTTTGTAGGTCTTCACAAAGAGGCGATCGAGCCGGGCGTACAGGTTCCAGTCGATGGCGCGGATATCGTCGCCGGCGGCGTACTCGGCATAATCCGCGAACTCGATGGACGAGCCGCGCCGATTGATCGGGAAGCGACCGCCGAGCTTGTTGCCGGCTCGGACCCACTTGACGGACAGCTGCAACGCTTCGAGTCGGCTGATGAATTGCGGGGTCAACCACTCGATGGCCGGCATGGGCGTGGACGCGGAGGGGTTACGCGCGCGCGTCCGACGCGCTTTTGCGAAGCGGTCCGGTGATTTCTTCCAAAATCTCCGTCGAGGTGCGTTTATCCGCCTCCGCTTCAAAGGAGAGCACCACGCGGTGATTGAGCGCGGGCACGAGCATCCGGTCCACGTCCTCGAAGCTCACGTTGACTCTCCCGTTGATGAGTGCCATGACTTTTGCCCCCATCAAGATCGCCTGCGCGCCGCGCGGCGAGGCCCCGTAGCGCAAGTAGCGGCTGGCCGGGTCCGACGCGCCGTGATCCGTCGGTCGCGTGGCGGTCACGAGTTGCACCACATATTCTTCCACCGGCGTGGCCACCAAGACTTCGCGCACCAATCGTCGCGCGTTGACGATCCACTCTTGCGCGTGATCGTGCGGCAGCACCGTGCGGATTTCCACGCGCTCGGCGATCGTCGTCTGCCGGATGATTTGCGACAGCTCCGCCGGCGACGGATAGCCGACAAAAATCTTAAAGAGGAAGCGGTCCAATTGGGCCTCGGGCAGCGGAAACGTGCCTTCCATTTCAATCGGGTTTTGCGTCGCCATCACGAAGAAAGGTTCGTCCAAGGTAAACGTCGTGCCGGCCACGCTGACTTGATGCTCTTCCATGGCCTCTAGGAGTGCTGATTGCGTCTTGGGGGTCGCCCGGTTGATTTCATCCGTGAGCAGGATGTGCGTAAAGATCGGCCCTTTCGCGAACTCGAAGATCTTATGCCCCGCCTTATCCACCACCAGCTGCGTGCCGAGGATGTCGGCGGGCATGAGGTCGGGCGTGCATTGAATCCGCTTGAACGAGAGGCCCAGCGCCTGGGCGAAGGATTTCGCCAGCAGCGTTTTGCCCAATCCCGGCACGCCCTCCAGCAGCACGTGCCCGCCGGCGAAGAACGCGATCAACAGCCGTTCGGTCACGTCCTGTTGTCCGACGATCATACGGCCGAGCTCCTCGCGCAGCGCGTTGAAGGTGTTGCGAAATTCATCCGGGTGTAGCGCCAATGGGGTCATTGTGTCTGCTCGCTGGGTTGCGTGGTCTGCTGATGCAAGCGATCAAAAATGGGCCGATACTCGGGCGGCACCGCCTCGCGAGGCACGGGTGTTTCTTCGAGCGGCTGGTCGGACAGTTGCGCCGCTTCCGCCTTCGCTTGAGGAGTGGCCGCCGACACCTCGCCCGAGGGCCGGCCAACACCGCTGCCTGGTCGCGGCGTTTTCGTCGTGGCTTGATCGGTCTGCAATTGGACGGGCATAGACGAACCCGTCGTTACATCCACCGGCGTCGGGGCGTCGTAGAGATTGGGATCGGTGCCGGTCCCGATCTGCGGCTGGTGCTGCGCGGCATCCATCTGCGTTTGGAGTTGTTTCAATTCTCCGGAGACTTCCTTGAGCAGCTGCTGAATATCCGCCTTCAGCGCATCTTGTCCGACGGACGACTGTCCGGCGCCTGATCCGGATTGCTGCTGCGCCATAGAGGCGGCTTGCGCGCTCTGTTGACCGCCTTCCACATTGCTCTGTTGCGCGCCTTTGCCTTGCGTGGACGCGCTCTGACGCGTCGCACTCGACTGCGGTGATTGGCCTTGCCCTTGCTGTCCCGCGGATTGCCGGCTCTGGTTCGTCCCCTGCTGGCCGCTCTGTCCTGCTGATTGCGCATTCGCTTGCGTCGTGCCGGAGGGGCCCTGCTGTCCTTGTTGTCCCGCTTGTTGCTGGCCTTGCGTAGATTGTCCCTGCTTCGATGGCTGCTGGGCTGAATTCATCTGCTGCGCCCCTCGCTGCGACTGACCGGACTGCTCGGGCGAGGTGCCCTCCGGTGACGGTCGTGTCGTCCCCTGTGGCTGGTTGCCTTGATTTGGTTGCGGGATCTGTTGGCCGCTGGCGTGTGAGGGGGATCCATTCTGCGCTTGATTCTGCTGCGCGCCCAAGGACTGTTCTATTGAGGAGGGTTGCGGTTGTCCGATGCCGCCCTGTTGAGGCTGTGGCGATGCGGAGCCATCGCCGGAGGACTGCTGCGATTGACTGGAGGCGGATGGCGAGGACTGTTGCGCAGCGCCTGTGCGTTGCTGGTCCTGCGGGTTCTGTTGCGGAGGGACTAGGAGATCGGGCCGCGGCGGAGGTGTCGCGGGACGAGGCAGCTGCGCGAACTGGAGCGCGGTCTTTCCGCCATGCGGCCACAACAAGAGCAGCACGAGCAGTGCCGCTATGGCGATCGTCGCGCGATCAACAAGTCGAGGGACTCGCAGATCGTTCGCCGTCCACCGCTGCTGCATGTCCTCCACCAACAACCCATAGAGGAGCGGCGGCTGCGGGGCCTGCGCGAACTCGGCGGCCGTCGTCAGCCGCTGTTGCAGCCCTAATGCGTGATCGACGTATGCCGCCGTCGCGTGCGAAGACACCCAGCGGCGATGCATCCACCACCCCACTCCCGCACTCACCAGCGCCATTAGGGTGGCAGCCGTGCCCATCCGCCACGCCGCTGGCACGCGCCAGTAGGAGAGGTGCCACGCCAGCAGGGCAAGACAGCCGCCCGCCAGCGCCATCACGATCCCGCTCTTGAGCAGCAGCGCGTTGCGGTACCGGGCGCAACATTGGCCAAGAACGGTACTCAACGTGTCGCTGGGTTGCGTGGCATCCGCCATGTGAGCGTCCTTGCAGAGAGTAAGAGTCCACCTCGGCCGTTAACCTGACCAGAGGTGGACGAGATCTACACCGTCGCGTCGAGACTGTCTTATGGAAGATACCGGACGTCGAAGTGGCCGGCCACCATCCGCCCGTCGCGTACCGACTCATCCACCCACACGCGGGTCGGCGTGCCTTGGGATGAGGCACTCATCTCAGGAGCTGCTGGAGGGTTCGGCCCTGACGCCAACTGATCCCCGAGCTGCTGGCGCTCCTTCTTCTCGGTCACCTTATCAATCTGGCCTTGGACCAACAGGCCCGTGACCAAGCCGATCATAGACCCGATGGGGGCTCCGATTCCGGGTGCCAGCACGGCTCCCACAACCGTTCCTGCGGTCTGGCCGACTTGCGCCGGAGGCATCGCGGCGCAACCGCTGAGGACCATGACGCTAGCGACGAGAAATGCTCGGTGAGACATATCAGTGGGTATGCTACTCCAAAAGCATCCCCTTGACAAGCACCCCTCATCTCGCTAGAACTACAAGAATCATTCATGACGACAGCTATTGCGATCTCCAATCTGACGAAACGATACGACACGGTCACGGCGCTGTCGGACATCTCCCTCGCCGTCGAGTCCGGCGAAATCATGGGCTTCCTGGGACCCAACGGCGCGGGCAAGACCACGGCCCTGCGCATCCTGACCGGCATGATCGCGCCGACGAGCGGCACGGTGCGCATCGAAGACCTGGACGCGACCGAACGCCCGGTCGAGGTGCGGCGGCGCATCGGGTACATGCCGGAGACCATCGCGCTCTACCCCGAGCTGCGCATCCAGGAATATCTCAGTTACCGCGCGGCCATCAAAGGGGTAGTTCGCAGCCATCGCCGGACGCGAATCGACACGGCTTTGGCCCAGTGCGGCTTGATGGATGTCAGGCGCCAGCTGATCGGCCGCCTCTCCAAAGGCTATCGCCAACGTGTCGCGCTCGCGGACTGTCTCATTAGCCAACCCCGCATTCTGATCCTCGATGAACCGACGGTCGGACTCGATCCTCATCAGATCCGGCAAACGCGCGAGCTCATCACCGCCCTCGGGCGCACCACGACGATTCTGCTTTCGACGCACATCCTGCCGGAAGTGGAAATGACGTGCCGGCGCGTAGCGATCATCGATAAGGGACGGATCGTGGCCGTCGATACGCCCGCAAATCTGCGCCAGCGCATGCACGGTATTCCGCTTGTCCGCGTCCAGCTGCGCGGCGAGGCGCGTGCCATTGAAGAGGCGTTGCGGCGCGTGCCGGGTGTGGCGCGCGTCACCTCACACGGTCAGGTGGACGGCGTCGCGGCCTTTGAGTTAGCAACCGCGGCCGGCGCGGACGTGCGCGAAGCGATCTTTCGGCTGGCCGTGGAGCGGCAATGGGTCCTGCGCGAGCTGGCACAAACGCAGGCCTCGCTGGAAGACGTGTTCATCCATCTGACGACCAAAGAGCAAGACGCGTAACGCGCCATGCAGAATCTCCTTGCCCTCACCTCGCGAGAGTTGAAGTCGTTCTGGTACTCGCCGGTCGCCTACGTGGTCGGCGCGCTCTTTCTCCTGCTCCAAGGCTACGTGTTCGGGTTGCTCATCACGGCGCTCAATGATCCTGCGGCGGACGTGTCGATTTCCATCGCGCAAGCGTTCTTCGGGCCGACGTTCTTTTACTCGATTTCCATTCTGATTACCGCGCCGTTTCTGACGATGCGCACGTTCAGCGAAGAGAAACGCACCGGCTCCATCGAGCTCTTGCTCACCGCGCCCGTCACGGACATGCAAGTGGTCCTCTCGAAGTTTCTTGGCGCGTGGCTGGCCTACGTCATTCTCTGGGGGCTGACCGTCGTCTATTTCATCGGCCTGCGACAGTTGACCGCGTTCGACTGGGGCCCGGTGCTCACCGGCTATCTCGGCGCCTGGATGTTGGGGGCCGTGTTGATTGCCATCGGCGTGCTCGCTTCGAGCCTGACGCGCAATCAAGTGGTCGCTGCGATCCTGTCTTTCGTCACCCTCTTATTGCTCTTCTCGCTTGGCATCTTTGAGTGGTTCATCCGCGATCCGGAAACGAGCAAGACGATCCGCTACCTCTCGCTGCTTGAGCATCTCAACGACTTCTCCAAGGGCATCCTCGACACGCGGCCGATGGTGCTCTACACCACCCTCACGGCGATCTGTCTGTTTCTGACCGGCCGCGTCATCAACAGCCCGCGGTGGCGCTCGTGATGTGGCGCCGGCTGGTGCGCTCCGCCAACCTCGTCACGACGATCATCCTGATGGGCGTCTTGTTCATCATGGTCAATTTTATTGCCAGCCGCCGCTACGCGCGCTGGGATTTCACCAAACACAAAATCACGGCCGTGTCGGACCGCACCCTCCAGCTGCTTCGATCGCTCAAGGATCCGGTGTCCGTCATCGTGTTCTACCAGCCGAACCAGCGCCTCTATGACCTCATCCATGATCAGCTGGACGAATATGAGCGCGTGAGTCCGAAGGTGAAGGTCGAGTACGTGGATCCCCAGCGTGACGTGGCCCGCGCGCAACAGCTCGTGCAGGAGTTCCAAATCAACGCGGGCGACCCCAACGACCCGAATGCCCTGAACCGGATCATTTTCCAATCCGGAACAGCCCACAAGTACCTCTCAGACACCGACCTGGCTGAGTACGACTACAGCACGATGGGCACGATGGGCCAGCCGCACGTCAAAGCCTTCAAAGGCGAAGACGCGTTTTCTTCCGCGATCCTCAGCGTCACGCAAGCCGAAGCCCCGCTGGTCTGGATGACCCAAGGCCACGGCGAGAAATCGCTTGAAGCGGACGACCCGGTCGGCTTGAGCCATGTGAAGAAATACCTGGAACAGCAACACCTGTCGGTGCAGCCGACGACACTGCTTGAACATCCCACGATCGATCCGAACGTCAAACTCGTCGTCATCGCAGGCCCCACGCGCCGCTTCACGGAACAGGAACTGCTCGTGTTGGAGTCTTATGTGGAACAGGGCGGGCGGTTACTCGTCATGATCGACCCCCTCGTGCAAACCGGGCTTGATGGATTCCTCGCAAAATGGGGCGTCGACTTAGGCATGGACATCGTCGTCGATCCCGCACGGCAGCTGCCCTTTGTGTCTGCGGCCAACCTGTTCGTCACGACGTACACCAAGCACCCCATGGTGCAGAAGATGCAAACCCTCATGACGCTGTTCCCGCTGACCCGCTCTGTCCGTCCCATTCAGCCTGCCCCGGCGTGGCTGACGATCACGCCGCTTGCCTTGACCTCGCCAGAGGGATGGGGAGAAACCACCACGTCGGTGAAGAGGTTCCAATATGACGAGGGGAAAGACGTGAAGGGGCCGGTTTCGATCGCGGTGGCGGTGGAGCGAGCCGCGCCGATCCGCACCCGCCTCGTCGTCATTGGTGACTCGGATTTTGTGGGCAACGAGCAGCTGCCGAGCGCCGGCAATCGAGATTTCGTGCTGGGTGCTACCTACTGGCTGATCGAACAGGAACAATTGATCGGGATCGGGGCCAAACCCCTCGAGACCATCCGCCTCAACCTGACCGGCGCGCAGCTTGGCCGATTTTTCTGGGCCAGCCTCTTGGTGATGCCGCTTCTCTGCGGCGTGGCCGGGGCTGCCCTGTGGTGGCTCCGTCGCCGATAACGCTCAAGCTGCATGCGCTGGAAAACGACGCTCGTCTTGCTCGTGGCGACCGTTGGCGTCGGCGCGTATATTTCGCTCTACGAAATCAAGCAGCCGCTTCCCGAAGACCGTGAACGGCGCGCACGGCAGGTGTTCGATATTCCCCCGGAGCGCGTCACGCAACTCGTCCTCGATCTGCCGCAAGTGAAGACCACGCTCACCCGCGACCACACCGGCTGGCGCCTGGCGCCCAACCATGTCCGGGCTGACGCCAACGTGGTGAGCGACCTCTTGGATCGGCTCTCGCCGCTGACCGCCTCACGCGTGCTGGTGGGGACGCCGCACCAACCGCTCAACCCCGAGCTCTTCGGGCTGGCACCCGCCGCAGGATCGCTGCGCATCACGACGGCGGAGGGCGACACCACCGTACTCTTCGGTAATGCAACCCCCGTTGCGGGCGGGCGGTACGCGCAGGTGCACAATCGGCCGGAGATCTTCGTGGTGTCTTCGACGCTCTTTGACCACGCGAACCAGCCCCTCGAGGCGTATCGCGACCATCTCCTGCTGCCCTTTACCCCATTCGCCGCGCAGGACGTCAGTGTCACGAGTGCTACGGCGACGTACACGCTGAGCCACCATGGAGAGGACTGGCACGTGTCGATTCCCGGAGCCCCGCTCATTTCGGATCTCGCCGATCGAGCGGCGACGAATAATCTCCTCAACGCATTCGCTGAAGTGGAGATCGAGCAGTTTGTCAGCGATGCCCCGCAGGTGGAGCAGCTCGCGATGTGGGGCTTTGATCATCCGAAGGCCGAGGTGGCCGTGCGCCAGGGCGACAACACAGCAGAGCCGATCACGGTCTTCTTTGGCCAGCCGCTGCCGGATCACGCCACACTCCTGTACGCCAAACGCAGCGATGAGCCGTTTCTCTACGCAATAGCTGCTGCTAATCTGGAAGCGATCGTGAAGGACCCGAACGAGCTGCGCGCGACAACCTGTTTTCACGCCGCCGCAGGCAACGTCACCAAAGTGGACGTCATGCGCGATGGTGTGAGTTGGACGATCGAGCGAAGCGACGGTCAATGGAAAGTCCCTGGGTCAGCCACCCTGCTGGAGACTAAAAAAGTGGAGGAGTGGTTGGCGCGTATTCTCGGATTACGCCTTGTCGGATTCGTTGATGAAACGCCGGGTGACCTGGCGCACTACGAACTGGCACCTGCAACAAACACGATCGCGGTGTGGACCGTCGCTCAGGAAACGCCGCAACGCCTCACGGTCGGAAGAACATTGGGTCAATCGAGCGATCGCTATGGACGTATTGAGGGACGCGCCGCGATCGTGAGGCTCCCTCAGACCGTGACAGAGCTGCTCGCCACCACGCTCGATCAATTGCAGTCCGTCTCGCCTTCCCCAACTCCCGCTCCAGCATCCTCCCCGACAACAACTCCAAGTAAGTAACATGCTTCATCAGTGACTTGGAACGGGCCTTGCTATCTGCGGTGGTATGGCGCTTACGAGGAGCTGCGTTGAAGGATAAAGCGGCGTGCGCGGAGGATGCGTTGAATGACGGTCAGGTGGATCAGGATAATCAGAAGGACGAGCGTCCACCAGAACAGATCGTGGCCCAGCGGCTTCCACGGCACCAGTCGGCTTGCCGCAAGACCCGCTAGGAAGAGCAGGATGCGTTCGGTACGCTCCATGAGGTCCGGCCACTCGAGGTTGGTGATGGGCACTTCCATGGCCGCGCGCGCCTTGGTGTAGCTGACGAGTAGCGAGCCAACCAGCACCAACATCGTCAGCAGCCAGTAGCCGGTCACCCACGCCACCGAGAAGGCGACGATCGCGTCGACGTACCGGTCGGCCACCGCATCCAGATAGGCTCCGAACCGTGTCACCCGGCCGCTTGCGCGGGCCACGGCGCCATCGAGCATATCCAACGCGCTCACCAGGACCATGATCAGGCTAAACGGCAGGACGGCGCGCGTACGGATCAACCACGCGCATACCAACGCCGTCAGGAGAGGACAGGCGAGTGTCAGAACGGTCGGAGACACACCGAGGCGTACGAGGATATTCGCAAGGGGCCTGAAGAAACGCTCCCATCCCTGCTTACAGTGCGCCGTCAGCATCCTGGAGGCCCCGGAAGTCGGAAGGAATTATGAGGCCGACGCTGGCGCGATGCCGACCACTTTTACCTTGAAGTTGAGGGTCTTGCCGGCCAAGGGGTGATTAAGGTCAAGGACCACGGTCTTCTCCTTCACCTCATGCACCATCGCTCGAAAGTTCTTGCCGTCTGGATTGACCCCTCGCAGCGCCATTCCGACCGCGGGCGTCATGTCCTTGGGGAGCTGCTCTTTGGGCACCTCGACGATGGCAGCCGGATCAAACTTCCCGTAGCCTTCCTCCGGCGTCACGGTAATCTCTTTGGCATCCCCAATATGGAGGCCGACCAATTGCCGCTCAAGCCCCGGGATGATCTGGCCTTTTCCCTGGATGTAGTGAAACGCCGGCTTGCCCTCGGTGGTGTCGACCACCGCGCCATCCACGGTTAAGGTGTATTCCAGCCCGACATCCATGTTGTTTTGGACTGCCGCCTTTGGTGTCTCCTCAGCCCACGCCTGCGCTCCCGTTCCTGACACGCCCAGTCCCACGCCGAGCAGCGCGCCGCAGACAACCCCTGCGACCTGTCGATGGTACGCGTAACGCATCCACCCTCCTTATCGTTGGCTTGCGTGACGGACGCCGTTGCTTGGCCTGAAGGTCGCAACGCATCGTTTCACCACCCGTTGTCCGGATGGGTGCCACGGAAAGTGGGTCTACGTTAGCCTATCTCTTCTTCGAAATCAAGCGCGATCTCGTTATCGGAAGAGGAGTTAACGCTCGGGGCTGGCTCTGAACGACTCCAGAGCCGCCACAACGAGCCATTTGCCGATTGGCATGAAATGTGCTATGATGGTTACAATTCTGAAATATCGTACCTTCCCGACACATAATGGCCCTACAAGCCAAGCAAACAACGCAACAACGGCTCATGCTGGCGCCGAACGTGACGTTGGCGCTGGAAGTGCTCCATATGCCCCTCCTCGAGCTCCAGGCATTCCTCGAACAGCAGTGTGAAGAAAATCCCCTCCTCGAGATCGAAGAATCCCAAAACGATGAGGCGGCTGCCTCAGCTGAGGAGCCTCAAACCAACGGCACCGAGGAGGCTCCCACCAATGGGTTGGATGAGGATTGGATGTCACATTGGCAGCTGGCAGGCGAATCCGAGGATCCGACGGATGAAGATGAGCGGCGCGATCGGATGATGGACCAACGGCTGGTGACCCCCCAGTCACTCCACGAATCACTCCAACTCCAACTTGGATGCCAATCCATGGCGGATGAGGAACGCCGCCTAGGAGAGCTGCTGATCACCCGTTTGGACGAAAACGGCTACCTCGACAGCCCCCTGGAAGAGCTCTCCACAGCCGCCGGAGCCACTCCGGCACAGCTGGAGGCCGTGTTGACGATCATCCAACAATTCGACCCTCCGGGTGTTGGAGCGCGGGACCTGCGGGAATGCCTCATGATTCAGCTCGAACAAGAGGGTGCCACAGAGAGCCTCGCCTACCGCATCCTCAAGGACCATTTCCCGCTCTTTGCCGAGCGACGGCTGAGCGCGCTGGCCAAAGTGACCCGATCCTCCCTTGAGCAGGTCACCCACGCGCTTGAGGCGCTGAAAGCTTTGAACCCGAGACCGGGACGTATTTTTTCAGGGGATGTGTCGCCATCCGTCGTCCCAGACCTGGTGGTCCACCACCGAGAAAAGCATTACGACGTCGAGCTCAACGACCATCACATGCCGCGCGTCACCGTCAGCCGCACCTATTACCGGATGCTCAAAGACCCCGCCACCCCGGACGACGCCAAGGAGTTCCTCGCCCAGAAGTTCCGCAAGGCCAGCTGGTTGATTAAGGCGATCGATGAGCGCAACGCCACCCTGCTCTCGATCGGCCGCTGCCTCATCAGCCTCCAGCGTGACTTCTTGGAGCAGGGGTCGAAAGCGATCACGCCGCTCACACAGGCGCAAGTCGCGCACCTCATCGGCCGGCATCCATCAACCGTGAGCCGCGCCATCGCCGGCAAGACCATCGATACTCCGTATGGGATCTACCGCTTGGAACAACTCTTCGCCAGCAATGTGCCCCAGCACGCTGATAACGGAGCCATCTCCGACGAGAAGATCAAGGCGGAAATGCAGCGGCTCATCGGTGAGGAAGATCCCCACGCCCCCTTAAGCGACGAAGCGCTGGTCAAAGAGATGGCCCAGCGCAGCATCATCGTTGCGCGGCGCACCGTCGCCAAGTACCGCACCGCCCTGAAAATCCTTCCTGCGCACCTGCGCAAGCACCGCCTGTAATTTCTCCAGACACGGCAATCTTAGGTGGGATGGGCTCTAGGAAGGCAGCGGGGTTTGCGCCTCGGCAAAGAACGTCCCGAGACTGTTGAGGGCTAAGCAGGCCAAATCCAGAAGCGGTCGCAGCACTTCGACGTGCTCCTGTGTAAACCGTCGCTGGGCACTCGTCGTGCGCAGGCTCAACACGCCGATCGGATCGTGCTTCGCATCTAAGCTGATGGGTGCGACGATCGAGGACACCACGTCAGGACGCGTCATGCGGCGCTTGATGCGTTCATCGCTGATCTGATCGTCGATCAGCATGATGTTCCGCTGCGTGGCCACTAACCCCGCAATCCCCTCGCCGCGCTTGACGCGCAACCCCTCCACGATCTCACGGCTGAGCCCTTGGGCCGCTTTGAGTTGAAAGGCGCTGCTGCGCGCATCATACATCATCACCGACCCACCATCGGCCTTGGTCGCGAGGGTCGCCGCCTCCAACAGGGAGCGCACGATATGATCCGTATGATGCGCCACCACCGCTTGGTTAATGCGGCTGGTGGGTGGGAACAGGCTCGAGATTTGCTTCGCCTGATAGGCCAGCTCAACGATCGAAGAGCCGACTTCTTCAAGAAGGTTCAAGGCTGAACGGATGCTGGCGAACGTGTACAGCTTCAGGGAGAGAAGCGCTGACCATATAGACGCCGCGTCCATCCCCATCGCGGTCACCCGCTCGAAGAACTTGATCTCATCTTCCCTCGGACCGACGATGACCGGGCCGACCACGATGTAGGAGGTGATGGAGTCGGGAGTCGGACGAATGGGCACCGCCGCATACGTAATGCCCAAGGGGGTCGTCAGGCTTGAGATGCTCAGCGGTGCCGCGCCGATCGGCAAGAGCTGCTCCAGCTCATCACCGATGCGCAGCAAGCGGATGGCCCGCTCCGCATCGAAGCTGGAAGGCCAACTTGGGCTGGCCAGCAGCGCATGTGTGGGACTCACCGTCCGCAACATCATGCCAAGCACGTTGGCAAAATGATCTTGGAGGCGTTGCCACTTGAGCGGCTCGACCAGTTCTGGCAGGGAAAGCACGGGTGCCTTAGGGATCTGCATCACCCGTCCCAAGACTCAGACATGAGCTGTAGATTACAACGTCACGGACTTGGCGTCCCGTGCAGTTACGACGAAGAAGTTTGGATCCCGAGTTGTCGGATTTTGTGGTAGAGCGTTGACCGATGGATCCCCAACCGCTTGGCGGCTTCGGAGCGGTTCCATCGGACTTCGGCCAGCACTTTGAGGATGAGTTCCCGCTCTGGCATCTTCAGGGCGTCTTTCAACTGCACACTGTCGTCTTTCGAGAAGGCACCCTCCGCCTCTTTGGCGCCTTCTTCCTGGTCGTCAATCGCCATGGAGGTCGCATCGGAACGAAAACGCAATTCTTCCGGAAGATCGTCAACGTCGAGCCGCGCACGTTTTGCCAGAATCACCGCGCGCTCAAGCACGTTCTCGAGCTGGCGGATATTGCCCGGCCACTGGTACTCCATAAAGACGTTCATCGCTTCGTCCGTCACGCCGCTGATCGTTTTGCCCATCGCCCGCGAGCTGCGCGCAATGAAGTGATCGACCAATAACGGCAGGTCGCTGCGACGCTCCCTCAGCGACGGCAAGCGCATGGGGATCACATTGAGCCGATAATAGAGATCTTCGCGGAATTTACCTTGCTTGACGAGGTCAAGGAGCCGGCGGTTGGTCGCCGCGATGATCCGCACATCGACGCGCATCGTGCGCGTATCACCCACGCGCTCATACAAGCGTTCCTGGATGACGCGCAGGAGCTTCACCTGCAACGCCGAGCTGAACGCGTCGATTTCATCGAGGAGGATCGTGCCGCCGTCGGCCAGCTCAAAGCGGCCCTGCTTATCGCGAATCGCCCCGGTGAAGGAGCCGCGGATGTGACCGAAGAGTTCGCTTTCGAGCAACGTCTCGGGCAGCGCCCCACAGCTGATTTCGACGAAGGGGTGGCTGCGCCGCTTCGCATCCGCCCGGTGGATGGCCTGCGCGATCACGCGCTTGCCTGTGCCGCTTTCGCCTTCAAGCAGCACGGTCGCCGGACTGGCGGCCACCGACTGGATCATCGCGAACAGCTTCTGCATCGTCGGATGTTGCCCGATGACACCCGCGAAGGGATCATCGATCGTCTCGGGGGGGGCGATGTATTCGCTCAGGGCCCGCTGGATCGTCGCCTCGAGCTCCTCGGGCTGAATCGGTTTGGTCAGATAATCAAAGGCACCCTGGCGAATCGCTTCGACCGCGGAGTTGATGTTGCCAAAACCGGTGATGAGCACGACGTTGACCTCGGGATATTTCGATTTGATGTGGTTGAGCAGGCTCACGCCGTCGACTTGCGGCATCTTCCAGTCCGTAATGACGAGGTGGAACGTCCGTCGCTGTAGATGTTCCATCGCCTCCGCGCCATCTGAAGCCATCTCGACGTCGAAGCGCCGCCCGCGCAGCATCTCATAGAGCGAGCCGCGAATCAGCGGATCATCGTCGACGACGAGGATGCGGCTACGATCCATGCGGCTTGGCCTCAATGGGGGCGATGGGCACGTGCACGCGGAAGGTCGTGCCCACGCCGGATTGGCTGGTAAATTCGATGCTGCCGCCCGAACGCTCCAACACTTCCTTGGCGATGATCAATCCCAACCCGCTGCCCTGATGAATCGGTTTGGTGGAGAAAAACGGCTCGAAAATTCTGGGGCGGATTTCTTCGGGAATGCCGGACCCGGTGTCCTCGACATCGACATGCACATGCTCATTCGTCGCCCGCGTCGTAATCGTAAGCGTGCCCCCTCGCGGCATGGCATCAAAGGCGTTCTTGATGAGATTCACAATGGCGTGCTGCAGCCCTCCATCGAGGACAGCCGGCAGCCCGTCATCCAGCCGCTTGACGACCCGAATCTGCTGGAACTTGGCGCGATGTTGGACTAAGAGGAGCGCATCATCAACCAATTGGTTGAGATTCGCGAGGCGATTGACCGGGGTGGTGACTTGGCGGGAGAACTCAAGGAAGGCGCGAACCGCGCGCACCATACGATCCAATCCTTCCTTGACATGGACCAGATACTCGCGCACCGGCGAATCTTCGGTCAGGTGTTCCAGGGCCAAGTGCGTGTAGCGCAGTACGCCGTCGAGCGGGCTGTTCAGCTCATGCGCAATGCCGCGTGCGAGCTTGCCGATTGATGCCTGGTACTCAGCCCGGTGCAGCCGTTGCTCAAGGCTGGCCACATCGGCGCTCTCGGTAATGGTCAGCAAGACCCCGCGAGCATGCTCGGAGCCGTTCGGGACAAATGCCGCGGAGACGCGCAGACGTTTGTTGTTGGGGCTCGGAATGTCGAACTCCATGCACTCAAACGTGGATTGAGCACCGAAGAACGACGGAAGGCTGGCGTAGAACGGAGTGTCTTTCCAGGTCGGCAGCACGTCAAGCAATGATTGCCCAATGACGTCTTGATCCTCGAGACCAAGTAGCCGAAATGCGGTTGGGTTGAATAACTGAATCACGGCGTGGTTATCAATCAACACCAATCCGCATGGCGCCACATCGAAGAGCTGTGCCCACTCATCACTATGTCGATTCGATGGAACCATCCGAACACCAGTTGGTTTTTGACGACGAGGGGAGGTCTGGAACTTGGTAGGATACCATGCTCTCCTCAGAGCGTCAAGCGGAGCGGGGATCGGTTGGGTCAATAAGCGTTGTGCCATGGGCGGTTATGGTGTCGTCGGTTGATGCCTGGTCTCCCAAGCCGTCAGAAATGCCAGCAAGCGCTGGTGTGACCGCGCAGGGTCATCAAAAGCCGTCGAAATGCGCATGAGCGTCCCGCCCATGGGCTTGCTGTAGAGCGCATCCAAGAGCAGCCAGAGTTGCTGCTGATAGTAGTTGGGCGTCACGCGGCCATTGGCGGTAAACCAGTACCACGCCTCGAACCGCGCCTTTTCCTGCCCGATCACCAGCCGCATCAGTCGGCGCGACTGGCCATTGGCGGTGACCGTGATCGGTCCGCGTTCCAACACCTCGAAATGGCTTCCAACATAGCAGAGTTCCGGCGGGTGAAACGCGGCTCGGTTCCCGAAGCCGCCCACATGCGCCAGCCACACTGGAGGCTCCTGAGCTTGCTTATACTCCAGCAGCTCGACGTCTTCTGTTTCCAGAATGTCGATCGCGCGCCGATCCACCGGGATGGGTGTCGAGGTCCATGTTCCCAGCGTCGTGGGCATGGGTTCGCGCGCCATCACAGGGCGCGAGGCATGGTGCTGCCCCGTCCACAGCAAGCCTGCGGAAGCCGCCAAGAAGAGAAGGGCTATTGGTTGAGGCCGAGTGAGGGACGTGACCATTGTTGAATCCATCGGGTCATCCACGCGAGGATGGCCAGTGCGACGACAAACACCACAATCCCAGAGCCGTAGTGCAAGTAGCCTTCAGCGGCGTGCGATCCGTAGATGGCCGCAAGCAAGACCAGAGCAAGAATCCGCACCATGTTCGCCGCCAACGCAATAGGTATCGACGCGGCCACGATGGCCAGCTTCTGCCACTGACGCGAGGCGGCCGGCATACACGACGTCCAAAACACCGACAGCGCGATCAGGCTGATGAGCGAGCGGAGGCCGCTGCAGGTATCATCGACCACGACCGAGACTCCGGGGACGTTGATGGTTGAGCCGGCTCGTTCCGCGGGAATCTGCATAAGGTGCAGCGCGTGAGTCGCGAGAGTCGCCGCCATCATTTTCATCTTGAAGCTGATGGAAATGAGCAAGACGCCTGGCAGCGGCACCATGAAGAGGAGAAACAGCATCGGAAACCGCAAGGTCCATAACATCCGCCAACCCCAACACGTCCACACCAGTCCCCAGATCGCGCCCAACATCGCAAATCCCGATGCGAAATGCAGGTCAAGCCGCGTCGCCACGAGATGGATGAGGAGTGACGGTGCGAGCAGCGCTAACCCGCGATAGCTGGCGGCTCGGGGACACGCCTCCCATTGAACGCGACGCTGCCAAATCAGCCACGCGCTGGCAAATGGAATGAGCCAGCCGTGCGAATAGAAGGAGTCGTGGGCATCAAACCGCTCGGCCAGCCAGGTAAATGTCGGCCAGAAGAGCGCCATGAAGCAGGCCGCGTAAAAGAGACTAAATATCAGCTGGCGAGAGGTGGGTTGGATTGAACGAGGCAAAACTCCCATGCGTTATCGGCCTCCAGCCGGCCCCTTCACAGGTGTGGCCGGAATCGCTGGTGTCTGGACCGCAGACGTCTCCGCAGCGGTCTCCGGCACCGGAGCGCCCAACTGTTCGAGCTGCGCTTTCGCGGCTTTCGCAAATGGATTCGTTGGAAACTCCTGAACGAGCTGTGTGTACACAGTTTGAGCTTTCTGCGTCTCTTTGAGCTTCGTTTGATAGATTGACGCCAACGTGAGCAGCACAAGCGGTTTGTTGACGCCGCTCTTGACCGCAGCAAGTTCCTGGAGCAAATTCACTGCGTCCTCCCACTGGCCGAGCCGCTGGTAGGCCAAGGTCAGATACCCTTTGATCTGCATCGTCAATTCAGGAGTCGGCGCATCTGGAAGGAGCCTGGTATACATACGGACCGCGCGCTGGTAGGCCTGTGTCGCTGCTTCGGTATCCTTGCGCTGCTCATACATCCGGGCGATATGCAGCGGGGATTCTAGCCCGGGCACGCTCCAGGGGTAGTACTCGGAGATATCCTTGTAGACCGCGATCGCTTCCGGTCCATTTTGCTCCAGTTCATACGTTCTCGCTGTCGCCAAACGGGCCGCCAAGCAGAACTGCTTATATTGATTGTAATTTTGGAGGACGAGCGCATAGGCCGCTCTCGCTTTCTCATACTGTCGCTCCATCGCGTACAGTGACCCGATGGATACCTGGGCTCGCGCCGCCCACATCGTCCCTGGCACCTTCTGGATAACCTGGTCAAACGCATTCACCGCGGTAGCAAACTGCGCAGGCGACGCTTTGGCAGGATCCTTGATAATAGCCGCTTGCAATTGTTGCGCCTTCCAAAAGAGGCGCTCGCCGTTGTAGTTGGCGCTACAACCAGTCAGGATGACCACTGCAGACAGGATCGAGGCGCATGAAACAACGCAGAATCGCACGTTCGTGTCGCTCGTGCGTGTTCTACTCATTCTCAACATCACCAACTCCGCTGCAGGTTTGTGTGATCGATGTGACGCGTTAGGCGACAAGAGGGTGTTTCTGCGTTGGTGGCTGCTGCGCCGCTTTGTGCGGATGACGCGCTGTAGCGACCTGAACCGCGGGATTCGCGGCACGCGAAACCGCTCGATGCGTCCACCACAGGTGTGCCGTCGCGACGGTCAATAGCGCATCGGCCACCATCCACACGATGAGCCGAACTGCCACGCAAGCCACCGCCCATTCGGGCTGCGTGCGTCCCATCCATTCCGCCACTTTCACGGGCGGCACGAGGACTGCGAGCCCAATCACAAGAAGCGTGGGAGGCGTCACAACAGCTAAGGTGCTGAGAGGATATCGGGCTGTTTCTCGCACGCTGGAGAGCAGGGCTTTCCACCACTTTGCGCGCTGAAACACCGCCGCAGGAATCGCGTAGACAAACAACGCCTGAAGTACCACGGTAATGCCGACGACAACGAGCAGTCCCAGAAGGCTTTTCGGCGCAACGCGGGCTGATCCTTCCGCGATGCTCGTCGCGATTCCCCAGCTGATGATCCATACCAGCAGCATGCGGCCGTAATGCACTTGCCGATTAACGAGCACGTCACGAAACGACAACATCGCTCCGGTGTGGATCTGACCGACCATGGCGCAGGCGACCCCGGTCATAAATGCTCCGACGAGCACCGTGGCGGCGATGTAGGCATGTCGGGTCACATGGTAGAGAAACCACAGATGGGCCGGATAATGCAGGACGCGATCTCCAAAAAAGAATCGGATCGGGGGAGCTAGGACGTCGGAAAACGGGGCGTGCGGGGCAAGCCACACAAGTCCTACGAAGAGCGCTTCAACGAATGTCACACACACAAATGGCAGCCATAATATGCGCTGCCTGCCAAACAATTGTGCTGTCTCGCGAACTGCCAGTAAGAGTGCTCGCATGGTGCTCCTCGTGTCTGGAGTTACGTGGACCGCGATGAATCAGTATGGGGCGCTTCAGGACCTCTTGCAAAACGCGCAGTCACGCGCGCGCCCTGCACCGTGTGAACGATCGTCAGGACGATGTCTTGCGCGTCTTGCGCCGTCGAAGGCAGGCGACACCCGTTAAGCCGCTGCCGAACAAGGCGAGGCTGGCTGGTTCAGGGTTGTGCAGTCTGGCAACTTGTTGCTCGACGACCGTTGTTGACGTCGAACCCTCATTATTACCATTACCGCTTCCCGGATGGCCAGAGTCTCCAAACAATGAAGAGAGATCCTCATCATCCCAATCTCCCAACTCATCGTAGAGCTCATTGAACACCCCGCTGTCGCTCCCAAAAAAGTTCTGCGTGATGGATGCGATGTTCAGATCTCCTTCGGAACCGGACCCCCCTGAGCCGCCGTTTAAGGAATCCAGCAGATCCGCGAACGCCTTCGCGCCAAAAAGGCTGGAGAACCCCCCGATACCGCTCCCACAACCTGATGTTAGAAGTTGTACGGAGATCGCCAATCCAATGAGCAGACACCGAGATGTGTTTCGCATGCCTTGTCTTTCCTCCTTAGGCTATTTAGGCCAAGGAAATTCCAATTATTTGAGAGAGATTAAGAGCAGGTTCTGTACCAACTCCTAGTAAGTGGCTACATTATCCGTACTGCTCATAACATGCTACTGTTAAATATGTTACGATAAATAACTATAAAAATACCTATATAAACACTATGCGCTGTACCACAAATCCAGAACATCATACCGATGTCTGCTTTTTTAGACATAGTGTCCAAAAATCAGGGCAGTTACAACGTGTAGAGTGGTGAAATGAGCCATCGAAACGTACATAAAACAACACTCTGAATTTCAAAAAGATACATCAAAAGTGTAATGATTATTTAAGTAGTTGAAATCTTGATAATATCGTGCTCTATATGGTATAGTTCGTCTGGTTGTTTAAACAGATTAACGAACCGAGCGAGTGCTGAATGCGGAAACGAGAAACCACAGTGCAGCATGACGTCGCCATTCGGCAGGACGCGACGGAAATGCATGTCTTGTCCGTCGATCAGCGAGCAGCGGAACGCCTGCCGCTCACCCTCACATTGTCCTACACTATTCGATCCGGCGATGAACAGATTACCGGCTCCAGCAAGACAATGACGATCAGTGGCGCTGGCATCGAGTTCTCCATCTCACAAATGATCGCTGTGGCCAGTCCGTGTCAGATTGTCCTCGCCATGCTGGATCGACCTGAACCGCTCATGCTCTTTGGGCAGATCGGTTGGTGTCGTCAGAAGCGTGGAGGTAAAGACTACGCCGTCGGGGTGACATTTTCTCCTGCCCGCAATGAAACAACCTTTGCTCAGTACTGCCATTTCGTTGCGGCAGAGCTGCTGAAGAGGTATTTGCAGTAATTATGACCACCGGTCCTTCGATTTCACTGCTTGGCCGACTCTATGACACGGTCCCTCAATTTCTTCGTCCGGTCGAGTTCCGCATCGTGAAAACCGTTGAGGAGTTCAAGATTGCCAGTCAGCTTGTCTATACCGAGTACCTGAAACGCAACTACGTCAAACCGAATCCTGCGCGGCTGAAGCTGTCTTTGTACCATGCGCTTCCCACAACGGCGACCTTCATTGCCGTGCACCGTCGCTTGGGTATTATTGGAACGGTCTCCGTCGTCGAAGATTCCCCTCTAGGCTTACCCATGGATGAGGCGTACAAGACCGAGGTAGACGTACTACGTCGTCAAGGCCTTCGGGTGGCTGAAGTGTCCATGCTGGCCTTAGATGGCCGGCTCTTCGGCCAAAAGGTATTCACCCTATTCCACGCGAAGAAGCTGCTCTTCACGCTGAGATTGTTCAAAATCATGTTCGACTATCTCCGTAGCTCGACCCCGACTGATGAACTGGTTGCATGCTTCAACCCGAAGCATCAGATTCTTTACGAATTTCTCCAGCTCCAACCATTGGGGGGGCTTAAAACATATACGGCCGCCAACAGCAATCCTTCCGTGGCCAGACACCTGAACATCCGGGACACTGAGCAGCACGCCGCCTCGCATGCGGCCTACCAACTCTTTTATGGCAAGAAACCTTCACCGGCCCCGTTCGCAGAGAAGCTGAAGTTTTCACCAAGCGACTTGGAAACGCTGTTCGTTCATACGCTGCCTGTCTTCGCCTCGGCCAGCCCGACTGAACTGGCGCACATCAAAAGCTGCTATCCCACATATCCGTTCGCGGATATCCTCAATGCTGCGCACACCAGCCCGCCCCAGTTTGGATTGATGCTTCCGCAGTCGTAAGTCCTTCGCGCCTTTCCGGTCGCTCTCGTCGCCATGTGCGCCACGGTGCTGTGCTATAATGGCACCTGTTCCAATGCCGATGACTGCACCGTTCAGTTATGAAGAAGCCTTTGCGGCGAATCGTGGCCTCCTCACCTCTGACGAACAACAACGGCTCCGGCAAGCCACCGTCGCCATTCCTGGCATGGGTGGCGTTGGCGGGGCCCATCTCCTCGCGTTAACTCGCCTAGGGTTCGAGCGTTTCACGATTGCGGATCACGACACGTTCGAGCTCAGAAACTTCAACCGACAGCCCGGCGCAACGCTCCAGACCATCGGGCAACCGAAGACCACGGTGATGGCAGACATGGCTAAGACCATCAACCCCGCCGCATCGATCCGAAGCTTCCCTGAGGGCATTCATGCCAACAACATCGACGAGTTTCTCACAGGATGCGACGTCGTCGTCGATGGACTGGATTTCTTCTGCATAGAGGCGCGGCGGCTGCTCTTTCAGCGCGCGCACGCCAAGCGTCTTCCCATCGTGACATGCGGGCCGATGGGATTCAGCGCAGCCTTGTTGGTCTTCATGCCTGATGGCCCAAGCTTTGATCGGTTCATGGCCATCGATGATTCGATGAGCGCGTTTGAGCAACTGGCGCGCTTTGCGGTCGGCCTTGCACCCGCCGCATTGCACCTGCCCTACCTCGATCCCGCCAGCGTCAACTTGAAAGAACATCGCGGCCCCTCCTCGAGCATCGCGATCAACTTGTGCGCCGGCGTCGTCGCCGCAGAGGTCATGAACCTGATCCTCAAACGCCGCGCGCCGCTGGGCGTGCCTCGCTACGCCCAATTTGATCCTTATCGGTTGCGCTATCGTATCGGCACCCTGTGGGGCGGCAATCGTCATCCGTGGCAGCAATTGAAACTGTGGTATATCCGGCGCACGTTCGGGCATGGCGCCTCACCTTGAACGCAGCATCGTCGCGCAGATCGTCCGCGCGGGCCTGCTCGCTCCCTCGGGCGATAATTGTCAGCCGTGGCGTTTCGTCTGGAACGAGCGGGAGCTTGATCTCATGTTGGTCTATGAGCGAGCCGAGTCTCTCTACGACGTGCAGCATACCGCCTCATGGATCGCGTTGGGGGCGACCATCACCAACATGCGCCTCGTGGCCCGGTCTCGCGGGTATGACGTTTCTGCGGAGCTGTTCCCTCGTGGACATGGAGAGTCTCATGCCGCACGCATCTCGTTTCAGCCTATGACGCCGCACCATGATCCTCTGATGTCAGCCCTGGAAGCGCGTTGCGCGAATCGGCGGCCGTATCAGCGCACGCCGCTCACCGCAGCCCTTCGCGATGCACTGCTGGCGATCGCCCGCAACGGCCCTGGCACGTCGCTCGAGCTCGTTGAGACTAATCAAGCTAAACGAACTGCCGCCGCGCTGGCTGCCCGCAACGACCAAATTCTCTTCGAGAATCGCGCGCTGCATGATGGTCTCTACCGATGGCTGCGATGGACGCCGCAAGGAAGCGGCGACGGCATGCCCATCGGATCACTCGAACTCCATCCCGTTGAGCGGCCGGGCTTTCACCTGCTCGGCTCGTGGCCTGTCGCGCACACGCTTGCGGCGTGCGGTGTCACGCGCTTGCTGCCGCTTCGCACGCAACGGACGTATCAACGCTCTGCCGCGCTTGGGCTGTTGACGGTGGAGGGGCAGCGGCCGGAGGATTTTGTCCACGCCGGTGAAGTGCTCGAGCGGTTGTGGCTGACGTCGACGTTGCAAGGACTCGCGTTTCAACCCATCACCGGCATGATCTGCTTGCTCTTGCGCTGCCGGCTTGCGGAGGGTCAAGGGCTCTCGCCCCGTCATCGCGCGCTCGTCGAAGACACAGGAGCGCAATTGGCGAGGGTGTTTCCTGCGCTCGCGCACCGCACACCGATCATGCTGTTTAGGATTGGATTCGCGGCACCCCCGACGGCGCGCACGCCCCGTCGGCCGGTTGAAGACGTTTTGAGTCTGGAGAGCTAACACATGGGTGGAATCTGTTGACGCCGCTCGTTGAAGTCGCGCAAGCCGCCAAGGAATACTGGCTCGGGAAGGTCCGGGTGCCTGCCCTGAAAGGCGTGGACCTCGTCGTCAAACGCGGCGAATTTCTCGCCATTGCTGGCCCCTCAGGTAGTGGCAAAACGACGCTGTTGAATCTCATCGGCTGCATCGAGATGCCAACGTCCGGCACGGTGCGAATCGACCAGGTCGACATCGCCACGCGCTCCTCGGATGAGCTCGCCGTCATCCGCGCCGTCAAGCTTGGGTTCATCTTCCAAAATTTCAACCTGTTGCCGGTCCTCACGGCACTCGAAAACGTCGAGTATCCCTTAGCGACGCGCGATATCTCGTCGCGCGAACGACGCCGACACGCCCAAGAAGCGCTCGCCAGCGTCGGACTTGCCACGTTCGAGCGCCACAAACCCTTAGAGTTGAGCGGCGGCCAGCGCCAGCGCGTGGCCATTGCCCGCGCCATCGTGACCCAACCGCTGATCATTCTCGCTGACGAACCCACCGCCAACCTCGACCACAAGACCGGCCAGGACATCCTGGCGCTGATGAAATCCATCAACCAGCAACGAGGCACCACGTTTATCTTCTCGACGCATGACCAAAAAGTCATGCAGATGGCCAACCGCATCGTCATGCTCTCCGACGGCCAACTCGCGCGTGCCGCATGATCACCCTGCGTCTGGCGATCCGCAACGTCTTCAGGCACCGCACGCGCTCGGTGATCACGCTCGCGGCAATCGCCTTTGGCTGCACGGCGATCATCTTCGTCGGCGGATTCTTTGAGGACATCCTGTACCGCATGCAGGAAAGCTACATCAAGGCGCACACCGGGCACCTACAAATTTACACGCGGGGATTCTTCGACAAAGGCAGCGCCCGTCCGTTCTCTTATCTCATCGATCATCCGGATGATATCATCGCGCTGGTCAAGAAGGTCCCTGGGGTGGTTTCGGTTGCGCGCCGGCTGCAGTTTTCCGGACTGTTGAGCACGGGCGAGAATACGGTCTCGTGTTTTGGGCAGGGGGTCGAGCCGGACTACGAGCCCTCGGTCCGTCTGACCGACCGCTCCGCGGCCGGGCGCAACGTGGCCCTACTGGGTGGCGCGATCATCGAATCCGGCGAGCCGCTCAACGCGAATGAGCCGTATCACATCATCCTCGGCCGAGGGCTCGCCAAAGGTATCGACGCGAAACCCGGCGATGGACTCATCCTCGTCTCGCACACCATTGCAGGCTCCATCAACGCCATCGATGCGACGGTGGCGGGTATCTTTTATACCACGTCCAAAGCGTTTGACGATTACGCCGTGCGTCTGCCCCTTGGCACCACGCAGCAGCTGCTGCAAACCGAGTCGGTGCAGTCGCTCGTGGTGATGCTCCGACGCACGTCGGATACCGATCGCGTCAAGCTGACCCTCAGAGAGCTCTTCGTCCAACGCCACCTATCGCTCGAAGTCAAAGCGTGGCAGGAATTGAATGACGAGTACGGCAAGTCGAAGGCGTTTCTCTGGCGGATGTTCTTGATCCTCAAGGCGGTCGTCGCGACCATTGTCATCCTCAGCATCTACAACACGATGAACATGGCGGTCGTGGAGCGCACGAGCGAGATCGGCACGATCATGGCGCTGGGCACCACACGCCAAGGAGTGTGGCAGCTCTTCCTGTTGGAGGGCGCGACGTTAGGCTTGATCGGCGGGTGCCTGGGGATCGCCATTGGGACGGCGATCACGCTGCTCATCCGGCACGTCGGCATCCCGATGCCGCCTCCGCCGGGGGCGTCGATGTCGTGGATCTCGGAGCCGGTCATCGTGCCGTCGGTGCTCGTCTTTTCCTTCGTCCTCTCGCTCATCACGTCGCTCATCTCCTCGTTCTTCCCGGCCTATCAGGCCTCGCGCCTGAGCGTGGCCGATGCGCTGCGTCATGCGTGAGCTCTTCGCGAGCGTCGCGATCACGCTCCTGTGCGCTCGTGCCGTCTCTCCCGTCGCCGCCGAGGAGCCGTCCCTCACCGCTGAGGCGATTCTCGAGAAAGCCGACGAGGTGAGAAATCCCCAGATGGACTACATCGTGATGGCGACCATCACGAGCGTGAAGCCGCACGGCTCGTCGACGACGGCCACGTACCGCGTGCTCGTGAAGGGGCGCGACCGCGCCGTCGTGCAAACCCTGAGCCCTCCGATCGATACGGGGCGCGTCATGCTCATGCGCGGCAAGGATCTGTGGGTCTTTCTCCCGACGATTTCGAAACCCCTGCGCATTTCGTTGCGTGAACGGCTGATGGGCGACGTGGCAAACGGCGACATCGCGCGGGCTAATTTCTCCGGGGACTACACTCCCGCGCTCACGAAGCAAGAGCGCCTCGAGGATCGCACCTACGACGTGCTCGACTTGAAAGCGAAGGCACCGGATGTCACGTATGCCCGAGTCGTGCTGTGGGTGGACCACGACACGTTTGCGCCTGCTCGCGCGGAGTTTTACGCCGTGTCTGGACGCCTCCTCAAAACCTGTTCCTATGAAGACTACCGGCTGCTGGGCGGGATGCTGCGGCCCTCACAACTCGTCATGCATGACGCGACGGTGAAGGATCAGCGCTCCACGATCACGTATGATCAGATGACGGTGACCCCGCTGCCCGAGAAATACTTCACAAAGGATTACATGAAGAAGTTTATGGAGTAAGATAGGCGCATGTGTGCGACTCCGTGGTGGCTTGTGTGCTCGTTAGTCTTCGGTTCAGTGGCCGCCTTTGCCGAGCCTGCGGATGAGACGACGAGAGCACCATCGCCGCGCGAGGCCGTAATCGCTTCGACGCTCATCTCCATCAAACAGCGGTTGGGACTGAGCGGCAAACTCTTCCAAGAAACCGCCTACCGTGTCGGACATCCACGCGAATTCACCAAAACCAGAAATGGCGTGCTCCTCACCGAACGCGGCCATCTCACCGACGCGTTAAGCTACCGAGCCACCCAGCGCGCGTACTACGATCCGGTGTACGCGGCGACGGATAACTTCTCGAGCCCCGCCAAGCATAGCCAACAGCTCGTCGGAGAGATCCGCGAAACGTATCTGGACTACTCGAACGGCCCCTTCGATGTGCGGCTTGGCAAGCAGCAGATCGTGTGGGGCGATGCGGTGGGCTTGTTTTTCGCCGACGTCGTCAACGCGAAAAATCTGCGAGAGTACGTCCTGCCGGATTTTGATTTGATTCGCATCCCGCAGTGGGCCCTTGATGTCGAGGCCTCCGAGGGCAACGCGCACGGTGAATTCGTGTGGCTGCCGGTGCGCGCGTTTCACAAGCTCGGCGTCAGTGGTTCGGAGTTCGTCTTCCCGCTGCCCGTCCCGGAAGGCCGCTCGGCCTCATTCACCGATCCCTCGAAACCGCCTGCGAGCTTCAGCAATAGCGAAGTTGGGGGGCGGGTCGGCTACTTGTTGGATGGGTGGGATGTGAGCGCATTTTACTTTTATACGTGGGACAAGTTCCCGGTGCTCTTTCGGACGATTAACGGCGGGGTCTACACGTTTGCCCCGGAGTATCGGCGGGCGAACTTCTTAGGAGTGAGCTTCTCGAAGGACTTGGAGGACATTGTGCTCAAGGGCGAGCTCGTGGTCAACCCGCACGCTTTTTTCTCCACGTTTGATACGCAAGATCCTGATGGCGTGGTCCATCGACCGGTCGTCGATTATCTGCTCGGGGTGGACCGGTCGTTTGGCCACATCGAGGCCAACGTACAGCTCATGCAGCGCGTCATCGGCAACTTTGAGGGGTTTCTGGCGAATGAGGAAGCCCTGCGCACGCATCTCTCCATGCGGCTCAAGACCGACCTGCTGGATGGCAAGCTTGAGCCGGAGATCCTGCTTATCGCCGGCATTGGCAAAGAGGATCTGCTCTACCGGCCACAACTCACCTGGAAAGCCACCAACAGCCTGCAAGTGCGGGTTGGTGCGGATGTCTTTCAGGGCAATTCCTCAGGGCTGTTCGGCCGCTTCAACGACAACAGCCGCCTCTACACCGAACTCGCCTACTTCTTCTAAGTTGTATTTTTCCTTCACCCCTCTGAGCCTTCTGTCGATTTCGTTGACGGGGAGGAGGAAATATGTTATCTTACTTAGTAAGATAAAGTAATACATCAATAGGTGGAGGGTACATGCGGGCGACGCGGACCTGGACGATCTCGATGCCACCGGAATTGAGCCGGCTGGCGGCGCAGTTGGCCGATGAGGAACACCGGACCAAAAGCGAGCTGGTGCGGGAGGCGCTGCGCCTGTATCTCATCCAACGTGACCGGCCGATTGCCGCAGGCGCGTCTGAGCGCCTCGCGCGCGTAGGGGAGCTGGCCGATGTATACCGACAGCGTGCGGCGACCCGCCAGCCCACCGAAGCCGAGCTCCGCCGGATGTTCAGGGGTGTACGGAAGACCCACGAGCGCCTTCAAGGCCTCGATCTATGAATGCCCTGGAGCAGGCGGTGGGTGCGCTCGCGAGATTCCTCGAAGAGCACCGCGTGCCCTACATGGTGATCGGGGGCGTTGCCAATCTGGTGTGGGGTGAGCCGCGAGCGACGCTGGACGTCGATGCTGCCCTGCTAGTGGAGGAGACGGCGTGGCCGGCGTTGATCCAGGACCTCCGCCGGGCGTTCCGCATCGTTCCTCGGAAGCCGCTCGACTTCCTTCGTGATACTCACGTCTTGCCAGTGGAAACCCGCGGGGGCGTGCGCATCGACTTGGTATGGGCGACACTGCCCTACGAACACAAAGCCATTGCCCGCGCGACCCTCGAGCAGGTCGCCGGTCACCAGGTACGCGTCTGCCGCCCCGAGGATCTCATCATCCATAAGATCATTTCCAATCGCCCCAAAGACCGCGAAGACGTGCGAGCGGTTGTCCGCCACCAGGGACCGCGGCTTGACCGCCGATATCTCACGCGCACTGTCCGCGAGTTGTCGAAGGCCTTCGCTCAGCCGGAGCTGTTGGACTTCCTCAACGCCTGTTTCCGTTCACGTCCCTAGCTCAAGCGACCGCCCCAAAACAGAATTCCGTATTGTCCCCAGAATTCGCTGGCCGGCTTCGCCTCGTATCCGGTTCCTGTTCGTCGACGCGCGGCTTCGCTCCCCGCTTCTTTCAGCGCCGACCTCACGGTCGTCGCCTTGCGGTTCGCTTGAGGTCGCTGCGACCTGCTCCCTCAGAGGACTTGCACCTCCTCGTCATGTCCACATGCTGGGCACACAAACAACACCGCCTCTCTGCCCAGAGAGGCGGTGTTGTTGAGGGGTTGGTGAAGCACTTGTCGAACGGTCTTACACCAAGAACTTCTTGCGGCGGAACACGCCGAAGCTACCCAGACCCATCCCGAGCAACCACATCGAGGACGGCTCAGGAATGACAGTGTCAGGGTGGATCAGTGCCGGGTCATTGCTGATGAACTCCCAGGGCGAAGTTCCTGGATCAGGATTCGGGTTGTTCAAACCAGGCGGGTTCAGGTTAAATGACGTCTGGTACACAACCTGCTGAAGGGTCCCATTGAAGACGTTCTCAAATGGGTTGTCCAGTCCCGCAAAGGTGAACCCTGAGTTGTTCTGGATCAAGTTCAAACCGGCAAAAGACAGCCCGGCCGGAAACAGGGGAGGCGGAAATAAGGCCGTGAACGCGTATCCAGGGTCCACACCAGCACCTGGGTCGGTGAATCCGAGGGTCAGGAATAGGCTACCGTCCGTCGCCTTGGTCACGTCGTCCAGCATCGTACCGTCGGATTCGAGTGTGGTAACAGGATCCGGGCTCTGCTGCAGGTAGAAGGCGAACATTTCAGACCCCGGAGCAAGACCCGTGCTATACACGTCATCCCCTGCGGTGATCCCACCACTCAAGTCCAAGTCCTTGTAGTAGGTGGTCACTGTCGGAACGCCAAGTGTTAACGTGCCAGTCATGGCGTCAATCGACACGATTTCCTGCGCGAAGACACCGCTCAACTGAAACGTCGTGTCATCGAAGTCGGAGTCGACATTGTTGACACGAAGACCGTTCAACCCAATGA
Source organism: Candidatus Omnitrophota bacterium (assembly GCA_016198905.1). GTDB lineage: Bacteria > Omnitrophota > Gorgyraeia > Aquiviventales > Aquiviventaceae > JACQHR01. Next base: position 109,998 of record JACQHR010000032.1, on the reverse strand, counting down.
TCCCGGACAAGATCTGTCCCGGGACAGGTGCCGTAAACGGGTTGAGCCACTTTCCTGTGGAGTCATAGAGGTTCTCGAAGTTCACGAAGAAAACCTGGTTGTCCGCACCGGCGACAAAAACCGCTGCTGACGCTGGAGTCGCCACGACTCCGAGGCTCAGCAGGATTCCAATCACTGCTACTGCGTACCGCTTCATCAACCCCTCCTTGTGTTGTGACATGAAACTCACCAACCCTTGTTTCCACATTTACCGAATGCCTCGTCCACTCACCACCACGAGCAATGTCCACGCGAGAATTCGCGCGTCCAGCATGAGGCACATGCGCTTGACGTAGAGCAAGTCGTAGCGAAGCTTCTTCTCGACGTCTGCGATCGTTTGGTCGTAGCGATAGTGGACCTGGGCGAGGCCTGTCATGCCCGGCTTGATCAGGAGCCGCTCGTCGTAGCGAGCAATCTCTCGGTTGAGCGACTCAACAAAATAGGGCCGCTCAGGACGCGGCCCTACCAAGCTCATGTCGCCTTTGATGACGTTGAAGAGTTGGGGAAGTTCATCGAGATGCGTGTGGCGAAGGAAGCCGCCGAGGCGCGTGAGGCGAGGATCATGCTCGGCCGATGCCCACACAGGGCCGCTCAATTCGGCATCGATGCGCATGGAGCGAAATTTGTACATCTTGAACGTCTGGCCAAACCGCCCGACGCGTTCTTGCGCATAAATCACAGCACCCTTAGATTCCAATTTGACCGCCAGCGCGATCAGAGCCATGACCGGGCTGACAAGGAGCACACCAACAAGCGCTGAGGCGGCATCAAAGATGCGCTTGAGCACCAAGCGCCACCACAGCGTAAATGGGGGCACGTGGTGCTGATAGCGCCACAGCAGCGTGAAGCGTTGTAGCTCAAGTGCAAGCTCTTCTCTCACGCTCATCAACCTTGCCACCAAGACACTCATATCCTCACTTATCTCTACTCTTTTAATCAGTCTTTAATGAAAGTTCCCACCGAACATGTAACTTAATAAGCATGTCCTGTGCCAGACTGACAACTGACCACCGATTTCTCACTTTCAACTATCTACTGTATTTTCAATAGGTTACGGAGTTTTTATGCTCTTGGTGCGCCTGCGTATTTTTAAGAATGCCTCGCAACCCGTTTACGATGTGGAAAGCGTAGGCTTGTCGCAACAGGTTGTTGTGGTGCGCGCTCTTTTGTTGGAACGGTGAATTGGAGCGACTCGGTTTAGACTTTGCTGGTAGGACTTAACGTATTGCGGGTGAGCTGAGAATGACGGGCATGAGAACGGCAACCAAGCTTCGAGCGCACAATCCAGCGGCGACATCGTCCAACATAATCCCAAGCCCGCCTGGGAGGCGTTCGAGCTGTCTGATCGGTGGGATTTTGATGATATCCAGGGCACGGAACAAGATGAACGCGATTAGGACAATCACGAGATGCCTGGGAAGGCCGATGAGGGCAAGCCACATGCCGGCCACCTCATCAACCACGACGCAGGAAGGATCCGGGTCATGCTGCTGTTTGGCGCAGTCTCCCGCAGCCCAGCCCCCGATGAGCATCACGAAAACGGCTGCGATGCCCTGGATCCACACGGAGGGCTGCAGCCAGTACCACAGCAGCAGCGCCAGGAGGCTGGCCACCGTTCCAGGAGCCTGCGGCGCATACCCCACGCCGCAGGCTGTTGCAATCACTCGACTGATACGGTGGATCATGTCCCCAGAATCATTATTTGATGATGGTGACCATCGTCTGTCCAACGTTGCCCGCCGCATCGGTAGCCAACGCCGTAATCGTGTGCGGACCGGGAGCTACTAAATGGCTTCTGACATTCCATGTTATGTTAAGGACGCCTTTCGTGCGAGAAGTTCTTAGCACCCCGTCAATGTAGAGCTCCAACCGCACGACCTTGACGTTATCCGTCGCCCTCGAGGACACCTTGATCACACTGGACACGACGCTGCCGTCGATCGGCGTCAGGATGGTCACTTGCGGGGCTTCTGTATCGCTGTTGCGCTGGACCGTCACCGTCGTCGGTGCCGATGCGGCCACATTGCCCGCCACGTCGGTGGCCTGCGCGACTAAGGCGTGGCTGCCCACCGCGTCCTGCGTCGTATCCCAGAGCAGGCTAAACGGCGCGTTGTTATCCGAGCCGATCAGCCCGCCGTCACGATAAAAGTCCACACGGTCCACCCCGCGATTATCCGTGGCGGTTGCGGCAACGGTAACTGTGCCTTGTATCGTCGCCCCATTGGCCGGAGCGCTGATGGCGACACTCGGCGCTTGCGCATCCACGGTCACGGTCACTTGCTGCGAGGCTGAGCCGAGCGCGTTGCTGCAAGTGAGTCCGAATTTCGTCGTAGCACTCAGCGTGACCGTCTGGGATCCGCTCAAAGGCTGCGTCCCGCTCCATCCATCCGTGGCATGACATTCGGTCACGTGGCTCGCCGACCACGTCAGCGTGGCCGCACCGCTCAGGCCGATCATCGATGGGGATGCCGTCAACGTCACCGTGGGGACTGTGCGGCCTGCGAACAGGTCGAGCTTCGCGTTGAGCTGCCGCTGCGACACCGCATTAAAGTACGGGCAGCCGAGGCTCAACATGATACTGCATGGGGAGGAGCGAAACCAATTCGGATACTTGCACCCCGTCGCATACGCACTCGGGTCTACAAGACCGTTCCAGTCCGCCGCGGGCGGCGTGCCGGCAAAGCAGTTCGCGTACGTCTGGCTGCTTGTGGTGCCATTCGTGGAGTACAGATTGTACTCGTCCAGTAATCCACCAAGGGTATGGCCGAACTCGTGGGTCACCACTTCCGGCATGCTGCCGCCGTTGTAGGAGACCGCAATCGATCCGCCCGATCCGCCGTACGCGCCATCGTTCACCAGCACGATGATCTTATCATACGGAGATCCGGCGTCGTTGACCACCGTCGTCACCGTCGAGGTATTGCAGGTGATGAGCCGATTCGTCGTCGCGCTGTGAAGACAGCCTAAATCGACCGTCGCGTTATCCACGCGGTGGAAGAAGACCTGATCCGCCCGCGAGGCGTACGGCTCGTACGTGATGAGGTGCGCGATCGCACGATCGACATCCTGTTGAAAAATCGGCAGATCGGTCGCCGTGTACTTATCGCCGACGAACGTGATGTCCAGCGCCGTGCCATCCGTCGTCGCCGCCTCCGCCGTCTCCATCAACCAATCAAACAGCGAAGCTCCACGATCGTGCTTCTTCGGCAGCGAGGGAACGGCGTTTGGCGTCCGCGGCGCAGGCGCGTGCCGGATGGAATGAAAGTTCGGGCGAGCGGCTTTCACGGGAATGCCCTGCAGCGACTCGGTGATGATGACCTGCCCCTCCGGATCGGCGATACGCAGCTCGATGGCCTCGGCGATCCAAGGCACCGTCAGCGAAAACTCCATCGCGCGCAGGATGACCGGCGCGCCATCCGCAAACGTCCCGGATTCCGGCGGCGGATCGAACACCCGATTGGGAATCTGGAACGTCAGGCTCGAGAGCACGCTCCCGTCGGCAGCGTGCAGCGAGAGCGCGTAGCCGCTCTCGAGCGGCTCGACCTGTGGGGCGTACCCGCGCTTGATCGCCATCCGCTTGATGTGCAACACCGGTGTGTCTTCCGCGCGATACTTCAGATGGATCTCCAAAATCGGTTGAGGTGCCGCGAGGTCTCCATCATCCAGAACCACATCCGGCATCTGCCACCGTCCTCGCGCGCGACTCTCTCCTGCCCGCACGTCGGACACCAGGCAGATCCCGCACATCATGGTCAGCGCCATCACGATCCCCACCGCCACCCTTGCGCCGCTCATCCTCATCTGCGCCCCCTTCTCTGACCCGCCGGCATGCCCGGAAGGTGCCGCTACATTTGCATGTGATGCCGCGCAACAAAAAATGCCGAGCTACCGTAATCGGTAGCCCGGCTCTCTGTATCTGAAGTCTGCGTCTCGCGCGATACTGCGGCGCGATTCAGTTCAGTCAGCGTCCGCGGCCTGCCCCACCGTTATATCCGTGGGGGCCGTACTGGCCTTTTGAATTGGAAATCACCTGAAGTATACCTGAGCCGTTGACGCGCTGAGAAGACCGATGGACGGTTGTGCTGTCCTTAACTAAAGTCGTACGGTGTTGCTAGCGCTGCTACCGGATAGTTGAGCTGGCTGCGTGCGGGCTGGATCGCTGCGAGGAAGGGATTTCCTTCTGGAGGAAACGTAACGTGAGGCCAGTCTGCGTCGTCAAATCCTGATACGTCCGTTCTTGCGATAGATCAAATAGTCTTAGGGTCCAATGACTATCACCTTTCTTGAAGCTTTTCCTTGGTCGCCATCGACCTCATAGGCTCTGGCCTCTATCGTGTGTGGCCCGCGGGCGGCCGTTGACGTGTCCCATGTCCACGTGTACGGAGCCTTCCTGACGGTCGCCATCCGTTTCCCGTCGAGCCAAAATTGGGTCCGCCGGATCCGCAGCGTACTGTCGATGTCCGCCCGTATCGTAACGACTCCCTGGACTTGGTCGCCACCCTGCAACGGATTGATGACGAGGCTCACCAGGGGTGGGCTATGAAGATCGACTAGCGGCGCACTGAACAGTCCTCGGCCGAACGTCGCCGCTGTGACATATCGGTCCTTCGTCAGGCCCAGCGCGGTGACGATCACGTTGGGGATCCCCCGCGACTTTTGCCAGGCTTGTCCCCCGTTCGTCGTCACGAAGACCCCAAAGTCTGTCCCCACGAGGAGCTGTGCTGGGTCATCTGGGTGCAGTAGCAACGTATTCACCGGCATGTCGGGCAGATTGCCGGTAATGTCTTCCCACGTTGCTCCTCGATCGCGACTCTTGAACACGTGCCCGGGAGTCGTCGTGGAACCCCTACTGATGAACCCGGAGATGGTCAGATACAGTGTCCTGGGGTCTCTCGGATTGACCACAAGGCTCGTGGCGGCGCGATAGCCTCCAACTGTTTCTGGACGAATGTTCGTCCAGTCCGAACCCGATGTTTTCCGGAATACAGATCTTCCCTGGATAGCGTAGAGAATCGCTGGATCTGTCGGATCTGCAGCCAGCCAGGTGACCGGCGATGACCCGAACTTTGAGCTGATGGGGTACCAAGAAGTTGCGCCAGGCCTTCGCTGGTACACATACGATGTGGCTGTATACAACGTCTCACGATCGAACGGGCTCATGATGAGTGGCTGCATCCAGGCGCCGTACTCCCCGATACCTGTCCTAAACAACTGGCATCGAGAGGCTCCGCGCGGTATCTGTAAGTTGCACTGGCTGAGGCCGGCGCCATTCTGACTCTCAGCATAGACGATATCAGACTCGTCAGGGTCAACAACAACGAAGCCTCCATCGGCGCCATTGAAGCCCTCCCCCCGCAGCCCAGCTCGACGATCGACATAGATGTTACCATTGTCCTGCGTTCCTCCGAATATCTGAGAGGGTCTTGCTTCGCTCAGCCCCAACGTGTAAAACTGCGCAATTTGCAGAGGAGAGTTATTGAGGTGGCTGAACGCCGCTCCTGCTTCGTCGGATCGCCAAGGGCCTCCATCGGTACCAATGTAGACGCGTCCAGTGCGTGAATCCACAGTGAGTGCTCTGACATCCGCGTGGATCATTGGAGGTGGTTGCTGCAACTTGTTCAGGGATGTCCAGGTTTCACCTCCGTCTGTCGTCAGGCAGAGCGGCGCGCCGGCAACATACACTCGATCCGGGGATGCAGGATGCACGGCAATGGCCGCGTATCCCTCACCGTTCAGTACTCCGCACGCCGTGGCTGTTGGGAACTTGCGTACACTCCATGTGACCCCATCGTCCGTAGAGCGGTACCAGCCATGTTCGATGCCGGGATAGAACGCACTTGCGAAGATATAGATGACGCTAGGTGTTGACGGGGAGAAATCGATCCCGTAGATGATTCCGAGATTAGTACTGGGCAACTGGGTCAGAGGCGTCCAGGAGGCGCCACCATTCGAGGAGCGGAAGAACCCTTGGTGGGGACAACCCGCATAGAGGATTCTGGGAAAACGCGGATGGAGCGCGAAAGTGCAGATATCGTGTACGCTTGAGGCTGCGAGGATTCGCGTCCAACTCATACCGCTATCCTCCGTCTTGTAGATGCCATCAGCCGCTACATACACGACGTCGCTCTTCCGGGGATGCACTTGGATCTTAGTAACATTCGCATAGGGGCTGAACGCCAGCGGCAGGTACGACCAGGTCAATCCTCCATTGATGGACTTGAGCAGTTTCAGGCCCGCCACCCGTACGAAATCATCCCCAAGGCCCCAGTAGATCGTCTCAGGGCTCTGCGGGTCCACGGCGAGTGCGTTGACGTTCAAATCCGGCATCTCATCCGTGAGCGGTGTCCACGTTGAACCGCCATTCGTCGTCTTCCAGACGCCGCCAGTGTGGGCGCCAAGGTAGATGGTCTGCGTATCTCTGGGATGCACCGCGATGGCATCGACGCGCCCGGTGTTGGCGACCGGCAACCCGTCATAATAACGATATTCTGGGCTTGGTCCGATCGCCCGCCATGCAAGCCGGCTGTTGGCGTAAACGGGTACAGCTCGGGGTGCTGTGGCAACCGCGGCGCTCCTCGTGAGAGCTGCGAAGTGATCTTGGAGTTGGGGGCCAAAGGATGCTGCTGCCTGCTGATATACATTGAGGCGGTAGTTCTCTGGGAAAATTTCCTCGGTGCCGAGCCGCTGCTCGAGAAACCACTGATGCATGCCCCGACGGTCGCTTTCATCTGCTGATTCATCGGGTCCTGCTAATCCAGAAGCCTCGAAAGCGATCTCCTGTTTGGCGGAAAGTCGAGTGTCGTCCGCCGCGACACCGACTACACAGCGAGGCGCCACGAGCACTGCAACTAATGCGATCGTCCAGCCGAGCGATCGGCGGCGTACGCTCATCCCTGCCCTCCAAGGAAAGCCATCTTCTGCTTCGATTCTGTGGATTTTTGTGAGTGGTAGTTTATACAGAGAGTTACCACAACTAAGAAGAGTGTACCTAATATCCAGTCACACAAACAAGTTCAGCAGATCGATTGGCTAGATGGCGGTCGGGCGCGCAGCGGAGCTTGGAACAATCGAAAGGTTCGACGGTGCGTTACGAGCGAGGACGTCCCCAGACGACGTGCTGGGGAGCGAGGCAGTAGGCGAGCACTCCGGCGAGCATGGCGAGGTTGCCCAGGCAGAAGTAGAGCGACGGTGAAAGCCACTTCACGGCATGGCCGCGTCGCTGACAGATGTAGCCGATCCACGCGCTGCCGTAGAACACGGCCTGTAGTCCGAGCATCAGCGTCGCCCATGGCCGCGGCAGCCACGCACTGGAGAGGAGCAGCGTGATCATGAAGAGTGGTGCGAGCGTGCGCAGCACTTTGTGTGAGAAAAACGTCAACGCCACCCATCCATAGCGAGGATGAAAGAGACGCCGCAGTTCGACGATTTGCTGGCAGTTTCCGGCCGCGATGCGCCGTCGACGGGCAAACTCGCTCTCAACCGACGCGGTCTCGTGTTCCCACGCTTTGGCTTCGGGCTCGTACACCGCTCGATAACCCTGGGCGACGACCTGCATGGGAATTAAATAGTCGTCGTTGATCGCACCATCGCGCAGCGGCTGAAACAGCGCGGCGCGGATCGCGTAGAACGCCCCGTGCGCGCCGAGAATCGAATGCAGCCGGCTTTCCTGCTCTTTGATGAACGTCTCATACGTCCAATACAGCCCTTCGCCTTCTCCGCGCAGATCGCTACCCGTCGCGCGCAGACGATACAGCCCGGAGACGCAGCCCACGCGCGGATCGGCAAAATTTCGTAAGAGCCGCCGCAGCGCATCCGGTTCCAGATCGCCTGACGCGTCGGAAAAGACCACGATCTCGCCGCGCAGATGCGGCACGACCGCGTTGAGCATCGCGGATTTGCCGACGTTGGAGGGCATGCGCATGAGTGCCACGCCCTGCGCGTGAAAGGACTGCGCGATCGCATCGGTCCGGTCGGTCGAGCCGTCGCTGGCGACGGTGATCTCAAGAAGATGTTTGGGGTAGTCGAGCGCGAGGCTGTTGCGCAGCTTGCGCTCGAGGTGCGCGTCCTCGTTATAGGCGGGAATGAGCAGCGACACCGTCGGCGTGATTTCCCGACGCTGCGGCTCGCGTCCAAAGAGATGCGCGAGCAGCCAGACGAGGAGCGGATAGCCCGCGTAGATGTAACTTAGGGTGGCAAGCGACAACCAACACATGAAGATCATCACAGATTGGGGCAAGGGACAGGAGATGGGGGGCGAGGGAAAAGCGGTTTTCCCACGCCCCACGCCCCACGCCCCACGCTCCCTCTAGGCATTGGGAACGAGGCGGCGCTTGAGTTGTTCGTACCAATAGACGCCGAGGACGCGCTTGAGCAGCCGAATGAGCAATTGTTGATTCGCCGCCCACCAGAAGGCCGGTTGCCAGCCCTCGACCATCGCCACGATCCGCTCGACGGAAAACGGCTGCCGCACGACGACGCGGCGCAACGCCAGCGGGCTCGTCTCCTTGCCGTTCGTGCCGATCGTCGAGACCCACACCGCCTCGTAGCCCGCCTCTTTGGACGCATCGGCTATGGTGTGATTCCAGAACCCGCCGGGTGCTGCCATCGCCTGAACCGGAATGCCCAGCCGCTGCTCCAAGAGCGTCTTCGATGACGCAAGCTCGTCGACCACTGCCGCGCGAGCTAGTTGCGTCAGCGGCCGATGGGTGGCGCCATGCGAGCCGATCTCCATGCCGAGGAACACGAGCTTGCGCAGCTGCTCCCAATTCATATAGCCGGGTGTGCCGATGAATCCGCTCGTGACGAAGAACGTGCCGGTGAATCGATATCGCACCAGCAACGGCGCGACGAGCTCGAAATGATTCGCGTGGCCGTCATCGAACGTGAGGACGACGGTGCGCTCGGGCAGCGTGCCTGAGCCTTGCTGCCAGGCGCGAAACGTGCGGGAGCTGACCGTTTGATAGCCGAGCTTGCGCAACTGTGAGAGGAGCTTCTCGAATTCACTCGTGGTGATGCGGTAGAACTCATCGCTCTTGATCGCGGCGTCGTTGCCGTTAGGAACAATATCGTGAAAGGTTAGCGCTACAATGCGCATCGATTAGACTCCTCTAGACTAAGGGGCGGGAGACGGGGGCACGGGGCGTGGGAAAATCCTCAATACCAAATTTGGTTTTTCCTGCCCCGCGTCTCATGCCCCTTGCCCCTTCAGTATGTTTTGGAGCTTCTCGATCATCTCTGCAATCGCCTGACGCTGCGCCAACAGCACCGCGGGATCATTCGAGTAGACGCGCAGCGACTCCACGAACCCGTCATTCACGTTCACCAACTGTTCCGCCCGGGCCAACGTCGCGGCATCGATGCGCCCGCCGGCCTTCGCTGATTGGATCAACTCGCGCAACCGGGACAGATACTCGTAGTCCTCCATCCCATCGCGCAGCACTTCCAGCCGCAGCGACGGGCGCGGGCCCTCGGGTCCTGGATAGTACAACGAGCCGTTGCCGTTTTGTTGCCACGGCGTATTCATCGGCTGCTCGTACGGGTTCGTCGTCCAGTAATTGACGCTCCAATAGAGCAGTCCGCGGATGCCGTACTTCCAGCACATCCACGGCAGGATGCGATAGGCCAGCGACGGATAATCGATCACCAGCGTCGGATACGGCGGCTTCGGCCCGGAGACGTAGAGCCAGACTTCTTTGCCCATCTGCTGCAGGGCGCGGATCGATTCCGACTGCGCGATCACGTTGCGCAGGCAGACGATATCGATGTCCTTCAACCACCCGGCGAGCGCTGTCACATCCATCGGCGCGCCGAGTGTTACCAGGTTCTTCAGTTGCGGATCCGCGTCGTGCACCATGTGCGCGACTGCGGCGACATGCGGCAGCCCCGGCGCCGGTTCATCGTACGTATAGATGTAGTGCCGATCGATCAGCTTGGCGTCGCGCAGCTGGTAGCCATACGCCCGGTACACGGGTTGGAGCTGCTCGAGCTGCGTGCCGTCCGTGGGCCAGTTGTTGTCGAAGCTGCCGCTGTAGCGACCGATGGCGAATGCGCTCAGCCCCTTCGCGCGCAGGCGCCGCAGCTCGCTCATCGTCTCGGGCCGCTGGAGATCCGCGTTGAGCATCGGTGCCAGACGATGGCGAAGGAGGTCGTCATCGATCCACTGCGTCAGCTGCGCGGTCCGTCCCTGCACGCGCGGCCACCACTGCGGAAAGAATTGGCGGTAGGCGCTGTCGATTCTCGCCGGATAGACGTCAAACGCGCTTTTGAGCGTCGGGGTCGCCGGCAAGTCGAAATCCCACACCCGCACCTTCACCTCGACGTCTTTGGGCGGCGCATTGCCTGGCCGGATCGTCACGGTGCCCGTGTACTCTCCTGCAGGCGTGCCGGGGGCTGCGTACACCGTCAGCCACATCGGCTGCCACCATCCTGCCTGGACGGCAAACGGTGTTGGATCGAGCAACGGATCAGGCCACCAGCCCACGCGCGAGACGTCATAGTCCGGCTGCCTCGTCTTCACAAACCCGACCGGAAACCACGTCAGCGCGTCACGAGGAATGACACCCGTGCCGTCGGTGCGCGTCAGATCGTGCGTCTCAACCGTCACCTGTTCCAGCGGGGCGCTGGCTCGTAGCACGAGCTGGACGGACTCATATTCGTTGCGGGCGAGTGCCAGCACCGCCGGATTGCTGTGCGCGCTCGCCGGCCGCTGATCCTGAGGAAACACTTTTTCCATCGACGGGACGACAAGCACTTCATAGGATGCGCCGGTCTGCGCGGTGGCTGTGGGGGAAGCCTGCTGACTGGTCTGTGTCGAGCGAGGAGGCGTGCTCGTTGGTCGTGATGGGGGTTGGAAGGACTGCTCCAGCGTTGGAAAATCCGTCGCGTCCATCGCGCCGATGGCAAACGGCACGGAATACAGGATCGGCCCCACACGGTCATAGGTTGCCTTCTCAAAAACGGTGCCGTTGAACGCCGGATCTTCATCGCGCCGCTGCGACCGATACAGCGCCATCGCTCGCCGCAGCCCTTCATCAACGTACTCGCCCTTGCCCGTGATGAGAAAGCTGTAGGCCAGCGCGTCGAAGAACTGCAGGTACGGCTCCTTGGCGATCATCGCATTGGTGCCCATCACAATCGCCTGGGCGACGGCCGGGTTGCCGGTCAGGCGGTGGTAGGCGATGAGCGCCGGCAGCACGTGGTAGCAGAGGTAGTTCGTCTTGACATCGCCGTACCAGGTGCCGTTGCGCGGATTGTACGTCTCCAGCCACGTGCCGTCTTTCTGCTGGCCTTTGAGCAGCACGCGCACCCACCGCTCGGCCGCGGTGCGGTAGCGCCGCTCGCCGGTGGCTTCAAAGAGGAGTGTATCGTTCCAGAGCACGTTGCCGATCGCGCGCGAGGGGGCGATGTCCGGATGCTTGGTGTAGGTCACCGGATCAAACAGCATGAAGCCGCCGGCTTCCTTCGCGACATCCAGCGCGCGCTCATAGCCGGTGAGATAGTAGTAGAGGAGCAGCCCGGCGACGTTCGTGTGCGTGGCCTCCTCGTTGCGCCCGCCCCAGTGATAGGCGTTGTGGCGGTGCATGGAGCCGACCTTCGAGAACTCATCCGAGAGCTTGCGCGAAAGCCGCGAGTCGTTGGCAATCGTATCGTAGTGGACGGTGTCGACGTCCATCACGTGGCGCGCCTTCGCCTCGCCGAAGCGGAAGTACTTGAGCTCCTGCGTCCGCAGGAAGCTCATCAGCGCGCCCCCGTGGCTGCCCACCGCCTCGCAGTTGTGCCAGCCCCAGCGGCCCTCCGGGTGCCAGCCCCAGTCGTCGTAGGATTTGTCGTAAGCGTCCTTGCGATACCACGTCCGCGTATCGCCATAGTCGAGCATCCCGTACCAGTCGAAGCGCTGCGGCTGCCGCTTTGCCCAGCCGAAGACGTCCTCGAGCATCGCTTCCTGCTCGGGAAACCGATCCATCTCTGCTGGACCGACGGTGCCGAGCGCGTCGGTATCCTGGACCCACGCCGGATGCGCCGACAGCAACCAGGGTTCTTGCCACAACCCGGCCAGCGCGCGGGCCGTCGAGCCGTCGATCACCGCTCCGAGAAACCCGACCCACAGCTCATGCGTTTTCGCCAATCCGAAGGCGCTGCCGCGCGCGACCGCATCCGGCCCGTACGCGTCGGCTCCGGTCTCCAAGTTCAAGTCTCCCGCCGATGACGGCCACAGGCGCACGATCAGCCGACGCGACGCTGCGTCAACCTCGAACGCCTTGGGATACTGCTGCCAGGCGTCGCGCACACCTACCATGACTCCGGCGTTGCTATCCTGCATGAGCAGCCAGCCCTCATGGTGCGCGCCGGCGCGCAGCGGTGATGCCGCACCTTGCTGCCGAATCTGATACGCGTCGTGCGCCAGCTGCGAGATGCTCGTCGGGTTGGTAAGCGGCGCGGTCACCAGGCCTTGCTCATCCGCGGTGATCAGCTGCGTCGTGGCGCCGAGTGTGACCGGCAGCTCGAGGCTGATGTCCTGGATCGTCTCGTTGGCCGGCAGCTTGATGCCCTCGTAGTTGGGGTTGTAGAGGTTCGCCGGATAGCCGGTATAGATGAAGGTGTGGTACACCCGCACCTGCGGCAGCCCGGCGAAGGCCTGCAGCCGCACGGTGAACTGGCAGAATCCGCGGCCCGCCGCATCGCGGAACCACCCGCTGGCCTTCAGCGTCGCGCGCACAGGGCCGGCTTCTTCGACCTGCAGCATGTAAGAGACCGTGTCGCGCGAGCTGCGAAATTCAGTGTCGCCGCGCTTCAGCACCAAATCTCCGGCGCTGGCCAGCCGCTCCGCCTCCGCAAACACGCCATCGCGGTTCCTGTCGACGAAGGTTGAGTCAAAGAGCGTAAAGTGCCGCCGGCTGACCGTGAAGCGAAGCGGGCCGGTCGTGACGGTCACGGCTTGCGGCGTGTCGTCCACACGCACGCGCGGCTGAGGGGCCGGGTCGGCCGCAACCGGTTCGCCGTATTCGAGCCAGAGCTGCCGGCTGCGCGCCGTCATCGGCACCTGGGCGGTGACGAGCAGCCATTTCACGCTGCCGTCTTCCCACACCGCCAAGGGCCGCGTCTGCGCCGGCCAGACGGCCCCGTTCATGTCATGCACGCGGATTGCGGCGTTCGCCGCCAACTGCCCCATCGCAAATGGAATCCCGCCTGCGATCGGCTGCCCGACGGAGAGCGGCATCTGCGGCCCGACGACGGTAAGCGGCACGCGCACAACCGAACGTCCTGTGGCAGGATCGGCCGCGCGCCAGCGCGAGACGAGATCATGCTCGAAGTGCCAGCGGCCCAACATGTGCGGGGTGACGGCGGCGTCCTCAAGCGCACTTGGCTCTTCGGTGGCCGCCCCCGTCGACACGCCGGAAGCCGGCGCACCCGCGCGCCGCGGCAGCAGCCGCACCGCATCGAGGTACAGGACGACGTCGTGCGTCGAGTCTTTGCGCAAGAGCGCGAGCCCACTGACGCGCGAGAGATCAAGCGAGCGGCTCAGATCTGCGAGCGACAGCGTGACCGTGTGCGGGACTCGGCTTGGCAGGGTTATCGTCTCCTCGTACAGGCCTTTTCCGTCGTCGCGGATCCGCACGATCAGCGGCTCCGGAACGGATTGCGCGTTGTACACATCGAAGGCGAGCGCTTCGTCGCGCGTCCAGTCGCGGCGCGCGGGATCGCGCGTGAGAAAGTCGTCCTCCAACGCGTAGGAAGATGAGAACCCGGCTTTCAGCGTGACCTTCGCGCAGGCCTGCCCGTGGCTCGCGTGCTCGCGGCTGTGGGTGGCGAATGCGTTGAACACGTTCCACAGCACCGCTTCTTCGCCATCGCGCTCGAAGTCGCTCAGCCAGACTTCCGCGCGAACCGGCGGGCTCTCCGCCGTCGGTGCGGCTCGCTTTCCCTGCGGTCTAAACTCGATGACCAGCACTTCGGGCGGCGCAAGGAATCGGTGCGGGATTTCTTTCCAGCCGATGCCGCGGTTGACATACATCGTGGTCTGCTCCACGTGATAGCGTCCGCCGCCGACGTAGGGACCGCGGTCGGCGTAGGAGGACAACCGGCGCAGCCAGGGAATACCCAGCTGGCCTCCATGCGTGTGGCCCACCAGCACCAGCGGGATGCGCGCGGCAACCGCAGCATCCAGGATGTCCGGCGAGTGGGCGAGCAGGATCATGGGAGGTGGCGCGCTGCGATCCATTCCCTTGAGCGCTTCGTCGAGGCTGTCGCGGCGCTCCACCGGATCGTCGACGCCTACCAGCCACGCGTCGGTCTCGGCCATTCGGATGCGGCTGTTGCGCAGCACCTTGGCGTTGACACCGGCCAGGCCCTGGGCAAACGAGTCCGGGCTGAGGATCGCGTTATCGGTATTGCCGGGAACGACCCAAATCCCTTGCGTCGCCTTCAGGCGGCCGATGACCTCGAGGGCTGCGCGCCAGCCTGCGGCGTCATTGATCAAATCGCCGGTGATGACAATCCAGTCCGGGCGCTGCCGATTGACGCGCTGGATGAGCCGCCGCTCGCGAGCGCCGATCGTCGTGATATGCAGATCGGTGATCTGCACCACGCGCCGACCGCCCAACGCGTGCGCCAGTTGATCCTGCGCCACCCTCAGGCGCGTGACGACCACCATGTTGGGCTCCACGAACCTGGCGTAGACATACGGGCTGAGCTCCACCATCACGACCAGGAGCAACCGCGTCAGGGCGACGCGCAGAAACCGCCCCGCGACCGCGCGCGATTCGGCAAGGCTTAGGCTCCACGCCCGGAGGATCACCAGCCCGATGACGCCGGCATGCGCGGCCACAAACGCCAGTTTCAGAAGTTTGATCACGTTCATGGGGCGCGACTCAACAGTTTCTGATAGACGCGATCGGTTGCGACGACCATCCGCTCGATGGCGAAGTCGCACTCCACGCGCGCTCGCCCCGAGCGGCCCATCGCCTGCGCGCGCTGCGGATCACGCAGCAGGCTCACCATCGCCTCGGCCAGCTTCGCATCATCGCCCACGGGCACGAGCAGCCCGGTTTGCCCGTCGCTGATGAGCTCAGGATTGCCCCCGACGGCTGTGGCGATCACGGGCTTGCCCATCGCCATCGCTTCGAGGATCACGTTGCAGCAGCCTTCATAGAGGGAGGACACGACGACGACATCGAGCGCGGCGAACACCTCGGCTACGTTGGATTGGCTCTCGAGAAAGCGAACGACATCGCTCAGGCCCAATGATTGGCTCAACTGCTCGAGCTCGCCGTGAAGCAAACCGTTGCCGACGATGAGAAACCGCGCCTGTGGCGCTTCACGATGCACGCGCACTGCCGCGCGCAGAAACGTGGCGTGATCCTTCACCGGCGCTAGACGCCCGACGATCCCGATCAGGGGGACGTCGGCGCCGACGGCGATGGCGCGCCGAATCGCTCCATTCACGCGGGATGGATCCAGGGCGCGCAGATCGAGCCCGTTATAGATCGTATGAATCTTCTCCGTCGGCACATGCTCGCGCGCCGTCAGCACCTCGCCAATCGCGCGCGCATTGACGGTGAAGGCACTGGTGATGTTGCGCAGGACGCGATCCACCACGACGTAGTGCGCGGGCTTATCCGGCTCCACACTGCGCACCGCGCTGATGATGACCGGCACATGCGCCACCCACGCCGCCATGCGGCCATAGAGGTCGGCGGTAAAGAGCCACGTGTGGACGATGGAAGGCTTCTCGGTTTTGATCAGCGTGGAGAGCGTCGAAAAACAACGGCCATCCCATTTGCCGGCCTGCGGGATTTGCGTCAGGCGAATCTCCGCTGCGTGGAGCGCCTCCGCGTAGTCCGTCTTCGTCGTCGAGAGACTCACAACGTGCAGCTCATAGCGATCCCGCGGGAACGCCTTGACGAGCTCCACGAGCTGCCGCTGCGCGCCTCCGAGTCCGAGATCGTCGATGACATGCATGACGCGGAGGCGAGCGCGGTGAGCGATGGGAAGCGATGCCGCCGCCTCTTTGACGCGATCACTGAGTCCTGCACGGTTGGCCTGCTTGAGGCCGCGGCGGTACACTGCTGCATGCGTCGCCACCACGCGCTGCATGGAAAAATCCTTCGCCACTCGCGCGCGGGCCGCATCGCGAATGGCCTGCGCGTGCGCGGGATTGGTCAGGAGTGCCACCAACTGGCGCGCCAATGCGTCGGGCGCGCCTGGAGGCGCAAGCAGTCCGGTCATCCCCGGCTCGATGAGTTCAGGAGTGCCTCCTACTCGAGTCGCGATAACCGGGACTCCTGCCGCCATGGCCTCCAACATCGCCATGGAGAGCCCCTCGCGCTCGGACGACACCATCAGCGCGTCCATCCCCGCCAGCAGCTCCGGGATATCCTCGCGCACGCCGGTCACCACGAGATGCCCATCCAATCCCAATCGACGCGCCAAGGCTTCAACCTCGCTGCGCAGCGGCCCGTCGCCGACGATGAGCGCTTTCAGCGAAGGGAGTGTTCGGCGCGCCTGTGCGACCGCCTCGACGAACACATCCGGAGCCTTTGCCGAAGCCAAGCGTCCGATGAAGCCGACGACCGGCTCGCCATGCTGCGCGCCCAGTTGCGCGAACACGGCTCCTCGCTGCCGGGGTGTTACGTCGGCGATATCGACGCCGTTGTAGCAGACTTGCCAGCGGCCGCGGCCGACCCCGTGCTGCTCGTAGAACGCCCGCACGGACTCGGAGACGGCCAGCAACGTCGTGGTCCGCGCTGCGAGCACGCGGTCGATCACAAAATAGTACCAGCGTTTCCAAGGATCCAGATTCCGCTCGCTCGTGACGATGACCGGAACACCCACCAGCCAGGCCGCCGTCCGCCCCCACGCGTTGCCGCCCCACAGATGCGTGTGCACGACGTCCGGATGCCACTGCCGCATCAACCGCATCAAGCGCCAGAGCACGCGCGCGTCATAGCGCCACCGTTTGTGCAGCGCCACGACGGGCACGCCGGCGGCCTGCGCTTGCACAGCGAAGGGACCCGGCTCGTTGAGACAGCAGATCAACGGCTCGAACCCTTCGCGCCGAAGGCCCGCGGCCAGCCGGATCACCGCCTGCTCCGCTCCGCCGAGGCCGAGCGACCAGATCACGAACATCACGCGAATGGGGCGAGGGGCGAGGGGCGAGGGGCGAGGGGACGGCGTCATCCGAGTCGTCTCCCGAGCGTCAGCAACATCCCTCGCAAACGGTCAATGCGTGTAAGGACCGGGGTCAGCTCATCACCATTAGACAAGTTCAACTCCTTAGCAATGAGCACGTGCGTCTCGAGTTCCGCAAGCGAGCCGATCGCAATATACACGTACTGTCTGTACTCGGCGCGGTGTTTTCGAGCATGGCCTTCTGCTACGTTGGATGGAACCGACACCGCCGCGCGCTTCATCTGACTCGCTAAGCCGTAGAGTTCTTCCTTCGGCAATTTGACGCAGAGGGCATAGATCTCCTTGACCAACTGGATGCCTTCCTGCCAGACGCGAAGGTCTTTGAAGGTTGTGATCGCTGCAGACGTCATAGGCATTGCTATTCCCCCGCCCCCTGTCTCACGCCCCTTGCCCCAGCCTGTTGTTTTTCAAGCAGGACGCCTCTCATGACGAGCGCGCAGAGGATCCAGAAATAACCCACGACCTCCTCGGAGGAATCGAGGCACTCGCTGAAACCGTTGGCCACAGACAGCGCCGCGGCGCCGGCCAACACGCCAAGGCCAAGAGCCCGCAGCCAGACATCCTGGCTGTGCCGATACAGCCACACCGTGTGGTACGCCAGCAGGTCGAGAAACAGCAGAAACACCAGCAGCGTGGGGATGCCCATCTCCGACGCCAGCCACAGGTACGTGTTGTGCGCCGCCATGGAGCTCACTCGGCCCTGCGTGTAGTGGGGAATGAACCGCCGGAATCCTCCGAACCCGACGCCAACCCAGGGATGCGCGCGCACCATCGCCAAGCCGCCGTTCCATGCTTCAACCCGTCGCCCGACGCTGGGCTCCAATTGCCGCGAGAGCTCCTGCGAGGTGCCGGCGTCCAGGTCGAGTCGCTGACCAGGACGAATGGTCTGCTCGATGCGGGTGCGAAATCCTCCCGGCAGCAGGGCCGGATGCGTGATGATGAATGCCGCGGCGGCGGCCGCAACCACGAAGAGCCACTTGCTGCGCATCCAACAAGCGACGAGCACCCCCGCAGCGAACGCCACATGCGCCCCGCGCGAGAAGGTCACCATGATGCCGCGCACGCACAAGAGAAACGGCACGAGCATCAGCCACCCGTAGCGACGCAGCGGTGTCACGAAGAAATAGCCAAGGAACAGGAACATGTACGTCACGAAGAACGCCCCCATGCGGTTGGCTTCGCCGGCGATTCCCTGCACGCGCGAGCGCTCGATGGTGCTGCCGGCGCGATCGAGATACTCCCACAGCGCCATCAGCGCGACGACCGTCACCGCCACCGCGATGAGCGCAAGCACGGTCTTTAGTGCGCGCGCATCCCGCACGGCCCACAGCGCCACGAAGTAGAACGCCATCGGGCGCAGCCAACGCAAGAGAGCCACGGCATGCGTCGACGCGTACCAGCCGCCATACATCCATCCGGCGCGCATCCACGACAGAACCGCCAGCGCGGCGAAAAGCGCGATGACCGCATTCATCGGCGCAGACGTCAAGACCTGCAGCTCATTCCGACGCTGCCGCCAAATGTGGCTGACCACGATGAGTAGGATAAGCAAATTCGTCAGGTTGAGAAACGGGATGGACGCGCCACCGGCCAGCAGCCCGCTGAAGGGCAAGTACGCGATGAGCGCGTACAGCGGTGCTTCGGGTCCCAGCCAGCCGGCCGCAATCAACCCGACCACACCGGCAGCGAAGAGACCCAAGACCAGGGGTGCCGATAACGGCATCTCTTTGAGCCCCAACACGGCGAAGGCGCCGATCGCGAGCACGAACATCCACGCCCGCTCATCCACCTCGGGCAGCAGGCGCCTCACCATCGCTGCCGGCAAGACCGCGTCACTCCTCATCGCCGCCCCAACGTGACGTTCGCTTCGCGTTAGGTCTCAATTGCTTCCTCGATTCCGCACTCCGCGTTCCGCATTCAGCGGTTCCCTCCCCCGCCCCCCGTCTCCTGCCCCTTGCCCCAACACGACAGCTCGTCCTCATACACGCGCTCAATGGCGCGGATCATCTGTTCGTCGGAGAAGCGCGTGCGCACGAGCGCTCGCGCGGCCTCGGCGATGCGCGGCTGTTGCTCGGGATGTTCCAGGACGTCGACCAATCGCGCAGCCAGCGTGTCCGGCTGCCGGGCCGGCACGAGGTAGCCGGTGCGTCCCTCGGTGATGACGTAGCGCAGATCGCCGACGTCGGTGGCCACCACCGGCACGCCGGCGGCCATCGCCTCCAGCACCGCCAGCGGCAGCCCTTCTCGATGCGAGGGCTGCACGTAGAGATCCGCCGCGGCCAGCCATCCCGTGACATCCTCTTGCCGGCCCGCAAACGTCACGCGGCCATTGAGCCCTGACTGCGCCTGCAGCGTCTGAAGCGCCGCGCGTTGCGCGCCATCTCCCACGAGCACCAGCCGCGCGTGCGGCGCGCGGGAAGCGATGAGCGCGAAGGCCTTCAGCAAATCCTCATAGCCTTTTTCCGGCGAGAGCCGCCCGACGCTGAGGATCACTTGATCGTCCGGCGACCATCCGCGCGCGCGCCTAGCCGCGATTCGATCCGGCAGCCGTAACACCGCGACACCATTCGGAATCACCATGCACTTGGATTCCGCGACGGCCGTCTTTGCCCGGTAGATCTGCAGGACGTGCTGCGAGGCAAACAGGATGCGCGACGTGACCCGCGCTAACCATCGATCGCAGAAAAAATGGAAGGCCCCGCGATAGGGCTGCATGCCGTGCTCATGGACGATGACTACCGGGACGCGCGCCAGACGCGCCGCGAGACGCCCCCAGAAGCTGGCGCCCCACAGATGCGTGTGCACGATGCCGGGCCGACGCTGCCGCATCACGCGCGTGAGCCTGATCAGCATGCCCAGATCGATCGCGCCGCGCTTATGCAGCGCAATCACCTCGATGCCGCGGCTGATCGCTTGCGTGGCAAACGGCCCGGGCTCGTTCATGCAGCAAATGATCGGCGCGAATCGGCGACGATCAAGCCCGGCTGCTAACCGGATCACAACCTGTTCTGCGCCGCCTAATCCAAGCGACCAAATGATGAATATGACCTTCACTGGGACCCGAGACTCGGGACTCAAGACTCGGGACTCAAGACTCGGGGCTGAAAATGCACCTGTTGGGTCTTGGGTCTTGGGTCTTGAGTCCGACTGTGGTCTGATGTCTGAGGTCTGATGTCTGATCATCGTTTCGTCCATTGGACGACGCGATGCATCCAATCAAACGCGCCCGCGATCTTCTTCTCAAAATCCCACAGCGAATCAAACGCGCTGATCTCCGTGCGTGTCAACGCAAAGGGATCAGCCCCGGAACGGTTCGCGCCCGGCTCCACGGTGCACGCCCCGTCGTAGCCGCTGTCGCGCACCGCCTGTTTCACGGCCGCATTATAGTCACCCGACGGGTAACAGAAGAATCTCACGGGCTGCTGCAGTCCTTGCTCGATCGCTTCTTTCGATCCTCGCACTTCCTCGCGCATCTGCACCGGATCAATGTGTGTGAGCTTCGCGTGGCTGATCGAATGCGCTCCTACTTCGTGGCCTTCCCGTGCGAGCTCACTCAATTGCGCCCAGCTCATCGGTTGATCGACCGCCTCATGCCCGGTTTGTCCGGACGCGATAAAGGCACTTGGCACGAAGAAGCAGCCGGTGAAGCCGTACTGCGCCAGCGCGCGATAGGCGTAGAGAAAATTATCCTCGAAGCCGTCATCAAATGTCAGGACAATCAGTTTGGGGCGCGGGGCGCGGGGCGCGGGGCGAGGGAATGCCGCAGATTCTGCTTGTCGGCTATTCCCCCGTCTCCCGCCCCCTGCCCCCTGCCCCCTCACTAACTCCACCGCCTCAGCGAATGAGATTGTGCGGTACCCCTGCTCCGCCAGCCACCGCATCTGATCCGCAAACCGCGCCACCGGCACGCACAGCCGATTCCCGGGATGCGCATCGGTGACGCGATGGTACATCAGGATGCGCAATCCTTCTCCATCGCCAGGTGTCAATCGCCTCGCATGATAGGTGATATCGCTGAGGACTGTGCGCAGAATGGCCATTAAGGAACTTTGGGGCGCGGGGCGCGGGGCGCGGGAAAATCGGTCTGCACCTGCCCCCTGTCTCCCGCCCCCTGCCCCTGACTAAAGATCTCTCGTAGCTTTCGTCCAGTTTCCTCCAGCGAAAACCGCTCGACCACGCGCTGATACCCTGCGTCGGCGATCCGCTGCCGCAACGCGGCGTCTTTCCAGAGCGTCACGATTGAAGTCGCTAACGCGTTGGGGTCGTTCTCAGGGATGATCCAGCCGCTTTCGCCGTGCACCACCAGCTCGCGCATCGACGGCAGATCGCAGCAGATGACCGGCGTCTTCGTAGCCAGCGCTTCGATCAGGACGTTCGGGATGCCCCAATGGATCTTGGACACCAAGGGCAGGATCACGAGGTGCGCTTGCTGATAGAGCGCTGCGACCGTTTCCTGGCTGACAAAGCCCGTCATCGTCACCTGCTGCGTAAGCGCATGCTTCGCGATCCGCTGGCGCAGCGCGCGTTCGAGCGGCCCGCCGCCGGCGATGGTCACGTGAAACGCCGCGCCGCGCTCACGCAGCCGCGTGCAGCCCTCAATCAGCGTCTCATACCCTTTGCACGGCAACAGGCTGCCCACCGCGAGGATCCGGCACACCGGCCCGTGATCCTTCGGCCGCGCGGCGAAGCGGGAAAGATCGACGCCGTGGTAGCTCACCATAACATGGGACGGGGGGCGGGGGACGGGGGGCGTGGAAAAACCTTCCACAATAGTTTTGGTTGTCCCTGCCCCCTGTCTCCCGCCCCTTGCCCCATGACTATTGACTAACGATAACAAATAGTCACGATTCGCCTGCGTGCAGGTCACGACAAAGCGCGCATGCTGCATCTTCTCGGTCAGCGTCGGATTGATCGTGTGAATATCATGCGCGTGGCCGGACATGCTAAATGGGATGCCGGTCAGCTCACGCATGATCATCGCCGCCGCCGCCGGGTACGTCGCCCAAAACGCATGCACATGCGTGACGCCCCGCTGTTGGGCCAGCCTCGCGAAGTGCACGGTCTTTGGGAAAAATGCCAGCGTCTTCACCAGAATCACCGGATGCCGCCAATGCCGGCTGATGATCCATCCAAGCGCGCGAAGATATCCTCTCAGATTGTGCTGAAGGACATGCGCGTGGCTGCGCCAGACCTGCCATGACCACACGAAGGGCGCGTAGACTGTCTGCGGCTGCAGGGCTTTCGCCTGCTCGTGGATCACGCGATCGCGGCACGGACGCAGCGAGAAGATCACGAGCCGCGGCGAGTCCTGCGACAACGCGACAAGCTCGCGCAGAATGAACGCCTCATCGTATCGCGGGAATTGACTCAAGATACAACCAAGTATGGGGCGGGGGGCGGGGGGTGGGGGTATGGTTGGCATATGACTATGCCCTCGCCCCACGTCTCGCGCCCCATGCCCCCAACATCTCTTCCCGCTCGATCAACACGCCGCGCATGATGAGGCCGCACAAGATCCAAAAGTAGCTGCTGACCGCCTGGTCATCCATCCGCGAGCCGAACATGTTCACCACAATGAGCCCTTCCAGCCCGGCGAGGAAACCTAGGGTGATGGCCTTCATAGCGAAGTCGTGGGTCCCCAGGTAGAGTCGCCTGGTGTGATACCACGCCACGAGGATCACCACGCAGAACACGACCAGTATTGGGATCCCCAACTCGGCGGCAAGGAGCAAATACGTGTTATGGGCATCGACCGCCTCGAAGTGCCCGCCGGTGTACACCCCGATGTAGGCGGGAAACGCCCCGTAGCCCACCCCCCACCACGGATGGTCCTTGATCATCTCGATGGTCGCCCGCCAAATGCGCACGCGGTTTCCGGCGCTGGCTTCCAAGGTATCCTCGATCGGCGCGTCGCCCGGTGCGTTGTCGCTGCCGTGGCTGACGACGGTTTGCCCCATCCGATACCGAATCCCCTTCGGCAGCATCCAGGGATTCATGACGGCAAACCATAACAGCGCGGCGGCGACCACAAACAGCGCCTTATTGCGGTGCCAACACGCTCCGAGGCCGCCGGCGGCGAATCCGAAATAGGCCCCGCGGGAAAATGTCACCATGATGCCGCGGAAACACAGCAGAAAGGGAACGAGCAGCCCCCACACCTTGAACTTCTTGCGATAGGTCAGGAAGAAGCCGGCGAACAAGAACATGTAGTACACGAAGAACGCCCCCAGCGTGTTGGGCTGCTCGGCGATCCCGCCGACCCGGGATTTCTCGAGGCTGCTGCCCGAGTTGTTCAGATAGTCCCGGATCGCCATGAGCGCTACCACCGTGACGGCGACCATCATGAGCACCACGACCGTCTTGAGAACTTTCCGATCCCGCACCACCCAGAGCGCCAGAAAGTAAAAGAAGATCGGCGTCAGCCACTGCTTCAGCGGAGTGAGGTAATGCCAGAAGTACCAGGAGCCGTACGCAAAGCCTCCCTGCAGCAGCGAGAATCCGCTCAGCGCGCAGAACGCCAGGACGAGGCGACTCATCGGGGCGGATTGGAAGGGCTGCCGGCCTTGCGACATGCAACGCAGCACATAGGCGCTAAGGACCCACAGCGTCAGGATGTTCGTGAGGTTGAAGGCGTACGCTTCGGTGCCGAAATCTCCGACGAGGAGCCGGCTGAACGGCAGGTATGCCACGAGCACGTACAGCGACAGCTCCGGCCGCTGGACGCTGACCATGAACAGCCCGAGCAATCCCAGCCCCGCACAAGCCGCCATGAGACCGGAGGGCAGCGTGATTTCCTTCATGACGAGCCAGCCGAGGAATCCGATGAGCGCGACAAACGTCCAGATGCGGCGGTCGACCACGGTGTGCAGCGGGGGTATGGCGCGTGCGCCTGCGCGGGCTGCGGTTTGGTTGACGACGCTCATCGGCACACCATCAGCCGCTGATAGACCTGCGCGACTGCCTGCGCGTTGCGCTCCATGGTGAACACGTCTCGCGCGCGCTGCCGGCCGGCCTCAGCCAGCGCAGCGGCGCGCGAAGGATCAGTCACCACCTGCGTGATGGCGCGCGCCAGCCCATCCGGATCGCCCGGCTCAACCAGCAGTCCTGTCCGGCCATCCGTGACGATATCGACGACTCCACCGGATCGCGTGGCAATCACGAGCTTGCCCGCCGCCATCGCTTCAATGAGCACGAGTCCGAACGGCTCCGGCTGCGTCGAAGCGTGCACGATGATGTCCGCCGCGGCATAAATGCCCCACACGTCCTCGAGCCACGGGACAAAGTGCACGCGCCCACGCTCAGCGAGGCCGTGCTCACGCGCAGTCGACTGTAACTGTGTCAGATAGCTCTGCCCTGGCGAGGCATCGTGCCCCACGATGAGGCCGACCACGTCCGGGTGTCGCTGGCTGACATCCGCCAACGCCTTCAAGAACACTGCCTGGCCTTTCCACGGCACCAAGCGCCCGATGATGGCGATGACCGCGTCATGGGGCTGGATCCCCAACTGCCGACGGACCTGCGCTCGTTTCACGTCAAGGCCGTCCAACTGACCATTGAGCAGAATACCGTTGGGAATCGCGGCCACCCGGCGATGCGGCAGTTGCGATTCGAAGTACCGCGCGCCAGCCTCCGAAATGCAGACGAACTCATCAACGACACCGGCCACAGCGCGCTCCAGCCTCGTGAACGGACGCCAGCCGTGCAGGTGGCACACCACGCGGCAGCCGGCGAGTTTCGCTCCGAGCGCCAGCGGCACGTGCGAGAGGATCTCGTTATTCAGATGCACCAGCCGGATCCTCCGCCACTTCAACCAGAGGGCAATTGCTGGAACCATGATCAAAAGCTGTGTAGCAGCAACCAGCGCGAACCGGACATGCGACGTTCGTTTCACGTTTCGCGTTTCATGTTTCACGTTCGTGCTGAGTGCTGTGTGCTGGCCCTTCCCCCGCCCCTCGTCTCCCGCCCCCTGCCCCCAAGCGAATCTCCAACTTGGCCTCAGTGCTACTGGCACTCCCTGCTCTTTGACCTTGCGAATGAACGGCCCCTCTTCAGCCGCCACCACCTGCGCGTGGAAGCGTCGCCGATCCAGCAGCGACACCAGCTCGCTGAGGTATTTCGCGCTGCCTCCGTAGCCTGATCCTGACTCAGCAATAAGAATAGGGACGGCGCGTGTCTGGGGCGCGGGGCGCGGGGCGCGGGGCGTAGGAAGGGCATTCCCTCGCCCCCTGTCCCCTGTCCCTTGTCCCTGAGTCAATTTGAGGAAGCTCTCTGCCACACGCTGCCACGTAAAGCGCTCCTCTACCGTCCGTCTGGCCTCGCGGCCGATGGCTTCCCGCAGGGTGGTGTTGCTGACGCACGCTTGCAGCGCCTCGGCCAGACCCTCCGCGCCGCGGGAGACCGGCACCAAGAACCCATCGATGCCGTGGCGAATGATCTCCGCTGGGCCGCCGTGCGCGAAGGCAACGACCGGCAGACCCGAGGCCATCGCTTCAACCGTGACCATGGAAAACGCTTCCGGATTGATTGATGGGACGACGACGACGTCGCTGGCCGCGTACAGGCTCACCAGCGCGCTCGACGGTTGATACCCCAGCCAGACGACCTGCGATCCCAGCGGCTCAAGCGTGCGCTTCAACTGCCTGATATAGTCGGTTTCTGTCCCATCGGAGTACGTGTGGCCGCCGGCAATGACCAGCATTGGTTTCGTGTTGGATCCCGCGCCCCCTGTCTCCCGCCCCTCACCCCTTACCAGTTGTTTGAAAGCATCGGCGAGCACATGCACGCCCTTTTGCTCGACGAGCCGCCCGGCATACAAGATCACCGGCGCGTCACCCCAGCCCTGCTCGCGGCGCATCCGCTCGCGCCTGGCCGACTGCGCCCACCACGGCTGATAGGCTGTCACGTCAACGCCGTTTGAGAGCACGTGCGTCTTGGGTTGCGTCCATGGATACCGCGCAGCGATGGCCTCGATCATGAATTGGCTGACACCGGCGATCACATCACAACACGCGACGCGCGCTTGCTGCCAGACGCGCTCATCGCGCAGCGTGCTCAGTTGATGGACGCTGACGATCATCCGCGCGTGAGGGGCGGCGCGGCGAATCGCCGGCGCAAATTGGATGCGGCTGTGCACCCACACGACGTCGGGACGCAGCCGTTGCACCTGCCTGGCGATCCAATGCTGGTAGGGCCAGTAGTACCACGGCGAGTTGCTCTGTTTGAACGGCAGCTTCCACGTCGAGAGCAAGAGTCGATCAATGACCGTGCGCTTCCAACGGCGATATGTCCGATGCTCCTTCGTCTCTTGCACCGGCAGTGACGCGTCGGCAATGCCGAGAATGGTTACCTTGTGGTCACGGAACTGCGCGGAGATTTCCTCGATGACGGTCTCCACCGCCCCGCCTCGGATCGGTGGAACCGGAAACACCTCTGGTGCCACAATCACAATCCTCATGGGGTCAGACCCCAATCGGGTGATCTCGCTACTTTTCGTGCTTGGGGACTGACCCCGATCAGGAGCAGCACGATCGCCAGATAGGGTTTCAGCGACACCCACAGGCGCGCCAGCCCCCGAGGGCGCGGCTCGGCCATGGCCAGGCCGACCATCGGGTCGTAGACGACCGCGCGGGCAAAATGCGCCGACGCCTGCGCGAAAGCGCGCGCCTCGTGGTGCAGCCTCGCCAGCCGATACGCGTTGATCGCCAGGCGCCGGCGCTTGAACCACCACGTGATTCCCCGCGCACGGTCGAGCGGCACGCGCGCCAGGATGATCGCCCGCTGCTCGTAGAGCCGGATGCTGTCGTTGCACGTATTGGCGCCATGCACCCCGTAGCGCACCAGCGGACGCGCGACGAACTCAAACCGGGTGATGCGCGCCAGCCGCAGCCACAAGTCGTAGTCTTCGCCGATCGACAGCCGCTCATCGAAGCCGCCCACCCGCTCGATCAGTTCCCGACGACACATGACGGTTTGCAGGGGGATCGCGCAGTGCTCCACCAGCCCCTTGAGATCAGTCACTGGCGCCGTCGGCTGAACTCCCAACGAAGTCCCGCGGCGATCCACCCATTCGCTCTGCGCGTAGACGAAGCCCACCTCGGGCGAACGGTCGAGGTGCACCACTTGAGTCGCGAGCTTCTCCGCAACGAATTGGTCATCGTCATCGAGAAACGCAATGTAGCGCCCGCGCGCCGCGTGGATGCCGGCATTGCGCGCTTTCGACACGCCGCCTCTGGCCGGCTGCCGAAGATAGTGGACGCGCGGATCGTCCTTCGCCGCTTGCTGCGCGACCCGCTTCGTCTGATCGGTCGAGCCGTCATCCACCACGATGAGCTCCCAATCCTGATACGTCTGCGCGCCGACGCTGGCGATGGCCTCTTTAAGCATCGCGGCCCGGTTGCGCGTGGCGATGACGACGCTCACGATCGGCTCGCTCATGAACCGTTCACCTTCGATGGGATCAATGTTGAGGCGACAAAGCCCGCTAACGCGTTCGGCTGATGCCACCGATACCGCAGCGACAGGCCGAAGAGCTGCCGGGCCTGCCGAATCTGTCCGTGCCGCAGGCAATACCAGCCGGCATCCCGATAGCGCGTGACGAGCTTTTCGGTCACCATCGGTTTCAGAGCATTGGGGACGGTCCCCAACTGCGCCTCGAGCACGCGGGCATTCCATTCCTTCCAGCGGAAGACGCGCACCGCCTCTGAGCCGGAGAGCCCATCTTCCCGCACGCGGTACTGCGCGGTCACGTCGTTGAGATACGCCACCGGATGCCGCCGTGTCACGCGCAGCCACACGTCGTAGTCTTCGCACACGGGAATCTGCTCGTTGAATAGGCCCGCATCGATGAGCGCGTCGCGGCGCGCAAGCACGGAAGACGTCGGGATGTAGTTGTTCTTCAAAAGCGTCCGGTGGATTGACCCGACGCTGACGCATGGATCGTGTGTTGCGCACTCGGTGATCCAGTCGCCGAACGGATGCGGCCCTTGAGGAACGGCGCGCGCCGCCGGTTTGGCGCATCCCTGCGCATCGATGTCTTCAATGCGTGTAAAGACGATGGCGATATCCGGCCAGCGCTCGAAGATCGCCATCTGCCGCTCGAGCTTCTGCGGTAACCAGGTATCATCACCGTCGAGGAACGCGATGAACTCGCCCCGCGCTTCCCGAATCCCCACGTTGCGCGCCGCCGACACGCCCTTCGGCTCGCGGACGATGCGCCGGATGCGATCTGCATACGGCTTCAAGATCTCCTCGTGCTCCTGCGGTGAGCCATCGACCACGATCACGTCAAGTGTCTGATACGTTTGGGCGAACACGGACGCAAGCGCCGCACCAAGATACCGGCCGCAGCGATAGGCGGGGATGATGACGCTCACCTGGGGCATCGCCGAATGCTTCATGTCAAGAAACCCCCGGGGTGATCCGGCTATAAATGCTCAGCAAGCGCTCAAACCACGGCTCTGGCAAGATCGTGGTGCGCACATGTTCCCGCGCAGCAAGTCCCATGCGTTTCAATACAGATGGATCCGCCTCGAGTAAGTCCGTCATCGCAGCAACCAAATCTTCAACGCTGCCAGACCGCACGATTCGACCCGTCGTCCTCTCCTGCATCACCTCACGGACAAACCCGACATCGGTGGCAATGACAGGCGTGCCGGATGCCATGGCTTCCACCACCACGTATGGCCCGCCTTCTTTCATCGAAGGCATCACGAAAAGATCCGCGGCTCGCAAGAGAAGCGGAATGTCGTCGTGCCATCCCAGAAAATGGACCTGACGGCTGAGGCCCAGTTGACTGGCTTGCGCCTGTAGCTCGTGACGCAACGGCCCGTCTCCGATGATCAAGTAGTGCACCTGGGGAAACCGCTCCTGCAACGCCTGAATCGCCTGCAAGAAGAGATCGTTGCCTTTGTATTCCCCCAAGCGTCCTAACGTCGCTACCAGGCGCGCATCCAGAGACAATCCCAGCGACGTTCGCACGTCGCTTGCAGGTGAGTTGTCGCTTTCGAAAAATCGCTCAAGATCAATGACGCCTTTCAACACGTGGACTTTTCGCGCGGCAATGCCGTACTGTGTTTCGAGTTGGCGGCGCATCTGCTGGTTCATGGCGCGAACGTGCGTGGCGCTGCGCCCCGCAAGACGCACGATCCATCGCCGTTCTGGTTCGAGCAACGCCAAATCGTAGGGTTCCTGTATGACGTCGACGAGCCGGACAGGAATTCCTGCCAGTTGGCTGCCGAGCACCGCAAGCTCAAAGCACGGAAACCATCCAGCGACAAAGTGGACCGCATCGAGACGATGCGGTCGAAGAGAGCGAGCCGTCCGGCGAATGCACGCCCAGTACCACCAGAGCGTCTTCGCAACTGTGATGGCCGATCCGAAGCCTGAAGCGGTTTGCACTGATGCTTCGGCTTGAGGCGTTTTCCGGCGATGGCTCTGATCATGGCCGTTCGTTTCGATCACCGGTACTCCTCGTTGGTCAATCTCGAAGACTGGGACGCGCAAGTCGGCAAAGGTCTGCAGCAACTGCTCGCGCGGAGAATCACTGGTGGTGTGGAGGAATAGGATGGGCTCTATCGCCTTTCGATCGAGTCGCTGTAACACGACAATGAGATACCGCTCCATTCCTCCGAATCCCGTGCTTCGGAGAAAATAGCCCACTCGGATCGGTCGTCCGGTTCGGTGCGGCTGTGAGGTAGCGGTCGGGTGGCTCATCTTGGCTTCAAGGCGTCTGACCCTCAGGGACGCGATACCAGACAAACCGCGAATTGCCAATGTGCTGCAGCGGAAGTGTCGCCGCCAGCTCTTCAAGATACTGCATCACGCCGGGGCCATACACAGGATGGTAGTCATCCCAAATGATCACCCCCCCCGAGAGATGATTTCGAACGCATGCGCGGTGTCGCTCTTGACGCCCTCATAGCTGTGGTCGCCGTCAATGAAGATGAAATCCATCGTTCCGGCGAACGGTCGAAAGTCGAACGTCCGACTATCACCGTAGAGTTGAGTGATCTTTGTGTGGCAGGGCGCATCCCGAAACGCTTCCCCGATGAGCGCGCCATTCGCCTCCGGAAAACAGCCGCTTTCGTTCATGCGCTCCGGCGGAAGATCAAGCGTGTAGACTTTCGCCGACGCGGGAGCTCCCTCAGCCATGAGCCGCGTCGTTCGACCGCGATTCGTCCCGATCTCAAAGATCGCGCGCGGACGGTAATAAGCGATCAGCGCGGCCATGGAGAGGTATTCGGCCTCAGTGAGTTCGTGCGCGCGAGGAATGTGGGGTCGAATAGTCAGCTGAACCGACGAGATATCCGGGCAGATGCGGTCGAGCGACACGGACGGCAATGTTGGCGTGCGCAATTGCTTCCGCGAGCGCGTCGGAAATTCGGTCACCGCATCGGCCACGTCCCGAAAGAACGCTCTGGCTTCCTGTGGACGCGTCATTGCTTTGTAGGTCAAGTAGGACATGGTCGTGCCGCCGACCCGTAGTGTTGCGCGTACCTTGTTCACGAATGACATGTTCGTTCCTCCTCTATTTGTGTCGTTCTCGATCAAGGTTGCCTCTCTGGATCGAGCAGACCTCTGAGTGTCTGCTCGAAACGAGCAAAGGGAGTCCCGGGGACACGGGACCTACCTTGCCGCGAGATGAGTTTCCAGAACGCATTATGCCTCCTTAGACTCGGCCGAAGTCGTCGGCCAACCGCACGATGTCGCGCTCGGCAATCCGACGGCCCATCTGCACTTCAATGATCTGCAACAGTTCGCGTCCCGTGTTCTGCACGCGATGCACCATGCCGATCGGAATATGGGCCGTTGAGCCGCGCGCGATCCGGATCGTGCGCTTGCCCAGCGTCAACAGACCCTGTCCCGCGACAACCACCCAGTACTCGCTGCGATGGCGATGAAACTGCAGGCTCAACCGTTTGCCCGACTTCACCGTCAGGCGCTTCACTTGCCAGCCTCTGCCCGTCGCGAGAATCTCCCATCGGCCCCACGGCCGCGCGTCTGACAGCGCGTTCATGGAGCCCCACGGGCAGACCCCGTGGTCCCTTTCTCTTCGCCCGTGGGGCGGAATCCCGAGCGAGCCCACCCCGCCGAGGCGGGGTGGTGCGAGTCGAGGGATCGAAACGATTCCGGGATACGTGAGTCGCGCGTCACCACCCAATGAATCAGCCGTGCGTCCCTCAGAAATAGGCCATTTAATTGCACAGTATCATGTGCTATATTCTGTACAGGAGGTGAGACGTGATGACGATCAAAATTCTGCCTGCGAGTGATGTGCGCAGCCACTTTTCGAGTGTGCTGAAGTCGCTGCATAAAGAACATGTGCCGTGTTTTGTCACAAAGAGCGGACGCGCAGTCGCCGCGCTGCTGTCGATGGAACTGTACGAGCAGCTCATGAGCGACCTGGAAGACCGCCTGGATGAAACGGATGAGGAGCTCGCACAAGAAGTTGCCGAGGCGCGACGCGACTATCGTGCCGGTCGCTCCAAAGCGCTGAGGCCCTCCCGCCGCTGAATGTGGGTCGTCCACACTCCTCGCCGCGTTGAGCGCGAGCTCGACAACCTGCCTACGCATGTGGTCCCTGCCTTGCGGGAAGCGATCGAACACCTGCGTTATGACCCTCGTCCTCCCGGATGCAAGAAGCTGAAGGGCCGCGTCATGTGCTGGCGCATCCGCGTCGGGGCCTACCGCGTCCTGTACGACATCCTCGATCGTGACCGAGCGGTCGTCCTCTTGAAAGTCGGCCCGCGCAAGGACGTCTATCGGTTTCTTCAGTAACTGGCTCTCCACTATTCTCATTTCAGTTCTTCCCTATCGCCTGTAGCGCGCTCACCGTCAACGCCGCATACGGTTTGATCGGCAGCCGAGCCGTCGTGTATGTCTTTTGTATTGCCTTTGGATTGCCTGCCATGGTACGCTTGATCCAGTCACAGGAGGACCTGCTCATGAGCAAAGTGATGGTGTCGTTGCCTCGGAACTTCTTGCACGATGTTGATGCCTTGGCCCGCGCGGAACATCGCAGCCGCAGCGAGTTGGTGCGTGAGGCGATTCGCACATATGTCGCGATTCGGGTGACCCCACCCCTGCCGAGCGCTCGAAAGGCCATGCAGCAAGCTGCGAAGCGAATCCTGGGGGCGAACCTCCGGTTGCCTAAAGGCCAGACGAGCGCTTCGCTCATCCGCCGGCTGCGAGACACCCGGTATGGCTCTGCATGGAAGACGTCGTAGTCGACACCTCGGTCATCCTCAAGTGCTACGTCAAGCCACGGGAGCCTGAGTTTCAGCGCGCCGAACGACTCCTGCTCGAACACGCCGGCGGTAAGCGGACGCTGCACGTCCCCACACTGAGTCTCTACGAACTGGGAAATGCTCTGCGTTACCTGCGGCCGCCGATGCCTCGGCGTACCGCGTTGGATATTCTTACTGAGTTCTTCAGCCTGAACGTTGCGATTCATCCGTTGACCTTGCCTCAAGCTATGCTCGCCTCCGAGCTCGCCGACGCGTACGATGCGTCCTTCTACGATGCCAGCTTCGCAGCCCTCGCTCAGGAACTCGGCATCCCCTTCGTCACGGCTGATGAGCGCCTGCAGCGACGGATGGCCGCGTTGCCGTTTGTGTATTTGCTGTCCGCGTTTGTCCTCTCGTAGTCACTTCTTTAGTTCCTCCCAAGCGTCTGCAGGGCGCTCACCGTCAACGCCGCGTAGGGCTTGATCGGCAGCCAGACTTTCACGTGCCAGGGCGTGTCTTTCTTCACGAACTGCTGCCCCAGCGCCGCATCACGGGCTAAGGCCGTGCGGATGAGCTTCAGCGCCCGTCGACGGTCGCCGCGCTTCAGCGCCGTGGTGCCGCAGAGGTACTCGAACTTGGCGAGTTGCCGCTCGGCGGCGCGAGGATCGCGCAACTCCCGGCGGTACTCTCGCCAGATGATCTCATAGAGCCTCCGGTAGGCGTCGTACAGGCCGATGGGATCGCCATTGATGCTCTTGCCGTGGCGCCGGTATTCGGCCAGCGGTTCATCAAGAAACGCGATGGAAAACCGCCTCGCGACCCGCAGCCAAAACTCGTGATCCTCGGTCCCGCGCAGCGCCGGGTTGAACAGGCCCACGACCTGCACACATTCGCGTCTCATCATAACCGTCGAGGTCGTGATGGCATTGGGGCCGTTGACCAGATCCGCAAATGTCCGCGCCACCACGTGCGGATCCAGGCGGCGCTCCTGGGGTGTCTCCGTGCGGTAGGACCACATGCGCGCGTACAGCAGGCCGACGTCCGGATGCGCTCGCAGGTAGTCGATCTGCCGCTCCAGCTTATGCGGCAGCCACAGGTCATCCGAGTCCAGAAAGGCGATGTACCGGCCCTTCGCCGCCTTGATGCCGCTATTGCGCGCCGCCGCGACCCCTTGGTTTTCTTGCCGCAGATAGACGATGCCGTGCGCGAAGCTTTTCACGACGCGGGACGTGTCATCCGTGGAGCCGTCGTCCACCACGATCACCTCGAAGCTCTTGACCGTTTGGTGGAAGACGCTCTCCAGCGCCTCGCGCAGCATCGCCGCGCGGTTGAACGTTGGAATGACCACGCTTACTAGTGGACGTGCAGGCATGCTCATCGTTTCGTTTCGCGTTTCACGTTTCAGGTTTCACGTTGGGCAAAGTCGCCTCGCGTGGAAACAACACTCAGTCCGACAACCTTCTTGAACTTGGTGCCTTTAATGCTAGACCCTCTCAGATAATTCATCAGCCCGCCTACCAACTGTGCGGTCCGGATGGCGAGATCGCTTAACCGCTCAAACTCGGCCTTGCTGAGATACCCCTGATCGTGAGCAATGTATACATGCGACCTCAACTCTCCGACTGAACCCTTGGCCACGGCAAGAAATTGGATGAACTCACCTCGGCCGCTGCGCTCAAATCCCTCTGCGATATTCGCGACAACCGAAACCGCAGCTCGCCGAATTTGGTCTCTGAGGATAAAATCCTTTGCAAAGGAACCCTTCCCTGTGATCGCATAAACCTCTTGGGCAAGTTCCCGTGCTCTCTGCCAAGCTTCCAATTGTTCAAATCGCTGTACGGTTGTCATCGTCCGTCACGTGAAACGTGAAACCTGAAACGTGAAACGAATCTACGCCTGTGAGAAGCGGCAGTTCTTTCGCCTTCTCCAGTGATCCAACCGTTCGAGCAGGAAGCTCCGCTCAAACCGCCACCACAACTCGGCGCACAGCCGCCGGTCCGCGCCGTGCGCGCCCAGCGTTTGAGCCAGCGCGTAGCGGGCGCCGGCAAGGGCCAGCGCCTTCCAGCGCCAGGCGGGCATGACGCTCAGCCGGTGGTGCCACTTTGCCTCAAGCTGATGCGCCTGGGTGTAACCGATATCCTCAAACCAGCGACGGTAGAAAGCGGGGGTCACCCGCTCCGGACTCACCTTGTGCTGCACCAGCGCCGAGGGTTCATACACGATCGCCGCGCCCTGCCGCAGCCATCGACGAAACAGCTCAAAGTCCTCGCCTCCGACCCAGCGCGTCCCGCGCCGCCCCAGCGAAACATCAAACAGGCCGTACGCGCCAACCGCCGCGCGCCTGAGGGCGACATTCGTCGTCAGAAAGGCGTGCGAGCACCGCGTCGTGCACCGGTGCCGCTGCGGACCGCAGTCAAACGCAGTGATCGGACCGCACAACTCCGTGGTCAGCCACGTCGGCCGCGGTGCTAGCCAGCACGGGTCGATCCGCCCGCCGATCAAGTCCGCGCCGGTGTCGGCGATCCCGCGCGACAGCGACTCGATCCACCGCGGATCGGCGATGGCATCATCATCGATAAACGCGACGTAGTGTCCGCGCGCGGTCTGCAGCCCCAGATTCCGAGCAAAGGCAATGCCCTGCCGAGGCTCTACCACGTAGCGCAGCGGCCAGCGCATCCGCGCTGCTTCCTCGCGCACGACTGCCGCAGTGCGATCGGTGCTGTTGTTATCGACCACGATCACTTCCAACGAATCGTCTGCGGTCATCACCTGCGCGCTTAGGGAGCGCAGCGTATCGCGCAGACTTTCGCTGCGGTTATAGGTACAGACCGCGACGCTAATCATGCGGCTTCCGCAAGGACAGAACCGTTGCCAGGCGCACGGCTAGACGAAGGGGTTGTGGCGTGAG
Organism: Candidatus Omnitrophota bacterium; assembly: GCA_016198905.1. Taxonomy (GTDB): domain Bacteria; phylum Omnitrophota; class Gorgyraeia; order Aquiviventales; family Aquiviventaceae; genus JACQHR01. The sequence continues at coordinate 74,640 of JACQHR010000032.1, read as the reverse complement.
CACCAGCGATCCGTGCGGCCATGCCCCGCGGTGATGGGAGGGCAGCTCCCCTGCGAGCCATGCCTTGGCGCTATCTCTCCATCGATACCGTCGCGCAAATGCCATGGAATAGCTCAATGCCCCGAGCCCGTCTTCCCATGGGCAAGCACCCCACGCCTCGGCTTCGGTCCGCGTCGGCTCAAGCCAGAACCGGCTCAAGAGTTGTTCCGTCACGCGGCGCAGGTCCGCCTGCGGGTTCACCAGTGTCTCGTCCAGCATCAGCTCATCCGCCACGCGCAGCACGACCTGCCGTACCAATGGAAGACCCCAGTCAAGCGCCTGTTGGTTGTGAGCCTCCCGAAGCTGCGGCCGGATGCCAGCGCCGGTTTCCTCGTAGCCCATGACGGTGCCGTGGTCGGCTGCCGTAAACAGCTCAAGGACGCGGATCAGTTTCATCCGCATCGCCGCTGTCAGCCCGCCGTGCGACTCGTCAAACAGGTACGCGTGCCGAAATCCAAAGTGATTCCGACGGGCATCGTGCCGGATGCCGAAATACAACCCGCCGGTCAGACATCCTCCCGCCTCCCTCACGAGCTCGCCGGCCGCGTTCTGCAGGCTGCCGGTCCAACCCATATCGACCAGCACGGAGGGCCTCCCGTCGCACAATCCCTCTTGCCGAAAATACCTCAGCGTGAGGCGCCGCTGTTGTGCAATGCGCTCGAGCACCGCCGCGCGGAACGCTTCATCCTTGAAGAGGGCGCGCAGGCGCCTGCGTTCGCTTGAGAGGAGATTCCGATTCCAGTTGCGTTCATCAAACCCGAATCGGTAGAGGGTTGCCCGAACGTGCTCAGGCTGCAGATGCGCACGGGCGAGCAAGCTGCGAACCGACAGCACATCGGTTGCGTCCCACATCCACAGCAGCTGCTGTGCAGACACGTCGGACGCGGCAGCCAGATTCCACGCCTGCCGGCTGCCAAACAAATAGCGAAGCTCGACGGGTTGCTGCAGTTTCTTGATGAGCCGCTGGGCCAGCTCATGCAACACCTGCCCGTCACGTGACACGAAGTAGAGCCGATTGATGTTGTGTTGCCGAGCCATCTCCAGCACCCATAGCACGTACCCGATGAGTGTTGGCGCCACGACCCCCGCAGCGACGTCTCGGATCGCCTCCTCGCGCGCTTTGTCTACATGAATGGATAGCCGAGTCATTCGGCTGGCAGCCGCCATTGCGGACGATACGCCTTCCGTGACCCACCCCTCCCGATCAAGGAGCTGCTCATGCCGATTGAAGTTTGCCGCGATGTACGGCTCCACTCGAATACCCAACCGTTTCGGCGCCACCATATCCTCGTTGCGCTGGTTGCCCACATGCGTCACCTCGTGTGGCCGCACGCGTTCCGCGCAGAGCACGCTCGTAAAAAGACCGTTGCGTTTCGACTGTCCCGCTTCACACGACACGTAACAGACATCCCCTTCCTCGAAAAGACCATGCTCGACGAGCCGCTCCTTCACAAAGCGGCTTGACAGATACATGTCACTCACAAAGGCGATGCGCTTGCCTTCGGCTCGCCACCTCCGAAGACGCGCAGTCATCAGAGGAACCGGACGCAGGACTCTGGCCTCGAATGCCTGCTCCAACACCATCAGCTGTTCGCGCGCCGACGCTGTTAATTGCAGCCGGGCGCCGATGAGTCGATAGATGTCATGCAACGTCGTCCGTGAACCGACTTCCTGGTACGCGTCGCGTTCGGCCTCGAGCCGGACGCGCGCGAACTTCTCCCCTGCACAGGAAATCATCCCTTGCCGATGCAGCGTTCTGCCAAAGAGCAAGAGCGTCGCCGCGGGCGATCCGGTTGTTCGCGTCAGAACCGTATCAAACACATCCAGCGACAGAAGAGCATTGTCAGCCATCTTGTGCCCGGCGGTCATCGATGACGCTCCGAGGTCGTCCCGTAGAGCGCAAAGAGTTTGGCCAGGATAGAGTCGACGCCGTGCTGCGCCCTCACCTGCCGGCGGGCCTGTTCGCCCATGCGCGCCAGCACCGCAGGCTCAGCGCCGAGCATCTCCTCCAGCGCCTGCGCCAATGCGGCGGCATCGCCCGGCGGCACCACTCGCCCGGTCTGCTGATCGTGGAGCACCTCCGCGACCCCTCCGACGTCGGTGGCGATGATGGGCTTGCCGGACGCCATGCCTTCCAGCACCGTCCCCGGCACACCCTCTGCCAGCGAGGGCAGCAGGATGAGATCGGATGCCGACATGAGCTGCGGGATATCGTCGCGGAATCCCAGGAAGTGCACGATGTCCTGCAGCTGCAATTCTCCGACGAGCGTTTCCAACTGTTGCCGCAGCAAGCCCTCGCCCGCCAGCAGGTAGTGCGCGCGGGGGTAACGGGCTCTGATCCGAGCTGCGGCTTTCAAAAGCACCGCGTGGCCTTTCTCCGGCGAGAGCCGCGCAGCCACGGTCACCAGCGTCGCGTGGGACGGCAATCCTAAATCGGCTCTGAGCTGTGCCGCACCGTCGAGAGATTCGAACCGGCTGACATCCACCCAATTGCTGATCACATGGATGCGATGAGACGACATGCCCCATCGACGTTGAAGCTGCCGCCGCATCCGCCGGCTCATGGCGCGCACATGGGTCATGCCCCGGCCCGCTCGCCACGCCAGAGCTCCGCGGGTCCATCCAAGATCCGCATCTCGCACGCTGCGCGGATCCAGCAGGACATCGGCAATGCGCACCGGAATTCCCGCTCGCCGGCTGGCGATCATCGGGATGACAAACGACGGGTAGCCGCCGTGCAGGAAATGGATGATATCAAGCCGCTCTTGCCGCAGTCGCTCGGTCGCCACAGCGACGCGGCGTCGGTAGTACGCCAGGAGTGCCAGGCTCTTCGGGAGTCGCACCCGCAGGGCGCGTCCATGGAAATCTTGGGGAGTCGATTCGGCGTGGTCCGCCACAGTTGCCGCGCCACAACGCGGCTCGGCCAGGAGCACGCCGTCTTGATCCAGGCTCCGGACGGGCACGTCAAGCCGCCGAAACTCCGCGCGCATCCGTGCATCGATGGCGGCGTTGACCCCGTACCAATAGACGCGCGGGGCGAAATCGCGCCGATTCAGCCGCTGCAGCATGGTCAACACGATCTGCTCGGCTCCGCCAAATCCGCTTGATCTGAAGACATAGGCGAGCTGTCGTGGCATCGCGCGCCGTCCTTAGGGGTGTTGGAGCAGCCAAGAATGCTCGAGCTGCACCGTGCCGTGGTCGTGGCCGTCCGAGATGATTTGGAAGATGCGATGGCGCCGCAGGGATGCGACGGGGATCGGATTGCCGTCTTCAAACAATTCCACGGTAACGTGGTAGAGATTGGGCAGGAGGGGAACCGCGGGATACGTGAGGGTGAGGGTGCCTTCGCCGCGCAACGTCTCGGGCACCACACCGTGCCGGCGGCTGGCGGTGGCGTGGCAGAGCAGCCCGTCGAATCGCTCAATGGCTACTCGAAACATCGGGTTGGCGATCGGCTGATTCGCCTGATAAGACACTTCGATCAGCAGCGGCTCGCCGGTTGTCAGCGTCTCTAACGGCATGCCGTCGGCGTCTTTCAGCGCCACGTCGGTCAGCTGAGCCAGAGCCGTTGAGTTGCCGGTGGAGGCGGCGGCCTCGTCGCGCATCACATGGCCGAGCATCTCTTCGCGGAAACGCTGGATGACCGCGCCGGGCTCTCCTTCCTCCGCCACTTGCCCGTGGCGCAGCAGCAGAACCCGGTCGCACAGCGTGTGCACCGCCTCCAAGTTGTGGGAGATGAAGATCATGGTCGTGCCGGCACTGCGCAGCGCATCGATGCGGCGAAAACATTTCTGCTGAAAGCCGATATCGCCCACCGCCAGGACCTCATCGAGCAGCAGGATGTCCGGGTGGATATGCGCGGCGATGGCAAAGCCCAGCTTGACGACCATCCCGGAAGAATAGCGCTTCACCGGCGTGTCCAGGAACGACTCCAGCTCCGAGAAGGCGACAATGGAATCGAAGCGGCTGACGATCTCTCGACGGGAAAGCCCGAGCATGGTGCCCTGCAAGTAGATGTTCTCGCGCCCGCTTAAGTCCGGGTGAAACCCTCCGCCCAGCTCGATGAGGGCCGCCAGCCGTCCTTGGACGCGTATCGCGCCACGCGTTTGCTTGGCGATCCGGGATAAGATCTTGAGCAGCGTGCTCTTGCCGGCTCCGTTGGGCCCGATGATGCCCAGCGTTTCGCCCTTCTTCACATGGAAGCTGACGTCCTTCAACGCCCAGAACTCGTTCTTGGGAGTCTCCGGATGGGCCTCGCGCCCGGCCCACCGCTTGAGCAGCGCCGGGATCATGTCGCGCAGGCTGTCGTGCTTGGATCCTAAGTGGTATCGCTTCCAGACGCTCTGCAGTTCGATCGGATGCATGATCGCTCGTTCCTCTCTAATCAGCGGCCCTGTTAAATGAGATCCGCAAATCTGACTTCGACGCGCTTGAAGAATATATAGGCAGCCACCCCAAAGAGGCTCACAAAGATCGTGCTTACCAGGAGCGGTCCCATGGCCGGCGTTTGCCCGTACAGCACGACGCGCCGCACGCCATCGACGACCACGGCCATCGGGTTGAGCATGTACCAGGCGCGCAAGTGCTCGGGGACTTTCGAGACCGGATAGATGACCGGGGTAACGAACATGCCCAGTTGCACGCACAGCGGCACGATGTACTTGATGTCGCGATAGAAGACGTTCATGGCGGAGACCAGCAGGCTGAGGCTGATGAGAAAGCCCAATTCCAACCCGATCAGCCAGGGCAGCCAGAGCAGCTGTGGCTTGGGCGGGACGCGATAGATCGCCATCAGCCCGACCACCAGCAGGGAGGCGACCAGGAAATCGACGAGGCATCCCATGATGGCGCCGAGCGGGAAGACTTCGCGGGGAAAGTAAATTTTCTTGACGAGGCTCATGTTGGCGGCAATGGAGTTGGCCGATAACCCCAGCGCCGTGGCGAAGAATGTCCAGGGCACCAGCCCGGTGTAAGAGAAGATCGGGTAGGGACTCCCATCCGAGCTGACCTGGCCGAACCCCGCGAACACCACCGTGAAGATGAGCATGTACGCCAACGGCTGCGCGATCGCCCAGGCGAATCCCAGAAACGTCTGGCGGTAGCGGACCTGGATGTCCCGCCACGCGAGGCTCGTCAGCAAATCGCGGTAGTGGTAGAGCTCTTTGAGGTGTGCCACCAACATGGTCGTTTAGACGCCCCGGATGATGAGGTGTGGGAAGAACGTGAGTGCGCCGATGACCGTCGACAAAATGGCCGCCACCAACACGCAGCCGGCGGCGATGTCCTTCACGCGGCGCGCCAGCGGATCCGACTGCTGTCCGACGACAAGATCGACCGTCCCTTCGATGGCCGTGTTCATCAGCTCAGCGAAGATGACCAGGCCGATCGCAAAACTGATCCAGAGCCACTCCGTCAGCGACAGATGCACGAAGAATCCCAGCGCGGTGATACCGACGCCGGCGTAGGCGTGCACGCGGAAGTTCGGCTCGTCCATCCAAGCGTCGCACACGCCCTGCATCGCGCAACGCAACGCTTGCGTCCAGCTACGATGCGCAACCGGTTTCCACGTCACCAGCACGCCGGTGCCTTTGAGCGCCGTGGTCTGAAACTTCGAGAGCCGGTTCGTCACCTTGAATTCCGGAGAAGGGTTCATGATGTGGCTTCCTGCGGGGTTGACGGCGCTCGCTCTGTGTTGCTGTCATTGATCACGGGTGATGTCGCGTTGCCATTCGCCGCTTTGACGGCGTCCTTGGTGCCGTAGCGATATTGGTGGTAATAGCGGTAGTAGCCGGGCAGGTAGTACTCGACGTGAGTCAACACGCAGCCGAGAATGTTTGCCTTCATCTGCCTCAGGAGCGCTTGCGCTTGCGTCACGGTCTTGCGCTGGGTCTTGCCCGCTTGGACGACGAGGAGCACCCCGTCAGCGTGCGCCGCGAGAATCCCCGGATCCGCCACCGGCAGCACGGGGGGCGCGTCGATGATGATCACATCGAATTGCGCACGTAGTCGTTCAAGCAGCCGCTTCATGCTCGAAGACTCGAGCAGCTCGGCCGGGTGCTCCGGATGGGGCCCGGATGTGAGCACCGATAATCCCGGTTGCTTGAGCTTCACGAGCGCGCCATTCAATTCGCCGCCGCGCGCGAGCACCGTCGAGAGGCCTTCCTGCTGATCCTCGAGCCCGAGCCACTTCTGGATGGAGCCTTTGCGCAGATCCGCGTCGACGAGGACCACGCGCACGCCTTCTTGCCGCGCGAGCGTCATGGCCAGGTTGATGGACGTCACCGACTTGCCTTCGTTGTGGATCGAACTCGTCACCACGATCGTCTTAGCGCCCGGCCGCAACCGCAGCGACTGCAGATTCGTGCGCAAAATGCGGTACTGCTCGGCGATGGGCGAGGAGGAATCCGACGCCGCCACGATGTGGGGGTCGATCTTGATGCGGTTGATCGGCGTGCCCTCGCCAAGCCGCGAGGAGATTTCCACGGGGATCTCGACCGCCTCGGATGCTTTGACGGTTGCGTGCTCTTCGTGGCGCTGAATCCGTTCGCGCGCCGCCTTCTCCAGTGCCTTCGTGATTTTGCTCATCTATGCTCCTGTGTTATCTGCGTAGTCGTTGCGCGCGTCACGCGGCAATCGGTTCTTGCATCAGCGACGGAAGCTCGCTGGCGACTTCGTCGATGATCTCGGGGCCGATCGTTCTGGCCTCATTCACGTAGCCGGTCAGCAACGCCTGGTCGCACAGGCCGTTGATCAGCCTCGGCACCCCTTGCGTGTATTGAAAGATTTTCGGCAGCGCGGTGGAGGCAAATACCGGCGCCCCGTTGACTCCGGCGACATGCAACCGGTGAGCGATGTACGAAGCGGTTTCCCTCTCATCCAACGGTAACAGGTGGTAGTGCAGCGTCACCCGTTGCCGCAACTGGGTGAGCTCTTTCAGCCACAGCTTGGCCTTCAGCTCCGGTTGGCCCATCAAAATAATTTGGATGAGCTTCTCGCGCTCGGTCTCCAGATTCGAGAGCATGCGCACTTCCTCCAGGACGTTCGGCTTGAGGTTCTGCGCCTCATCAATGAGGAGGACGACGTTGTTGTTCTCGCGCAATTGCTCGATCAGATATTCGTTGAGCAGGTTGATGAGATGCGTCTTGGTGCATCCCGTCCGGTAGGGAATTTCGAGCTCTTCCACCGTTTGTGTGACGAGGTCTTTCGCCGTCAGGTGCGTGTTGCGGATGATGGCCGTCTTCGTGCGGCGGTCCAGCTTCTGGAACAGCACGCGCGACAGCGTGGTCTTGCCGGAGCCGATCTCGCCCGTGATGACGACGAACCCGCGACGGTCCTGGATGGCGTAGACCATGTGGTTGAGCGCATCCGTGTGCTTCGCCGACGGATAGAAGTACCGCGTATCCGGCGTCATCTGGAACGGTTTTTCTTTGAGGCCAAAAAATGACTCATACATAGTTGTTAACCCAGCGAGTCGGGGGCACGGGGCGAGGGGCGCGGGTGATCCTCAAGAGTATTGCCGACCTTGCGTGCATGTCCCCCGTCTCCCGCCCCCTGTCTCCTGCCCCAGCAGTTACAGTCCCCATTTGACCAACACGCGATCGCACGCTCCCCACACCGGACCGATCACGTACGTCATCGCATAGCGCTTCACGCGCAAGAGCTGGCCTTTAACCGAGACCCAGCCCTTCTGGCGTTCGTGACGCGCGGCGACGTCCGCGTCGGTCACGATCGTCGAGATCGAGCCGATCACCGGAATCTCCAGCGCAGCCTGCACCTCTTCGGCCGACTGGAAGGATTGATCGAGGTATTCGGCGACGAATGCGACACCCGCGCCGAGACAGATCCCCAACAGCAGTCCGAAGACGAAGATCTTGCCGTAGTTCGGGCGCACCGGGCGCAGCGGTAAGCGCGCGGGTTCAAGGACTTTGAACTTGGTGCCCTCGTCGATCTTGCCTAACCGTTGCGTCATCTTCGCGCGCTCAAGGCGCTCCTGCATGGATTGGTAGGTGCCGCTGTACACTTGGTAGTCACGCGTCAGCCGCGCCAACTCTTGCTCCTCACGAGGCTCCAAGGAGAGCGAGGTCGATCCGCTGGTACCGACCATCTCCATCGGGCCGGCCCCGTTCTTCGAAGGAGCCACCACCGCCACTTGGATCTGCGGACCGTTGCCTCCCGTTGACGTGTCGGGGTTGCTGTCCAGCCGCTTGATCCACGCCTGGTAGGCTTCTTTAGCCGCGCGCACCGTTGGATCCGCGTTCTTGCCGGAATCGGCAGGCTGCTCGAGCGCCTCCGCAAGATCGCGGTAGACCTCTGCATCGTGACCTTTGGCAATCGCCGTGGCGATAACCCGCTTGATCTCGTCGTTGCGCTTCTGCTTCAGTTCTTTGATATGCTCCCTCACTTGCATGACCGTCGGGTGCGCTTCCGTGTTTTCCACAAGCAACTGGGCGAGGTTGACCTCCAAGCTCACGATCTGCTCGTTGAGTTGTGTGGCCACAGGCATCTGCATGACGTAGAGCTCTTTGAAATCGCGCAGCGCGCGCTCGGCGTCTTCCAGCTGCTGCTTGTAGACCTTCATTTCGCTTTCGATGACGCTGATCGCCGTCTCGGTATCGGCGTTCTGCGACTCGATGTTGCGATCCATGTAGATTTTGGTGATCGCGTTGACGATGGTCTGGGCATGCTTCGGCTCGGGGTCTTCGTAGCCGATCGCGATGAGGTTGCCTCCGCGCATCCGCACGTTGATGTCCTGCTGCAAGCGGCGGATGAGCGACTCGAACGCGGCCGGGTTCTTGGCGTTCCGATCGAGCTTCAGCTCATTGACCAAGCGGCTGAGGCTGGTCCAGCTGAGCAGCTCTTCGCGCAGGACGCGCAGCCGCTCGCCCACCGGTGTCGAGACCGCCAACCCTTGGATGAGCGGGTTCGCCACGTTCTGTTCCTGCACCATGAGGACCGTCTCGGCCCGGTAGATCTTCTGCATGAAGAGGCCGGCGATCAAGGAACTGCTCACGAGGATGATGCAGGGAATCGCGAAAAACCACCGACGGCGAATGATGATCGCCAAGTAGTCTTGCCACCCAATCTGCGTCTCAGTGTTCATCATTACAGGCCCGCTCCGAGTGCCGCAACGGTCGCTGCGTGGGTGAGCGGATTGAGCAGCTGGCTCAGGAAGCTGTTCACCGACGCCAGCACGGTGGAGGGCACGACGACGATCTCGCCGGGATACAGGTCGATGTCATCCTTGAGCTTGCCCTTATAGAGAATCCGCTTCAGGTCTACTTTTCGGTCGCGCGGTTTGCGCAAGTCGGGTTTGATCACGTGCGTGCGCCGCAATGCCGCCGTTCCAGTCGGCAGCCCCGCCGCAATGATCGCTTCGCGCAGCTTGATCACGTCGCCCCGCATGATGTACTTGCCGGGCCGGTTCACTTCCCCGATCACGTAGACGACCTTGGAATTGTAGCCGACGATCGTGACATTCACCGCCGGCACTCTGATGTACCGCGCGAGCATCTTCTCGAGCACCTGCTGCACCTCGTACTTCGTCAAGCCAGCAATCGGGATGTCGCCGAGGTAGTTGTACTGAATTTCACCTTCCGGCCCGATGAGGAAATCGCCGCTGAACTCCGGCTGGTTGCGCACTTGAATACGAATGGCATCATCGCGCCCGAGGGTGTAGGGCCCCTGCCCCACGAACCACGTCGTGAAATCGTAGGCTTGTTCCCGCTGCGACCCTTTAGTGTTGCGCGAAGGGGCAATCGGCCCTCCGGGCTGCTGCAGCGGGCTGACGGTCTGAGCGGTCGCCTGCGTTGAGCTAATCGCTGCTAACGTGCTATTCGGAATCGGTTGATAGCCGATCACGACTTCAGACGCAGCCGCCCCCGCCTGCGGATAACTTGTCTGTGGGTACCCGGCTTGCGGAGTCGATGAGCCGGGTTGTTCGTTTGCGTCCGCATCGATATCCACAGCCCAAGCTTGGGCCGCCGATCCGCTCAACACGAGCAGCACCAGCGCCCCAGCCTGCACCATGTTCCAGAATCTGTTCATCCGTCCTCCTGTCGCTGCGCACTCCATATGCGAATGAGTTAGTACACGGTCTCAACGAAACTTTTCATTTCCTGGAGATCCTCAGAGGAATAGACTCTCCACCCTCTCCAGTCCCGCTTGGCTGGTTTGACTTTTCCAGACTTCTCCCAGCGGGTAATCGTCTTGGTGGTCACCCCAAGCTGCTCTGCCACCTCTGTAATACTCAGTCGACCTTCTAACATTCCTACCCAACCTCCAGATTGAATGTTTTACACTAAGACTGTCTAGGACAGTCATAGAAGCAGTAGGCGTGCCATGGTAGTGTTTTCTAATAGAGGTAACAGTCATAACATACTGTAAAAATACGAGTTAGATTCTAAAAATTAGTTTATATTCTGCTTGGACTCTCAACTTATTAAATCGACTAAACTGACAGACTGTTGAACTGGTTCAACAAATGGTTCGAGGGTGGGCTACAGGGTGTATTTCTTGAGGGAGTTCGGCGGCTCTTGACGAGTCGAAAGCTAGGCGAAAATGTTACGCGGCGGAGGCGAAGTCTGACTGTTCGTCGTTCTGTAATTCTTTGAGCAAGTCTTCATCGGATGAGGCGTCATCGGTTTTCCCAGCTGAAGCATCTTCGTCGAACTGTTCAAGCAGCTGAAGCGTCTGCTCAAGCCACTGATCATCGCTTGGAGGGGCCTCGGCGAGCATGAGACGATCGGCTTCTTCCAGCTCCTTTGCCATGGCCTCGAGATCGCGTGGCGCCATTGAGTCAGTGACCGGCTCGCCCAAGGCGGCTAAGAATTGCGCATCGCGGGTCACCTCTTGGGCGAGGCGAAGCGTTGTTTCTTGCCGCATATTCGTCACGATGATGACGACTGCGGCGGCCGTAAGAGCTGCCAGCGCCAATCGCGGCCATGGCCATGCAATGCGCACCGATCGCGCTGCGTGGAGCGGCGACGCCGCCTGCCCCACCTCGCCTTTGACGCGCGCCATCACCTGGGCGGTATAGGTCTCACGACTGACCTGTTCCGGAGTCTTAAGCGGATGTTGAGTCAGCCGCTGACGAATCCACGCCGTAAATTCCATCACCGTCCCTCCTTTTCGAGCCGGGGAGTCAGTTGAACGCGCAAATGCTCTGTCGCACGAAAGACGTGAGATTTCACGGTACCGACGCGGCAATTCATCACAACAGCCGCTTCTTCTAGCGAGCAGCCCTGCACATGATGGAGCATGAAGGCGGTGCGCTGCTTCATCGGCAGTGTGCCAATCGCTGCGGTGATCTGCTGGGACAGTTCTCGAGTCGCCAGGTGGTCACTGGGATCGGTTGTGGGATCAGCCACGTCCACAAAGAGACTGCCCTCGTCGTCTGACTCAGGGACGGCCTCGCCCACTTGCGCCACCACGAAGGGTCGACGAGCATGACGTTTGTACGCATCTTTGCATTTATTGACCACGATGCGGTAGAGCCACGTCGAAAACTTGGCGCCCCCGCGAAACTGCCCCAAGGATCGGTAGGCGCTGACGAAGGCTTCTTGAGAGACGTCGTGGGCATCGGCTTCGTTACCCAGAAGGCTGAAGGCAAGTCGGATGGCCTGCTGCTGATACTTATCCACCAGGTCCGCGTAGCGATCCACGTTGCCGCGAAGCACCGCATCGATCGCCGCGGCATCACTCTCATCCATGGTTGCAGGTAGTATAACATCCCATCCCACTCGCTGGCTGATCGTTTTTTCAAGACGTCCCTGTCGCTCAAGCGCATATCCATCAGCCCGGTGCATGCTCGCGAAATGCTCGCGGGGCCTTAGCGGCCACCGCGTCGACCGCCGCCGCCAGACCCTCGACGCACTGGCCCAGAGCCCTTGCCTGCCCCACCGCCTGGACCTCCATGCCCCGCAGGTCCTTGACCCATCCCAGGACCGCGCCCGCCAGGGCCGGATCCTATACTCGGTCCGCCACGGCGCTCGCCGCCCTGCCCGACCCCGCCGCGCCCCTCACCCATGCCATGGTCACGCACGCCTTGATTCGTGTGCTCCCGCATGCGTTCGCCGGGAGGACCATTGCGGCGATCCCGGACATCCTCGCGACGATCGTACCGGTCTTCCCGTCGGTCGCGCACATCTTCTCGTCGATCACGCACGTCTTCGCGGCGGTCCCGGCGATCCTCCATCCGGTCCAGTCGCCCACCATCATGTTTCGCATCCCACCGATCTTCGCGGCGGTCGCGGATATTCTCTCGACGGTCGCGCACATCTTCGCGATGATCCCTGACATCCTCACGGCGATCACGGCGATCTTCGACTCGATCTGTCCCTGGTCCATCAGGAAGACCGTTGCGGCGATCACGCTGCAGCGCACGGCCATCCTGCCGAAGCTCTTGGCGGTCCCCGCGGATTTCCTGATGATCTTGACGGAGCGCTTCACGGTCCCCGCGAATCTCATCGCGGTTGCCTTCACGAAGATCTTCCCTCAGCGCTTGCCGGTCGGACTGGTAGTCTTTGCGATCGTTGCGCAGCTCTTGGCGATCTCCCCGAATCTCCTGACGGTCCTGCTGAAGCTCTTCACGCTTCTTCGTCCACTCCGGGTGGTTGGCCTTGAACCGCTCGAACGCCTCCGGATGGTTTTGCTTCAACTGCTCAAGCCGCTGCTGGCGCCATTCATCGCGCCGCTGCATGAGCGCTTCATACCGCTGCGGGTTCTCCGTCTTGAGGTTCTGAAGCCGCTGCTCCACCTGGGCCCGGTGCTCTTGGACCACCTGCTGATAGCGCTGCGGATTGGCCTCTTTGAGATGACTGAGCACCTGTTGCCGGTGCTCCTGGAGCCGCTGCTTGGCCGCTTCAAAGGCTTGGGGGTTGGTCTCTTTCAGATGCGCCATTTTCTCGCGCAGTTGCGCTTTGCGCTCGTCGATGGCCTGCCGGAAGGCTTCGGGGTTCTCTTCCTTCAGCTTGCGCAGCCGCTGGAGCTCCCCGCCGTCCTGGCGATCCGCGGCGTCTTCGGCGCGATCCCGCCGATCCTCACGATGATCGCGGACGTCTTCGCGACGGTCGGCGACGTCTTCACGACGGTCGCGGACATTTTCCCCGGCCCGATTATCCCCGTCGCCGGGGCGGGCCCGCCGATCCGCTCCGCCCCCAGCAGGAGGTTCGGCAAAAACCGCACCCGAAGCGCCGATGATGCCGGCCAGGATCAATCCCCACACGAGTCTCTTCATGGCAGCGTCCTCCTTGTCCTATCTAGTTGGACGCCGCGAGGGGAAAAAAGTTTACCGTCGCGTATTCGCGCCGGTATGTTGACACCGCCCCTGACTGGGGATACATTTGAAACATTACATAGTAAGTACACTGGTGGGTTTCGAATGCAACTTGTTTATTCACTGTAAGTTACATATTTTATAGAATTCGCATTTTACATAGAGTCCTGGCACGTTAGTTGCACATTCTTATGCTGATTATGACCAACACCCTTTATGCAGTCTCAATGATTCGGCGGGTCCTTGCGGCAGGCGCACTGTCGGCCGTGCTGCTCTTGGCTGGCTCAACGAGAGCCGAGGCCCTCATCCTAACGTTTGATCTTGATAAGCATCCGAACGACGGCCAGGCGTTCCATCCGGTTGGCGGGACAGACGATTTTGATTTTGTCAACGCGCAGATGTTGGTAGACACCTCAACCGGCAAGGCGAATTTGTCCGGAACCGTCGTCCATGTCAACAGCAGCGAGCTCTGGGGCTTCAGCGGCATGTTCGACGGCATCGGGTCCAGCGGGACGTTCTGGAACAGTCTGCCCCCGGTCCCATTTGACGCGATGTTCGACGAGCTGCTGACCAACGGCGACAACAACGCGCGCATCTTTTATCAGGAAGCCGAGTTTGCTATCACACCCACCGTTGTCAATCCGACGTATACCGGTGCCAGGGCGTGGGTGAACAACACGAACAATCTTCCCCAATACGGCGGTGAGGATTTGGACATTCATCGGCGTGTCATCGGTCAACCTGGTCAACCCTATCTCGTCATTGAAAGCGGCTGGTGGCAAGTCACGAACGATCCCGACACGAATGGCGATCGAAGCCATGGCAACTGGCGCTGGATCATGCAAGAACCTTCACCCCCGCCTCCTCCTCCGATTCCTGAACCGGCGACCGGCCTTCTGTTCGGGCTTGGCTCCCTCGCAGGACTGCTTGCTCGACGCAAGCGCCGAACCTAAGTCACCGCCTGTTGTGATTCGTTAAAAAATCTACCCCCATGTGGCGTTGCCACATGGGGGTTTTTCTTATTTTCGCTTCGCGGCTGTTTGAGTCAAAAGTGAGGATGCGCGATAAGCTTACGTCGTACGCCGCCGTGCGGCTACGGCACCGACTGTGATGATGAATGCCGCTTCGACGACGAGATACGTGATGAGCAGTGCCGGCAAGGGCTTTGCGTGCCCGCCAGCGTAACTGTGCAGCCCGACGAGATAGAAACTCACCCCGTAGTACGTCATCAAGAGGAGAAAGAAACCAGTGATCGTCGACAACGCCACTCCGACGCCTTTGATCCACCCGGCGAACCGGCCGTGGAGGATCGCAAGAAACCATAATAACGTGATGAGCGACCACGTCTCTTTTGGATCCCACCCCCAATACCGCCCCCACGACGCGTTGGCCCACACCGCCCCGAGCATAATGCCTCCGGCGAGCAGGACGACCCCGACTTGGATGACACGGTAGAGGAACAAGCCGAGCGCCGGCAAAGCCGGGTGCGGTGTGCGTCGCGTCACGTAGAGCCACCCGTAGACATGCGCCAGGACCGTGGCCAGCGCGAGCGCGCCGTAACTTGCCACGATGGTGAGCACATGAATCGTCAGCCATAAATTACTGTGCAACACGGCAACGACTGGCGAGATGCTTGAGTCCAACGGCACATGCTCAGCTAATATGAGTGTGATCGCCGCGAGCATCGCAGCGGCCAGGCTGATGTAGCGCGCGCGATAGATGCGCTCGAGAATCAACGAAACGACGACCGCGACAAACGGTAACCAGAGCATCGTTTCAAAGAAATTGGATACCGGAGGCCGTCCCCCGAGGATCACCCGGCACAGGATGCCGCCCGCATGGACGATAAACGCCGTGCCGAGGGCCACCGCCCCAAGAACCGTCGTTGACGTTCTTGCGGAGCCGAGATTCACCAACAGCGCAATCACTGCCACGAGATAGGCGACCCACGCGATGCGAAACGGTTGGGCATGGTGGTACCACACTTCAAGATTCAAACGCCACCTGGCTGGATAGGCCGATGGATTGGCCGCGGTGAGTTGTTGGACGAGCTGGGTGGCGCGCTCATCCACGACGGACGATTGTCCAACACGCACCGCCTCAAGAAAACTCACCCAAGCGCCGCGCAACACCTCCTGCTGCTGCGAAGCATAGCCTGTCAGCTCGGTTACCGACACCCACACGTGCTCGGTTGCCACGGCTGGAGGCACGATGCTGATTTTCTGCTCCAGCACGTCGCTGAGTGTGACAAAACGCTGAAAGAGATCCATGGTTTCATTCTCTGCAATCGTCAATTTCTCATCGCGCCGTTGCTTGCCGACGATCGCCGGTAGCATCCCCATCAGTTTCCGTGTGGCCACAAGGTCATTGTAGGAGATACGCTTCGTCTTGCGAGCGAGCCCGAGCGGCTCGCGCAGCGGAATAAACGGGACGGTCAGCATCGGTATCTGCTGCCAATGATCGGGGTTCGCCATCATCGAGACAACCGTTTGCACCGGGTCGTCATGACCCCACTGCGGTTCCCCCGTAATGAGGCTGAGCGTCTCCCGTGCGAAACTTTCGAAGGGCTTGACGCGCCCGTTATGTTGAATCGCCATGTGCCGGATCGTTTGCAGCGCTTGGGGAGGGATCGGCGTGTCACGATCGGCCGCCACTGGACTCGTCGCTGCAAACGCGAGCAGTCCGCAGGCGAAAGCTGAAATCAGTTTCTTCATCATGCGCGTCCTTTCTGTAGGCGTTTGAGCGACTCCCGTTCGGCTCGTGTGAGGGCGGCGTCCTTGCGCGCGCCTCTGACGATGAACAAACTCAATACTCCACCAATGACGACGAGGAACCCCGCATAGACGAATGGTGTGCCCGGGTCGCTGCGCACCGAGAGGATGGTGGTTTGCGTCGGGCCATCAATGTAACTGGATTGGTAGAAACTATGCCCGCGGTACTGCAACGGATGGTTCATTTTAATGGTGCGCATCAGGATGATTCCGCGCGCGGCATCGGTCATTTCCACGTCGCTCTCGAAGCTGGAGGCCATTTGCGTGCCGGGGTAATCAAGCTTGCGAAAATCGAGCAATTTGATCGTCACGGGCAACGCTCGCTGCGCGGGCCGATACTCAACCATCAGTGGGGCTTCTCCCAATTCGAGTTGGGCGGTGCCACGCATGCCAACCCAGGCCTCTGTTGCACGTGCACCCTCACGCCCAATGAGATGCAACATCTCCGCATGCACCTCATTGGATCGATTCGTGATGTGTTGGGTCACCTGCGCGCGTGGAGCATACGCGGCAATGGTGAAATGGTATCCCAACGAGGGGTGTGTGTACTCGGTGCCGACGGCGACGGGATTGATCACCTGTCGCTTTGCAGCACCGTCCGTCAGCACGGCAAGCAATCCGCCTGAGGCCGTTCGAAGGACACTGATGCCGTTCGGCGGCAGACTCGCGCCTGCGGGATGCGTGTAACTTACCGTTGCTGGAATCACGTGCTGGAAGTCGTGGATCGACTGAAACTCGGGATGGAGCGCAAATAACAGGTAGGTGTCGGTGCCTTCCGGCCCGTTGAGGGTCAACGAGACTGCAGGATTGTTCGGTTGCATCGAGCGGCTCGCCGGCCCGTGCTCTGTGAGCGCAAAATCCGGAAAGTAGTCCTTGAAGGTCAGGCTGTACGAGGTCCCTTCAAGAGGTACGGTGTGATCCAAGACGTCAGGCACCTCAATCTCGCGTGCTCGCTTGGCACCCGGCAGCGTCAGCGACACCACGCCTCTCGCGCGACTGGGGTGTGCGGCGCTGCCGATGAGTTGCTTGAGATCTTCCTCGGTCCTGGGCTCTAGGAACAACACGTGCGCGTCGCCCCACCCCGTGCCAAACCGCTCCGGGTCCCGAGCGATTAACCATACGGTGTCGTGTTGACCGGCGTGCTCGAGCGTCAGTTGGATCGCAGGGTTGTCGTCCGTACCATCGTTCGCTATCTCTTCGTCCATGACCGCATCGGGATAGTAGCGGTCAATGGTCAATGCGATGCTCCGCGCGCCAAGTTGCACGGGCACGGTCATCTTGGGCTCATGCACCCAGGCTTGCGTTTCAAATTGCGTGGGAATCTCCACGCGGAGCTCCGGATGCTGCTGGCGCACAACGAGCACGTTGCCGGGCGTTTCCAAGGTATGCGCGGCTTGCCCTTCCGGAATGATCATTTGGCCCTCGACGCCGAACCGGCCGCCGAGAATTCCGCCGATCAAAATGAGGATGATCCCGAGGTGTGCGAGGACAAACGGCAGGTGCTGCCGTTTCCAGGGATAGCGCTGCAGAGCCGCAATGGTAAGATTCACCGCGAGGAATCCCAGCAGCGCCTGGAACCACCAGGCGTGATACACGAACTGCTGCACGGCCGCTGTGCCGAATGTGGCCTCATAGATGGTCCCCCACGCCAGCACAGCCGCAATGGTCACCAGCAGCGGCACAGCGACTTTGAGAGACCCGAGGAGACGCGTCCACTGTTTCATGCGCTCTCAGGGTGAAGCCCTGTCTTAGGGCTTTGAGGTGGGCTCGTTCAGGTTGGTGCCAGCGTTGAGCTCTGCCCGGTTGGTCGCGCCGTCTTGATCGTTGTCCGCCGCGTCAAATCGCGTCCGGATACGTTTTCTTGCAGTTCATCATAGCCTATTTTAGGGCTCCCGTCGATGGGCCTTATCGGCGAGGAAAAACCGGCAATAATTGCGCCGCAGCAATAAACACCAGTATGCCGATCATCACCAAGGCAAGGGTGATGGCGATCTCAAGCCAGCTCGGCACATAAAAGACTCCTGATGCCGGGATGAGCCCGAACCAGGACACATTGAGCCTGTGCCAGACAACTCCCCCTAGCACAGTCACCGCTGCGGCAGCGGCCTGATGCGCATTCCTCTTGGCGATGCGGCCAAGCCAGAGCGCCGGAAGAAGGCTTCCGGCGATGATCTCAACCGCCAACGAAGCGTCCAGCCAAGGATGCTGGAACACCGCCCTCCAGCTGCCGCGAACCAGTAAGTCCGTCAGCCGCACGATCACATAGAGCATGAGCGCTCGACTGGTCCAGCGGGCCAGCATCGGCACAATGCCGGCATCCAAGCGCTCGCCGCCTGCCGCCCGCTCGAACAGGACGCACTCAAGCAGTGCTACCCCTAATCCCGCGCAGACAGCAGACAACAGAAACAGGATGGGCAGGATCGGCGTGTACCAATAAGGCGATAACTTCTGCGGCACAATCAGAAACAGCGACCCGAAGGATGACTGGTGCAGAGTTGAAAGGATGACTCCCGCCATGACTACCGGCAACGTCATCTTCTGCAGAGCCTCGACTGCCCTATGGAAGCCCAGGTATTCGAAAAGCACAGGACTGAATTCCAGAGCGAGAACCACCGTGTACAACGCAAGGCACAAGGTGATCTCAAACATCACCGAATGGTGCTGCCACATGACCAGCGGGTGCCAAAAGCGCAGCGGCCTGCCTAAATCCAAAACCAGAATGGCCGCAACTAATTGGTACGCGATAAAGGCGGTTAACACTGTGGGGCGCAAAATGGGCTCCAGCCGATGCACGCGAAACAGGTGGACAATGCCCGCGAGGATAAATCCGCCGGAAGCCAACGCAATGCCGCATAAATCAACACTGATCCAAATACCCCACGGAAAGCTATCCGAAAGGTGTGTGGTCGCTCCCAAACCCTGGGTCATGCGCTGGGTCAGCGCATACAGCCCCACCGCCAAAGCAGCGGACGCCAGCAGCAGCACTTCCAAGCGCGTATGCAAGCGCAGATGGGTCTTGGAGCGCACAAAAGCGGCCACAATAATCGCATAGGCCAGGATGAAAAAAACTTCAATCATGTGCGATCATGCACGGCCGCCTGCTGTGCGAGACGCCCCATCCTGAAAGAAACCGAGGTTAAGACAATCACAAGGGCGATCACGACCCCGGGCACCAGCTTGAGGGCCACCCAGGTTAACCGTGGAAGCCCGAACCTTGGCAGTTGGGTGTTGAAACCTAAATCCGAAAAAGACCTGCTCGATAAGTACAGCCAGGCGGTGCCACCTGCCTCGTGCTCTCCATAGACATGATCCCGATAGCGCTCAGGGCGCACATGAATGCGCGCCTTGGCTTCCGCCAGGAGCGCCTGACGGGAGCCGAACTTCAGCGCTCCGGTCGGGCACGCTTGCGCGCACGCAGGCCCGGTAAACACCGCGTGTTGCGCGCAAAATTGGCACTTGCCGATTTCGGGATCAAGGCTGGCCTCCCACTCGAACTTCGGGATCCCAAAGGGACAAGCAAACATGCAGTAGCGGCAGCCGATGCAGCGCTCTTTTCGATACATCACCACGCCATTGGGTAACTGCTGAAGTGCTGCGACGGGGCAAACGGAAACACAGGCTGGCTCAAGACAGTGCATGCACTGGCGCTTCACCGGCACGGCTGCACCGTTCGCCGGCGTACCCTGCAGATTCACCGTCGTCCAGCGGCCGAAGTTAAGCTCCTCCACCGGCCCGTTCCAGACGGTGCTCGGCTTCTCAGGCTGCGGCAACCCGTTGCGTTGATTGCAGGCGCGCACGCACGCGCGGCAGCCAATACAGCGCGTCACGTCAACCAGCGTCCCGATGCGTGTGGCATCGGTTGCAGCCGATGCGGCGATTGAACCGTCCGCCACGCCGGCGCAGACGGCGCAAGCACCGAGTGCGCCGACGGTTGAATGGCGTAAAAATGTCCTGCGGGTCATTCTGGAATCCATCAGGATGGCCCGCCGTCTTTGCGCGAACGCCCCAGGGAAATGAGCACCATGAGACTGCCGAAAGCCACGCCAATCAATAACGCCAGCAGTATCATCCGCGCGCGTCCGGCGCGCTGCACATCCGCAACAAATTCCAACTGCCTGACTTCCTCTTGGAGCCGCGCCAATTCTTCTGCTGAGGGCTGGGTGCTTAACCGCGTGACCGCCGACTCCAACTGCTGCATCTTCTGGCTCTTGTGCACGGTCTCCTCATGGCACGCGGCACATGTTTCCGCACCGACGAGGAACGTGTGGCTGGCGGCACCCGTGCCCCCCACGCCTGTGGTCTTCGGTTCGGGCAGATGGCAGGTCGCACACGTCAATCCGGATGCGTGATGGGTGGCGTGCGCAAAATCCTGAAGTCGTTCGGCATGGCAGGCGCCGCACTGCGCTTCAACGCTCGGGTGGCGAAGCCCTTGTTGGTGCACGCGGTGGCAATCAAAACAGCGGATGCCCTTTTGCCCGTGCTTGCTGAGTTGCCACTCAAGAAACGTCTGGCGGTGGCAGGTGGCGCACGCCGATGAATCCGTAGCCAGGTGCATGGTCACACCCGCTTCGGGATGCCCCTCGTGGTAGGGCCCGTGGCAAGATTCGCAGCTCACCCCTTCAAAAGCAAATTGGCCGCTGGGCGAATCAAAACCTGTCGTATGGCAGCCGAGGCATTCGGCACTCTTGCCGTGCGCGTTCCAATAAGAAGCGAAAGGCTCGCCGAATGCGCCCGCATGGCGCGAGTGTTTCCATTCTTCGTACTCAGCCGCGTGACAGCCCGCGCACGTTTCAGGCCCTGCAAACTCAGGCCTCTTTTGAGATACGGCAGGCTCCGCTCTTAATAGGGAGGTCGCGGAAAAAAGAATGCTCAAGAACACGCACGCTGCCAACGGATGACTAACGGAATGTTTCGATCTTGCAGCCATTGCCCTTCTCCGGCAGATGGTTCAGTGCTGCGCCGGCTCGTCTTCCTTGCGGTGGTGTTCATCTGATTCCGAAGGCCGCCCGGTGAGCCAGGTCCATTTCATCGGATACTCGTCGGGATCGAACATGGTGAAGTAGCCATGCCAGAGCAGAATCGCCAGACACGCCAGGATCGCCTCGTAGTAATGGATCGACGTGATGACATCAAAAATCCACTTGGGAAATAACCGCAGCGTCCAGTCTTGCCAAGTCATCAAGGCGCCGGTCACCACCATGACCATGGAGCCCCATACCAACGCCCAGTATTCGATTTTTTCCACATAGCTGTAGTGCCCCATCATGGGCCGTTGCCCCCGCAGGCCCACGTCGTAGCCGAGCATCTGTCCGAATTGAATCAGATCCGAACGCATGGGCAAGAGTGCGCGCAGGTGCTTGCGTCCCCGGTCCGTGCGGCACACAAACCAGATATGGTAGGCTCCAAGCACACAGAAGACGAGTGCGGCTCCGCGATGGCTCAGGCTGCGCCAGTCAACGCGACCCACAAACGGGCTGGCCCACCATGCCTGCGGATGTTTCAGCGCAAATCCCGTGTAGGCCAGCGCGATGAATGCGATGGCCAGCACCGCATGCTGGATGCGCTCATTCAGGGTCATGCGCAGCGGCCCGGACACCGCGGTCATTCGCTGGCGATGCACTTGCAGCTTCTTGCGAAAATCCAGGAAGTTGTGCAGCAACATCCCGCCGACAACTGTTACGATGAGGATGAGGTAGAGGCGGCGCACCCATCCCACCGCGCGGTGCTCCAAACCGGGTTGCGTGCCTGAATGGATCTGGCCTCTGGTGACCTGGAGACTGACGCCGGGATGACACTGGCCGCAGGTCTTCGCCAGATTATTCGGATGCACGGCGGAGCGCGGGTCATTGGACGGCAAGATGTCGTGCGCTCCATGGCACGAGGCGCAATTCGCCGCCCGTAGCGATCCCAATTGCAGCGAGAGGCCATGGAAACTCTTCATATACGTATCGACGACGTGAGAGGGCAGTTGGTACTTGGTGATGATCCGCTCAGCCGCATGGCACTGGCCGCAGGTCTCGGGGATATTCGAGGGAAACACTTTCGACGTGGCTTGCTTGACCGCGTCGATGGAATGCTCGCCGTGACAATCGGTACAGACGGGGGCATCGCGCTTGCCGGTTGCGACCGCCTGCCCGTGGATGCTGCGCCTAAACGTTTCCCGAATGTTCTCATGACACTTGCCGCACGTAGCAGGAATCACCTGCCAGTAGAGCTTGGATTGGGGATTCGTGGCCCGGTGCAAATCGTGCGAGCCATGGCAGTCGGTACAGACGGCTGCGGCGGTATTGCCCTTTTGGAAGGCCAAACCATGGACGCTCTCGAGATATGAGCGGATGGGAGTTTTCTGCGCCAAGCGAAATTTGGCCATGTCCTGTGTCTTGCCGTGGCATTGCGCGCACGTTTGGGGAATGTTGGCTCGCGTCACAGGCGAGGCCGGGTCGTGGACGGAAAGCAGCGTGTGAGCATTGCCGTGGCAATCACGGCAGGACGCGGCCTCCGTCACTCCGCGATGAACCGCCTGCCCGTGGTCGCTGCGCAGGTAGACCTCGGCTTCCAAGGTGTGACACTGGCTGCAGCTGACAGGCTGTGCGGGCACGGCATGCGGCACGCTGCTGATGTCTGTGTGGCAGCTGGTGCAGGTCAACGCGCTGTGGACCGATGCCGAGAATTTCTGGCCATCTACAAATCGCGGGCTCGCCGCATCACCATGGCAGGCCAGACACGTGGGGTTATCGATGTTCTCGGCGCCGGCGGCTGTGGCCGCCGCCACGACGCCCAGCGTCAGCGCCAACCCTAGGGGGATTAGAGCCCGGTCGTGCCGTTGTGACAGAGACTGCATTTTTGCTCGGTGACGTCCATCCCCATATCCACGGGGTGTTGGAAGGGCTGCTCCCGCAACGGTTGGCCCTGCAGGGTAGCCGGAGCGCCCTGTGCGAGGATCGTGTGGCAGGCGTTGCAGTCTTTCGTGATCACGTGGCCGTCGGCGCTCGCATGCTGGCCGTCGTGACAACGAAAACACCCATCCGTGTTGCGATGGCCGATGTGGTTCGGATGCACGCGCCAGTCGGCCTTCATTTCAGGAAAGATGGTGCGGGCAAACACCTTCGCCGTTTCCTCGGCGGCGCGCTGGATGTCCGCCTGCCGCTGTCGCCACATATCCGGATAGGTCGTCTCATAGAAACGTGTGAGGCCTGTGCGGATCGCAGCCATGGCCTGCGCCTCGCTGCGGTACGTGCCCGCCAACAAGCGCACCGCCTCGCGCTTGACATACGGCAGCGACGAGTCAATGCGCCCTTGTTCCAATGCCGCATCGAGGGCGCGATCCGGCGGCGTGTAGATGTGCGAGGGCCGGTTGTGGCAGTCCACGCAATCCATCTGCCGCGGGGTAGCCGCGGTCACTTGCGCCGGGGAGAGCGGTACCTCCGTACTTTGGTACACCCTCACGTGCCCACCGGGCTCGGTCACCCGCACCCAGGGAATCACTTCGCGCTGTTTATCCGCGGCAACATACTCAATCGTTTTGGCAATGTTCATATGCCAATGGATGCCGGAGGCCCCGCCGGTGGCCGGATTGCCGCCGCCGACCTTGATCAGCATCTGGATCTGCCAAGGACTATTCGCCTCATCCGAAAGGTAATGCGTAAACGTCTTCTGTTGCGCGCCGAAGAATTTCGCCGGCCAGTGGCATTGCTCGCACGTCTCTTGCGCCGGCCGTAAACTCTTGACCGGGGTCTCGATCGGCCGCGGATAGCGGTGAGTGGTCACCGCGTACACCTGATACAGACCGCTCAGCTTCGAGCGCACAAACCAGTCCGCCCCCGGTCCGACGTGGCACTGCGTGCAGGCCACCCGCGCGTGCGGCGAGTACTGATAGGCCGTGTACTCCGGTTTCATGACCTGGTGGCAGACCAAGCCGCAGAACTTGACCGACTCGGTGAAGTGGTACGCCCGATAGCCGGTGATCGACAAGAGGATCACGATCACCATGGTGGCGGTCACCGCTGCCACCACGGCTGCCTGGTGCGCAGGCTGATTCAAGTCAATCTGCGGCAGCGGCGGCACGATCAGTTCTGGCCGGCGCCGTCTCCGCCATCGTTCCCACAGCGCCCCAAACACAATGAGCCCGACCCCGCCCGTCGCCACAAATGGCAAGACGAGATAAATGAGCACGGCAAGATACGGATGCGTCCGCCGGCTCACCATATCGAGAAACATGAGCGGCAGGCCGAACGCGGTGCTCATCGCCGCAACCACAATGCCCACAAAACTGACGGGATTGCGCAGGAGACTTGGAGACTTAGGGTGATCGCTATGCGTCATCGCGGACAATCAGGCAGGTCCGTGAGGCGGTGCCGGCGGATCCTGCTTGCCTGAGGAGTTCGGTCGTTCAAGATCTCGAATGAAGAGCGCGAGCCCGCCGACCACCAAGAACAGAATCGCTAAGGTCATCCATAATCCATGGCGGCGGAACCCGAACTCGTGAATCGCCTGCTGACCCTGAGTTTCGGCCTGCCGAGCATAACGGATGCCCTCCTCGGCGATGGGCTCCATTGTTGAGGCGGAGAACGAATGCACATAGGTCCGTGCCTGGGTGAGTTGCGCCGTCGCCTGGTTGAGGGCGAACTCCGCATCGGCCACCTCCATCCCAAGCTGTGCGGCCTGCGCGACGGTCACCTGGGCGCCGGTCATCTGCGTATTTAGGCGTTCAATGGCTTCGCGCATCTGCTGGGCGGTGACGTAGCCGGCGGAGCCGGGCTCATGACAGTTGACGCAGACCGCATCCGATCCGGTTCCCAGCATCTCATCCGTCGGCTTGCGGATCAGATGGTTGCCGTGACACACCTCGCATTCCGGAAGCCCCAGCACCTCATGGGCCCGTTTGTGGGGGCTCTTGGTAAATAGGTCGCGTGTGAGACCATGGCACTGGGCGCAGATATTCCCGATGGCGACCACCTTCGGCCGCGAGGCTTCATGCGAACCGTGGCAACTGGCGCAGTGGGGCGCGGCCCGATCGCCGCGCACGAGCAGCGCCTGGCCATGCACACTCTGCGAATAGTCTGCGTACTGATTTGTCGGCAGCCCGTGGCGCTCCATGAGCCTCGCGTTTGTGTGGCACACAGCGCAGGTGCCCGGGATGTTCATCGCATACACCGGTGATTGCGGGTCTTTCTTGGATCGAATCCCATGAGCGCCGTGGCAGCTCGTGCACACGGCCACGTCTGCATCTCCGCTGCCCAGGCGCTTGCCGTGCTGGCTCGTGAGGT
This sequence comes from Candidatus Omnitrophota bacterium, assembly GCA_016198905.1. GTDB lineage: Bacteria > Omnitrophota > Gorgyraeia > Aquiviventales > Aquiviventaceae > JACQHR01. The sequence goes on along the minus strand of JACQHR010000032.1, from coordinate 49,291 downwards.
ACTTGGCGTACTGGTCGGTGGGGAGGTTGGGGTTGTACTTGCGCATGTAGGCAGGATCGGCGTGGCAACGTGCGCAGAACTGTGGGATTTCGGCTCGCGCGGGGCGGCCGATGAATCCCTTGGCCGGATCCATTGCCGATGTCGCCTCGGTAGCGGCGGGATCGCCGCCGTGGCAGTCCGAGCAGGAGAGGCCGCGTTGGATGTGGACATCATGCGCCATCACCTGAGTCGGCGCCGATGCTCCGGATTCAAATTGCTGATGACACTCGACACAGCTATTGGCCGCCTCGACCACCACCCCGAACCGAAGCGCGGCCATCCAGAAGACCAGGCCAAGGCTCGCCCGCATCATGCGGCTCGTCATGGCCGATGACCGATCCAGAGCGCGTAGCCCGTCATGCCGACGACATACAGCACAGCCAGGATCCCCGCGGCGAGCACCATCCAATGAGATCGTCCGCGCCTCGCCGGCCGGTCAAGCCATGGCACCAAGAGCAAGGCCAGGCCGGCGACTCCTGTGGCCCCGACGGCGACCAGTTCCCCTTCGAGCCCGAAGACATGTCCCGGCACCAGCTTCAGCGTCTGAAACATCCACAAAAAATACCATTCCGGCTGAATGCCTGCCGGGGTCGGCGCAAAGGGATCCGCCTTCTCTCCCAGCGTCGCAGGCCAGTACACGCTGACCGACAGGACCGCTCCAAGGATGAGCGCCCAGGCGATCAAGTCCCGCAGGAAGAAATTCGGAAAAAACGGGATGGAGCGCTCCTCGCGCACGGTAAGCGGCTTGCTCATCCCTTGGAGCTGCACCATCACCAGATGCAGCCCGATGACACCGACCACCATCAGCGGCAGAATCGCGATATGCAGCCAGAAAAACCGCGTGAGCGTTACATCGCCGACATCGCTGCCGCCGCGCAGGAACACCTGTATGATCGGCCCCATGACTGGCACGACGCCGGCGATCTCTGTGCCGACTTTTGTGGCGAAGAAGGCCAGCGTGTTCCAGGGTAAGAGATAGCCCGTAAACCCGAACCCCATCAAGAGGAACAGAAGCACCGCCCCGGTCACCCAAGTCAGCTCACGCGGGGGCCGATAGGCCTTGAGGAAAAAGACGCTGGCCAGATGCACCATGGCCGAGAAAATGACCAGGTTCGCCGCCCACGCGTGGACCGATCGCACCAGCCATCCGAACTGCACCTTGGTCATGATGAAGCGGACCGATTCGAAGGCCTCCTGGGCGGAAGGACGGTAGTAGAGCAGGAGCAGCACGCCGCTGGCGATCTGCATGCCGATAAGGGCGAGGGTCATCCCGCCCCAGTAGTACCAGAAGCTGTGGCGGTGGACGGGGACGGTCTTGTGCGTGGCGAACTCTGCCAGCCCGCCGAGGGGGTAGCGTTCGCGAAAGAAGGCTCGAAGGCGTTCGAGGGGCCTCATCGAGTTACGCCGGCTTCGAGACGAGGATCTCCTCGCCCCGGACGTTCACCTGATAGGCCTCAAGCGGCCGGGGAGGCGGGCCGGAAATCACCTGGCCGTTTAAGTCATACTTGCCGTTGTGGCAGGCGCACCAGATCAGGCTGTTGTCCGGCTCGTATTGCACGGTGCAATTGAGGTGCGTGCACACCGCGGAAAACGCTTTGAGTTCACCCTGCGGGGTGTTGATCAGGAGTCCCGGACGGCTGCCGAACCGGAAGATCTTGGCTGTGTTCACCGCCAGCTCCCCGAGCGTTGCGGCCACGACGGTGGAGACGGACGACTCGACCCCCCGCGGGGGGTAGAGGTACCGCGCAATGGGATAGATCGCCGCCCCCAGGAATGCAACCCCACCGCTCTTGAGCAGGTACCGCAAAAACTCCCGTCGGCTGATCCGTTGCCTGGGACACATCACTAAGAATCACCTCCCGTATTTACCAGAGTCGCACGGCGTCTTCTTCCGCGCCACCGTAGAGCTCCTGGAACCTGGCGGGGTAACGCTGCCTGAACTCCTCCAGCAGTCGTCTTCGGAACGCCTTGAATACCTCTCGATGATCGAGTTTGCGCACCTGGGAGTCGTAGACAAGAAATTCCCAGATCTGTTTCGCCTCCGCTCCGTTGATGCCGCTGCCCGGCTTGCGCCACATCCGCTTCACATAGTGTTCCCAGAAGACCGCGGTGGCCCATTGGGAATTGATGGGTCGAGCCAGCGTATGACAACGGGAGCATTTCTGCGAAAACAGGACGTGGGCTCGCTGCATCTGAGGTGGATAGCTCGAGACATCAATAGTATCAGAACCCAGGTCATTCGCATACGGTTGCTTGGCCGCTTCCTTGACTTCTTCCTCGGTCTGCGTCCCCCCGCGGAGAGATTCCTGGGCATCAGACCGCAGGGCGGCCCAGAGGCTGAACGCACCGACCATCACCGTGCACCACGTCACGGGTCTCAGACGCATCAGCTCCACTTGGTCTGAAATCTGGATGTCGCCGGCTGCGGTGGCTGGGATACTGCGGTGGGAAGGTAGGTCTTCAACCGTTCCACCGTCTCGTCCACGCCGCGCTCCTGTCCTTCCTGAACCTCCCAGATGGAAATGATCGGGAACACCTTGATGAAGAGACAATAGAAGAGGAGGAAGGTCGCAAAGGCTCCTGCGGTGATCGCCAGCTCCACCCAACTCGGGTGGTAGACACCCCCTGGAAAGGGCAACCGGGGATTGATGAGGGAGGGCACGACGATGAGGAACCGCTCCAACCACATCCCAATAAGAATGAAGCCTGAAGCCGCCACGGTGCCGGAAATCGTCCGCAATCGCGGGATACCCAGGAGGATCACCGGGATCACGAAACAGCACACGGCCATGGCCCAGAAATAGGGCGCGAACGGACCAGTGATCTTCGTCCAGAAGACGGCCATCTCCTCCGGTTGATGCCCATAGAAGGTGGTCAGGTACTCGGCAAACGTGAAGTACAGCCACAGACAGGCCATGACGAGCAGCAGAATCCCCAGGTTATTGAAATGGATGGGCTTGAGGTACGCCTCCAGATGGTACACCTTGCGCAAGATCGCCATGGCCACGATGAGGGCGGCGATGCCGGAGAAGATCGCGCCGGCCACAAAATACGGTCCGAAGATCGTGCTGTGCCACATCGGCTGGATGGTCATGGCAAACACCCAGGAGACTACCGTATGGACCGAGATCGCGATCGGGATCACGACCACCGCCATGATGGCAATGGCCCGCTCAAGCCGCCGGTGCTGTTGCGGTGTCCCGGTCCAGCCAAGCGCTAAGGGTCGATAGAACCACCGTCGCCTGGGCAGCCGATCGCGAAGGATGGCCAGATCTGGAATGAGCGGCAGGTAGAGGTACAGCATGCTCGCGGTCAGGTACGTGGTGATGCTGGTGATGTCCCATAACAGGGGCGACCGGAAATTGGGATGGAGGATGACATTCAGCGCTCGATCAGGACGGCCCAGATCCATGATGACGTTCCCTGCCCCAATGAACAGGACGAGGACCGTGATGGCCTCGGCCATGCGCGTAATCGGCCGGCGCCACTCGGCTCGGCAGAGGCGCAGGATGGCGGAAATGAGCGTCCCGGCATGGCTGATGCCGATGAAGAAAACGAAGTTGGTAATATAGAGGCCCCAAAAGACCGGACGGGTCAGCCCGGTGACCCCCAGACCGAAGCGGAGTTGCTGCGTCCACGCGTACGCGGCGAAGGCGATCACAGCGAGAAGACAGCCCACGAACACACCGTAGCCGCGCGGCCAACGAATCATGGGCGTCACAATATCAGACGCGATATCTCGAGGTTGTTCCATGCTCATGCCTCAGAGAGATACGTGACTTTCGGCTCCGTCCCGAGTTCCTCTTGGAGCCGAAACCGGCGCGGATTGTCTTGCGCCTTGGAGACGTCGCTCGCCGGATCATTCAGGTCGCCGAAGACGATGGCTTGGGCCGGACACGCTTGCATACAGGCCGGCACATAGTCGCCTGCCTGCAGCACCCTGCCTTCGCTCGCAGCCTGTTCTTTGGCTCGCTGGAGCCGGTGGTGGCAGAAGGTGCATTTCTCCGTGACCCCTTTGGGCCGGACCGACACATCAGGGTTGAGCTCCTGGGCCATGGAGGCGGGCCACCGGGCTTCGGACCAGTTGAAGAACTTGCAGGTGTAGGGACAGGCGTTGACGCAGTAGCGGCAGCCGATGCAGCGCGGGTAGATCTGGGCAACGAGCCCTTCGGGGTTCTTGTACGTGGCGAAGACCGGACAGACCGTGGTGCAGGGAGGCTGATCGCACTGTTGGCAAGGGATCGGCAGGAGGCGCTGGCGGACGCGGGGATAGCTGCCCTCGTGAACGGAGAGGAGTTTCATCCATTCAATCACCCGACCCGCTCGGTGCGCTTCAGGACCGGGTAACGGCTGATTATTCTCGGCCCAGCAGGCGACGACGCATGCCTGACAGCTGGTGCATTTATCAAGGTCGATCACCATGCCCCACCGAGGCGTATGGGTGGGACGCGGCGCGTCCGCCTCTTGACCGGATGCCGCCTGCGCAGTCGGTGCGCGCCGAAGGAACACCAACGCGCCGGCCGCGACGACGGCGCGCTGAAGCAGCGCGCGTCGTGAAACCATCGCAGTTCCTGTCGGCGGTGGGATCACGCCTTCCAGACTTTCACCCATGTCCCCTGCCAAAGTGGTTGGCCCGTCTGTGGATCGCGCTTCGCCTCGATCAAGCAGGCCGGATTTTCTCCAATACCCTGGGCCCAACGGCCGTGCGCGGTGTGCCCCAGCCCAAGCGGGATGGCAATGACGGACGGCTGGATCCCTTCGGACCAGCGCGCCTTGACGGTGATGCGCCCGTGGGCCGAGGCAACCCAGATCGATTCGCCATCGCGGATGCCAAGTGCGCCTGCGGTGCTCGGGTGGATTTCTGCCCAGGTGACCCACGCCTCATGGAGTTGGCTGCCGGCAATCTGTTGCAGATGCGGCAGGTGCGCGCCGTAGCCGTTGAGGAACGCCAGCGGTGAATAGAGGTAGAGCTGCAAGGGAAAGCCGGCTGCCGCAGCCGACTCCTCCGTCGGAAACAGCGTTGGTGAGGCCTTCAGGCGCTCAGCAATCGCGCGGGGAACAAACTCGAATTGACGCGATGGAGTCCGAAACTCAGGCCAGGGGGACGCCTCTGCCGGCCAGAGGAGGCCGCCCCGCGCGAGCAGCTCCTTGCCGAACTCCTCCACGTTCATCGCCGGCTTCTCCACGGAAGGCGCTGGCGTCCCAGGCACGCTGATCGGTGGCAACAGCAAGCCTACCTTGGCGTCGTACAGGGCATGGAGGCGATCCATCACGAGCTGCTCCAAGGAATGCCAGGGCAGCGCGTTGTCAAGCGGCGGACCGAACGCCTGGGCCAGTTGCAGGATGAGATCCGGCAGCCCGCGCGCCTCGTTGCGCGGGGCCAGCACAGGACGGCAGATCGTCGCCACGACCGTTCCATCGCTTGCGGTGGTCGGCGCATACTGCCACTGCTCAAGCGCGGTGGCCGTCGGCAACAGCAAATCCGCGTGCAGCGCTGTCTCATCGAGGAATGCGGTGCAACTGACAATCCATGGCACCGCCTTGAAGGCGTCAGCCCACCGTGACGGCGAAGGGCTGAGAAAACACGGATTAGCGGACGAGAGCACCAGGACTTCGATGGGAGACGGCTGTTGCGATTGAAGCAACGCCGGCAGGGCCTGCGCATCGGTTGGCAGCATCGGCGCATCGGTTGGCGTCACCGCCGCCGGCAGCGAAAGCGCTTCCGGTTCCCACCGTCGCAAGATGCCGCCGCGCGCATCAATGTTGCCGACCAACCCGTTGAGGCTCATCACGGCCCACTGCGTCAGCGCATCGGCGCGGCTGCCCACAGCCAGCCCTCGTCTTAGTCCAAACTCCGTGGCCACGCGAACGATGGTCTCTGCCGGGATGCCGGTGGGCTCGGCCACCTGCTCAGGGGACGCGTGCGATTCGACGAAGCGCGAAAATTCCTCGAAGCCCACTGCGGAGTCCTGCACGAATCGCTCATGAAAGAGCCGGTCACGGATCAAGACATGCGCCATGCTTAAGGCCAGCCATCCTTCTTGGCCCGGACGCACAGGGAGCCATTCATCGCTTTTGGCCGCGGTCACCGACAGACGCGGCTCAATCTGGACCACGCGCACGCGGCGATCCGGCTGGCCTCGACGAAGATGCCCATACGCGCGCGAAGCCTCAACAGGCGAGGGATACGCCTGCAGCCAATCCATCCCGAAGGACAGGATGAGGGTGGCTTGGGCGAGATCGTAGAGCATCTGCCCCTGCCAATCGACCATCATATGAAAGGCATCAACAGGCAGCTCTCCGGTCGGAGGGCTCAGGACGAAATGCCGGGTAGCGCCATACCCGCGCAAGAACCGCTCGATGAGTTGCGGTGCGATGCCCGCGGTATGACCGGAGAGCCAAGCCACTCGATGCGACTCGCCACGCTGATGCAGCGTGCGCAGACGATCGATGAGTGTGCGGATCGCCTCGTCCCAGCCGATGGGCTCAAACCGGCCCTCGCCGCGCTCGCCGATGCGCTTCATCGGCTGCAGCAGGCGGTCGGGGTGGTAGAGTTCAGTCAGCCCTGCCAGGCCACGGGGACAGAGGCTGCCTTGGTTGATCGGATGCGCGGGCAGGCCTTCAAGCTTCACCACCCGACCGTTGACCACCCGCGCGGCCACCCCACAGCCTGCGGGACAGAGTTGGCACACAGAGGGCAGCCACTGCTCAGGAGCGTGCGGTGTCAGTAATACATCGTCTGCAGGCGCCGGCAGCCCCATCAACCGATGCCTGATGAAGCGCTCGAAGGCCCCTGTGGTGCCGGCCATCAGGCCGGTCAACTGCAGAAAAGCGCGGCGCGTGACTTCCATCTCGCTACCGATGGCAGGCCAAGCAGTCGGCCGTAACCCGCTGTTGTTGATGGCACGTCACACAGCGTTCCATGCTGATGGCAACATCCTGCCGCACGACGGGGCTCGTCAGCTTCTTAACCTGACCATGACAGACCTCACAGTCTAACCGTGCTAGCGTCACATGACGCTGATGCGAGAAGTACACATGCGCAGGCACTTGATAGACCTGCTTCCAGGGCAGCTCTTCTTTGCGCGACGCGGCTTGCTCAAGCTGTGGTGTGACCTGAGCAAGGAGGGGTGTGTCGGCGCCGACCGCGGCATGGCAGTCCAAACAGTCGCGCACAGCGGGAAGACCCGCAAAGGACTGGCTGTCGGCGGTCGCATGGCAGGTCGTGCACGTCAATCCAGCGTCCACGTGGGTCTTGTGGGGAAACGGGATGGAGGGCTGGACGACCAGCGGGGCCTGGCGCGCGCGTTCTCGAGCCGCATACAGCGCAGCACCCACCAGCACCGCAAGGCCCACAAGCAACAAGAGACGCTCCCTCATCTGACGCTATGAGACGGCACCGAGGAAGACGTTACGCAGCCGATTGCGGTGGCGCAGCAGGCTTCGTATCTTTGGCAAGCGCGGTCAATCCTGCCATCGCTCCAAGCCCCATCGTCTCCACAGCGGTGCTTGGGACAATGATGACGGTGGAGCTCTGGCGCATGCCTTCGAGCAGGATGTTCATCGCGCGCAGATGCAGCGCGGTGGGATTCTCCACATACGATCGGGAGGCCTCAGCAAACGACATGGCCACTTGACGCTCTGAATCCCCCAAGATGATCCGGGCTTGCCGTTCCCGCTCGGCCTGGGCCTGCATGGACATCGCGTTTTGCAGGCCGACAGGAATCTTCACGTCCCGGATCTCCACGGAGTGCACCTTGATGCCCCACGGTTCGGAACGATGATCGATCATCTCGCACAGCAGGGCGTCGATCTTTTCCCGGCCCACCAGCATCTCCGAAAGATCCGTCTTGCCGATCACATCCCGAAGGGCCGTCTGAGAGGCCCAGGCGATGGCCTCTCGGTAATTCTCGACTTCGAGCGCGGCCTTCGTCGAATCAACCACGCGCCAGAACAACACGGCGTCCACATCGACCGGGATGCTATCCTTTGTCAGGGTTTGCTCCGCTGTGAATGGGGTCGTGATCGTCCGCAAATCAATCCAGTATGGGACGGTGTCGACAAAGGGCAGGATCGCAAAGAAGCCGGGCCCTTTGAGCCGGTGGAATTTTCCAAGGCGCAGCACGACGGCTTTCTGCCACTGCTTCGCCACGCGGATCGACACGCTCACCAGCAAGCCCGCCGCGATGCTGCCGACCATCGCCCAGGGATTGCCTGAAAGCGCCCCAACGAGCAGCCCAATCCCACAGGCCAAGACAAAGAGCAGTACCACCAACGGATGCGTCCCCATCATTGTCACCCCCTCGATTGTTTCTTCTGCTGGTCCGACACACCGCACACACTACCGACTAGAAGCAACGGTCAGTGTTCTGGCTTCCTCTTCGTGCCTTGCGGGCTCGCCATTGCGACTCCAACGCGGCTGTGCGGGTCTTTTGTGAGAGACGCGCGAAGCAGATGACAGGGTGAGCGCCGCTGCGACGACCGGTCTTGACGTTCAGTTGGCGCCGGCCGAATCTCGCCGATGAATGCTCACGTCCCGGTTTAGAACGTCCGGGACACTTCGAACGAGATCATATGCGCTTTGTAGTCGCCGACCTCGACGTTCTCGTTGGGATTGTACGTGTACAAGCCGTATTCGGCTCCGATCGACGTATCCTTGAGCCTCATCGGCGACCACTTCATACCTGCCGTGAGATCGAGCTTGTGGAAGTCGGCACCCAGCGGTAGCCCCGTATTGGCATAGTCGTTGAAGTTGTTCGCCGAAGAGTACTGGAGCGCGCCGTTAAGCGTGATGTTCGGCTTGAACGTATAGTCCGCGCCCAGCAGCCACGTATTCACATCCGCGTTGAACGTGGGGATATTGCTGGACGCGGTGGAAAACACGCTCGCCGGGGTGGTGGTGGAGGCGGTCTGTCGCGAAAACGTCGCCGTCGTGATCAGATCGCGCACAGGTTGCACCATCACGTCAAACGTATAAATGTTTGAGAGGGACTCCGTTTTGACGATCGGCTGCGCTTCCGCCCTGGTCGCGTACTTATCCGCCCGAAGCTGGTAGCGGAAGGAGGGCTTAAACCACCGGCAGGGCTTGAGCGTGAGCCGTGTGGAAAACTCATCGGTGTGGATGCTCTGCCCGTCGAAGAACGCTGAGCGAGCGCCGGAGGCCACAGTTTCCCGCTGGTCGTCATAGTCATTGTTATACACCCGACGCCGCACCTGCGTGGTGAGATCAACGAACCGCCAGGGGCTCGTCCGTCCGCCCAACGTCCACGCGCCGCGACGAACCTCCGTGACGGTCTCCCGCTGAAAGACCTCAGTCGCCACAGAGTCGTCACCGGTATCCGGGCCGTCAAGGCTCCGGCGATCCTCGCGCAGCAGCGTACGAGATTGCTCAAACTCCAATTCCGTATACAGCGCGGTCCGCGGAACCCCGGTAAATCGCAGGGAGAGTCCTTCACCCCACCGCGCCGCTTTCGCATCCGACAGCGTCACCTCCGTGTGATCAAGCACGGTATCGAAAGCCTCCGGCGTGGCGGAGGATTCCGCGTAGGATGGATAAGTGGAATTGCCATGGCGCGTGATGACCTCGGATTTGAGCTTCGTCCCGATGCTGACCGTCTGCCACGGGTTGAACATGACGTGTTGCACCCAGGTGTGCGAGTCGTAGTCGCTGTCCGACCGAGCGTCGGTTTTGTTTTCGCCGCGTGAGAAGTTCGTGATGACGCCTGCCGCGTCCGTCTCCGTGATCGATTCAATCTCGCGATTCTTCAGATGGTTGAAATGATACCCGGAGGACATAAACACCTTATCTTCCAGGAAGCTGCGCTCGCCTCCCAACGTCGTCGTCAAGACGATGGCCTGCGGTCCCTGATTTTGCCGACGGATCTTGGTATCGGACGCCACTCCCGTCGTCGCCAGGTACTTCTCCTCCCGGAGGGTCTCCGCGCGGGCAAACTCCCACCGCTGCTCCCCGTGCAGGGCAAATCCGGCGATGTCATCGTTCGCCTTCAAAGCAAACGAGTCCACGGTCTCATCGATCTCCTGCCAGGACGGCCCGATACTACGCGTCTCACTGGCCTCCTTCACCGATGTCCACGTCAGGCGCGATTTGGTGCCATCTTTGAACTCCCGCTCATACTCCACGCTCAGCTCCGGCCATCCCTCAAGCGTCAACCCGGTCTCCAGCCCGAATTTCCCGATGTCCAACTGCAAGTCTTTATCCGTATCGGGCGACTGCAAGGTCGCAAACCGGCGATGCGCACCGGCGCCGGTATCGAAATACTTCCGAAACTCCGAGTAATCGAAATCGAAGAACCCCAGATGCTCCTTCTTGATCGACAGCGCCGCTCCCAAATCGTTGGCATCAATGAGGGCGTGCCCTTCTCCGGAAACCTCAGTCCCATCCGGCAACGCGAAATGCCCGGAGGCGTCCTTGATGCCGCCGGCGTACCCGTCATTCATCCAATGATGCGCCCGAAACTTCCCGGAATCTCCGTCCACAACGATGTACCTCATCGGCACCGTTGTGATGAAACCCTCGGCATCTGCGGCGGTGGCCGCATGCATTCCCGCGAACGCGCTGCTGCCTATGACGACCGCCAACACCCAGCATCTTGTGGCACGCATCAAGGGCCTCCTTTTAGTAGCGCAGGTGTTCATCAAAATTCGAGCCGTGGACCGCCGTATGACACCCGGCGCTGAAACACGTGCTTTGATTCAATCGACCGGTGTGGCCTGATCCGCCGATGGTTGGGAAGTTGGTCTGCGTATGGCAGCGCAGACACAGATTGCTGTCCCTCGCCAACAGCATTTTCTCGTGAATGGAGCCATGGACCTTGTGACAGGTCGTACAGCCCTCGCGCAGTGCCTCATGCTCATTCACGAACGGGCCGCGCTGGTCCTTGTGGCACTTGAAGCATGCCTCGTTAATGTCCTTGAGGCTGGTGGCTGACCACGGCCGCACGTCTTCTCCGTGCGCGCTGTGACAGTCAGCGCAGCTCATCTTGCCTTCCATCACCGGGTGATGGTACGGCAATCGGAACTCGGCTTTCTTGTCGAGATGGCAGGCAAAACAGGTGCTGGGATCCTTGCGCGGATTGATGATGCCGCCGACTCCCTTGCCGCCGCCGGCTTCCGCGTGGAGGCTGCCTGGGCCATGGCATGCCTCGCAGCCTTGCGCACCGACACCTTCGCCGGGCACGGCAATCTGGGCGTGAGTGGAATGTTTGAACTCTTCAGCCTGCTTCACATGGCAGCCGGCGCAGGTGTCGGTGCCCACGTACTCGGCTTTTGGTGGCGGCGACTGCGACTCTTCGGATTCGGTCTTGGCCGCCCAGGCGTTTGGCATGATGAACTCGTCCAACGAGCTGAGTCTCGGACGTCGAAACGGAGCGGCGGATGAGGGTTTCTCGGGCTTGCTCTCTCCCACCCCTTCCTCTTGTTTCTCCTCTTTCGTCTCGGACGGCTTCATCCCAGCCGGAACCGAGGCCGGATCGGCGGGATCCGTTCCTGCCTTGATCTCATCTCCATTCGGTGCGCCGTCTTGATCCGCATCCTCCGTTTCAATCGCCCGGTAATCGTCAACCGTCAGCTTCTTCGGATCGGCAGGAACGTTGAGCTTCTGGAGGGCCAGCCCGTAGGCGTTGAGCTCGCCTTTCTTGCCCACCAGGCTAAGGTGGCAGACCTTGCACGAGTAGGCCTTGGGCTCTTTGCCTGGATAGGCCTGCTTGAAACTCTTGAGATCCTCAATAGTCGCCCATGCGGGAACCCCCCACAGTAGACACGTCGTCAGCGACACGCCTAGAGCGAGGACAACACCTCGACGGATCGACATGGGCCAGCCTCCTTATTCTTCCTGCGATTTCACTAAGTCCGAAAATCTTCTACTGGCGACTCACGCAGCATCCTGCGCCAAGATTCATCGGGTAAACGTGAAGCGCTCTAACGTGACTTGTCCACCTGAAACTCGATTCCATCGAAGTTATAGGCGTCGCCAAACCGCAGGCCGGTGTAGTGCTTCCCGTTGATGGTCACCGCAAGTTTCTCCCCACCCTCAAGTGGCGGCGGAGCAGACATGCTCACTTCTGAGGACGGTGGGGCGCCGGGAGCCACAGAAGCGGCTGGCATCGGGGCAGTGTTCCCTGAGCCGTGAATCGATTTGGCAGACGGACCCCACCCCGCGAGGAATTGCCTCACGTGGATGCCAACTCCCTCCAGACTTGTCGAGGCGTAACGAAATCCTTCCCCGATCACCGTAATCTTGTCGCCACCACGAAAGGTCCGTAGCGCCTCCCGCGTGCGAGCGGGCGTAAAGAGGAGATTGTAATACTCTCCGCTCCAGGTCAGTGTTTTGTCGGGCCGTCCGGTCACGAAAAACCCAACCCACTCATCGGCATCCGGCAGCGCACGCACCCAGACAGGGCTTTCTTTATCGTAGTAGCACTCAAGGAGCAGTTCCTCTCCGTAATAGCGCTGAGGGTGCTCCTTGAGCTCTCGAATGGTGACACGCGTGGCTGCCAGCGCTGGCTCGGCCATGACCACCAGCAGACCAGCCGTCAGCAGCCACGCGCGTACTGTATGCCCTCCGTCGTAAAGGTTGCCGCTCGACCTAGAAATTGAACATCGCCTCCACCTGCGCCCCGAAGCTGTCGTTAGCGGACTCCTGGTCCTTCACGAAGCCTTCGAGAGCCAGCCGCAGGTAGTCGTTGACCTGCTTGGCCGTTCCGACGGTGTACTTCCGACGCCAATTGTCCTCGCCGCTCACTTCGATATTGCGGAAGTCGAACCGGCTGAACACCGAGGCGTCCTGCAAGTACTGTTCCACTCCCAAGAAATAGGCCTGTCCGTCGGCGTTGGGTTTTCCGCCTGGATACGCGCTGGGGCCCTGATCATGGGCGAAGATCGCTCCGCCGTTGAACTCGCTCTCGTGACCCGACCAGAAGGGCGTATCAAACACGAAACTTCCGGTGAGGCCGTAGCGGTAAAAATTAAATTTCGTGAACGCATTATCGTCCGGTAAGGCGGTGCCGCTCACGACCGTGCCAGCCGCTTGGTGCCATGTCCCCCGATAGAAGACCCCGGTCACGCCGGAGCCGTGCTTGCCTAACATGTGCTCGTAGGCGAGCAGCACGTCCTTGCTGGTATCATTATCCCGCGTGCCGGTCGTCCCGCTCCCACTCGTATCGAGCCCATTTAAGATCTGGCCGATCAGCCGAATGTCCGGATTGAGTCCAACGGCAAGCTCCAGCCCACGCTGGTCCTTCGCGAGCGTAAACGGCACCGCAGTCGTCGTCAGCGTACTGCCGATCACGTCGGTCGTGGAGATGCCGGAAGGTCGATCAAACCCGGCCCACCCCACACGCGACAGGGTGTGCATCTGTCCCAAGCGGATCTGGGCGTAGCGGTCCGGTCCACCAAACAACCATGAGAATTGTCCGTTCAACCCGATCTCGTTTTCATCCTCCCATTCCCACTCGAAAAAGGAGGACAGGTTTTTCGTCACGGAACCGGCGTAGAACAGCGTCGCATCGTTCCACCTAAAACCGCTGGTGTTGCGCCCTCGCTCGAAGTCCTCGTAGTCATAGCGCATCCGGCCGCGCATGGAAATAAAGTTGCCAATCTCCTTGTATTCCGGCTGTTGCCCCACCTCTTCAGGTACGCGATAGCCAAGCTTCCGAAACCGATGGCCATAGTCGTTCAGCCGCGGCACGTTCGGCCGATGGCACACGTTGCAGGAAACCCCGTACTTGCGCGCGAAGGCCGGGATCGCCCACGCGTCGCTCACGCCAGCCAACACCACGCTCACCACCCCCATGCCGATCCATGCTCTCCGCATGCACTGTCTCCCCTCCTCGCGTTGCGCCTTCCCTGCCCCAGTCTTTTTCCGTCGCTCTTGCTCGCTCATTTACTTGGCCTTGCCTGCAGCGTGCGGAGTATGAATCCCTTTTGGAACGGATGCCGGATCGCTCGGAGACGTTCCTGCGTTGATCTCCTCGACGTTCGAGGCGCCGTCACTGTCGGCGTCACCCTTCTCACTCGCACGATAGTCCTCGACCGTCAGCTTCTTGGCGCCGATCTGCGCCTTCGACTGCTGCAACGCCTTCCCGTACGCATTGAGATCGCCCGCACGTCCAACGGGGTGTTGATGGCAGACCTTGCACGAGTAGGCTTTGGCGTCTTTGCCTGGATAGGCCGCTTTGTAACTCTTGAAGTTATCGATCGTCGCCCACGCGGGTGTGGCGAGCCACACGATCCCTGCGAGGCCTACACCGATGCGCGCGACTGGTCGAGCTGACATCCTGCGCCCTCCTTCGTAGTTGCCATCGTTGCCTGCCACCATGCCATGAAGAGCGTCGCTTGCCGCGCGATGAGCTCATCGCACAATGCGAGGGTGCGTTGGCGCTGCGTCTGCCCCGCGCAGGCCATCGCCTGGAGATCGTCGACGTTGTAGAGAAAGACCCCCGCCACATCTTTCAGGACGGGATCGACGTTGCGCGGAACCGCCAAGTCCACGATGCACAGCGGCCGTCCGCCACGCGCGGCTCGGATGGCCTCCACGTCGTGACGGTCAATCACATAATGCGGCGCTTGCGTGCACACGATGACGATATCGACGTGCGCCAGATGTTTCAACGCCTGCTCCCACGAGAGCCATCCGCCCTCGCACAGGAGGGCCAGGTCTTGCGCCTTGGTTTGCGTCCGGTTCACGATCCAGAGCTGCCGAATGCCCCCTTTGATGAGATGCTTTGCCGTCGCTTCGGCCGCCTTGCCTGCGCCCCACAGCAGCGCTTCGCACGCATCCAATCGATTGTCGAACGGCTGTGCCGCCAGTGCGGCCACGATCGATCCGATGGAAGTGCGGCCCTGCGCAATGGTCGTGTTGCACCGAAGCTGCTTCGTCGTGTGGAGAGTTTTTTGGAAGAGGCGATTCAGCACCGGCCCGGTCGCGTGGTGGGCGTGCGCGAGCAGATACGCCTGCTTGACCTGCGCCGTCACCTCGCACTCTCCGAGGACCATGGAATCCAAGCCCGCCGCGACGCGGCAGACGTGCGTCATCACCTCGTTGTCCGTGAAGTGATAGGAGGCGGATTGCACGATCGTGGCAGGCACGCGACTGCGATAAGCGAGGAACTCTACCAGCTGTGAGAACACGGAGTCGGGCTGTGCAGTCACGACGTAGCATTCGATTCGGTTGCACGTGGAGAGGATCACGGCTTCATCAACGCCGGGGATCGCTCGAAGGGTGCGAAGGGCCTCGGGAAGGTCGCGGGAAGGAATCGCCAGCCGTTCGCGAAGCTCAACGGGAGCCGTCCGATAGTTGACACCCACAAGAAGCAGATGCGGTTGAATCGTTACGCGGCGGGGATGGGAAGGGTGAACCAGAGAAATCACAGCGCTGCTTTGCGTGTCACACACTTGTTGTCCAATCATGCAGGCATCTCGCACAATAGCAACTCTTTGCATCCGCGTCAATTTGGAAGTTACGGTATCTTACTGCGAAATAAGACACCATGATATCAATCATATAGATAATCTGGAGCGATTCGAGGAGGTGTGGGGATGGGCTCTAGCATACAGGGGTCGTGTTGAGGAGTCGCTGTTTGGCTTCGGCATGGAGCCGCTCAAACTCATCCGCGGCAGGCTGCTGGCCAAGTCGTGGGGCGACAAACATGAGCCACCCCATTCCCGCGATGATCCAGCACGCCGCAGCGATGCCGAGCAATGCAAAGAATTGGTGCGGCAGAACATCTGCGGCGAGGCGAAACGCCAGCGCGGCTGCCAACATGGTGCCGGTGAGTCGCAGCACCCACAACGGGCGACGCAGCAAGGGTGCTTGGCCGCTATGACTGAGCACCACCATGGTCCCCACTGCGAAGGCCATCACACTGAATCCCCCAAGAAACACGATATGCAGCAGTGCGACGCGATGGGCCGGCACAAGAACGATGAGCCACAGGCCCGCCACGATCATCCATAGTGAGATCCACACGAACCGCACATAGAGGTCGGCCACTTTCGCGGGTCGATAGAATTGCGTCGTCCATGCAAGCTCCGCGGTCACGACGAGCGCTCGGACAAGGTAGGCAACGCGCATCGCCCCGGCCTGCTCCATCCAAAAGGTACTCCCCAGCACCACGGCTGCTAGCATATGCAGTCGCGTACGTCGCTGCCGGATGCGCCGAGCTTCCTCTAATGTTGGGGTCACCGTTGGAAACCCGCGTCCCATGAGCCGTGGAGCCATGAAGCCGCCAACGCCCATGACAATGCTCAAGAGAAATCCTTGCTGGACCATGGGTCGTCCCATCGCGAGCGCCCACAATCCCAGCACACCCAGTTGTCCGAGGATCAGCAACGCCGTGCCACTGACACCAAAGAGGAGACTCACAAGAATCCACACAAACTCTGTCGGTGGTCCAACGCTCGAAGACCGTCCGGCAAATCGACGTCCCGCGAAGATGGCCAGCATGACCAGGAGCCCTATAAAACAGAGCTCTGCGAAGATCCACCGCCCCCAAGAAACGCACAGCAACTGGACCATGAACAATCCGATGATGGTCAGCAGCTCGGTGGTTGTCGCCGGTGGGGCGCTGGCGAACCGTGGCAGGGCGGTCAGGAGAAACCCGAACACAAAACAGGCCATGTACGAGCCGACCTGAATCGTCGCATGGTAGAATCCGGAGTAGGTGTGTGTCACGCCGATGGCGTAGAAGAGCCAGTGACTGACACCGAGTAAGCTAAAGCAGATGCCAAGAGGAAAAAAAATCCGAAATGGCTCACGACGAAGGCCGCCCCACCGAATCATCCCGGTGCTACCGGCCAACAGGCTGATACCCGCAGCACGGATCTTCGGCGAGATAGTCCCCGGCCATCGCGTAGGCGCGCGAGCGTGAGCCGCCGCAGAGCGACCGAAATTCGCAGCGGCCGCAACGCCCCTTCAACGCGTTAGGATTGCGCAGCGCGCGGAAAAGCGGCGCGGTGCGATAGAGTCTCGCAAGGTCCGTCTCTCGGATCGTCCCTGCGGAGAGCGGCAGAAATCCGCTCGGAAACACCTCACCGGTGTGCGAAATGAAGAGGTGCCCTTTCCCGGCGTTGACGGTTTGTGGCGCGACACCGATTGAGCCTCCAGGACCGTGCTCCCCCCAACGAGGCTCCGCGCTCTTGGATGCGTCGTGTTGCGCCATGGCCTGCTGGACTCGGAAGCGGCGGTAGTGCAATCCTTCCGTCACTTTGATGATGAAGGGGACTGATCGTTCTGCCGCGTAGAGCTTCGCAAAGACGCCTTCGTATTGTTGCGCCGTCAAGCCCGTCACGCAGACCCCGCGTCCGACCGGCACCAGAAAGAACACTTCCCAAAACACGATGCCGAGTTGTCCCACCAGTGCCACGAGCCGGTCGATGTCGTCAATATTCTGCGCAGTCATGACGGTGTTGATTTGCAGCGGCAGTTCAACCTTATGCGCCCACGCAGCCGCCGCCATCGTTTTCTCGAATGCGCCCGGCACACCGCGAAACCGATCGTGCGCCTCGGCTGTGCTCGCGTCGAGGCTCAGCGCCATCTGATCCAGTCCGGCTGCCTTCAGTGTGTGGACCGCTTCAGCCGTCAACCGCGGCGTCGCCGCCGGAATCGTCGCCATGCGCAGACCGCGCGCTTTGCCATGTCGTATCAGCTCGGGCAGATCCGGCCGCGAGAGCGGATCGCCGCCGCTCAGGACAAGGATCGGTGTTCCCATCGCGGCGATCCGATCAATGAGGGCGAATCCTTCGGCCGTCGTGAGCTGGTCGGGTGACGCGTTGGGCTGCGCTTTCGCGCGGCAATGCACGCAGGCCAGGTCACACGCTTGCGTCGTCTCCCAAATGACGATGAAGGGAGTCTCATCGAAATTCACCGCTGCTGGGCGTTTCATCGCAGGGTGCGTGGTCGGCGCAGGCATCTTATGCGACCATGCGAGGCCGGGCCATCAGCCGATGAAGCAGCCGGGAGAAAAAGAGGAACGCGAACGTCCCGAACAACGTTACCTCTTGCAGACTATTGAAGGCGAGGCCGCTCACGTCAAGCCGGTCGAACCGGCCGTGTCTCACCTGATGCGCGCACATGCGCCAGAAGCGCGTCAGGGACCGGCGCGACGATGTCAGCGAGTGGGCGAACGGATTCACTCGCACCAGCCACAATCGCAGGCGCGAGGGCACGGTCACCCGGAGCGCCAGCTCTTCCGGGACGCTGCGATGCAACGCGGTCATCGCTCGTCGGTACGCCTGTTGGAGCTCCGCCACGCGCATCCGCCGCCATCCCCTCGCGCTCACTGGGATGCGCGCGAGCTCCTCGACCACCCGCTGCTCGAGCGCGCTGCGAGGGCGCGTCTGCAACCACACCTCCTCCATTTCGAACGCCACACGCGGCCAGAGCCTGACGTAGCGCCACAGATCGCTCGCACGGCGCTTCGCATACACCCACCAGGATTCCCGCGAAAGGTCCGGTCGGCGCTGATCGCGCCCTTTCAACCGGATGAACCCATGGATCATCGGATGGCCTTGTTCCACCATCGTCGAATTCTTGTACCAGATGAAATTCGCAAAGACCGCCCAGTAGTTTTCCGCGCTGACGCGTTGCAAAATCCGGGTCATGTTCTCAAGACCGTAAAATGACGTCCACGCCTCGTGGTACGCCTGCGTCCACTCTTCGCGCGACATGCGCGGATGGTCGGTCGTGGCATGAAACGAATCGTAGCGATTCAGATCCGCGTCCATCGACGCGCCCCGCCGGCACAGCTCGACGTGATCCTGCGACCCGGGCAGCGGGGTCAACATGAAGAACGACGCTTGCTCCGGTCCTAGCTCGTCCGTCAGCCGGCGGATGTCTCGTGCTACCGACGCGGAGGTATCGAACGGAAACCCGATGATGTAGGCGACGTGGGTGTTGATGCCGGCGTGCCGGTAGGCCTGGATCAGCGCCTGAAACTGTTCGATCTTGTTCTGCCGTTTCCCGGCGGCCTCGAGATTCTGCGGGTTGAGGCTCTCCAGTCCGATAAAGACTTGCGAGCAGCCCGCGGCCTTGGCCTTGGCGATAAAATTGGGCAGCTTGTAGGATTGTGTATCCGCCTGGATCATGAACCCGATACGGATCTTGTCGTGCGTCCGCATCCGGATGAGGCCATCGAAGAGGGCTTCCCAATGCTTATTGCGGCAGAAGTTGTCGTCCGTAAAGAAGTAGGAGCCGATGCGATGCCGGCGATAGTTCTCCCGAATCGTGGCTAGGACGGTGTCGACATGACGCAAGCGCATCGCGCGTCCCTGGACATTGATGACGGTGCAGAACGAACAGTTGAAGGGACAACCGCGCCCGCAGTCCAGCGTACTGAAGGTCGTCGAGACAAAGCGCCGCACGTAGCGTGGATGAATCTTGGACATCGGAGCCGTCTCCAGCGACGGGGAGGTTGAGAGAAAATTGTAGATGGGCTGCAAGCGCCGGTGCAGCACGTCGCTGAGGATGGCGTCCCACTTTCCCTCAATTTCTCCTGCCACAACCGTCACGCCAATATCGAGCAACGCCCGGATCTCTGCAGGAATCTGCGGCAGCATCGCCAGCGAGCCGCTCACATGGAATCCTCCGATCAACACATCGAGGCCGCCCGCACGAAAGATCCGCGCTAAATCCGCCGCCCGGACAAATTGATTGGACTGCACCCCGACGAGACAGACGAGCACGGTCGTGCCAGGCCGCCGGCTTCGCCGCAGGATCTTCCGGGTCTCCACACGCTGGACGGTCTCATCGATGAGTTCGATCTTCCAGTTGAGCGCCGGCCCCAGCACGCCCCGCTCGCGCACATCCTCCGTTAACCCATAGAGACACGTTAAGGAATTACTCGGCAGCACGCCTCTCCAGTACCGGATGACATAGCCGCTCTCATCGTACTTCGAAGGCTTAATGAGGTAGATCACCAGCCGGCGGGTCTTGTGCGTCGTCTTCATTCGGCTCGTCTCAGTGTATGACTTCATCTTGTCGTGGTAGATCATCGAGGTTCCGTCCGTCGGTAGCAGAGGGCGGGGCGCTCAAGCGCCGTTACACTCCGCGTTTGGAGGCTTGCCCGCTCGTGGCCTTTGGGTAGGGCCACGCACCATGATCGCTGGTAAACGCGCACTCCAGCGCAAAACACGACTCGTCTTTATCCAGACAGTTCACGATCTTCCACGTGCCATCGGCCTGACACGCCTGAATCGCCCATACGTGTTTGCCCAACAACGCGCAGTGCTTCGGCTCGTAGCGGAATGTCACCGGTGTGTCGCTGCTCATCGCCACCTCCCAATCCCGGCAAGTCTACGTGGGATGGCCGCGGTCGTCTATGACGAGGGTCAATGAGGGGCCTTACGCCGCGCACTCCCCCGGCCCCATGCCGCCAAGGGAGAACTCTTCTTCGGCGCCCCAATCGCGGTAGGCTTCGGGCGACGTTTCATAGGCCGGCAGCGTCGTGAACTCTTCGAGCGTACGTTTCCAATAGTCGATTCCAACGCGCCTGGCGAAGATTTTGAAGGGCTCCTGCACGGACTGCCGATCCTGGCGATAGCGCTCGAGAATCCGGATGACCGCATCAGGAATCCGACGCGCCGGTAGCTTCAAGATCGGCTGGCCAAATTCCGCCTTGCCTTCCTCCGCGAGACCGCCGAGCATAAGCTGAAAGTGCGGGGTCAAATGGTCGTTGACCTTTTTCGCGCCACCGAAGAATCCGATATCCGCGATGTGGTGCTGCCCGCACGAGTTGGGACAGCCGCTGACTTTGATGTGCAACCGGTCGAGGTCCTCACCCCCAAGGCCGGAGGCTTTCAAGCGCGCCTCCAAGGCCCGCGCGAGCCCTCTCGAGGCCGAAATACCCAATTGGCAGGTCTCCGCACCCGGACACGAGGTCACGTCGTAGAGCCGCTCCGCTTCCGGCTCGGCAAGCCCCACCGCATGCAACTCATTGAAAAGTGGGGCGAGATGCTCGGTACGAATCCAGCGCAGTGCTAAGTTCTGTGTAATCATCGTACGGACGATGCCGCCGCAGTAGCGTCGAATGATCTTGGCCAACGCGCGCATCTGCGAGGAGGAGATGTCGCCAAGTTGCAGCCGGATGATGACGGTGGAGTAGCCGGCTTGCTTTTGTCCGGTGACGTTCGTGAGCATCCACCGTGCGTAGGTGGTGTTGACGGGCGTGGCGGGTTTGATGTCGACGGGTTTGGGCGGCTGTTCGTTGGTTTCAGTCACGTGCATTTCAGGATACGGATACTGCGGCAGCTTCGCGCGCTCCTCGAAGACTTCTTTCCGAAACGCATCCGGCCCCAAGCGCTTCACGACAAACTTGATGCGGGCGGTCGCCTTGTTCTTGCGATCGCCAAGCCGATCGTGGACGCGCACCGCCGCCTCGCATGTCCGGAGCAACTCCGTCGCCGGCGTAAAGGGCTCCAGCAAGATCGCCTGCATCGGAGCCGCCCCCAACCCTCCGCCGACGTAGATCTTGAACCCGAGGATGCGTGTGCCGCCTTCTTCTTTGACGGCCGCGACCGCGCCGATGTCGTGGATCGCGGTCTTGGCATGATCGGTCGGACAGCCTTCGAAGGCGATCTTGAATTTGCGCGGCAGCTTTTGCGAGCAGGGATTGCGCAGGAAGTGGCGCATCACCGCCTCGGCGTGCTGGGTCACATCGAACAGCTCCGTCGGACTCACGCCGGCGAGGTAGCAGGCGGTCACGTTACGCACGCTGTTGCCGCAGGCTTCGCGCGTCGTCAGCCCCACCGCCGCGGCCCGGATGATCGCCTTCGGGGCCTCCTTGGTTGGAATCCAGTACAACTGCATATCCTGGCGCGTCGTGATGTGCCCGATGCTCTTGGAATATTGCTCGGCGAGGTCGGCGAGGCACTCCAGCTGCTCGGCGTTGAGTTTGCCGGCGGGGATTTTGATCCGCATCATGTGGATGTCTTTGACGCCGCGGATTCCGTACGTGCCCATGTGGAGGCGCTTGGCCTTGAACTCATCGGGCGTGATCTGACCCAAGAAGTAGCGCTCCACGAGCTGGCGAAACTCGGTGATTTCCTCTTTGGTTGCCTGGGGCATTTCCCGGAGGAACTCTTCGAGGCGGGTATCGGCAAGTGTCTCAGCCATGGGGATTCCTTTCACGTCGCTTCTACTATGGTTAGCATCATACCGCACCAGGAGGAAGCGGGCAACCATTCCGTGCACGACGAGACACTGCACGGTGCCTTATCATTGGAGATAACGCGCACTGAATATGAATGGAAGCGGCTGGAGAAGGAGTGGCGGTACTTGCAGGTCACGGTGACGGAGCGCTCACAGGCGTACGTCGCGACACTCCGTCATCAGGTGGCGATGCAACGCAAGGCGTTCGCTGCGGCCCGGCGCCAATGGATTGCGTTTATGAATACGCACCCGCTGATCCCTCACGCCGCGCGCATCTGACGCGCCCCACACCCTTCACTCAGGGGTGGACGAGACAGCCTGGACAAGCCGTGGCCTCATCTTGGGACACGTAGATGTCATGCCGAGGCGGGCCTTCGACTTTCAGATACCCCACCGCCCCCTTCTCGACACGGAAGATCGCGTGGTCGAGGAGCGTGTAGTTGCCGGGGACTTCGACCCCGAACTCCACCGTCGTGGAGCCTCCCGCAGGCACGAGTGTGGTCTGAATGCTGCGGCCCGGCGGGCTGATGAAATCGCTTTCGCGGTAGACCTTATCGAAGATTTCTCCGATCACATGGAAGGACGAGATGAGGTTCGGCCCGGCGTTGCCGAAGTAGATTCGCACGACGTCACCGGTTTTCGCTTTCAGCGCGTGCTCACCAATCAACGACCCCATCCGCCCATTGAAGACCACAAACCGCGGATGCTCCTGCGAGCCTGCCTCGTGCGAAAACTCCAGCACGTCAGAACCCTGCACTGGATCCTTCGTGTAGAACTCGCTTTGCAGCACGTAAAACTCCCGGTTGACCTTGGGCAACCCCTTCTCGGGCTCCACGAGAATGAGCCCGTACATCCCATTGGCGATGTGATCCATGACGGGCGGGGCCGCGCAGTGATAGATGAAAAGGCCTGGGTGGAGGAGTTTGAACCATGCGACCTTTTCTTCGCCTTGCACCGCGGTTGTGACGGTGGCACCCCCTCCAGGACCGGTGACGGCGTGGAAATCAACGTTGTGCGGCATCCCGCTGGCATCGCTGTTGGTCATATGTATTTCCAATGTATCGCCGACGCGCGCGCGGATAAAGGGCCCGGGCACATGATCATTGAACGTCCAGAACTTGTACTTGACCGTATCGCTCAGCGCCATCTCCTTCATGCCACCCTCGAGATGGACTTTGATAAGAGCCGGGGACTTGCGCGTAATGGGCGGGGGCACGTCTGGCGCGAATGTGAGGGTGGCTTCCTCGACGGGAAGTGCGTGTTTTTGTTTTGCGTCGGCAACGGGGCTGCTACTCCACACCCACAAGGTACTCACGATCACCGCCACATAGCGACGCATCGCGCCTCCTCTTGTTCCATGCTTCTGTCGTCACGCCGCGCGAAACCCTCCCGCGCTCCATGCATGTAGAGAGTTATAGTAGAAATGCGGACGACTCGTGTCAATGTATCTTCTTACGGAAGCCTGGCGAGAAACTTGCACCCCGACGCCTCCACAGACGGAGCACGTCTCAGGTGCTTTCCTTGGCCTCACTCAGCTGAAGCGTCAGGTTGCTTTCCTCTGTTGCCGTCACCTTGTGGGCGCATTCACAGGAGTGCGCAACCTCTTCCAGATGGTGCACGAGGTCGCGACTCTCCACTCCATGCCGCCACGCCACTTCATCGAGGCAAGTGCATCCTTCCACCGGAATGTTGATGAAGAGCTGCTCGAAGACAGGCTTTGTCTGTGGACACTGCTGGATGATTCGATTGACCGTCATCGTTTCCTCAAAGCGCGCCGGCGGCTCCGTCGACACGCCTGCGATAGCATCCTGATCGGTGAGGACGCGATCGAAAATAGGAAACAACTCCGCTTCTTCTTCGCTCATATGCCGCCGCAACCCCTCGATCACCTGCGTCAGCGCTTCCTGAATCTGATCAAATGATCGCTGCCCTTCGCTCACAAACAGCCGATTGATCATCCGCAAATGCTCAGGCTCGTCGTGATGCGCCACGACCACCTCGGCCAAGATCTTGGGATTCATCGCCATACGGCACGCGGCCACGAGGTCATCCTCGCGCCGGATGTGATCGCGCAACTGCCGCGAGAGGGTGAAACATGTTTCCCGCAACACATACCACGTCTGCGGCCCCATGCGAAGCGCAGACTCCAGGACGTCAAGCTTGGCCCGCAGAATTTTATGGTCCCGTTGCAACCGCTCGACGGCTTTCATTTGGGCCCTCCCGTCTTTTCGTGGGCGGCACCTCCCGCACCCTCGCAGATCCCGCTGCCAGCCGTCACTTCAGTCCCGTTGCACTTCCAAGGTTACGCAGAACCTGCTTGCCTGTATATGATTGCCGTCATAATTATTCTCGACGGCGATTCATCTAGGGGCGGAGCGCTCTTGTCAATTACCGTGCTGCGCGGTCGAGGGAATGGTTGGAGATGATGAACGGCCGGACTGCCATAACCAGATCGTCATCGAAGGCCACGGCAAGACCCGATAGCGGCAAATCGGAAGGGTGGGGCTGAGGAATCGGTTCGATGCGAACGATGTGGCCGCGCGTCGTCAATCGAGAAATCGGAAACTCGTGCTGGCGCGGCACTGGGATGCCGAGCGAGAGCATGCAGGCCCCTCCGACCGTCACGGCTTCACGCGCCGGCACCATCAGATACACCCCGCGCAAACTCAGGTCTCGCGTCAGGCCTTTTTCGACGATGCCCCACGGCAATCGTCCGTGAAGATAGCGCAGGAAGATCGGCCCCGCAAAGCGAATGCGCGGCTCTCGTCGGCGTTCTTCCCGACGCGGAGTAGCGATCACACAATTGCGCCCGGCTTCCTTGGCGTCGTAGAGGCGGCGGTCGGCTCGTCCCAGCAACGCTTCCACCGTAATGCCATCCTCGGGAAACACGGCGATCCCAATACTGAGGGTCAGCGAGGCTGGCGCGATGCCAGAACCGTGGGCCGCCCGAAGGAACGGGAACCGTGAGACTCGCTGTCGCACACGCTCGGCAACCACCCTGGCCCCTTCCAGGTCGGTCTCCGGAAACAGCAGCGCGAACTCATCTCCCCCGAAACGCGCCACGAGTTCCGTCCGGCGAAGTCCGGTCTGGAGGAGCCGTGCCACATCTTTGAGGAGCTCATCGCCCTCCGTGTGACCGTACGTGTCGTTGTAGACCTTAAAGCCATCCAGGTCGACCATGGCGACCGCGAGCGGATGGCGATGTCGCACGGCGCGGATGAGCTCATGACGACACGCGTTGAGAAAGTATGCACGGTTGGGTAAGCCGGTCAGGACGTCGCGCATCGCGCGACGGGTCAGCTGCAGCTCACGCTGTTTCTGCGCGGTCATGTCCCGGAGCACGACGAGCGCATACCGCGGCCCGCCGAGCTGAGGGGCTAAGGGTGTATAACTGGCGCTAACCGCAATGCGACGGCCGCCGGCTGCCCGAATGAAATATTCCATCGCTTTGACCGGTTCGTCCGTCTGAATCGCCCTATGCCCCGGACATTTCTCGAGACGATGACGCAGCGGACAGCCGTGATCATCTTTGCATGCAAGGAGCGCGCCGCACTCCTGCTGGCCGATCACATCCTTCGCCCGGCACCCCAACAAGGCTTCGAGGGAGGAATTCATCGCGCAAATGCGACGGGAGGCGTCGATCACCATCATGCCATCGCAGGAATCCCACGCGATGGTCGGCGCAACGCTGGCGTTGAGCTTCTCGCTGTGGTCCGCCATCGCACCCTCCTGGCTCGGCACTCACGCTGACACGCCTACCCTCGATGACATGCGTGCAGCACGGGAGTGAGCCCGCCGTGACCGTTGCTTTCATGGACGAGGCGCGCCAACGCGTTGGCGTTTCGAACGGTCAGTAACCCACGCGTACCTGTGAGGTACCCGTCGTGTTTGAGTTTCCGGACTGAGCGGATCGCACTTTCCGTTGTCGTCCACGACATCTGTGCCAGCTCTCGATGCGTCACAGGCAGCGTGCTGCCGAATTGCGTGCGTAAGCGCAGAATCGTCCGGACGATCCGTGAGGCGACCGGCTCGGCCATGGCCCCGTACTGCTGCGCGATGTGCTGCATGCGCCGGATGCAGAGCTGTGCGACGTCGTACGCAGCTGTAGGTTCATGACGGAGTGCGTCGTCAAAGATGTCCGCAGGAATCCGAAATGTCGTGCACGCCGTCCCTGCGACCGCGCTCACATTGTACCGGTCTGCCGTAATCGCCGACACTCCGCACAGTATTTCATCCGGCGTCACGGTAAAAATGACGACACCGTCTTCGGCCTGCGTCGAGGCGCGCACCAGATGTACCCACCCTTTGAGGATGAGCCAAATCGCTGCGGCGTCTTCCCCTTGATGAAAGAGCGCGGCGCCTTTCTCGTAGTGTTCCAGCAATCCTGCCGCGAGGATCTCTTGTCGCCGCTTCGTCGAGAGATGCTGCAGCAGAGGCAACTCCTGAAGGGTCTGCATCTCGTTCATCCCCCTACGATACGTAAGGCATGAAACGACGTCTATGACGGAGATCAGACTGCCACGACGAGCAAAGAGCCGACGAACGTGCGCGTCAGCTAGAACGTGAGGGAGGGCGTCGTTCCTGGAAGATGATGGGTAATCCACAGATCGGCTGCGCGGCCGATGAGGAATCCGACGAGTGCCGCCACTCCGGCAATGAAGAGCATCTCAAGACCGCTGCGCCACCACACCTGCTTGACCACACGTCCCTTGAGTCCTCCGAAGAGAAAGAGAGCCAGCAGCGTGCCGATAATTGAAATCGGCATCGCGGTCCACATCGGCAAGAACAGATACGGCAACACGGGAATGAGTCCGCCGATCACGTACGTCGTCCCCATGACAAGCGCATTCCCCAGCGGCTCTTCCAGCGACCCCGGCAGGATGCCGAGTTCCTTATGGGCCATGTCCTCTAGCAAGAGCTTGGGATCGCTCATGAGTCGCTTGGCGATGATTGCGGTTTCCTCATCGGTGTAACCGCGCGTCTTGTACATCTCCCAGATCTCCTGCCGTTCGCCTTCAGGGTCATTGGCGATTTCCGCCTCTTCCTCACGCAGGAGTCGCTCCAAGTATTCGCGCTGCGATTTGGACGATAAGTAGGACCCCGCGGCCATCGACAGCGATTCCACCGCGATAATGACAAATCCGGCGACCACGACCGCCTCGGCATTCTGCGTGCCGGCGGCAATGCCCGTCAGGGCGCCCAGCGTCGAGATGAGTCCATCTTGGGTGCCGAACACGGCTTCGCGCAGCCGGTTGCGGACAGCTTCTGAGACGCCGTGGTGTTCCCGCCGGCGCTGTTCAACAAGACTCATGGCGCTCCTCGTCCCTTCACGTAATCAGCTGTCCATCACAACGTCACGATTGTAGCACACGCTGACGACTTCCTTGTTATGGGTTTTGCTAGAGCCCATCCCTGCGCCTCCCACGGCCTCGCCGGCATTCTTACCGAAACCAATCTCTCAAAAGCCTTGATCGCCGCGACCCATAAGTTTCGCGCCCTGCTAGGCGGAGCAGTCTCTCGAAGATTACAGCAATAAAAACACCCTGGATCCACCGTCGTGCCTCGTGCGCGTACTCGGTGAATCCAGGGGTCTAACCAACCTCCAGGGCCATCCAACATCCTCCTTTCCCTGGTGAGATCCGGAAGCACTTGCCAGGGCTGGATTCAGTTTCCCGCGCCTGCCACTTCCTTCTCTCAATCACAACTATGCCTTGACCGCCGGTAAAGTTCTATGACCTGCGTCAGGGAGGATGTGGGATGAACGTCTGGCTATTGCGTCGCCTCCTGGGGGCCTCATTAATCCGTGCGCCGCGTTTCGACGACGCACATCGGTCGCGATGCGCTCTAGGAACTGCTGCTCCAACCGTCCATTGGACTCAAGCGGCACGATGGTCAGTCCAGATCGCTGCACGCCAGGCAACGCAGGGCTCGCACGCCCCATGAGACGCCCCTCGATCGCAACGCGCGTGTGCTGGGGGGACACATCGGTGACCGAGAGAATCAGCGTCACTTCAAGGCGCCACCACCGTCGCTCCAAACGCCCGATGGCATCCGCCACATACTCCCGAAACGCGGCTTCCGGATAGTCTCGAGACGCGACGATCACACGGCGCGTCTGATTCGCCGAGGACACCGTATACCCCAATTCCGCAGCTGCCGCAATGGCCGCCTCCCACACTCGGTCACTGGGCGCAGTTAAGACCTGACTGTGCATGGCGAGGCGCTCGCGCCTCTCGAACCTTGCGCACCCGGCGAGGACAACCAACCCGCAGACCATGAAGAGGATTGCGCGTCTGAATCGTAACATGTCTTCCCGGCACCCGTGACCATCTTACTCCTCAATGCAGCAGCGTAGGTAGGCCTTCCCATCCTGCGCATCACTTCATCGCCACGCGACCTGCCCCTTTCTTGGAAATGCCCCTCATTGGGTCACCTCCGTATCCGTGACGTGCGCTGTCCGTTACTGTGGCTGCCCTGTTGTCGTATCAGCTCCCCCCACTGCGTGAGACGCTCAACGCGCGGCCGCAATGGCTTCGACAATCTCCGTCATTTGCCGCTCGGCCACGTGTGGGCCGGCATACGCCCACTGCTTTCTCGCTGCCAACGCAATGTCCTTCAACGAGAGAATGCCGACCAGACGCCCGTCTTCCACGACCGGCAGCCGATGGATCGCCGCCCGCTCCATAATGCGCGCGGCATCTTCGAGACCTGCGTTGGGAGCCACGAACTCCACCGCCCTCGTCATGCAGGCTTCCACCGGCACGTGGCTCGGCGCGCGATCCACCGCCGTGAGGTGCAACAACAGGTCCCGGTCCGTGACCACGCCGATGATGCGCTTGGTACTCTGCGATTCCACGATGGGAACAAAACCGCAGTTGCGCCGCCGCATGATGTCACCGGCCGCCGCACAACTCTCCGTCGGCAGACACGCTACTGGATCAGGGGTCATCAACTCGCGAACGTCCATCGTGGCCTCCTGCCGTTTGGCCTCATCCTCGTTTCATCGGGGCGCGAGACCGTTCCCGCTTGCTCTTCCCTTTTGGCAGCCGCGTCGCGAGGCTACGCATCTTGCGCTTCCACAGCGTGCCTTCTTGGTGGGCGCTACTCGTCCTCGTCTTCTTGACCCACCTCGCAGACGTCGACGCAGACACAGCTCGGTTCACCGATGCTTTCTTGCTCTCGCATGGCTGCTGGCTCGGCATCATTTTCCCCATCGCACACCTCGCACACGCTCATCCATGCTTCGGTTTTGGCTTTCCCCGCTTTCCGTGCCAGCCTCCAAGATAACGCTCCGGAGACGACCATCACCACCCAGCTCATCCACCACGGTATTGCCTGGTACCCGACGAGCACCGGGACTCCGATGCTCATCCGCACGGCCCCGCTCCCCGCCAGCGCGGCGAGACATCCGGATCCCCAGGCCATCCAAAACTGCCGGCGCGTCATACGCGCCTCCCGCGTCAGCCGCCCCACACTTCGGGGATTGGCTCAGTCGCTTGCGACATCGTCTCGATCGGCTCGAAGATGACCTCCAGATCGTGCTGGACTACGCGGATCAACCCCTGCCGCACGAGCGCACCAATGGCCATCATGATCAGTGGGGACGGTCCGTCGAGTTCCCGCGTGAGCCGACGCATCGACGTACTGCCGTGCTCATCGAGAAACGCCAACACCTCGCCCTCGAGGACTCCAATCTGAGTCATTAACGACCTCGGCGCACTGATCCTGTTCGGAGGTTCCCACCGGACATCCGTTGCTAACCGGTTCGTCTCTGTCACCATGGCGCATCCTCCCAATGACCGCATGCCACGCCGCCCCGGAGACTCCCCGCTCTCCGGCGCGATTTACTTGACGTCGACGGTGATATGCTTCGCCTTCGTCCCTTCTCGTTTTGGCAGCGAAATTTCGAGCACGCCGTTTTTGTATGCCGCGTTGACCTTGGTGGCATCCACCGTCGAGGGAAGCGTAAAACTCCTCATGAACGTCCCGTAGCTGCGTTCAATACGAAAGGCTTGTCCTTCCTTCTTTTCATACTCGTGCTTGCGTTCGCCTGTCATGGTGAGCAGGTCGCCTTCCACTTCGACGCTGATGTCTTCTTGCTTCATTCCAGGCAAATCTGTGCGCACTAGGATGCGATCTTTCTCCTCCACGATATCCACTTTCGGCACCCATTCCCCGCCGTTCTTTGGTAACCACTCCACCGGCGCGAGCGATCTGCCGAAGACCCGATTGATCTCTTCTTGCAACTGCCCCAGTTCCCGAAACGGTTCCCACACGTTTTGCCCGCTCCACTTGATGAGTGCCATCGCAGCCTCCCGTCGTGAGCCCCGCGCCAGGCAGCCCCTTATGGCCCACTAGCGCGCGAGCTGCGCGCCACACGTATCCTGGCTTTTAGCTTATGCTTCGGATGGCGCACGTCTATGAGGTGCATCATAGAATCTTGCGGAGGGGCCTGATGCGGTTTCATGCCTGGGCGTCCGCCCTTAAGATGAACGCGTAGCCTGCAGAGACGCCTTACGAACTTGCGAGGTCGCGCAGCATGTCGGGCTTGACGATGGTCGTCGAGCCTCTCGAAGACTTGATCGCACCTTGCTTCTTCAGATGGCTGAGGATGCGGATGGTGGTCTCAACGGTGGTGTTGGCCATCTCGGCGAGCTCGTGCTTGGTGAGCGGAATCGTAGGGCCAAATTTCTCGGACAAGGTCAGCAGCACCTGCGCCAGTCGGCGCTCCACCGAATCATAGACCATGCAGCTTTGGTTCTCGACTTGGCGCAGCCGTTCGCAGAACAGGCATAACGACGCTTCGAGAAATGCGGGATTTTTCTGGAGCAGCTCATGAAAAGACGTCGTGGGAATGCGCACGATGATGGAATCGACGGCCGCAATCGCATCGACCGGATAGGGCTTGCGATCCAGCGCGGGCAGACAGCAGAAGATTTCTCCCGGCGTCATCACGCACGTGGTGGAAGCCTGTCCTTCGTCATGAAACTTCATGAGATGGACGCGACCCTCCTTCACGATGCACACGGCTTCAGCCGGATCGCCTTGGCGAAACACGGCTTCGCCTTTGGCGTAACGCTTTTCCCGGGAGACCTCGGCGAGTCGCTGGCGTTCCGACGCGCTCAATCGCTTCAACAGGGAGATCGACTGGAAAAACGGTTCAAGGGTCATGATCGTCAGCCTACCTTCGAGAGTGGTCTACCGTCAACTGGAATTTCGATGAGCGGAAAGCACTTTCAAGCCTTCAAACCAGAGGATGCTGACGGTCCCGGCCACCAGGCAGACGATCAGATCGTCCATGTGCAACGCGGCAAAACGGAATAACTCCCGCAGCCACGGCACAGACAGGACGAGCGCGAGGACGGTCAGTGCGCCGGCCATGACCCACCACAATGCGGCATTGGGCTCGCGCAGCGTGCTCAGGATGCTGCGAGACCACGACCGGTTCGTCAAGATGAGTGCCAGGTTCGCGATGATGAGCGTGGTAAAGGTGAGGGCGCGCGCCTCTCCCTCGGTGTGGCCTCGCGCCCGCGCCACCACAAACACGGCAAGCACGATGAGCAGCACGCTCATCCCCTGCAGCAGGCTCAGGATCACCGTGCGCGCCCCAAAGAGCGGTTCCTGCGGATGGCGTGGCGGACGGGTCATCACGTTCGCTTCCGCCGGCTCGGCTTCAAACACGATCGAGCAGACCGGATCGATGATCAACTCGAGAAACACGATGTGCACGGGCAGGAGAATGAGCGGCCAGTGAAAGAGCACGGGGATGAGGGCCAAGCCTGCGATCGGGACGTGCACCGCGAAGATGTAGGCCATCGCTTTCTTGAGGTTATCGAAGACGCGCCGGCCCAACCGAATCGCGTGGACGATCGAGGAGAAGTCATCGTCCAAGAGCACGAGTGCTGCGGCTTCGCGCGCCACGTCCGTCCCGCGCGCGCCCATGGCAATTCCGATATGCGCCGCTTTCAGGGCCGGCGCATCGTTGACGCCATCGCCCGTCATCGCCACGACCTCTCCGTTGGCCTTGAACGCGTTGACCAACCGCAACTTCTGCTCCGGCACGATGCGCGCGAACAGGTTGGTGCTGCGGATGCGGTTTCGCAGGGTCGCCTCGTCCATCGCATCCAAGCCTTTGCCGCTGATGACGTCGCTGACAGGACTCAGCCCGATATGCGACGCGATGTGCTGGGCCGTGGCCGGATAGTCGCCGGTCATCATGACGACGCGGATGCCTGCCGTCTGACATTCCTTGATCGCATCCGGCACCGCAGGACGCACCGGGTCGACCAATCCCACCAACCCGACAAATTGGAAGGTAAACTCGCGTTGCGCATCCGGAATGACGCCATCGAGCACTTCGGATTTCGCGACGCCCAACACGCGCAGGCCGTCGCGTGCCATCGTGGTCACCGTCTCCGCCAGAGTTTGCGTCTGGCTCGAGCTAAAACGGCAGATCTCCGCGATCGCCTCGGGTGCTCCCTTCGCCGCGACCACGTGCGTGCGTCCATCGGGCGAGCGACGCACGTGCGACATCGCCAACAGCTCCCGCGACATCGGGTACTCGCGCACGATAGTCCATCCTTCTTGTAAATGTTCCGGATGCACGCGAGACCCCAGCCGTTGCAGCGCCTGTTCGGTCGGATCAAAGGGGTCGCGATGGCTGGCCAAAATGCTCAGCTCCGCCAGCTCATGGCAGTGCTCGGGCAATGGCCCCTCGTCCTCAGAAGCGATCGTGCACCAGTGCCCTTGCGCGTAGAGGCGTTGAACCGTCATGCGGTTGAGGGTCAGCGTACCCGTCTTATCCGCGCACAGCACCGTAGCCGCGCCGAGCATTTCCACCGCGGGCACGCGGCGCGTCAGGACGCCTCGTCGAGAAATGCGCCATGCGCCGAGCGCCAGAAAAACGGTGAGCACGACGGGCAGCTCCTCAGGGATCATGGAGATGGCCAGCGTCAATCCTGCGAGCAAGCCGTGCAGCCAATCCTGATGCGTGATGCCGTACACAATCGCCACGAACACGCACAGCGAAATGCCGACGAAGGCAAACACGCGCACCACGCGTCCCACTTCGCGCTGCACGCGCGTGTCTTCCGGCTCGATCGTCTGCAGCGCCTTGCCGATGGTACCCATCTCTGTCTGCAGGCCGATGGCAAGGACTTCCGCGATGGCCTGTCCTTGCACGACGAGCGTGCCGGCATACACGCAGGGTTGGTCGTCGCCCCCGCCGGGGCGCTCCATCGCGCGTCCATCGGATGACACGCGCTTGCCAACCGGCATCGACTCACCCGTCAGGAGCGACTCATCGACGGCCAGATGCGAGCATGAGCGCACGACACCGTCCGCCGGGACCCGGTCGCCCTCGGCGAGCACGATGCTGTCGCCCCGGACGACCTCGCGTCCAGGAATACGCCGCTGCTGGCCGTCCCGGATGACCAACGCCCGTGGGCTGGAAAGATCATGGAGGGCTTCGAGGGCGCGCTCGGTCTTGCTCCCCTGATACAGGCTGATCCCGATGATGACGCCAATGGAACCGACGAGCAGGAGCGCCTCTCGCGTATCCCCGAGCACCAGGTAGATCGCTCCGCACGCCACGAGGAGCAGGATCATGGGCTCCCGAAGCACATCCACGGCGAGCGCCAGCAGCGTGTGACGACTCTTCGAGGGCAATTCGTTATAGCCCTCGACGGCCAGTCGACTGGCCGCCTCCTGGACAGAGAGGCCGCTGATGGTTTTCGGATCGATCATCGCTGTCACGCTAACGGAAGGTCCTGACGCCCCATGTCGGCATTATGATAACAGAAAGCGGATCGCGCGACGCGGTGTCTGACGCAATGCGCTTAGAAGGACCCGTAGCGTGTGCGCGGGCGCGCGTGGCACCTGAGGGGAGTCCCGCCGTCGAGGACGGCAAGGTCGTGCTAAAACGTGTAGGGGAGACTGAACGTCACGGTCACGTCAGGAGAATCTTCGGTGAGCCCTGCCCCGACAGAGAAATCGAGGCTGAGGTTCTTCGTCAGCGCGTAGTTGATGCCGGCCTTGAGGTTGGAAATCACCAAGCGACTGCCTTTGATGGAGCCTCCGCCGGATTTGGATTCGCCGATAAAAATCTGCTCAAAGCCGCCGTTGACCGCGAGATGATAGTTGAGCGCGTACGCCAAGCCCGCGCTGTATTCGAACGAGTCTCCAGGATCGATGGACAGGCCGTTCACCGTCCCGGGAAGATTCAAGGAGTAGCCCACGTTTGAGAAGAGGGCGACGGGATCGGACGTCTTGACCATCGTCAAGCCGCCCTTCACGCCCCACGTCCCCGACCCGAGCTTCGGGGCCTGCCCCGTCGGGGCTCTGAGCTTCATATTCGCGATCAGGCTGGGCATCGCCCCGTGCTCGCGCACAAACTGATAGAACATGGCCGCGCTGATATCGTTGAGGCCGCCGCGGCTTTGGATGCTCTGTTCGCGATTTTCGATGGGTCCGCTGAGGACTTCTTCGTACTGAAACTGGGTCGGGACATCGAGCTCGACTTCAAGATTGTTGGTCACTCCGTAGCGCGTATTCACCGATGAGGTGACAATGTCGCGATTGATCTCATCCGAACGGATTTCACCGATAAAGATGACGTCGAAGACGGAAAATCCTGACAGTCCCACACGGTTGCTTGACAGGTGGCTGTAGGAGATCGTGGGCTCCACCTGCAGGCGACCTTTGGGCAACAAGACGCCGCCACGGTCTACCCGGGGAATGAGACGCGTCGCGGCTCCTTCCGTTTCACCGGAGGCCAGCGCCGCGGCCGCCGCAGCTGATGCGGCGGGTCCTGGTCCGACGACGCCCGCGCCTGCAAAGATCGCATCGAGCTCGCGTTCGCTCATTACCTGGGCCCCATCCTCATAGGATGCAGGGGTCGCCTGGGCCACGCGTAGCGGAGAAGATGGAGAAGATAAGGATGGAAGCGATCCATCCGCCGTATTAAAAAACCCCGCCATGCGCACCGGTATCTCGTGCGCCGCGATCGATTGCTGGGCGATTTGCTGGCGCAGCTGCGAGACCTCTTGTTCCAGGTTCTGCAGTTTTCGTTGCATGGGCAGTTGCCCCATGAGGGCCACGACCGCGCCCACCGCCACGGCAAAGATCAGTTGCCCGCGCCCGTTAGAATTCATCGGCGCCCATCACGGAGTAGACGACGGCCTCCCGCCCGAGCTTCGAGTGCACGGATTCCTGGATTTGCATCGTCGTGAGATCATCTTGGCGAATCGACAACAGTGACGGCGCGCGCTCCTTCCCGTCCTTCTTGAGCACGAGCGCTACTCCTTGCCAGAACGCCTGAAAATCGTCCTCCTTCAACAGGATGTTGCCGAAGGCGGGATCCGCCAGCACGACGCGATCGCCGACCATGCCGCGAAACACGACAAAGTGCTTTCGGCCACGAACCGTCAGCGCCACAATGGCCGGAGCGCCCATCTTCGCTAACGCCTCTAGGGGGAGCTTGTAGCCTTGCACGCTATAGCCGAGACCGGTTGCTGCGCGTTTGAGATCTAACAACGAAAACCCGCCGCGCTGGCGCACGTCCTCAGGTTTCACGTTGTTGAGGATCGTGCGAATGAGCGCGCTCTCATCAACCTGCTCGCCAAATTGGTACTGCAGAATGGTGGCTAGTGTGGCTGAGCCACAGCTGATATCAATGCCTTGCTTGACGATGTGTTTCCAGCGCCGTTCCTGCAAACTTTCAACGGAAGTGTGAACGCGCAGGAGGCCTTGTGCCGGACGAAACGAAAGATCCGCTGCCTGCACAGCGCCCTGTGCCATCAGCCATACTCCGATCAGTCCTGCCAGGCTCTGTCGCATCATCCGTCCTTCTTTGAAAAAATCCTGGCGGAGGAGGGTGGCCCCTCCCCCGCCAGACCGTACCTATGACTTAGGGTTGGCTCCCAGTGTTGACGGTGCCAACGCTCACGTTGACCTCGGAGCGAATGGCTGAGCTGACACCCTGGTTGACGCCCACGATCCCACGGACGTTGTTGAAGGCGCTGTCCCCAACCCCGATCGAGAAACCGGTCGGGTTGTTGTTCTGGATCGTGTAGGTCTCGGTCACGCTGTGGTCGCTGAAGTCGAGCTGTGAGTCATTGATTGCGTAGACTGCAGCGTTGTCGTTGGCAACGATCCCCTTGCCGTCAGCGGTGTTGTTCACGCTGTTGTCGGAGTGATCGCTGTTATCGACCGACGCGATGCCACTGCCGTTGGCAGCAGCGCTAGCGCCCTCAGCCTTTGCTTTGCTGTGGTCGCTGTGGTCGCTGTTGTCCGAGTTGTCGGAGTTGTTCACGTACGCCGTGGATCCGCCGTGCGCCGCGGCACTGCCACCCTCGGCGTCAGCTTCACCTTGCGCAGTGGAGTGGTTGTTCGCCGCAGCCCCGTCCCCAGCGGATTGCGAGCTGAGGTCGTTGTCGTTGCCGGAGTCCTCGATGGCGAGGCCTCCGTTGTTGGCCGCCGCTCCATCATCACCGGCCGTGGCGTACTCGGTCTCCGTGCTGCTGTCGGTGTTGTACGAGTCGGTGTTGGTGTTGTTGGAGTCGTTCGTGCTGTTGTCCGTAGAGGCGATCCCACCGTTGTTCGCGGCGGCGCTGCCCGTGCTGTCCTTCACCTCGGCTTCGCTGTTGTCCGAGTTGTCGTTGTACGAGTCGTTCGTACTCAGATCGTTGTCGTTGCCTGAGTCCTGCGCGGACAGTACGACGGAGTAGTCGTTCGCAACAATGGCCTCACCCGAGGCGCTGTTGTTGTCGCTGTTGTCCGTGCTGTTGTCGGTCGTGGCGGTGTTGCCTGTGCCGTTGACGGCAGT
The DNA here is from genome assembly GCA_016198905.1 of Candidatus Omnitrophota bacterium. Taxonomy (GTDB): domain Bacteria; phylum Omnitrophota; class Gorgyraeia; order Aquiviventales; family Aquiviventaceae; genus JACQHR01. Next base: position 12,266 of record JACQHR010000032.1, on the reverse strand, counting down.
GCCATTCCCATCGACGTCAGACTCACCATAAGCGGTGGAGCCATTGTTCGCGGCCGACCCATCCCCGCTGTTGTCAGCAGAGCTCAGGTCGTTGTTGTTGCCCGAGTCGCTCACCGAAACCGCCAGCGAGCCGTCGTTGGCCGCTGCACCAGCGTTGTCCGCGCTGTTGGTGTCGCTGTTGTCGGTGCTGTTGTCCGAGTTGTCCGCGACAATCGTGGAGCCGTTGTTGGCGGCATTGCCCTTGTTGTCCGCGGAGTTGTTGGTGCTGCTGTCGCTGTTGTCCGAGTTGTCGGTCGTGGCATCACCGCCATTGGATGCGGCGCTGCCGGTGCTCCCTTCAACTTCGGCTTCGCTGTTGTCACTACTGTCGTTGCCGGAGTCGTTGACGTCAATCGCCAGCGAGCCGTTGTTCGCGTTGGCGCTGTCATCGCCGCCAGTCGCATACTCGGTCTCGGTGCTGTTGTCTGAATTGTCGGTCGTGGCGATGCCGCCGTTGTTGGCTGCGGCGCTGCCGTCACTGTCGTTCTCGACTTCGGCTTCGCTGCTGTCCGAGTTAAAGGAGCCGTTGCCGGAGTCATCGACCGCGAGACTGCCATTGTTGGCATTCGCGCTGGATTCGCCGCCGTTGGCTGACTCGTTGTTCGAATCGGTCGTGTTACTCTGGTTTGAGTTGTCGGTGTCGTTGTCATCGTTGAACGACCCGTTGCCGGAGTCATCGACCGCGAGACTGCCGTTGTTCGCGTTGGCGCTGTCCTCGCCGCCAGTCGCGCTCTCCGACTCGGTGTTGCTGTTGTCGGAGTGGTCCGAGTTGTCGGTGGTGGCGTCACCGCCGCCGTTGGCGGCAGCACTCCCATCGCTGTGCTCGACTTCGGCTTCGCTGTTGTCCGAGTTGTCGTTGACGCTGTTGTCGGAGTGATCGGAGTTGTCACTGCTGTCGTTGCCAGAGTCGTTCACATCCACGGCCAGCGAGCCATTGTTCGCGTTAGCGCTGTCCTCGCCGCCAGTCGCGCTCTCCGACTCGTTGAACGAACCATTGCCGGAGTCATCAACTGCCAGCGACCCGTTGTTGGCGGCCGCGCTGTCCTCGCCGCCAGTCGCGCTCTCCGACTCGGTATTGCTGTTGTCGGAGTGGTCCGAGTTGTCGGAGTTGAAGGAGCCGTTGCCGGAGTCGGACACCGCGAGGCTGTCATCGTTGGCCACGGCACTGGCGTCGCCACCGGTCGCCGTCTCGGTCTCGGTGCTGCTGTTGTTGGAGTGGTCCGAGTTGTCGCTGTTGTCACTGTTGTTCGAGCTGTCGTTGCCGGAGTCGTTCACATCCACGGCCAAACTGCCGTTGTTGGCGTTGGCGCTGTCCTCGCCTCCATTGGCTTGCTCAGTCTGGCTGTTGTCGCTGCTGTTGTCGTTGTTCGAATCGTTCGTGCTGCTGTTGGAATTATTGCTGCTGTCCGAGCTAGCCGAGTTGAAGGAGCCGTTGCCGGAGTCGTCCACCGCGAGGCTGTCATCGTTGGCCACGGCACTGGCGTCGCCACCGGTCGCCGTCTCGGTCTCGGTGCTGCTGTTGTTGGAGTGGTCCGAGTTGTCGCTGTTATCGGAGTTGTCGGCGTTAGCTGAATCCGTCAGCTCGGTGTCGCTGCTGAGGTCGTTGCCGTTGCCGGAGTCCTCGACCGCGAGCGAGCCGTTGTTCGCTGAGGCGCTGTCATCGCCAGCATTGGCTTGATCGGTGCTGCTACTGTTGGAGTTGTCCGAGCTGTTGCTGTTGTCGGAACTGTCGGAGCTGTCCGAGCTAGCCGAGTTGAACGAGCCGTTGCCGGAGTCGTCCACCGCGAGGCTGTCATCGTTGGCCACGGCACTGGCGTCGCCACCGGTCGCCGTCTCGGTTTCGGTGCTGCTGTCCGAGCTGTCCGAGCTGTTGGTGCTGTTGTCATTGAGCGAATCATTCGTCGCGACGGCTACGGAAGCATCATCCGCTGCCGTGCTGTCCTCACCGCTCGCGTTCGCCGAGTCATCTGCCCGCACTGGCATCGCCAGCCCGAGGGCCAACAAGAACGCAAATGTGACTCCCAACCACTTCTTCATCGTGCCTCCCATGTTCGCGCCGGTCCGGGTTGGCGCGCTTGCGTTAGTTTCTCCCATCAAATCCACCATTTCCTGTTTGTGTGTCACGTACTTACTGCGGCGGCCCAAGGTAAATGTTCACGATGACCGTCAAATCGACCGCGCTGTTGACGGCCTGCAGGGTCGTGAAGACCCCTTGCGCGCCTCGAAACGCATTCTGGGCAATATCCACCTTGAACTGCCCCGCTTGGTTATCCTGAATGACCACGTCAAAATTATCCAAGTTCAGCTGAAACTCACCGGCGCGGATCTCTGAGAGCTCCTCGTCGTTCAGCGCTCCCGGTTCATGGACGTCGGCTTGCGCCAACACGACCGGCTCGGCCTGCCGTACGGTTCGCTGAATCGTCACAAGTGCGGCCAGTTCCGCATCCAGCGTGGTGTCGCCGATGTGAAGAGGGGTGGTTTGCACGGGAGCCGGGATGACATCGCTCACTGCAACTGTCGCTATTGGACTCACTTGCGCTTGAGCCAGCATGACCGAAGGCTCAACAGGTGTAGCAGGTTGAGGATCCGTCATCAACACAGGAAGGAGCAAGAAGGATGCAGCGAACCGGGAGATTATAGAGGAAAGAAGAGTCTTGAGAGAAGGCTTGGTCGAGCGGCGCTGCCCAAGCGAAAACTGCCTTAGAGTATGCGTCATCACCAGTGCGTGCGTGTTACAAAGAGTGCTAAGCCCTGATCATCTATTAAGCACCCCGTGTGCCAGTTTAAAGTCGACTTTGGAAAATTCGGTGTTGTTGGCTATGAACTACCTATAACTGCTTGTCATACGATAAGTTGATTTATCATAAATCCTCGTTGCTCATTCTCTGTTGAGCTTTGTAAAAGTTATTGATTGATGCTTCCGGTCGACATGTGCGGACAGGGTGTTGAAGAATGAGGAACAGAACGTGTGAGGAGCGAGACGGAACTTAACGCGGTGAGATCGAAGAGCTTCGAGGTCGGCGTGCTACGAGCGCGGCCAACCCCATCCCGAGCAGCATGAGGCTGCTGGGCTCAGGAATCACGGGTTCTTGTGGCGGAGGTGGCGGTGCAAAGTCATTGAAGCCGACAAAGGCGTCCTGTCCTCCTGAGGTAATGCGAATGTCATTCGCAATCACAGCACCTTCCAAGTTGGCTCCGTGCAAGGTAAAGTCGCGGTAGGGCGCCAAGAACGTGCCCTTCACCGCGCTGCTCGCACTGAATCCGATGCCGTTTCCCGTCGTGGGAAAGTTCAACAAGACGTGGCTGGGGTCTACACCTCCGGCGAGGACGAACGCGCTGGAGCCGCTGAAGTCAAAATCTCCGCTGATGTTGAGGATGAAAAACTCTGCGGCATTTCCGCTGAGGGTCAATGTCTTGACGCCGCCGAGGTTGATCGTGCCAATGGAGAGGACGTTGACGTTGCCATTCCCCGTCACGAGCGTGGTATCAGTAATGTCGCCGAGGAGTTGTGTGGAAGGAAGGAGCGACGCGCCGGTGGACGCGAGGAGGGCGTCCGAAATCGCTTGGGCTAAATTACTGTTCGGCACAAGCGTGCCTTCCGCGCCCGGCACACCGCTGATCGACGTCGTGACGCCGGTCGCCAAAAATACGCTGCCGGTGATCACCCCGGCCCCGGACTTGTCATACAGTCCTGGATTGCCGATCGCAAGATCACCGAGCACGCCGGAGGCAGAAGAGATGGTGATGCTGGCAGCATCGCTGGTCTTGGGAATCGCGAAGAGCGCGTAGTTAGCCGCCTCGCCGAGATCAGGAACGACCAGGCTGGCCGTCGCGTTCGGGGAGCTGAGCGTCGCAACGCTGATCGCGACTCCTGCGAGGAAGAACACGAACCGCTTCATCGTTGCGCTAGTGTGCCTGAGGGTTGGCGTCCAGTCCAGCACCAATATCATCGGACGCTCACCTACGTGAGGCGTGACAGTCTTGAGCTTAAGGTTAGCAGATTTTGTACCAAGAGCGCTTTAGGAGAAACCGACACCACAAGATTAGCGTCGCTCATAGGCGCACCTGAAACGCCTTGCGGCAACGGTTCGTGGACCCGGCTCACCAGCGAACGCGTCTCAAATGTTCGACAGGGTGTTGCGGACACCCTGCATATCCGCCGTGCTATTCGTATCGCAGCGCGTCAATGGGATTTAGGGAGGCGGCTTTGCGCGCGGGCCACAAGCCGAAGACAATTCCCACGGCGGCCGAGAACCCCACGGCCAGCGCAATCGACCACACCGAGAGCGCGGTCGCCCATCCAGCCAACGTCGCCATGGCGAACGTAATGGCCCAGCCGAGCACAATACCCACCGCGCCGCCGGCGATGCTGATGACCAGCGCTTCGATGAGAAACTGCGAGAGGATGTCGCGGCGTTTGGCCCCGACGGCTTTGCGCAGGCCGATCTCGCGCGTGCGCTCGGTGACCGACACCAGCATGATGTTCATGATGCCGATGCCACCCACCAGCAGCGAAATCGCCGCGATGGAAGCCAGCAGCCACGACATCGTCCGGCTGGTTTCGGACAGCGCCGCCTGCAGCTCGGCCATGTTGCGGATATCGAACGTGTCAATCCGGGACGGCGGCAGATGGTGCCGACGGATCACCAGCTCGCGGATGGCCTCTTGTGCCGGCTCGAGCGCTTCGGCATTGGCGACCTGGACGTCAATGGTGTCCACGTACTCCTTGCCCAGCAGCCGGCGCATCGCGGTCGTCAGCGGAATCACAATGAGATCGTCTTGGTCGCGCCAGGTGGTCGCCCCTTTCTCCGGTAGCACGCCGATGACTTGAAACGGCACGCGGTTGACCATCATGGTTTCGCCGAGGGGGCTGGCTCCTCCAAACACTTCGCGCACCAACGTCTGGCCGACCACCGCCACGCGCACCCGCGCGCGGTCCTCTTCCGCGGTAAAAAACCGGCCGATCACCGGCACCGAGGCGCGGACCATCGCGTAGTCGGGAGTAGTCCCCTGCACTTGGGTGTTCCAGTTTTTATTGCCATAGGTGACCTGCGCGCGACCGGAGACTGAAGGAGCTACGCGCAGGATGGCGGCGACTTCACTACGAATCGCTTCAGCATCTTCTAGTGTGAGCCGCGTGACGGCGCCTGCCTCCAACGCCACTCCGCCCACTTGATGGGCCCCGGGGCGCACGACGAGCAGATTTGAACCCATCGAAGCTAACTGAGTCTCGATCGATTGCCGCGCACCACCGCCCAGGGCGAGCATCGCCACGACCGCGGCGACCCCGATCAGAATCCCCAGCATGGACAACGCCGTGCGGATGCGATTCGCAAGCAGCGCTCGCAGGGCCTGCTGAAAATGCGCGCGCATCTCCCGCAGGAAGACAGACCACGACGCGCGGCCATCTGCCGCCACCGCAGCTTTCGTCGGCATCGGATGAGGGCGGTTCATCGACGACGGCCGCCGCTCATCCGACTGCACGCGGCCATCGCGCATCCGGATCACGCGCTGCGCGTGGGCTGCAATCTCCGGCTCATGCGTGACCAGCACCAACGTGATGCCGCGCGTGTTCAGATCCCGCAACAGCGCCATGATGTCCTCCGCGCTGGCGGAATCGAGATTCCCGGTGGGCTCATCGGCAAGGATGAGTTGCGGAGCGTTCACGAGGGCGCGGGCAATGGCCACTCGCTGCTGCTGCCCTCCGGAGAGCTGGTTCGACCGGTGGCTCAGGCGCTCGCCCAAGCCGACTTCCTGCAGCAACTGCTGCGCGCGGGCCGGCGTCGTGCCGTTGGCCCCATAGAGCAGCGGCAACGCGACGTTCTCGAGGGCGGTGGTGCGCGGCAAGAGGTTGAACTGCTGGAAGACGAACCCGATCACCTGGCCGCGCAGTGCGGCCAGGCTATCCTCATCCAATTGGGCGACTTCGCGGCCGGCGAGGCGATACGAGCCGCGATCCGGCACGTCGAGCAGGCCCAACACATGCAGGAGCGTGGACTTGCCCGAGCCGGAGGGTCCCATGATCGCGACACATTCGCCCGGTTCGATGGTGAGCGACACGCCACGCAGCGCATGGACATTCACATCGCCCATGCGGTAGGTCTTGTGGACGTCGGTCAGTTCGATCATCGCTACCGGCCACCTCCGCCTCCCCGGCGCCCGCTAAACGGCGAGAACGGATTGCGACCTCCGCGGCGCGAAGCGCGCTGCGTCGTGCTCAGCGTCGGGGCCAGAATGGTCTCGCCTTCCTGCAAACCCGCCGTGATCTCCATCCATTTGCCGTCGGTGAGTCCGGTTGTCACCGCCTGAGGCTGCGGCCGCCCACGACCCCTGGCCGATACGAACACCTGAGTCTCGCCGTTTTTCTGGTGCACCGCTTCCGTCGGGACGACCAGAGTGTCGGCTTTTTCGGCCACGACGAACGTGACCGTCGCCGTCATGCCGCTGCGCATGAAGGGAGGCACGTGCCCCGGCAGCACATCAACTCCGTAGATGGTCACGTTATTCACGGTCTTGGCTTCATACGCGACGTGATCGACGTGCGCGGGGATTTGTTCCTGCGGAAACGCATCGAGATTGATCGCGGCTGATTGACCAACGGCAATGGCGCCAATATCCGTTTCATCCACCTGGGCCTTGACGATCAGGCGATCGGCGATGACAACCACAGGATCGCTCGTCGTGACCGTCTGCCCCGGCTCCACCGCGCGGACAATCACCGTGCCGTCGAGCGGCGCCATGAGTGGAGCGGGTTTGTAGGCCGTTTCCCAACGCGCCAGCGCCTCAGGACCCTGCGACCTGGCCGCATCCAAAAGGGCGGCGCGATCGGTCGAGCTCATCCAGGCGAGCACCTGCCCTTGCTTGGCGATGTCGCCTTCGCGAACCAACACCTCTTCAATGCGTCCGGCAATGGGCGGTTTCACTTCCACTCGGTTCTGCGGAGTGACTTCTCCCGTGGCTGTCTTGGTCAGACGCAGCGCCTGACGAGTGACGGTGACCTTTCGGAATGATTCTTTGGAATCCTTCGCACCTCCACGCAGGCATCCTTTCGCCACAAGTGCTACAACGGCAAGCACGGCGGTGATGACCGCAAGACGACGCCAGTGGGTCGTGAACCATCCGTTACTTCGCATCAGAGGCCTCTTCTAACGTTCCGCCCTTCGTGAAGATCCACTTCGCTTCTTCCGTGAGCACATTCGCCAAGCTCTGCACGGACGCTTTCTCCGAATCGGCCAATTCCTGCTCGGCGATGTCGAAATCTTGAAAGTTCGCCAATCCCGTCGTGTACTGCGCGTGGACGATTTCGGCCCGCTGGCGGGCGGCCTCAAGGAATGCGTACTTGACCGCGACCAATTCCCAGGCGTCTCGGAACGCGGCCCAACGCTCGCCCAACTCAGCGATGCGCAGGTCACGCACGCTGCGCGCGGCTTCGACCGCCGCCTGGTACTCGGCGTTGGACTCCAAGACGCTCTGCACGTTGCGACCGCCGTGAAACAATGGCACGGACACGGTGACGCCTAACGTCGAGTCGTCTTTGAGATTTGAAGCGCTCGTGCCGGAGTAGCCATAGTTGAACGTACCCTCGACGGTGGGCCATAATGCGGCTTGCGATGACAGGAGGGCCGCTTGTTGCGCTTCGGCGCTTCTCGTGAGGCGCTGGACGAAAGGGGTCTTCTCAGCGAGTGCAACGTAGTCACTGGGCGGTTCCGGGCCGCGAGGCATCAACTGCTCCAGCTCTCCGGCGACCGCCATCGGCACCGCGAAATAGCCGCCGAGCTGTCTCCCGAGGGCGAGCGATTGGCTCTCAATCTGCCGCTCGCTCTGCCGCACGTCGAACGCCGCTTGTTCAGCGATGGCCTGCGCACGCCGCCATGACCCTTCGTGCTCGCGACCCGCTTCATACCGCAGCCGCAGTAATTCAGCGTTGTCGTGTCTGCGCGCGGCAATCTTGCGGTCAACGTCGAGGAGCTGATACAAGCGGAGCAGCTCCACAAACGCTATCCGCAGCGCTTGCCGTACCGTGGCACTCTCTTCGACATAGGCCCAGCGAGCGGCCTCCCATTCTCGCCAAGCCTTGAGCGCTTCCCCGGTCGTTTCAAATCCAGTAAAGAGAGGCTGCGTGACGTCGAGATCAAGCGCAAGCGAATTATTGGTCGATGAGGTGGTCGTCCGCGCGCGCTTGCGGCTCACCGTGCCGTCAACGGTCGGAAGGAAGGTGCCGAGGGCTTGGTTGCGATTGTGCGCTTTGGCCGAAAGCGTCTCACGCGCCTGACGCAAATCCGGGTGGTGCGCCAATGCGAGTTGGACGGCCCGCTGCCACATCATCCCTTCTTGCGCCCGTCCAGGAATGAGATGCGCTTCGGGCAGCCGCACGCGCAGGCAGCCGTTGGCCGCCAACAGCAGGATCAGGATCACCCAACGGGTATGCCCGCGAAACCATGCGGCGAAAGCCATCATGCGCCGTGCGTTCCCATCCAATGATCGTGAAACCGTTTCGTCTTCGCGCTCCACTCTTTTTCCATGACATCGAACCGCTGCTGTTGATCGGGAGTCAGCAGTCGGCGAATATCCGCGCTGGTCGAGGCGCGAAGCTCTTCAACGCGCGGCCGAATCTCGGCGCGCAGCGCATCCATCTTCTGCCGCTTCGTGTCCAGAATGGCGGCGACTTGCGTTCGCTGTTCCGGAGTTAATTGCAATTTGGAGCTGAATCGATCCAGGAGTCGTTGTTGAAATTGGCCTTTGCCGGCATGGCGATGGAACATCCGTGGCGCGCATCCCCATGTCACAGCCACTCCCACACATCCTCCCAGGACGAAGGCCACCAGGATTTGCTTCCAGGCACGTTTCATAAAGCATCCTCCATGAGGAGACCCAAGACGTCGTCGTCGCTTGAGCCGTCCCCGGTTAGAACCTGCTGGAGGACCGACGACTCGTGCCCATCCGACAGCAACAAGCTCTCGATGGACACAGTCTGCTGCAGCGGTCCTCTAATCATGACGAACAGCATCACGGCGAGCCCAGCGGTCGGAATGAGCCAACCACCTTGCAGGAGCCAGTGGGAGAGGCGAAACGCGCGCGGGCGTGGCGTCATGATCCGCCGCATGACGCGCTGGACGAAGACGTCTGATGGCGACACCGTCGGAGATTGAAACAACGCGCCGGTGACATGCTTCCACTGCGCGATGAGCGCGCGACACTCGGCACAATCCAGCAAGTGGTCCTCAACCGCGCGTCGCGAGGCCCCGGTTAGTTCCCCGTCGTAGAAGGCAAAGAGTTGTGCGTGGATTGCGGTGTGGTCCATCACTGTGCTCCGGTTTGTTAGACGCTGCCCGCGCCCAAAAAGTGTCGCACGCGCTCCAAGAGGTCCTGCCTCGCGCGGCGGAGCCTCGCCTTCACGGCATCGAGGGAGCAATGAAGTGCTATCGCGAGCTCTTGGTAGCTTAACCCTTCAACTTCTCGAAGGGTCAGGATGAGCCGATACTCCGGAGTGAGGTGCGCAAGCGCGCGCTGGATCAGCTCAGTATTGGCAGCCACGGTTTGCGGATCTGGCGGCGCCACGAGCAGATCATGAAGCTGCTCACCAGACTCTTCAATGAGCGCGTCCCAGGATTCCGTTCGCTCTCGTTGACGCTTGCGCAAGAGATCAAGGCAATGATTGGCGGCAATTCGATAGAGCCACGTGCTGAACGCGGACTGTCCGCGAAAGGAGGCCAACGACTGGTAGGCTTTGAAAAACGTGTCCTGCGCCGCGTCCTCTGCCGACATCGCATCGCCCAGCAGAGCGGTGCACACGCGCAGAGTCCGAGCCTGATGGGCTCGCACCAATTCGGCGTAGGCGTCCCGATTACCGGAGAGGATGCGCTGGATGAGCGAGAGTTCGTTGATCGCTGCGCGTTCGTCCATCGGCATACAAGACACGAGAGGCTCCCTCTTCTGTCATTTGACGCTGAGGACCTGAGAAAAGTGTCGCGTCGGAGCAAGATACGCTCTTGATCATCTTACACCTTCTCGATGTCGTGAGGAGCGCGCCGGTAGGGTCTTCGGTCGTGCGAAGTGAACGGGGAGAAAGATGAGCAGAACGGGAACTAGTGTGGATGGAGGCGGTTGCTGCTTCTAGTCGTCACAGCTGCGCCTGTGTAGGTCGATGCCTCCTTTCCATCTTCGCCGCCAAAATATGAAACGCCTTAGCCGCACCTACTTTTATCCTTACGGCTCCGGCAATCAGGATACCCCCACCAGTAAGTTGACGCTTTTTAGCAGCTCCTCAGCTTGAAACGGCTTGGTCAGATAGACATCGGCACCGTGGGCAAATCCGCGCAGTTCATCGATGGGTTGCGCCATCGCCGTGAGCATGAGCACGGGAACGTCCCACGGATGGTAGATGCGACGCAGCTCGCGGCAGACCCGGTAGCCGTCAATATCGGGCAGGCGCAGATCCAGGAGGACGAGATCCGGCCGGTGCTCCGCGGCGTAACTCAACCCTCCACCGCCGGTCGTCTCCACATGCGCATGGAACCCGGCCGTTTCCAATCTGGCTTTAAGCAACTCGGCCATGGCCACTTCATCCTCTACGATTAGGATGGTTTTTTGCTTGTCCATAACGTTCACACCCCCCTTTTCGTTCCACGCCTTCGTCTATACGTCGCCGTCACGAACCCTTGCGTGCCTTCCTCAACTTGGTCATTCGTTACGGCAGCAGCGCATCCTCATCCCGCAACGCCTTCTGCGCTAACAGCATGTTGACGGTCCCCACAAACTCGTTAGAGTTAAAGGGCTTCGTGAGGTACACATCGGCTCCGAACCCAATGCCTCGCAGGCGATCCACCGGCTGGTCCATGGCGGTCAGCATGAGAATGGGCAGCTCCCACGGGGTGGCCATCTGCCGCAGCTGCCGGCAGACCGCATACCCATGGATATCCGGTAACCTCAGATCCAAAACGACTAAATCGGGCAGTTGGGCGGCCGCGTCATCCAGGGCTTCTGTCCCAGTACTCGCCGTCTGGACGGAGTACCCGCTTACTTCAAGCCGGGATTTCAACAGGGCCGCCATATCAGCCTCATCTTCGACCACCAAGATTCGCTTGCCCGTTGGCCTCTCCATCAAGACCTCCTCTCTTGACTGTTCATCGATCCATCCTTGTGCCGCAAGAGGCAGGTGTTGATGCGCTCTTGCAGCTCCTCCGGCTTGAAGGGCTTGACGAGATAGTCATCCGCTCCGAGGCTCTTTCCAGCCTTGATGTGCTCCGGCAGCCCTAACGCGGTCAGAAAGATGATCGGGATCCGCTCGGTGTTTGGGTCTGCCTTAAGTTGGGCGCATACGTCCCACCCTTTCATCGTCGGCATGAGGACATCGAGGAGGATCAGGTCCGGGCGGTGTGCCTGGGCAATGCGCAGGCTGGCCTCTCCATTAGGCGCCTTGAGCACTTCGTAGCCCCAGTTCTCTAACCGTCCGCACAGCAGTTCGAGGAAGTCCGGGTTATCTTCAACAACGAGAATGCGCGTTCGTTGCGCCGGGGTCGTCATCTAAGCCACCGGTCGCTCAATCGGTATGCTGGGGCTTTCCATGCTCTCCCTCATGGCTCGGCTTAACCGCACCAACTTTGAACCATTCCGCGGTGACGCTCTCCGTAATCCACGCGCGTAACATCTCCTGATTGAACCGCCATTGATTGCCGACCTTGAACCCCGGCAGCTTGCCTTGTCGGGCGAGGCTGTAGACGGTCTTGCGATCGACCCCGAGCCATCGCGCCACATCTTCAATTGACAAGTTCGGTTTGTCCGTCATCACGTCCTCTGGCACAAAAATGCCCATCCGAAACCGGATGGGCGCATGCGCGGTTCGTCCCTCGGCACTCCGCCTCGGGACGACGGCCACCTCTCGTGTGGACGATGGCAGCCTGGCCGGCAGCTGAGCCATCCTTCCGCCAACGTTCGTTGGCGGGGAGGACCTCTGGCTTTGCGCCCGATCCTTTCGGACCGTTGACCTTTTTCAGCCGTCGCTATCCAACGGATGGAAAAGAGCGTGCACTACAACCAAACTCTACCTGATATGAGGAAACGTTGTCAAGGACTGGCAAGAAATCCTTTAGAATGTTTACAGACATAGGTGACACTTTTGGCTCTAGAGTTGTACGGTGGGTTGAGCATGGGAGCCGGAGGTGTCACGATGCCGAGGATTCGCAGTTACGCGCCCATTCAGGCGCGGCTGATGTGGTTTCGCCTGGCCG
>JACQHR010000031.1 GCA_016198905.1 Candidatus Omnitrophota bacterium | reverse complement strand
GCAGAGCCAGCGCGATAGTCGCTGGGCGAGGACGGACGTGGGGTGGCGCCGCGGCAGGACCCGCTTCAGAGAAGGCATTGAGATGGACTCTAGAACTGGGTTTCTCAACCATCTCTCTCTAAGAATTAGCTGCGTGGTGCATGCGGCATGCGCCGCAGCATCGTGCGCACGACCTCGGTCGCCGTTAGATGCGACGTATCGATCTTGATCGCACCGGCCGGTTTAACGAGCGGGCCGACGCGGCGGCTGCGATCAAGGCTGTCGCGAAAATGGAGCTGCTCTTTGATGTAGAGCAGCGGCGATTTGACGCCATAGAGCTGTGCCAGCTCGAGCTGTCGACGCTTGGCCCGCACCACCGGATCCGCGTCGAGGAAAAACTTGTACGTCGCATGCGGGAAGACCACCGAGCCGGTGTCGCGCCCCTCGACGACGACGCCGTGGCGGTTTGCCAGCTTGCGCTGCAGCTCCACTAACGCTTCGCGCACGTCGGGATACTGAGAAACCTGCGCGGCCGCTTCGGAGACTTCTTCGGTGCGGATGTGCTTGGTCACATCGACTCCGTCGAGGGTCACGCGGAGTCCGCCTTCCGGTGTGGGCCGCAATTCCAACGGCAGGTGGCGCGCCAGCGCGGCTAATCGCGCCGCGTCGGTGATTGGATTGAGCTTGGCCTTCACCGCCGCGTACGCCAGCGTGCGATACGTCGCTCCGGTATCGAGGTACATGACGCCAAGCGCTTTGGCGAGCAGCTTGGCGACGGTGCTTTTCCCTACTCCCGCTGGCCCATCGATCGTCACGATGAGGGAACGGTCTTGCCTGCCAGCTCGCTTAGTCGGCGGGTCCTGCCGCGGTGCGGAGGACGTTTTGGAATGCGCTCTCATGAGGCGTCGCTGTCTTTAATGGCACGGCGCTTTGCATAGGCGCTGGCGAGACACTGACGCAGCTTCTGGCGATTCCCCTGGGCGACTGCCGTGCGAAGACGTCGCCACTCGCGCTCAAACCGCGCGATGGCCGCCAGGAGGGCCGGCCGGTTGCTCAGGAAGATGTCGTCCCAGAGCTCGGGATGGCTTTTGGCCACGCGGGTCATATCGAGGAAACTTTGGGGCATGGGCCGGGTCGAGCCGCCTTCGAGTGTCTGGGCCAGCGCGTAGGCAAGCAGATGCGGCAGGTGGCTGGTGTTCGCGAGCAGGCGATCGTGGTCGCGCGGGCTCATGACGATCACGCGCACGCCCAGCGACTTCCAGAAGCGGCTCACGCGCTGCAGCGTGTGTCGATCGGTGCTCGTGGTGCGGGTCAGGATGCACGTTGACCCGTCGAAGAGTGCCGGGCTGGCGGCTGCGAAGCCGCACGCTTCAGATCCGGCAATCGGATGGCCGCCGACGACGCTGATGCGGCGAGGCAGCGACCGCTCAAGCGCGGCGACAATCGCGCCTTTGGTGCTGCCGACATCGGTGAGCACGCTGCCTGCGCGCATCGAGGCTGCTGCGCGCTTCGCCAACGGCACAATTGTATCGACGGGAGTGGCGAGGATGACAAGATCGGCGCCGCGCACCCCATCCTCGAGACGGGTGGTTCCCGTCGTGATGGCGCCGCGGGCCTTCGCTTGTCGCAGTGTCGCCGCATGGCGGCTGACGCCGACGATGTGCCGCGCGAGATGGCGCCGCTTTGCCGCCATCCCGAGCGAGCCGCCGATCAAGCCTAATCCAACGATTGTGATTCGATTACACAAAGGCATGGTCACAGTCCAGACATCAGACCTCAGACAACAGACATCAGTGTCGGGTTTTCCTGTAGTCTGAGGTCTGCTGTCTGTGGTCTGGTGTTACAACGAGCGGCCGACGGCCTTGGCGACTTTCCGCAACTCCTTGATCATCGCCGCGAATTTCTTGGGCAGCAGCGATTGCGGCTCGGATGATTGCGACTCGGTCAAAGATAATACCACGAGCTTTCATCGCCATTACCAGCGTAGGGTTATTCGCGCGTAACCTCGCATGAGGTCAGTTGTAAGTCGTACATCTTGTAAGGCGACCAGGGCACGATGCGAATACGCTCAGGAATCTGGACCCCTCGAATCTCGGCGTACTCGATAGTTGTCACGATCTCCTCTCCCCCTCGACTCATCTTCCATCCACGAACCAGGAGTCCTCCGCTCATCTGCAGAAACTCCGGTCGGATGAGGAGCGCACTGGCTCCTGTACCCGTAGTGGCCGCGAGTAAGAAGTGCTGGTCCTTCTCGACATACATCATCCCGTCGTTCGGTGCAGAGGACGTTGCCCGCGCGAGTTCATCATCGAGCTTATCGGCCTCTACCATCTGAAGGGTACGCGGGTCTTCAACTATAGGGCCAATCGCAAACCATTTCCATACGGACCAGAAGCCAAGCGCCGTACGGCGGACGTCCTCGACGAGTGCCTGAAGCTTCACATCGACGTGCTGATCCCCAGAGGGATGGTAGCCGATGACATCGAAGCGGAACTCGCCATTCTTCCAACTTGTCGTGAATTGGACGTCTTTGAGCGATTTCACGGCGGGGTCCTGTAGTCCATCCTGTTTCAGGAGCCCTAACCGCACACTCTCAAACGCACCCGATACGGCTGCGCACTGAAATCGCTGTACACCAAGCCGCTTGAGGCTGTAGTGCTGTTCGTTAATATGTTGGAGGATCTGTGACTCTGGCTGCGCCACAGCTGTCGGCAGTTCTTCAGCACCGCGCGGCGTTCCAGCTTCCTCGACCTGGACAATTTCGCGCTCGAGGTATGGCAACTCTAATCCGCCCTTCCTTCGTACTGTGACGAACCCGTCTTTTCGCTCGATGATGTCGCCCTCAATCGTTTCGCCGCTTTTGAGACGGAGCGTAGCCGCCGAGCACCATGGCGTGTCTGCAACAAAGTACTGGGTTGCGAGCATCGCCACGGACAAGATGGCGTGGGACATTCTCATCTGTAATGGACTAGGTGACAGAAACCGATCCAGACACTTTCGTCCCCTATTCATTCGTATGTCCCTTGTCCCTCAATGTGCGTTCCCGTACGTCCCTACGATCGTTTCACGCTAGATGGTTCGGCCGACGGCCTTGGCGACTTTCCGCAACTCCTTGATCATCGCGGCGAATTTCTTGGGCAGCAGCGATTGCGGCCCGTCGGAGAGGGCGACTTCAGGATTCGGATGCACTTCGATCATCAACCCGTCCGCACCGCAGGCCACCGCCGCCTTGGCCATCGGCTCGACGTACTCCCATTCCCCGGTGGCGTGGCTGGGGTCAACAATCACCGGCAGATGCGAGAGCTTCTTGATGACCGGGATGGCGTTCAAGTCCAGCGTGAAACGCGTGTGGGTCTCGAAGCTGCGGATGCCGCGCTCGCAGAGAATCACGTTGAAGTTACCCTGGCTGAGGATGTACTCCGCCGCGAGTAAGAATTCGGTGATCGTCGCTGAGAGCCCGCGCTTGAGCAGCACCGCCTTCTGCGTCAGGCCCACTTCCTTGAGCAGCTCGAAGTTCTGCATATTGCGCGCCCCGATCTGGACGATGTCGGCGTACTTCTCCAGCAGCGGCAAATCGCGCGCGTCCATCAGCTCGGTCACCACCGGCATGCCGAACTCCTTGCTCACCTCGCGCAAGAGTTTCAATCCCTCTTCCCCGAGCCCTTGGAACGAGTACGGAGAGGTCCGCGGCTTGAACGCGCCGCCTCGCAGCACTTGGGCACCCGCCTGCTTCACGGCTTTGGCCACATCAAAGAGCATCTGGCGATTCTCGACGGAGCACGGCCCGGCCATGACGACGAGCTCTTTGCCGCCGACCTTGACTCCGCCGACGTCGATAACACTGCTCTGCGGCTTGAACTCCCGCGAGACGAGCTTGTAGGGCTTGAGCACCGCCATCACTTTCTCGACGCCGGGGATGACTTCCAGCGGCTGCACGCGCAGCGCGTCTTCCGGCCCGATCACACCGATGATGGTGCGCTCGGTGCCTTTCGACACCATCGGCTTAAGACCCAGCGCCTTGATGCGCTCGAGCACGTGATCGAACTGCTTCTTCGTCACATCAGGTTTTAACACGATGATCATCAGAAGATCCTCCCTCCGTAAAAGAGGGGGCAGGGGGCGAGAGACAAGGGGCGGGAAAAACCGGTTTTCCCGCGCCCCACGCCCCTCCGGCCCGCCGGCAACGAGTGCCGGGGCAGGCACGCCCCGTGCCCCTGACTGGTTACTGTGTCAGACATTGTTTGAGCGCTTGCATGAACCGACGATTCTCCGTCATGGTGCCGATCGTCACCCGGATGCAGCCTGAGAGCTTCCAGCCGCTCATCTCGCGCACGATCACGCCGCGCTCAAGCAACTGCTGTGCGATCTCGGCGGCTCCCGGCCCCAACTCGATCAAGATGAAGTTCGTCGCGCTCGGCACGTGGCGCACATGCAGCGCATCGAGCTCGCTCGTCAGATAGCGCCGTCCTTCTCGAATTGTCCGCAGCGTGCGGCTGAGGAATTGCGTATCCTCCAGCGCCGCCGTCGCCGCCACTTGCGCCAGGCTATTCACATTAAACGGCTCGCGCACGGCTTCCATCGCCGCGATCATCGGCGGTTGCGCGATGCCGTAGCCGACGCGCAGCCCGGCCAGCCCATACGCCTTGGAAAACGTTCGCGTCACGATGAGCGAGCGGTCGCGCACCTGCGGCAGCGTCTGTGGATAATCCCCGGCCTCGACGAATTCATAATACGCTTCATCCATGAACACGATGACGTCGCTGGGCAAATCCCGCAAGAAGGCGCTGAACTCTTTCTTGGTCACGTACGTCCCGGTGGGATTATCCGGATTCGCGATGAAGACCAGCTTCGTGTGCGGCGTCACCACAGTCTTCATGGCCCGCAGATCGTAGCGGTACTCCTTTAACGGCACGACGACGACTGAGGCACCGCACGCCCTAGCCTGCAGCTCATAGATGAGAAAAGTCGGTGCGGCCACCACCACTTCATCGCCGGGATCGACGAACGCGCGCAACGCCAGCACGATGAGCTCATCCGAGCCGTTGCCGAAAATCAGCGATGCGGGATCGACACGCAGCTTCTTCGCCAGCCGCCCGCGCAGCTCGCGGCACGTCGCATCGGGATAGCGGTGCACGCCGCTCGTCGCCCGACGCAGAGCCGCCACTGCTTTGGGCGATGGGCCCAGCGCATTCTCATTCGAGGCCAGCTTGATGACGGAGGTGAGCTTGAACTGCCGCTTCACGTCTTCAATCGGTTTTCCCGGCTGGTACGTGGTCAAGCTCTTCACTGAAGCTCTGGCTCGTCGATCAATCATCGTTGGTATCTACGTGATTACACAGATTCTCTGGTTGTCCGCACCACTAAAGCTGATTCCACAGATTGCTCCGTGAAATCACCGCCATCTAATTGGCAACCGTAGATCTGAAGAAAGATGGATTTGTTCATAACCCGCTATGGATCAGCATGCTACTCTACAGACAAAGTCACGCTTGTTCATCAGCCATAGGTCACCGTCGTCACCTGTTTTCTTTTGTGGCTTCTTGTTTCCCTTCCTGACTCTCTTCAATTACTGCAATCGAGAAAATGTGCTTGCAGTTGATGTAGGCACGCGTGCGGTCAGGCTGGCCGTTATTTCCATGATTTCCATAGGCGAGGTTCGGGTCATACATTTTGTTCTCCATTCGCACCGCATCCAAAACGAGCAGATGCTGGTCAACTTCGACGACGCGGCCAAATGTCAGGTTCGCCTCTTTTTCATCCACAGGATAGACAACCACCTGTTTCCCCGCGAGGCCCTTCGCTTTCAGTTGTCCGCAATAGCCTTCATCTGCCCACCCTGAAGGACACAAGCCGATGCTCGAAACCAGCACCATCAGCACACCCGCTATGATACGCATAGCCCCTCCCCGTCCTGCTTGTTTACCAACTGCCGTCACGCTTCGTTGCCAACACCACCTGCAACCCCTCAGCCAGCACTGGAAATCTCGGTACCAGGAAATCTCGGTACCGAGTTCCGAGGGGACAGGTTGCATCGGGACGTGAGGTGATTTTTGGACAATCGCACCGCCGTGCGGCCCGTGGATCGATGAGTGCCATGTGATTCCCAAAGGCGATTTCGGTGATGGAACTCGACGGGAGGGTCGTATCACCGTCATCGTTCTTCGCAATCACCGTAATCTTCCAGGCATTTGTGAAAT
>JACQHR010000030.1 GCA_016198905.1 Candidatus Omnitrophota bacterium | reverse complement strand
CCGCAGCCGACGACGGCGATAGTCCGGCGCGGCGAGGACGAGTGGGGTGGCGCCACGGCAGGACCCGCCACACTTGACTGCGACCCACCGGCGAGGGGGGGTTGACAACCTCCTCGGGGAACGAGAGAATGCAGCAGTGCCACATGAAGACAGGAAGCGCGGGGCGACACGTCAAGCACAACGGTAAAGGAGGCTTCGTGATGCGACGCCAGTGGATCAGCGCAGCACTCATTGGGATGGTCTGTGTCAGCTCGCCTGCCTGGGCGACAACCTACACGATCGACCAAGATCACACGACCGTCGGCTTTAAGATTCGTCATCTGTTCTCCAAAGTCCAAGGCTCCTTCAAGACGTTCGAGGGCGCGGTCGACTACGTGCCGGGACATCCCGAGCAGTGGAGGGCGCACGCGACCATTCAAGCCGCCAGCATCGATACCCACGTCGAGAAACGCGACAACCATTTGCGCTCCAAGGATTTCTTCGATGTGGAGAAGTTTCCGACGATCACGTTTCACAGCACGGGCGTCACCGATGCGATAGCGACCGGCGGCAAGCTCAACGGGATCCTCAGTATTCACGGCGTTGAAAAGCCGGTGACGCTGAACTTCGAGGTGCACGGGGAAGGCAATGACCCGTGGGGCAATACGCGGGCCGGGTTTAGCGCGACGACGACCATCAACCGCAAGGATTTCGGATTGGCGTGGAATGAAATCTTGGAAACGGGCCAGCTCTTAGTCGGAGAAGAGGTGGAAATCACCCTCGAAGTCGAGGGGCTGGTCAAGGGCTAGCCTCGTATGCTAATCTACCTTCCGCAATGATCACACGCCGCCCAGCACGTTTCAGCATCGCGCTGCTTGCCCTGATGCTTGGGGTGAGCGGATGCTACGGCCCATTTCATCTCACCAGACGGCTCCATGCCTGGAATGGCCACGCCGGCAGCAAATGGGAGCAAGAATTCCTCTTTCTCCTCCTCGTGTGGGCGCCGGTGTACGGATTCACCTCGCTCGCGGACGCTCTCCTCTTTAATTCCCTGGAGTTTTGGACCGGGAACAATCCGGTGACGCCGCCACGCGCGTCAGGATTCATGAAGATCAAGCGCTTCACGCGTGCGGATGAGGAAGTGGTGCTCACCTACCTTCCGACGCAGGATCATGCACGGCTCGAGGTGCAGCAGTTTCGAAATGGCCGGCCGGTAGACGAGCTGCAAGTCGAACAGCGCGACGGCATGGCCGTTGGCTCAGACGCCCAAGGGCGCGTGCTCTTGACGGCACAGACTCGCGCTGATGGCGGCGTGGTCGTGCGAGATGCGCAGGGCCACCCCGTGGCGTCGTACTCCTCGAGCCAGGTCGAACGGCTGCTTGCTTCGACGCGCGACGTGCGCAGGTAATCAATCGCTACCCACCCAACCCACGCATTCCCAGAGATGGCGAACGCACACGCAATCGGTCGTCCGCATACTGCGCTGTACGTTGGCTCCACCGCCACCGGTGTTCCCAACGGCAAGTTGGGCATGTGGCTGTTCCTCGCTTCGGAAGTCATGTTCTTTACCGCGCTCATCGCCACGTATATCGTCCTGCGCATCAGCAATCCGGCGTGGCCGGGATCCGAGGGCCATTTGAGCGTGCCGATTGGGACGTTGAATACGCTCGTGCTGATCAGCAGCAGCGTGACGATGGTGCTAGCACTGGCGGCGTCGCAGCGCGGGGCCATCGCCGCCACGCGCGGCTGGCTGCTCGTGACCATCCTGTTAGGAACCGGATTTCTCTGCATTAAAGGCACCGAGTACGCCGCGAAATTCGCCCATCACATCGTGCCGAGCACGAACGTCTTCTGGTCATGCTACTTTGCGCTCACCGGGTTTCATGCGCTGCACGTCATCGGCGGCATCGTCTTCAATCTGATCGTGTTCACCAAGACGGCGTCGGCCAAGACCTGGGCCGATCAGGGGCATCGGCTGGAACTCGCCGGGCTGTACTGGCACTTCGTGGACATCGTGTGGATT
>JACQHR010000029.1 GCA_016198905.1 Candidatus Omnitrophota bacterium | reverse complement strand
GGCGAGGACGGACGTGGGGTGGCGCAGCGGCAGGACCCGCAACAGTCACCACAAGAGACGACCGCGTCTAATTCGACACGCATTGTGATTCTGTTGTTACAATAGCGGACATGGCGCATCCGCAAGTAGTCGTATCTCCGTCGGCAGCGAAGCGCGTCCAGCATTTTGATTGCTGGGTGTTCCGGGACGAGCTCGCCGGCCCTGCCCCATCGCTATCCAATGGGGAAATCGTTGAGCTCATCGATCAACACGGCACTTTTCTTGCGTACGCCTTCTACAGCCCGCGTTCTCATATCGCCGCGCGCGTCGTCAGCACCGATCGGCGCGCAGCCCTTGATCGCACCTTGATCACCGAGCGCCTCTCGCAGGCCATCCATCGACGGGATGGCATCATTGGCACGAACGCCAAGCGGCTCGTCTTCAGCGAAGCGGACGGCTTGCCCGGGTTGATCGTGGATCGCTATGCGAACTATCTCGTGCTCCAAAGCCGCACCGCCGGCATCGAACGCATTAAGCCTATGATCGTCGACACGCTGCAGCGCCTGCTTCGTCCCAAAGGCATCTTGGAGCGCAGCGATAAAGAGTTCCGAGAAGAAGAGGGCCTTGCACCCCTCACACAACTCCTTCATGGGAGCGTGCCGGAAGAGATTCCCATCGAAGAAGACGGGTTGCGCTTCATCGTCGACCCATATCACGGACAGAAGACGGGATTCTATCTGGATCAGCGCGATACCAGACGCGTCGTTCGCGCGTTGGTCCAGCCGAAAGAACGCGTCGCCGATGTCTTCGCGAATACGGGAGCCTTCGGGATCGGCGCGGCGAGCCGCGGAGCGTCCGTCGTGTGCGTCGAGCAGCAGGAGCCGTACGTGGCGATGGTCAAACGCCACGCGCAACTGAATCAGGTAAGCGACGGAGTGGAGTGCGTCACGGGCGATGCGTTCTACTGGCTGGAGGCGACGGCCAAGGGCACGCAGCGGTTTGACTGGGTGCTGTTGGATCCGCCGTCACTGGCGAAGACGAAGGCCGACGCGTCCAAAGGACGCCACGCGCTGCACCATCTGATCGTCAACGCGCTGGGAGTGCTGACCCCGCGCGGCACATTGGTGCTCAGTCTGTGCACCTATCACCTGCTGGGACTCGCGGAGGAAATCCTGCGCATTGCAGCCGCCGATCGCGGGGTGCGCTTGCGCATGCGCGCGGTCACGATGCAAGCCGCCGACCACCCGTGGATCCTCCAGATGCCGATGACCCGCTACCTTATGAGCTGGATCGCCCAGCGCGACGAATCACCAGCGGCTTGATCCACCAGCACAGCCCGCTGAGCAACAGCGTCACGAGGTAAGAACACAACAGCAGCACGAGCGTCACGGTCAGCCCTACCGTCGGATCAATACCGTGCTGAGCCAGCATCTCAATCGTCGCGGCATCCTTCGAGCCGAACCCCACGACGGAGAGCGGAATCAAACGGCCGACCACGCGGCTGAAGGCCACGATTTTGCTCACCTGACCCAGCGGCAGCGTGATCCCCAACGCGTGCAGCACCGCATCCAGCTGCACGAACAGCAGCGCAAACGCCAGCGCGGCCATGGCGAGGGGAAAGATCAACCTCAGTGAGAGCAAGCTGTGCATCCCCGCCCAGAATTCCGTCATGTCGATCTGCCACGGCGAGAGTTTTTTCCACTTCTTCGCGAGGCGGCGCAACGACACCATCCAAATCGTGATGGCGGCTGCCAAAATCAGCAGCACGACCAGTGTCGTCAACACCATCCACTGCATCCCTTCGAGGCGCGGCAGACGCGCGAAGAGATCCAGCCCCCACACCCCGAAGCCTGCCACGACCACCCACGCCAGGATGCGCTTGACGACCACGCTCGAGAGCGCGTACCCAAACGTGATGCCGGTCTCCATCGAAATGTAGCCTGCAGCGAGATATTCGCCGACGTGCCCCGGCGTGACCAGGCCCAGATACTGGCTGGCCAGATACGCCACGAGCGTCTTCGGGTACGGATGGCGGATGCGCTGCATGACCAGCAGCCAGTGCCACACGAATGCGTCGAGGAGCAGCTGCAGAATAGCCAGGAGCATGCACAAGCCCAACCAGCGTAGATCGATGCGGGCGAGATGGACGTCTTGGTTCTTGGGTAGCTGCAGCAAGATGATAAAAAACGCCACAACCCCGAGAAAGCGAAGCCACCAGATGAGCGAACCGCGGACCGGCTTACGAGCGTGTGGAATCGTGGAGGGCGTGTACCGCGAGAGGTAAGGTTTCATCTTTGCCCAGCGTAACAGAACACGGCGGTCCCTGCAAGGGGCCGCCGTGTGTGTTCTATCGAACGATTACGATGAGAGTATCGAACGTTCGTCTGGCTTACTGCTGTGCAGGCGCTGCTGCGGGTGTTTCCGCTGGAGCTGCTGCTGCAGGTTCAGTTACTTCAGTTACTGCAGGCGCTGGCGTGGCTTCAGGAGCCGGTGTGCCGGCTGCCGGAGCAGCCGGTGCGGCCTCAGCCGCCGGAGCGGCTGCTACTGGAGCGGCCAACTTGACGGACACGGCATGACGCTTGGCCGTGTTGACGTCAAAATTGTACTCCACCTGGACGGATGCGCCGGCGATTAAGCTCGTAACCTGGATGGCCGCATCACCTTGGGTCATTTTCGTTTCTGGGGTGAGGAAAATCGGGGTCTCAAAGCCATACCGATCTTTCACCTTCAAGAGGGTCGCCGAAGGATCCGTGCTGTCGAGCGACACGACCTCGCCCTTAATCAAGAGCGTGGGAAGGGTCTTGGCATTCTCCTCAGCGGCGAACACGTGCGACATCGGCAGTCCCCCTGCCAGCATGACTCCGAGCGTAATACTGAGCACTGTGGACTTCATTCCGTACTCACCTCCTTTTGCCGCAACCCCCGGTTCCTGGGGGCTGCATATGAGTTGGCAGTATAGCAAGTCCGACGGGTTTGTCAATCCCCGCAGGCTCCATGCGGACCTCCAGCTTGGCGGGTCCTGCCGCGGCGCCACCCTTCGTCCGTCCTCGCCCAGCGACTATCGCGCTGGTTCTGCGGGCGGGCGAAGGGGACCCGGCCCCGCGTCACCCGCCAAATGTGACCAATCCCGGACCCTAGAGAGCTGAAGGGAACTTCCGGAAGTGGCGGGGGCCTACCTGCAACACTTTACCGATGACTTCTTTGATCGGAAGCACAGACTTGGAAACTTTCACGCCACCAATCTTCACAGCTCCTTGCTCAAGGAGGCGCCGAGCTTCGTTTTTCGTCTTTGCAACCCCCTCTCCGACAATTATATCAATAAGACTGATCGTGCCGTCCGGATTGGCGCCAACCGATTTCATCGAGGACATGTCTTGGATGTCGCTGGGGACTTCGTGCTGGGAAAAGACCTTGAAGAACTCATCCTTGGCTCGCTGGGCCGCCGATGCCCCGTGATACATCTTCACGATCTCGGCCGCCAGATCCGCCTTCAGGTCCCGCGGATTGACCGCTCGGGCCTTCAGTTGCTGCTCGAAAGCGGCGATCTGCGAGGCGCTGACGTCCGTTAAGAGCGTGAAGTACTTGATGATGAGCGTATCGGGGATGGACATCAGCTTGCCGAACATATCATTCGGCTCGTCGTTGATCCCGATGTGGTTGCCGAGCGACTTGGACATCTTCTGGACGCCGTCGGTGCCTTCCAGCAGCGGCATCGTGAGCACCACCTGCGGCTCCTGGCCGTAGGCGCGCTGCAGGTCGCGCCCGACAAGCAGGTTGAATTTCTGATCCGTCCCCCCGAGCTCGACATCGCAATGGCCCCCGTGCTGCTCGGCGATCTTCACGGAGTCATAGCCCTGCATGAGCGGGTAGAACAGCTCGAGCATGCTGACCTCCTGCCCCGCCTTCATGCGCCTCTGGAAGTCGTCGCGCTCGATGAGGCGCGCCACGGTGTAGCGCGAGGTCAGGTCGACCAGATCGCTAAAGGTGAATGGAATCTCCCCCACGCCGCTCGTGACAAACCAATGGCTGTTCCTGACCATGCGGAAGCGCGCGGCATCATCGACCATCAAGATTTTGCGCACCTGATCGATGTAGGTCTTCGCGTTTGCGTCGACTTCTTCAGGCGCCATGCGCCGGCGGGTCTTGGATTGGCCGGAGGGGTCGCCGACAAGGGCGGTGGCATCGCCGATGAGAAACACAACTTTGTGGCCCAGATCCTGGAACTGGCGCAGCTTGCGCAGCAGGACGGTGTGGCCAAGGTGGAGGTCGGGCGCGGTGGGATCAAAGCCGGCTTTGATGATGAGGGGACGCTGCTGCTGGAGCTTCTTGCGCAGATCCTCCTCGCTGATGACTTCGACCGCCCCCCGTCGAATCACCGCAAGTTGATCGTCAATGGATGGGAGCATCAGAAACGCGCGGGGCGCCCGAATGATTCGGACGCCCCGTTCACGTAACTCACAGATGACGAACGCTTAGGAGCCTGCCGGAGTCGCATCAGCCGGCAGATTCTTATTGCTCAGCCCGATCTTGCGCTCCACTTCATCGAGCTTGATCACTTGCGCGCGGAGCTTCGAGCCGACCTTGTAGCGGTCATCGAGCTTCTCGTTGGCGCCCAGCTCAAGCTCGGAGAGGTGCATGAGCCCCTCGACGTCCTTGGCGATCTCCACGAAGAGCCCGAAGCCCGCGACCTTGGTCACTGTCCCCTCGACGATGGCGCCGAGCGAGAACTGCTGGACGAGCTGCGCCCACGGATCGACCATGAGCTGCTTCATCCCCAGCGTGATGCGGTGGTTCTCCGGCTCGCACGTGAGGATCACCACGTCGACCATCTTGCCCTTCTTGAGGACCTCGGAGGGGTGATTGATCTTGCGGGTCCAGGAGATATCCGCGTTGTGCAACATGCCTTCGAGCCCGTCTTCCAATTCAATGAACGCCCCGTAATCGGTCAGCTGGCGCACACGGCCCAGCACCTTGGCGCCGAGCTTGTACTTCTCGGTCGCCGCTTGCCACGGATCGCCGGTCGCCTGCCGCATCCCAAGCGAGAGCCGCTGGTTCTTCGCGTCAACCGCAAGCACCACCGCCTCGATCTCTTGTCCGACCTGCAGCAATTCGGAGGGATGCGCGATGCGCTTCGACCACGACAACTCCGAGATGTGCACGAGCCCTTCGATGCCGGGCTCAACTTCCACGAAGGCACCATACGGCACGAGGTTGACGACCTTGCCCTTGATCTTGTTGCCGACTGGGTACTTCTCGTCCGCATGCTGCCAGGGACTGGGGAGGAGTTGCTTCAACCCAAGAGAGACTTTGTTCGACTGCCGGTCGACGGAGAGAACGACCACGTCGAGCTGCTGGCCCACCGTAAGCACATCCGAGGGATGGCCGATGCGGCCCCAGGAAATGTCCCCGATGTGGAGCAATCCGTCGATGCCGCCTAGGTCGATGAAGGCGCCGAAGTCGGTGAGGTTCTTGACCGTCCCGCTGCGCCGCTCGGCCACCGTCAACGACTCGATGAGCGTCTTGCGGATTTGATCCTTCTCGCGCAGGAGGTAGTCGCGGTGGGACACGACGATGTTCTTGCGCGCGCGGCTGATCTTGAGGATGATGAACTTCAGCGGCTGGTTGATCAGCGCATCCAGGTTCGCGTAGCCCTTGAAGGACGCGAGCGAGGCCGGCATGAACGCCTCGATGCCGATGTCCACCATGAGCCCGCCTTTCACCTTCCGCACCGCGCGCCCATCGATGATGTCGCCTTCCTTGAAGTTGTTGACGATCCGATCCCAGCCCTTCTGGCGGTCGGCCTTGTGCTTGGAGAGGATGACCATGCCCTGCTCATCCTCGATGTTCTCGACGTAGACTTCGACCTCGTCACCCACGGCGAGACCCTGGAGATCGCTGAACTCCATGCGGTCGATGGAGCCTTCGGATTTAAAGCCGATATCGACGAGGACGTCTTGCGGGGTCAGTGCGATCACGCGGCCTTTGACGATCTGGCCTTCGGTGATGACGCGCAAACTCTGCGCGTACAAATCTGATAGGGTGGAAGCGACTTCTGCGGTTGGTGCCATAGGTTGCGACTGATCCTCTCTGTGTGCCATGCCACGCGGATCCCTACGCGGTGAACGACCGGATGAGCGTCTTAGGACTCTGCCGAGGACTTAGGACACGCCTTCATCCACGCAGCGCTGCGCTAGGAGGCGCCACTGCTGGGTAACGGCATCGGCAAGCTGTTGCTGACGCTGGCGCGATCCCGTGGACCGTTCCTGCTCCGCGACCAGCCTGGTCGTCGCTGGATCAGGAGGTACAAACGATGAGGTAGTATACGAAATGGCCGGCCCGAACGCAACCCGAATTTTCGACCGATGCAGCCGTGTCGCATGAGGCGGCAGCGCTTGAAATGTCCCGGTCAGATACGCTGGCACAATGGGCACGCGCGCCATCGTCGCCAGCAGCCCGACCCCCCGCTTGGCCGTACCGAGCGTTCCTGACAACTGCCGGCCGCCTTCGGGAAAAATCCCGATGATGTCGCCGCGACGCAGACTCTGCAGCGCCGTGCGCACCGCATGGACATCCGCCTCCCCACGAGCCAGGGGAATCACCTTGACGCTGCGCAGGAATGCGCCGAGCAGCCAATGGCGAAACAGATCTCGGCGCGCCATGAAGACCACCCGACGCGGACACGCCACCCCCACCATCGGCGGATCGAGGAAGCTCACGTGATTCGCCGCGATGATGAACGGGCCGGTCTTGGGCACGTGCTCCTGGCCGGTCACTTTCAAGTCATGCCCGACGCGGAAGATCACCCAGAGGATGAGCTTCACGACGTAATAGAACCAATTGGTGGGATCGACTGAAACTGGAAGCTGGAAGCTGGAAGTTGAAGGAAACTGCTTTTCCCTTGAGTCTAGAGTGTTAAGCCTCGAATTCACTCCAACACTCTTTCATGGAAGCGGGTGACGCGGAACCAGGGCCCCTACGGCCGCCCGCAGAGCCAGCGCGATAGTCGCTGGGCGAGG
>JACQHR010000028.1 GCA_016198905.1 Candidatus Omnitrophota bacterium | reverse complement strand
TAAACGCTTCTTCTGCCTGGAGACGTTGTTGCGGAGCGTCGATTGAGTCAGCAGTTGGCTCTTGAGCCTCCTGAACCTTCGCCGTGACTGCTCCTTCCAATGATAGGTTTTCGGTCAGGTGTAGTGCTGCACTGACGGTGTGCCTGGGCATCTCCGTGAGGGCTTGCGGGGGCTCCAGCTTATACGAGCCGAACAGGCGCTCAGGGATGACGTACTTGCCCACCTCGACCGATTCGATGGGCGAGCCTCCTGCTTGCATTGAGGTTGTGGCGCTTGGCGCAACGTTCACGTTGATCTCATCCAAGCCGAGCCATCGCGCCGCCAAGAGCTCTGCCCGCCCCAACAAGAGGAGGTCCAAGGCCTGAGCCGCCTCATCGCGTCCGCTGAGCGTCCGACGCTCCTCGTGCGTCAACGCCGCGACAGGCCTGCCAAATGCCAACAGCGCCAGGATGTCCTCGCGGGGCAGCTCCGGCCGGGAGCTGACACGCATCTGGGACTCGGCCAGGGTGCCTGATACCGCCACGCGGATGTGGTATCGCTTGGCGCGGGTCTCCAAGACGGCGTTGAGCTCAGGCGAGGCCTCGGGACGCTCTGCGAATCGGATCGTCCCGTTGACGATGCGAAACTCCAGCCCCTTGACGGTGTAGGTCCCGTCCGATGCCTGCAGGGTTCCCACCAGGCGTGTGGGTTGTCCGCTGTCCTTCTGGAGCTTCAGGGCGGCCTGAAGCTGAGCGTGAAGCTGGTCGGTTTGCACGCGCAGATTTGCGCCGTTGAGATGGAGTTGGATCGTGCCTGGGAACCGATCAGCCCATCGCAGCACAATCGGCTCGTCCTTGCCCAAGGCGGTTCCAACAGGGTGCACGCCGGTTCCTGACCAGGCAGCGCTGGTCACATCGAGGACACCGTTGAGGGTCGGTGAGGCGAGCGGCTCGGTGAGCGTGAGCGCCAGGTTGGCATGAGCATTCAGGTGGGGATCCCAACGGACTCGCAAGCCCTCTCCGCGTGCGCTGAGTCGGAGTTGGTGTGATCGAAATCCTCTGAAGGACCATCGCCCCTCCAGTTCAATCGGCCCATCCACCATGACCTCGCTCGGCACATTCAACCAGCCCATCAGCTCATCCAAGCCAACTCGCTGCACCGGACATCGCAGCTCCAACATGTCTCCGATGTGGGCGGTTTCCAGGGCGATCTCGGTTGCTCCGAGGATTAAGCGAGGCCGCTGGATATCCAACCGCTGGATACGCCTCTGCATGAGACTCAATGGAGAGTACCGGGCGCGCAGTCGATCAGCAGCCAAGACCAAAGGAGCGGAGGTCGCTCCCTGCTGAATGACCGGGTGAATGGGCTCAAGGCGAATCTCGGCAAACGAGATCTTTGTGAAGAGATTGCTGGCGATTGACTGGTAGGTGAGACGCCATCCAGTGCGTCGCTCAACCTGGTAGGCCAGATACGTTCCCAGGCGTGGAACGAGGAACTGATCACGAACGTGGTGCCATACAGCCCATGCCCCACCCAGCACTAAGGCAACGGCGAGGGTACACCATACCCAGAAAGCACGGCGAGATTTCCTGGCGCCTTGGGATGTTCCCTGCTGAGGAGGAACCACACGAGGGAGGTGAGTCATCATCAGGCCCAGCTTCCATCACCAGTTACCCAGTGCTGAACCTTCCGATTCTGCCGCTTACTTACCCGGCAAGTACGGGGCCAATTTGGCCCACGTCCGCCTGCCGGCAATGCCATCCACTTGCAGCTCGTTGACGCCCTGGAACTCCCGGATGGCCTGGCGGGTCAGGGAACCGAGCTTGCCATCAATCGGCCCTGGATCGAACCCTGCATTCCTGAGCGCCCGCTGGATGTCTCTCGTGGAGGGTTGGGCTGGCACCGGTATTCGGGCTGCTGGGGCTGACGGCTGCCTCCAGGACTCGCCTGGCCAGCTTGATTGAGGTGTGCGGAAACTTGTCCGCTCCAGCTGATTCACTCGCTGGTCGAGGAGCCCGACATCGGCCTGGAGCCGGGTGATCTCCCGGGCATAACGCGGACCTGCGCATCCGCTGATGAGAACCGTCCCCATTACCAACGTCAGCAGACCACCAACTTGCATTGCCCACCTCCCTGGCGTCCTCAGCCTACAACAGCTGGACGCCGCCATTCGTATCAATCACCCCGTACCCCACGCCCTCGAGGAATCCTAACGCGCCTGGCACAATCCGTTTGTTTCGTGTAACCGCCTCTCCCTCCCCACCAAATGCACTCACTCAGTTGACAAATATTGCGCAAGCGGCGTCCATGTTTTCGGCCCGACCTTGCCATCGGCAGAGAGCCCGTGGGTCCGTTGGAACTCCTTGATCGCCTGCTTGGTCTGTGAGCCGATCTTGCCATCAATGCTCCCCGAGTAGTATCCGGCGTTCTTCAACGCCGTCTGGATG
>JACQHR010000026.1 GCA_016198905.1 Candidatus Omnitrophota bacterium | reverse complement strand
TGGTAGGCGGTCGCCTGCCGCTCCGCGAGCGTGATGTTCTTGTGCTGGCGGAACCCCAGCTCGATGCGCTCCAGCGCTTCCGAGAGGTCCTTGAAGGTGACCTGCTCATGCGTGTCGCGGGTCGCCAGCAGCGCGCCTTCCTTGACGATGTTCTCGATGTCGGCCGGCGATTTCCAGACGGTGCGTCGCGCCAGCCTGGCCACATCGATCGCCGGGTCCGCCTTGATCTTGCCGAGGTAGAACTTGAACAGCGCCTCGCGGTCGGCCAGGCCGGGCCGGTCCACATAGATCTTGCGGTCAAACCGCCCAGGACGCAGCAGCGCCTCATCGAGGACGCTTTCGGCCTGGTTCATGGCGGCGATGACGACGATGTTCGACTGCTGCGTTTGGAGGCCGTCCATCTCGACGAGGAGCTGGTTGACGGTGTTGTTGTAGTCGGTCTGCGCGCCGAAGCCGATGTCCATGGAGCGGGAGCGGCCCATCCCGTCGACCTCGTCGACGAAGATGATGCAGCCGCCGTGGATGCGCGCCTGGATGCGGGCCCGCTTAAAGAGCGACCGGACCCTGGCCCCGCCGGTGCCCATGAAGATGACGTTGAATTCCGAGCCGGAGACGGCGATAAACGGCAGCCCCGCCTCGGTCGCGATCGCTTTGGCCAGGTACGTTTTCCCGCAGCCCGGCGGTCCCATGAGCAGGATGCCGCGCAGGACCTTGCCGCCGATCTGCCGCAGGCGGCTGTGATCTTTGAGGAGCTGCACCACTTCCCACGCCTCGCGTTTGGACTCCTGCATCCCGATGACGTCATCCCACCGCACGCGGGTGGCCCCCGCTTTGACCGAATCGCCCGAGAGGTTCGAGAGGCTGCCGAACCCTCGGCCGCCGAAGAGAAAATACGAGTAGAGGAACACGAAGGCGACCGCGGCCAGAATCGACTGCATCGGGGTCAGCGAGGTGAAGGCCATGATGTAGTCGCGCTGGTAGGAGTCGAGCCGGCCGATGGCGAAGACCGGCCAGAGGATCGAGGCGAGCACGATGAGGATAATCGTGATCTTGATCCAGTGGAGCTCGAAGAACAGCTTGAATCGGTCGGAGAAACTTCCAACGCGTTTCATAGCAGTAGAGACTATATCACGTCGAGAGAATGGTGTCAACGCGCCGAGAAAATTGAGAATTGCTTAAACTTTGATAAAGACTTAACGATGTCAGAATTGAGTGTGTACTTGCGTTCGCCGGTTAGCGGGTTTACGAGTTTGCGGGTTAAACCAATATTTTGGTATAATCACCCCATGACAAAGCGCATTCGAACGCTCCATGCCCGTGAAGTGTTGGATTCGCGCGGGCAGCCGACCGTGGAAGTGGACGTGGTGCTGGCCGACGGATCCCTGGGACGCGCCGCGGTGCCCTCCGGGGCCTCCACCGGCACCCACGAAGCGCTTGAGCTGCGCGACGGGGCCGCACGCTACGGCGGCAAAGGGGTGCGGAAGGCGATCGCCAACGTGCAGGGGCCGATCGCGCGCGCGCTGCGGAGATTCGACGCCGGCAATCAGTCCCGGCTCGACGCCCGGTTGTGCGAGCTGGACGACACGGCGAACAAATCGCGCCTCGGGGCGAACGCGATCCTCGGCGTCTCGCTGGCTGCGGCCAAGGCGGTGGCAGCCAGCCGCCGTCTGCCGCTGTATCGGTCGCTTGGGGGGGCGCGGGCGCGCGTGCTGCCGATTCCGCTGATGAACATCGTCAACGGCGGCGCGCACGCGGACAATACGCTCGATATCCAGGAATTCATGATCATGCCCATCGGCGCTTCGCGGTTCTCCGAGGCGCTGCGGATGGGCGCTGAGGTGTTCGCCGCCCTCAAGAAGCTCCTGAAGACGCGCAAGCAGACCACGGCGGTCGGCGATGAAGGCGGATTTGCGCCGAACCTGCAGTCCAACGAAGACGC
>JACQHR010000005.1 GCA_016198905.1 Candidatus Omnitrophota bacterium | reverse complement strand
TCGCAACGCGGTTCGCGCGAGGTTTAGGGACGGGCTCTATACGCATACCATAGATGCTGCGCCTAACACAACCATATTTTGAGCTGGTCTCATAAATCCCCTCGGCCGCGGGGATTTATGAGACCAACTCTGTTATAATGCGGCTCATGTCACGCCAATCGTTAGACGCCTACGCGCGCGTCGCGTCGCAAGCCGCCGTCGCTGCCGGAGCGCTCTTGGCCAAGCATGTCGGCCGCCCGAAGAGCGTCGAAACCAAGCGCAGCGCGATCGATCTGGTCACGGAAATCGACCGCGCCTCCGAGCAGCTGATTGACCGTCATCTGCGCCGCATGTATCCCGCGTTTGGCTTTTTTGGTGAGGAACGAGGCGAGCGCCGCTCGAAGACGCCCTACCGATGGATTGTCGATCCCTTAGATGGGACGAACAACTTCGTCCACGGCTTTCCCTTCTTTGGCGTGTCGATCGGACTGGAAGGCAATGGCCGGATGCTCGTCGGCGTCATTTACGATCCGTTGCGCCGCGAACTGTTTGTGGCGACCAAAGGCGGCGGCGCGTGGTTAAACGGCCGGCGCATTCATGTCTCCCCCACGCGTGCGTTGGGGCAGAGCCTCGTCTCCACGGGATTCTCCTCGAAATTCCTGAAGCAGACGCAACCATACCTGCGATGGTTTCAGACGCTGCAACGCAGCTCGCACGGCGTGCGGCGCATGGGCTCGACCGTGATCAGTCTGGCGGCGGTCGCCTGCGGGCGGCTGGAGGGATTTTATGAGCGAGACCTCTGGCCGTGGGATATCGCTGCGGGGATGTTGCTCGTTGAGGAAGCGGGTGGCCGCGTCACCAATTTGGCGGGAGCTCCCGCAGTCCTCGATGAAGGGCAGCTCGTGGCGTCCAACAAGCACATCCATCGCGCGTTCCTGCGCGCGCTGACCATTCCGCCCGCTCGTCGGTAATCTTTCCTCCCCACCTCTTTGGTCCCGCCTAGTGTTCCGTCCAGATGGAGTTGCGTGATGGGGCATGGTCAGTGTGGCGGGTGACGCGCAGCCAGGTCCCCTGCGTCCGCCCGGAGTTGCCGGTCGCCGCAGGCGGCGGCTGTACAGCCGCCCGGCGACGAGGACGGACGCAGGGTGGCGAAGCGGCAGGCCCTGCCACACTGATCCATCACATCAAGGCTGACGGAACTAGCCACGACGAGTCAGTAGCGCAACGGTTTCCGCGTGATTCGTGTGCGGGAACATATCGAAGGCTCGCAGCGCGCGGACCTGATAACGAGGAAAGCTCGCGAGCAACACGCGCAGGTCTCGCGCCAGGGATTGGACGTTGCAGGCGATGTACGCGATCGTCATCGGCCGAGCCGCCAGCAGCGCCGAAAGCGCATGCGGATGCAAGCCTGCCCGTGGCGGATCGACGACCACGAGATCCGGCTTCGCCTCTGCCAACCACGAGCGCCGATCGAGGAGCAGCGTCTCCACCCGCCCGACACGAAACTCCATGTTGCCGAGCCCATTGAGCGCGGCGTTAGCGCCGGCCAGCTCCACGTGATGCGGCTCCACGTCGATGCCGTACACGCGCCCGACGTGCTTCGCCAGATAGAACCCGACCACTCCCACCCCACAATACAGATCCCACGCGATACCGCGCGGCAACTCGCGGATGGAGTCACATAGATACGTGTACATCCGATCCGCTTGTCGACTGTTCGGCTGAAGAAAACTCAGCGGATGCAGGCGCAGCCGAAACGGCCCGAGCTGATCATCGAGATGCGCGGCCCCCTCCAGATGGACGAGCTCTTCAGGCACGGCCACGTCCGCCAGGCGCGTCGTGATGCCCCAATAGACGCTGGTGAGGTTCGGGTGACGCGCTCGCAGGTCTTGGGCGAGACGACTCATCACCTCACGAGATCCCGGACTCGTCACCAGGCACGCCATGACCTGGCCGGTCACCGAGCCGCTGCGGATGATGAGCGATCGAAAAAATCCTTGATGAGTCCGCGTGTGGTAGACCGGCAGTCCGGTGGCCTGCGCAAGTTCTCTGACGCCGTTGACGATCTCGACCGCCAAACGAGGCAAGAGCAAACAATCCGGCAGATCGACGACGCGCCAGAACGAACGCGCGGCGTGAAACCCAAGCGTGAGACGCCCATTCGATTCCCCAAACGTCAGCTCCGCCTTATTGCGATAGCGCCACGGATCCTCTAAGCCGATCAACTCGAAGGAGGGCATACTAGGGAGGGTCGCAAGTGCACGGGCCACTCGCGTGCGCTTCAAGGCGAGTTGATGCTCGTAGGCCAGATCCTGCAGCGCGCATCCGCCGCACGCTCCGAAATATGGACACGGTGCCTCGAGCGTTGGGTAAGAGGACTTGTCTTGCTCTAAGAGGCGGGAGGGGTTCATGGAGATGCTAGTGTGCCGTTCAGATGGGGTTGCGTGGCTGTACGGCCGCCCGGCGACGAGGACGGACGCAGGGTGGCGCAGCGGCAGGCCCCGCCACCCCATCCACCCCCAGCCTCGACCGATTTACCAGCGTCGACGCGGACGCATCCACGCGATGCCGATCATGCCGCAGACGAATCCGCCGATATGGGCCCAGACCGCGACTCCGCCGGTGGCCGCAACTTGTCCAATGGTGACCAGTCCCTGGATCCATTGCAGCAGAAACCAGAAGCCGAGAAATAATACCGCCGGCACTTCGATGGTCTTCCACACAAAGATCAGCGGCACGAGTGTCATGATCCTCGCCGTGGGAAACAGGAGCACGTACGCCCCGAGGATGCCCGCGATGGCCCCGCTGGCGCCGATCATCGGCACCGCCGCACGCGGGATCAAGAGCAGCTGGGTGACCGCTGCCGCGATCCCGCTGACGAGGTACAGCAACAGAAACCGGACGTGCCCCAGCCGATCTTCGACATTGTCCGCGAAGATCCAGAGATAGAGCATGTTCGCCCCAAGGTGGGAGAAGCTGCCGTGGAGAAATTGCGAGGTGACGAGGGTTAAGAACAGCTGTGGCCAGTCGAGCAGATCGCTGAGGCTGCTGACCGTCCAGTGGGCGGGCACGACACCGAACTGATAGAGGAACGATTCGATGCGCCGGCCTTGCCGCAGCTCAACGGCAAACGCGAGCACATTCAGCACGAGGAGGATGCGCGTGATCCAGGCGGTCCGACGGGATGGAATCGTGTCTCGCAGAGGAATCATCGGGAAGGTGTCATCGCGTCCAGTGTACGAAATGCCATACCATCCGTACACTCTGAAACGTGACGGGTTATCGTTTAGGTAGGGGTGGGGAGTATCCCCACAAGGCACATGTGCGAAGCGTTGGCGGCGGTCACGAGCGCTTCTCGATCCAGCAGAACGGTCGTGCCGGCCTCGACCGCAAGACAGGACACGCCGGAGTCGCGCAGTGTGGCGATCGTCGCTGGCCCGATGAGGGGCAAGTCAAAACGACGATCCTGGTTGGGGGCCGCCATCTTCACGACCACGAGCCCCTCGCCGGCCAAGGTATGCGCGCGACGAATCGCGGCATCGGTGCCTTCCAGCGCCTCAAGCGCCACCACCACGCGGCCTTTGACCACCACGGTCTGTCCGATGTCCAACGTCGCGAGCATCCGTGCCGCCTGCGTGCCGATGCGGATGTCTTCCTGTTCGACGGCGCTGGGCGCTCGTGCGCTGAGCACGCCCTCCGGGCAGAGGTTGGCCTTCAGGTACGTCGAGGAATCCAACAGCGTGATGCCTTCGGTTGCCAGGCGCTTGCCGATGGCGCCCAAGACGCTGGCGACGGAGAAATCGTTCACGTGCTGCAACAGGCCCAACGCCTCGGCATCAAACGACGTGCGCTGATCGAAGAGGACTTCTTTGGTCACCTTCCCCGCCATGATCGCTTCGCGCGCGCCGCACGACTTCAGCCGCTCGATCAACCGGCCAAGCTGGCCGACGGCGATCTCTTCGTACGTATCGACTTCGCTCGCAAGCGACGCATCCGCCCATCCTCGAATGCCAAACGCCGTAACCGAGGTGCCCTGCCGTTTGGCTTCTTGCGCCACATGGAAGGGAAAGCGGCCGGCTCCGGCGATGATGGCGATGCGCGCGCTCATGGATGGCGCAGGAGAGTTAGGCGCGGCAGACGCCGCGCTTGGATTCCCGCACGAAGGTAAGCAACTGCTGCACTTCGGGACACGTCGTCGATTCGCTGGCAAGCTTCGCGACGGCGTGGCTCATGGACAGTTTCGAGTGAAACAGAATGCGGAACGCATGGTGCAGCTTCGGCTTGACGTCCTCGGAGATCCCGGCGCGCCGCAACCCTTCGCTATTGAGCCCATACACCTTCGCGGGATAGCCGACACATGTCGAGAACGGCGGGATGTCTTGGGCCACGCGCGAGCAGCCCCCGACGAAGGCGAGCGTGCCGATGCGCACGAATTGATGCACCCCCACCAAGCCGCCGATGATCGCGCGATCGGCGATCGTAATGTGGCCGGCGAGGGCCACGCTGTTGGCCATGATGATGTGATTTCCGATCACGCAGTCGTGGGCCACGTGGGAGTAGGCCATGAACAGGCCATCCGAGCCGACGATGGTCTTGCCGCCTCCGCCGACGGTCCCGGGGTTCATGGTCACATATTCGCGGATCTTATTGCGATCCCCGATGACGAGGAGGCTGTCTTCTCCGCGGTACTTCAGATCCTGCGGGATGCTGCCGAGGACGGCGCCGGTGAAGAGCTCGCAGTCTTCGCCGATGGTCGTATGCCCATCGATGACGCAATGGGCACCGATCTTCGTCCGCGGGCCGATCGTGACGTGCTCGTTGATCACCGCGTACGGTCCGACTGAGACTCCGGCCGCAAGCCGGGCCTTGGGATGAACCGTGGCCGTCGGATGCACGATGGTTCGCGACGACTCACGCGCTTGGGTTATCTTGCGTACCCGTGTCGTCATGTGAGCTCTTTTCTGAGAACGTGCGGTCACTGGGCTCAGTGCGTCACTCGGTGAGCGCGAACATGAGCTCCGCTTCGCACGCCACTTTCCCGTCGACGAGGGCGCGCACGGTCACGATCCCCGTGCGGGTGCGCAGCTTGCCCAACTCCGCTTCCATCATGAGGACGTCGCCCGGGACGACCGGCTTGCGGAACTTCACTTTGTCGATCGCCATGAAGTACGCGTACTTGCCGAGGTTTTCGCGCTTATTCAGCATGATGATGCCGGCGAGCTGCGCCATCGCCTCCACCATCAACACGCCGGGCATGACCGGCCGGCCCGGAAAATGGCCGCGGAAAAAGTAGTCGTTGACCGTCACGCACTTATAGCCCACCGCGCGCGTCTCCGTCAGCTCCGTGACCCGGTCGACGAGCAAGAAGGGATACCGATGAGGAAGGATCTTTTCGATCTGCGTGATGTCCAGCTGCGGGCCCACCATGACCTCGGAGCTTGCCGACTGCAGCGAGCCGATCTTCCACTGCTCCAGCGCTTGCCCGAGCTTTTTCAGGAGCTTGACGTTCAGCGGATGCCCGCTTTTGATCGCGATCACGTGGGCGTTGAGACGCTCTCCGAGCAGGTACAGGTCGCCGAGCAGGTCGAGGATCTTGTGCCGCGCGCACTCATCAGGAAATCGCAGCGTGTTGTGCATGACCCCGTCGGCGCCGAGGACCAACGTGTTGTCGTAGTTCGCCCCTTTGCCAAACCCCGCGGCGCGCAGCGCGTCGGCTTCTTCCCGCAAGCAGAACGTCCGGGCCGGGGCGATCGTGTCGTCAAACGTCGTGGCTCCATTGAGCGCGTAGGACACGAACTGCGCGTGGAGCAGCGGGTGCGGGTAACTGAGGAGGTACGAGATGCGCAGCGTCTTATCCGGAAACACCACGATGGACGCGTCCCCTTCTTCCACACAGACCGGCTCTCGCAGCGAGAAATAGCGCCGCGGCGCCGATTGTTCCGTCGTCCCGACCGCGCGGAACTGTTGCAGAAACTGGATCGCCGAGCCGTCCAGCCCCGGCACTTCGGGACCCGTGATCTCGACATACGCGTTGTCGATGCCGGCTCCCCACAGCGAGGCCATGAAGTGCTCGACGGTTTGGATCTCCACGCCGTCTTTGGACAGCGTCGTGCGACGCACGCTTTTGCCGACATCCACCATCTGGGCAGACTTGACCGGGATCGCCGGCCGATGCGGCAGATCGGTCCGGACAAAGACGATGCCGGTATTGGCGGGTGCCGGCAACACGCGTACGGACACGGCTTCTCCGGTGTGGATGCCCACCCCGTTCATGAAGACGTCTTTGGCCACCGTGTGTTGGAGCTCACTCATGCGGGTCTCCTGATGGATGCGCGATCTACGACGCTGGGTCGCGTCTATCGAACCTCGCCTTTGGCTGTGCGCGGCGTATTCAACGCCTTCAAGACCTCGTCGGAGATATCGTAGACATCCTGCGCATAGATGAGCGCCCGCGAGTTGAGGACGAGCGCAAACCCGTTGGCCTTGGCGTACTCGGTAATCCGTTGCTCAATTTCACTGAGAATCGCGCCGGTCACCTTCTGCTGCTCGCGGCTGAGCTCCCGCGTCGCATTGGCCTTGAACCGTTGCAGATCGTCCGTCTTTTGATCATATTCGCGCTGCTTGGCCTCGCGGGCTTGGTCATTGAGCAGCTCCATGTCGCCCTTCAGTTTTTTGAGCTCGGTGACCCGGGCGTCATACTCGCCGTCCTTCTGCTTGGCTCGCTTCTCGAGATCCGCTTTGACCGCCTTCGTGTGATTGTAGTCTTGGAAGATCTTTTCGACATTCACATAGCCGATTTTGATCTCCCCGGCATGCGCGCACGGAGACCCCAACGCGCCCGCGACCACACCGACCACCACGCTCACCATCACTCGACTCGACCACTTGTGCATGCTCGTACGCATCATCTGTCTGTGTCCTCTCTTCTGTCTCCCATCGCCTTAGAAGCTGCGGCTGATGTTGAAGTGCAATCGAGGCCGACGCGCCTCATCGCCCACGTCGCTGATCGGAAACCCGACATCCAGCCGCACCGGCCCGATGGGGGTCTTGATCCGTGTCCCGACCCCGACGCCGGCGTTGTACGACTCTCCGAATTCACTCACGCGTCGCCACACGTTGCCGACATCCAGAAAAACCGACCCGCGGATGATCGGCCGTCCCGCTTCGTCCTTGATCAACGTCGTCACTTCTTCCACGGTCCAGACAAAGGTGGCTTCCCCTCCAATCGGATCATTGGAGTCCGGATCGCGCGGCCCCACACGGCGCTCGCGAAACCCACGGATCGTGCCCGAGCCGCCCCCGAAGAACCGCTCGAAGATCGGCACTTCGTTGGAATCCCCGTAGGCCTCCACCAGGCCCGCGCGCGCGCTGGTCTCCAAAACGAACCGGCTGAAGTGCGGCAGGTAGTGGCTGGCACCCCCCTGCAACCGCCAGAAATCCCGGTCGCCGCCCACGACCCCGCCGGCGAGGTCGCCCGAAGTAAACAGGAACACGCCCTTCGTCGCATCAAACCGGTTATCCCGCGTATCGTAGGCGACGTTGCTGCTGATTTCGCTGATGTTGTTCGTGCCCTCCTCCGCCCTCAGATCCGCGGAGGCCTCGGTGACCACGTTGGAAATCTGCGTGCGGAAGAACTTGTACCCCAGGCCCGTAACCCAATGGTCGCCGATTTCCTTGCCCAGACGCATGCCGCCTCCGCGCTGCACCTGCTCAAACGCCAACCCCAGGTTGCGGCTGCGCAAGCGCGTGCGGTTGAACGCGTCGACGCCGAAGGAGAGCGGGTGCCCGAAAATCCAGGGCTCGGTAAAGGCAAGGTCGAACTCCCGCCGCACGGTGCCTATTTGCGCGCGCAAGCGCAGATCCTGCCCGGCTCCGGTGAAGTTCGGGACGTTCTTGATGTCAAAGTTGCGTTGCTCCAGCTCGACGAGCCCGATGAGCCGGTCGACCGAGGAGAACCCGCCCCCGAAACTGAAGCTGCCGGTCTTGGACTCCTTGACGCGCAGCACCAAATCTTCTTTCTTCGACGTGTCCGTCGGCTGTGTCTCGACGTTGACTTCCTCGAAGTAGCCGAGGTTATAGAGCCGCTCAATCGACTTGCGAATCTTGGCGCCATGAAACGCCTCGCCGGGATAGACGCGCAGCTCGCGGCGCGCGACGACGTCCTTGGTGCGCAGGTTCCCCTGAATCTCGATGCGGTTCACGTACACGAGCTCGTGCTCGGTGATGTGATAGGCCACGTTGACCCGTTTGGTCGCCTGATCCAGCTGCGGATCCGGGGCCACCTCGGCATGGATGTAGCCGCGATCGCCGTAGTACTGCTTAATGACGCGCAAGTCCTCTTGCAGCGCCTCGTCGTTGTACACCGCGCCGGGCTTGAGCTTGATGGCCTGGCGGATCTCCCGCTCAGGAAAGAGCACGGCGCCGTCGATCGCCACCTGCCCGACGCGATGCTGCAATCCTTCGACGAGCGTCAGGTGCACGTAGAGCCCGCGGGCGGAGGGATCGCGGTAGACTTCATCCGTCACGTCGATATCCTGATACCCGTGCTTGCGATAGAACGCCTTGACGCGCTCGAGATCTTCTTCGAGCACGTGCTCGTTGTAGACGCCGGGGCGAAACCATTGCCGCCGCTTCGTCTTGAGCAGTTTGCGGATGCGCGCATCGGAGAAGGCGTGGTTGCCTTCCACCAGGATGCCGCGAATCCGCATCCGAGGCCCCTCGTCGATCAGGAGATAGAGTGTGGCGGCATTCGTCGCCTCAGCGACCTCGGCGCGCGAGACGACTTCGACTTGCGAGAAGCCTTTGCGCGCATACTCCGCCTTGATGAGGTCCGCGCCTTCCTTCAGTTTCCGCGGATCGTACAGCTCGCCCTTGCGCACCGCGGAGAGCTCAAGGACCTTCGGCTTGCTCAGCACGCGATTCCCTTGCACCTGGATGGCGTCGATCGTCGGTTTTTCTTTCACCACAAACGTGAGCTTCAGTCCTTCGGGCACGTCCTCTTGATCCGCCCGCACGTCGGTGAAATAGCCCAATGCAAAGATGCGCCGGATATCTTCGCTCACCACCGTGTCCACATACGGACTGCCGGCGCGGGTCTGCACCTTCGCCAGCACCGTTTCTTTCGCGATCGTCCTCGTGCCGCTGACGTCGACCTCGACGATGCGCTTCCCGTCGTCGGCCCAGACGCGAAGCGCACCGACGATCACCGCGATGACGAGGAGGGTTATCGAAGACATTCGCCGCAGGTGCGGCACGATGCGACGACGTCTCACGGCTCGGTGCCAGCGACAGGCCTCCGGCCAACACACAGGTGGTGGGATCATGCCTGGGCGAGCATCTCGAAGCGTGTGTACTCGCTAAGGAAGGCCAGTTTGACGGTTCCTGTGGGGCCGTTGCGTTGCTTGGCGATGATGACTTCCGCCGTTCCGCGGTTCTCTTCGTTCGGATTGTAGTAGTCTTCACGAAAGAGCATGAGGACGACGTCCGCGTCCTGCTCGATGGCACCCGACTCGCGCAGGTCGGAGAGTCGGGGCCGAAACGACTCGCGGCGCTCGGGCGCGCGCGAGAGCTGGCTGACGGCGATCACCGGCACGTTCAACTCACGCGCCAGCGCCTTGAGGCTGCGGGAGATGACCGAAATTTCCTGCTGGCGATTCTCAGCCCTCGATGATTCATCCATGAGCTGCAGGTAGTCGAGGACGACCAAGTTGATGTCGTGCCGGCTCTTCAGACGCCGCGCCTTCGCGCGCAACTCGAGAATGGAGATGCCCGGCGAGTCATCGATGTAGATCGGCGCTTCCGAGAGCTTGCCGGCCGCTTTCGTGAGGTTGGGCCAATCGCTCGTCGAGAGCATGCCGGAACGGACGTTGTGCGCGTTGATGCGCGCGTGCGAACAGAGCATGCGCTGCACGACGTTCTCCTTGGACATCTCCAGGCTGAAGATCGCCACCCCCGCCTTCTGGGTCAGGGCGACGTGCTCCGCCACGCAGAGCGCAAAACTAC
>JACQHR010000024.1 GCA_016198905.1 Candidatus Omnitrophota bacterium | reverse complement strand
CGGCATGGGCGTGTCCCCTCCGTGTTGTGCACCTCGCCAGGTGCGCAGCTCCACAAGACTCCGGAGCAGGATACGCCCGTTGCCGTTACAGACCAGAACTGAAATTACACACTTAATCGTACACTACCTTGGTGTGGGGGCGCGTTGACACGTTCAACCGCCTCTGTTAGAATCGCCACGTGCCGGTACCCTCACGTCGCCTGCAGCGACTCGAGGAAGGGCATATCGTAATCCAGAGTGAGCTGTACGTGCCAACCCTCGATTTTAGGAAGCTTAAGACCTACCCTGTCGGCTCTCGCAAAAGCAAGGTGAACGTGAAGGGTTTTGCGAGCGTATGCCGTCAAGGCACCTCCTTCCGCCAATATTACGACTCGCTTCCCGATATCCTCGCCGCCAGAGATTTGCGCGCGGTGGTGGATGCCATCGTGGCCGCCCATCAGCGGCGCAAGACCGTCCTGTGGATGTTCGGCGCGCATGTCATCAAGGTGGGCTTGAGCCCGCTGCTGATTGAGATGCTCAAGCGCAAAATCGTCACCGCGATCGCCATGAACGGCGCCGGGGTCATCCATGATTTCGAGCTGGCCTTCATGGGCTCGACGTCGGAAGACGTCGCGGCGGCCTTGGCTGATGGCTCCTTCGGCATGGCGCAGGAGACGCACAGTATGATCAACGGGGCGATTCGAGACGGCGCGAAGAAGCACTGGGGTCTTGGGCAGTCGGTCGGCGCGATGATCGTCAAGCGTCGGCTGCCGTATCGCAACCTCAGCGTGCTGGCGACGTGCCACGAGCTGGGCATTCCGGCCACGGTGCACGTGGCGCTGGGCACCGACATCATCCATCAGCAATCGACGGCCGATGGCGCGGCTATCGGGCAGACATCGCTGGCGGATTTCCGCAAGCTCGCAGGTGTTGTCTCCACACTTGGACGTGGTGGTGTGGTCGGCAACTTCGGCTCCGCGGTCATTCTCCCTGAAGTGTTCCTGAAAGCCGTGTCCATTTCGCGCAACCTCGGGCACCCGGTGAAGGATTTCACCGCGTTTGATTTCGACATGATCCGCCACTACCGTCCGTCCGAAAATGTGCTGAAGCGTCCGACGCTGATGGGCGGCAAAGCGGTGCACATCACTGGGCATCACGAATTGCTGATTCCGCTGCTCGTGCGAGCGGTCATCGAACAACTCTGACATGGCCGTCAACCGCCGCAGCTCGCAGACGACCCATGTGCTGACGCGCTTCATCAGCCAGTTTCCTCACGCCAGAGTGTTGGTGATCGGCGATCTGATGCTGGACGAGTTTGTCTGGGGCAAGGTCAGCCGCATCAGCCCGGAAGCCCCTGTGCCGGTGGTGTGGATTCAGTCGGAATCGGTCATGCCGGGAGGGGCGGCCAACGTCGCCAACAACATCCGTGCCCTCGGTGGCCAATGCGCGCTGCTCGGTGTGGTGGGCGATGATCGGTGGGGGCAGGCGCTGCTGACGGATTTGGCGAGCCGGCGCATTGAGACGCGGTCCATCGTGAAGACCGCGCGTCCGACGACGGTGAAGACCCGCGTGATCGCGCATCACCAGCAAGTTGTGCGGGTGGATCGCGAGCAGCGTGATCCGCTGCCGGCGGCGGTGGTGGAGCGCTTGATTCGGGCGGCGAAGGAGCAGATCGACGCCGCGGATGCGGTCATTCTCGAAGACTACGGCAAGGGCGTCATCACGCGCCAACTCCTCGCGGCGGTGATCCCCTATGCGCGGTCGCGCAAGAAAATCATGACGGTCGATCCGAAGCAAGAGCACTTCGATCTCTACCGCCGCGTCACGGCGCTGACGCCCAATCGCGCGGAGGCGGGGGAGGCGGTCGGTCGCGAGCTCGAGCACGAGGCTGATATGGTGAAAGCGGG
This sequence comes from Candidatus Omnitrophota bacterium, assembly GCA_016198905.1. Lineage (GTDB taxonomy): Bacteria > Omnitrophota > Gorgyraeia > Aquiviventales > Aquiviventaceae > JACQHR01. Next base: position 1,023 of record JACQHR010000024.1, on the reverse strand, counting down.
AGCCGAGATTCTCAAGCGACTGCAGTGCGACGGGCTCCTCATGACGCTCGGGGAAGACGGCATGTGTTTGTTCGAACAGGGCGGCCGGCAGACGCGCATCCCGACGGTCGCCCAAGAAGTCTTTGATGTGGCGGGAGCCGGCGATACGGTCATCGCGGCATTTACATTAGCATTGGCCAGTGGAGCCACGATGCCCGAGGCCGCACGGATCGCCAATTACGCCGCCGGCATCGTCGTCGGCAAAGTCGGTGTCGCGGTGGCCACACCGGAAGAACTACAAGCGAAATTGACGGCGCCAACTCCGACGCAATCGGCACGACTACGGAAGCCGTTGAGCGCTCGACGCTAAACCATGGATCCGTACACCGGCATCTTCCTTTCATGGACGTCCCAGTGGCGGGTGACGCGGAGCGGAGGCCCCCACGGCCGCCCGCAGAGCCGGCGCGATAGTCGCCGGGCGAGGACGGACGTGGGGTCGCGCAGCGGCAGGACCCGCCACTAATGAACGTGCTTGTCGTGATTCCTGCGCGCTATGGCTCGGTGCGGTTTCCCGGAAAGCCGCTGGCGCTCATGCACGGCAAGCCGATGATCCAGCACGTCTATGAGCAGGCCGCGAAAGCCTCTCGAGCGGATGAAGTCGTGGTGGCGACGGATGACCAACGCATTCTGGAAGCGATTGAACGCATCGGCGGCAAGGCGGTCATGACGAGTGCTTCGGCGCGCAGCGGCACCGATCGCGTCGCGGAAGTGGCGCGCACGCGCAACGCGCAGGTCATCATCAATGTCCAAGGCGATGAGCCGCTCATCCAACCCGACATGATCGATCAGCTGGCGGAATGTTTGACGCAGCACGCCGCGGTCCCTATGGCCTCGCTCATGACGAAGTTACGTCGTGAAGAAGACCTCAACAATCCGAACGTGGTGAAAGTGGTGGTCGATCGTGATGGCTTCGCATTATACTTTTCAAGAACACCAATCCCCTTTATAAGAGAGGGGGCAGGGGGCAGGGGGCGGGAGACGGGG
>JACQHR010000025.1 GCA_016198905.1 Candidatus Omnitrophota bacterium | reverse complement strand
TCATAAAAAAGTGTTACCTATGTGTGTAATCAGTGCATGGCAAGAAATCCTTCAGCGGGAGGGCGTTACGAACCGGCGAGTTCGATGCTTGAGGGCGCCTCGGGCGCGTAGGTCCTGAGCAGCTCCGCACACGCATCGGTCGGATAGCTCCGGAGCAAGTAGGCGAGTTCCGAATGGCTGGCGGAGGCAAAGATCGTCGAGGAGCGCACGAACAAATCCTCCAAGTCGTCAACGGCTAACTGCAGCCTATTGGTATAGGCATCCGCCGAGTGGATGGGTTCCCAGAAAAATTTGACGACGGGATAGATCTGAGCCAACTGTTGCGTCCCGGCAATCGACAGGTGTGCGGCGACGGCGGGGTTGCCATTGACGAGCGAGTAGGATTTGAGTCCGCCAAGGGGCTCAAGATGCAGAAACTCATACAGGACCTGATGCCTAGGATTGAAGCAGGCGACCAGCTCGGTGACGTCCGTGGCGCTGCGCAGGTAATCAAACATGAGCTTAAAGAGCTGTAGCGTCAGAATGAGCCGGGTGGCGTGAAACCGTGGCAGCCCCTTGCGGGAAAAGAGCGCCGTGTCGAAGGCAAACATCGAGGCTTCGGCGACGCGATGCCCCCGTCGACGCAACTCATCGAGTTCCGGCGTGTACACGTCGTCCATCGGCAACCCGAGCGGGGAGTCGGGAATCAGCGCCATCGTGCCGATCACGCCGTGCTCAGGGTGGACGGCGATGAACGTGGTGGTCTCAGGCAGGGCGTAAAAAATGGAGAGTTTGAGCTGGCTTGGCTGAGGATTGACGTAGCCGCGTTTGAGATATTCGCGGTACGCCAGGTGAGTCGCGGCTTTTAATTCATCGACCGTTTCGACGACGCGAAAGTCGATGGACGACACGATCGGCGCCCGATCGAGAAACTGTGGAACCGTTTCGTATAACCGTTCAAGAGGCGGCAATGGAACGCTCTCCAACTTGCTTTGAGCCACGCCACCCTTCCCCGTGATGAAGATGAAGAGGAAGGGACCTCATGTCAAAGTCTAAGTGTATAAGATAGCACGTCAGATGCCAAGCGCGGCTCTGTGATTTTATCTTTTCTTAACTTTCTATAGTCGCGTGAGATAGGACGAGTTCGGAACGTCTCGATGTCAGGGGGGATGCGATGGCCGTTGTTGGAAGGACTCGACAGGCTGGTGCTGCACAGCGACGTGATCAAACGTGAGGTTGGACCTTGAGGATATCGGAGGAGACGCCGTCGGCAAACGCGGCAAAGTTCTGCTGGAACCGTTTCGCCAACTCGTGCGCTTTCACGTCGTAGGCCTTGGGGTCGTGCCACGCCGCTCGGGGGTCGAGCACAGCATCAGGCACTCCTGGACAATGTTGTACCGCGTGGACTCCGAAGATCGGATGGACGACGGTCGGAGCGTTCGCAAGCGCTCCGGTTAAGGCCGCGTCGACCATCGCCCGCGTGTGCGCAATCTTAATCCGGCTGCCGATCCCGTACGGCCCGCCGGTCCATCCGGTGTTCACGAGCCAGCAGCTGACCTTGTGACGCGCGATGTTCTCGCCAAGCAGCGTCGCATAGACGCCGGGGCGCAGCACCATAAACGGCGCGCCGAAACACGTACTGAACGTCGCTTTCGGTTCAGTGACTCCCTGCTCGGTGCCGGCGACCTTCGCGGTATACCCTGACAGGAAATGGTACATCGCTTGCGCCGGGGTCAGCGTGGCAATCGGCGGCAACACCCCAAACGCATCGCACGTGAGCATCAAAATATTGGAGGGATGCCCGCCGGTGCCGGTCGTGCTGGCATTCGGGATAAAATGAATCGGATACGCTGCGCGCGTGTTCTCGGTGATCGCATCGCTATTGAGATCTAACGCACGCGTCACCGGGTCCATCACGACGTTTTCGAGGACGGTGCCGAACCGGCGCGTCGTGGCGAAGATTTCCGGCTCCGCCTCAGGAGAAAGTCGAATGGCTTTCGCATAGCAGCCGCCTTCGATATTGAAGATGCCGCGGTCGCTCCAACCGTGCTCATCGTCGCCAATCAACATCCGGCGCGGGTCCGCTGACAGGGTCGTCTTGCCTGTCCCTGAGAGCCCAAAAAAGATGGCCACGTCGCCGGCCTTGCCGATGTTCGCCGCGCAGTGCATCGAGAGCACTCCGGCGCGCGGCAAGAGGTAGTTCATGATCGTAAAGACGGATTTTTTGATCTCGCCGGCGTAGTGCGTCCCGCCAATCACCACGAGCTTCTTGCCGAAATGCAGCAGGATGAACGCCGAGGAATTCGTGCCGTCGCGCGCCGGATCCGCCAGGAAGTTTGGCGCGTGCAGGATGGTAAAGTCCGGCTGAAACGATCGCCCATCGGTGTCTGCCGGGGAAGCGCCCAGAAACATCGTGCGCGCAAAGAGACTGTGCCACGCGGTTTCGGTCACGACGCGGATGGCACGACGATACGCGGGATCCGCGCCGGCAAAGCGGTCCTGCACGAACAGCTCCCGCTCAGCGAGATAGGCCAGCACGCGCTGATGGAGCTGATCAAACCGCCGGGCATCAAACGGCCGGTTCACCGCGCCCCAGCCGACGTGCGCCTCGCTTGAAGGTTCGCGCACAATGAACTTGTCGTTCGGCGCACGCCCCGTGTGCGTGCCTGTGTGGACGACGAGCGCGTCGCCTTTTGCGCGCTGCGCTTCATGGCGCGCCAGCACCTCGTCATAGAGCTGCTCGGTGCTCAGGTTCCAGAAGATGCGACGCTGGCTGCGAATGCCGTGCTGGAGTAACGTCTGTGCCGTCGTGTCGAGTCTCATCTGCTCCGCTTAGGTTGAGCCGCTTATTGTACCAGGTCGGCGTGTATGATACGCGAAGAAATGCACTTCGTCTAGAACAGGCACCGCAACGATGTGAAGAAGGCGAGGTTTAGGGACGGGCTCTAGTGTTACGAAGAGATCTGGCGAACGCCAGAACGCGCGAAGAGGCCTTCGGCGACGTAGCGAACGCCAGAGTCGGGAAACACCATGACGATGACCGCAGCGGTTTCATTCGAGGCCAAGTCTTCAGCGAGCCTGAGGCTCGCGGCGAGCGCTGCTCCGCCTGAGGGTCCGACGAGGATGCCTTCCTCTTCGATGAGCCGCTGGACGGCAGCGTAGGCCGCTTCCGTTGACACGAACCGTGTCTCATCCGGTACGGCAGGATCATAAATACCCGGCACGATTGCTGAGTCGAGATGTTTGAGGCCCTCAAGCCCATGCAGCGGCGCATCCGGCTGGATCGCGATGGTACGAACAACAGGATTGAGCTCTTTGAGTCGACGGGACGTTCCGGTGAAGGTTCCTGTCGTGCCAAGACCGGCGACGAAGTGTGTGACGGTGCCCTTGGTCTGCTTCCAAATCTCCGCCGCCGTCGTACGGTAGTGCGCCTGCCAATTGGCCGGATTATTGTACTGATCGAGGTAGACGAACGCGGCGGGATCTTCCGTGGCGAGCCGCCGCGCTTCGCGGATCGCCCCATCAGAGCCCTGGAGCGGATCAGTCAGGACCACCTCCGCGCCATAGACGCGCAAGAGGCTCAAGACTTGGGGATTCGCGTTCTTCGGCACACAGAGCGTTGCGTGATAGCCTTTCGCCGCGGCGATCATCGCGTAGGCGACGGCGGTATTGCCCGAGCTCGCATCGAGGATCGCGCGGCCTGGCATGAGACGTCCTGAGGCTTCAGCATCGGCAATGATCGAGGTCGCCGCACGATCCTTCACCGATCCGCCCGGGTTGAACCACTCCGCCTTCGCGAACAACCGCACTCCTGGAAATCCACGCTCGATGCGCGGCAAGGACAACAGCGGCGTGTTGCCGATAAGCTCTATCAGCCGCTTGCTGCCAATTCGTCGCCGTACTGCTTGTACGCCTGCGTGTGCCATTTTGGATGCTTCCGGCCTATCGCTGATTCTCAGGGTTTTCAGCCCCGCCACTCGGCTCCTCATCCCATCCGCCGATGCCCAGCGCAATCTTGCACTCCTCCGACGCCATGGTCCGCGGATCCCACGGCGGTGTAAAGACGATATTGACGACGCCGCTCTTGACGCCGGGAATCGTCGTCAGTGTGCGCTGCACCACCGACTTCAACTGCGGCCCGTACGGGCAGAACGGCGAGGTAAACGTCATCGTGAGCTTCACTTCGTCGCCTTCCGGATGCGGGTAGATGTCAACGCCGTAGATCAATCCGAGATCGACGAGGCCAAGATGCAGCTCGGGATCCTCAATCGGCTTCAGCGCCGTCATCACCTGATCCTCTGTCACCGCCATCGTAACCTCACGCTATTGTCTAGCACAGAGCACACAGCAGAAAGCACAAGAAGATCAGCTTCCTGGGTGTTGCCCTTTCTGTGTGCTGTGTGCTGTCTGCTGTCTGCTGTACTCGCTCAGTCCTTGCTCGACGACGTTCCACGAAAGGGCCGCGCACTTGATGCGCACCGGAAACTTCCGCACGCCCGCGAGCGCTTCCAGATCACCCAAGTCAATCGACTCGGCAGGCTCGACTCCCTGCATCAGCCCTTTCATGGCCTCGATGAGCGCTGCGGCTTCACGCAGACTCTTGCCCTCGAGTTGCGCCGCGAGCATCGACGACGCCGCCTGACTGATCGCGCAGCCGTGCCCCTTGAACCGTACCTGTTGGATATGTCCGCCATCGAGTTTCAGATCAAACGCCACCTCGTCGCCGCATAACGGGTTGGCGCCCTCTTGATGAATCTGCGCGCCGGGAATCGTCCCCGCGTGCGCAGAGCTCTTGAAGTGATCGAGGATGACTTCGCGATACAGTTCATCGAGCTGTTCAACCATCCTCAGACCTTGGCGTGTGTCGGCTTCGAGAAGAACGCCTGCACTGCGTGAATGGCTTCAACGAGGCGATCGATCTCTTCGCGCGTGTTATAGAGGTAGACGCTCGCGCGCACGGTCGCCACGACGCCGAGCCGTCGCATGAGCGGTTTGGCACAGTGATGCCCGGCGCGCACCGCGACCCCTTCGGCATCGAGCACCGTGCCGACATCGTGCGGGTGGAGCCCCTCAAGATTGAACGCAACAGCTCCGCCTCGTTCAACGGCCGCCCGCGTGGGTCCGTAGATCGTCAAGCCGGTGACCTCGCGCAAGCGCTGGATCGCGTACGTCGTCAGTTCGCGCTCATGGGCCTGAATAGCCGACATGCCGATGCGCTCGAGATAGGTGAGCGCTTCGCCAAAAGCGATCACATCGGCAATATTGGGCGTGCCCGCTTCAAATTTCCACGGAATCTCATTCCACGTTGAGGAGGTGAGCTGCACGTCGGTGATCATCTCTCCACCGCCAAGAAACGGCTCCATCGATTCGAGAAGTGCTTCGCGCGCATACAACACACCGACTCCAGTTGGGCCGAGCATCTTGTGGGAGGAAAACGCCAGCGCATCGCAGCCGATCTGCTGCACATCCACCGGCAGATGCGGCACGCTCTGGGCCGCATCGATCAGCACCAAGGCACCGCGCTCATGGGCGCGCCGCGTCATTTCTTGAACCGGGTTGATCGTGCCCAGCACGTTGGACATCTGCGTCACAGCCACGAGTTTCGTGCGCGGTGTCAGTAGGCGATCCAACTCTTCGAGCTTGAGCAATCCCTCATCCGCCATCTTGATGAAGGCCAGTGTCGCGCCGGTCGCCTTTGCCAACAGCTGCCACGGCACCAGATTGGAGTGATGTTCCATTTCGGAGAGAAGGATTTGATCGCCGGATTTTAAATGCGCGCGGCCCCACGCGCTGGCAAAGAGGTTGATCGATTCGGTGGTGTTGCGGGTAAAGACGATCGAGCGGCTGGAGGGCGCGTGGAGAAATCGCGCGGTGTGTTCGCGCACAGCCTCATAGGCCGCGGTCGCTTCTTCCGCCAACGCATGGATGCCGCGATGGATGTTCGCGTTGTAGCGGCTGTAATAATTGACGAGGGCATCGATGACCTGCCGCGGCTTCTGTGTCGTCGCCGCGTTATCCAGATAGACGAGAGGCTTGTCATGCACCCTGCGGTGCAGGATCGGGAAGTCTGCCCTGATGCGCTTCACATCGAACGCGTTAGCTGACATCCACTTTGATTTCCTCTCCTTCGACTTTCACCGGATACGATCGAATTGGTACAGCTGCCGGCAGACACAAAACTGTGCCTGTCGTCACATCAAACCGTGCGCCGTGCCGCGGGCACTCGATCGCGGTGCCCTCGAGCCACCCGTCTCCCAGCGGCCCGTCATCGTGCGTGCATGTGTCATCGACGGCATAAAACCGGTCGCCGTCGACGTGGCAGATGAGCAGCCGTTTGCCGCCCGCCTGTACCGCTTGAAACTGTCCGACGGGAATGCCGCTTGCTCGTGCGACTGTGATGAAATCGTCCGCCATCGAATAATGGGATTAGCTGTTGTGAAGCGTCCCTTCAATTTCCTCGCGCAACCGCTGCTGCAGCGGCTCAAACGGCACCTGTTGGATGATCGGTTCGACAAACCCCATGACGATCAGCCGTTGCGCCATCTCCTTCGGCACGCCGCGCGACATGAGGTAGAACGCCTGCTCGTCGTCGATCGGCCCGATCGAAGCGCCGTGCTTGCACTGCACGTCATCCGCAAGAATCTCCAGCATCGGAATCGTTTCCGCTTTCGCGGTGTGGCTGAGCAGCAAGTTGTGGTTGGCTTGGTACGCGTTCGTCTGCTGGGCCTCCTTCGCGATGCGAATCAGCCCGGTGTAGATCATGCGGCTGTGATCCTGCAAGGCTGCGCGGAGCTGTAAGTCGGAGGTCGTGTGTGCCGCCTGGTGATCCTGCAGGGTGTGCTGATCGATATGTTGGTGATCGTGTCCAAACACAAACCCGTAGAGTTTGGTGGACGCGTCTTGCCCGGTCAACTTCGTGATCACGTGGGCCTTGGAGAGTGCCGCGCCCAGGTTGATGTTGGCCATTGTCAGTGCCGCCCCTTGGGCGACCGTCGCCCGCTGAAGCAGAAATTCTCGCGCCTGGGCATCCCAGCGCTGCAGCCGCACGTAGTGCACCTGGGCGTTCGGCTCAAGCACCAACTCGATGCGGCCGTTGATCAGATGCGGGGCCTCTCCCGCGGCATGAGACACGCTGACATATTCATCAATCAGCGTCACGGAGCTGCCGGCACCCACGGTAATCACCGTCATCGGAAAGACCGCCTGCTTCGCCGACGCAGAGAAGGCGTGGATGATGCGCAGCGGCCAGCTCACGGACGTGCCGGCTGGGATCTGAATCGCGAGATCGTCATGGTGAAACGCCGCGTTGAGGCTCGTCAGTTTCTGCTCAGCCGGGGTGAGCCCATCAGCTTCAATCGCGTGCCGGATGGGATCAGGTGTCGTCTGTGCGACGTGCGTCAACTCCTCGACGACCACGCCCGCCAGCGGTTCGTGCAGCAGCCACGCCCCATTCGCCCGCACCAACAGATGCTCGCCGCCGAGCGGCTGGGTGAGCGCGGCACACTGGGACTCGGTCAGCGTGATGGACTGCAAGAGAGCTGACTGCGTCGGCACGAATCCCTGCGAGGGATCAAGCAACGAGACATCGGTGCGGCGCCAGATATCGTCGCTGGCATGCGGCCAGGGCAGCTCGCCATGCAACGTCAGCGCTTGACGACGCAGCTGCGTCATCCACGTCGGTTCGTGCAGCTGTGCCGCGATTTGGTCAATCACATGTGCAGTAAATTGCTCAGGCATTTTTGGTGCCCGGTTGAGCCGGTGTAGCCAGTGAGCCCGTCAGCATCCCCAACGGGCTCAACGGACTCAACAGGCAAAACGGTTCTCACGACGTTACCCGACCGCCCCTTCCATTTCAAGTTGGACGAGGCGATTCAGTTCGACCGCATACTCCAGCGGCAGTTGCTTGACGAAGGGTTCGATGAAGCCGTTGACGATCATCATCATCGCTTCAGCTTCAGTCAGGCCGCGGCTCCTCGCATAGAAAATCTGCTCATCACCGATCTTGGATACGGTCGCTTCATGGCCGATCTGCACGCGTTTCTCGTCAATCTCCATCGTGGGGTACGTATCCGAGCGCGATTCGGGACTGAGCAGCAGCGCGTCGCAACGCACCGTTGACTTCGAATTCGTCGCACCCGGATACACTTTGACGAGTCCGCGATACGTCGTGCGTCCGGTCCCCTTCGAGATGGATTTCGACGTGATCACCGAGGAGGTGTCCGGGGCCGCGTGCACCATTTTGGCTCCGGCATCCTGATGCTGATCCGATCCGGCAAAGGCGATGGAGAGCACTTCCCCGCGCGCGCCGCGACCCATCAGGTAGACGCCGGGGTATTTCATCGTTAGCTTCGAGCCGAGGTTGCCGTCGAGCCATTCGACCGTCGCCCCTTCATGCGCGACCGCGCGCTTGGTCACCAGGTTGTAGACGTTCTTCGACCAGTTTTGGATCGTCACGTAGCGAATCCGGGAATGCGGCAGCGCGATGAGCTCGACGACCGCCGAGTGCAGCGAATCCGACGAGTAGGTCGGCGCGGTGCAGCCTTCGATGTACGTCACTTCGGCGCCTTCATCGGTAATGATGAGCGTGCGCTCAAACTGGCCCATATTCTTCGCGTTAATCCGGAAGTAGGCTTGCAGCGGCATCGCGACCTTCACGCCCTTGGGCACATAGATAAAGGAGCCGCCACTCCAAACCGCGGTGTTGAGCGAGGCGAACTTGTTGTCGGCCGCCGGGATCACTTTGCCGAAGTACTGCTTGATGATCTTTGGCTGCTCTTTCAGCGCCGAATCCATGTCGAGGAAAATCACGCCCTGCTTCTGCAGATCCTCGTGCATGGAGTGGTAAATACTTTCTGATTCATATTGTGCCGAGACCCCCGCGAGGAACTTGCGCTCGGCCTCGGGAATGCCAAGACGGTCAAACGTTTCCTTAATCTCCGCCGGCACCTCGTCCCACGTGTCGCTCTTTTTCTCCGTCGACTTTAAATAGTAATAGATGTCGTTGAACTTGATGCTGCCGAGCAGCTCGGTGTTGGCCCAGGTCGGCATCGGCTTCTGCTGGAAATAGCGGTAGGCGCGCAGCCGGTTCTCGAGCATCCACGCCGGCTCGCTCTTCATCCACGAGATTTCTTTGACGATGTTCTCATCCAGGCCGGGCTTGGCCTTGAAGACATAATGCTCCGGCATGTGAAAGCCATAGAGCTTCTCGTACTCTTCGTTGATGTGCAGGTCTGGTTTGGTCGTCGTCATGCGCGCGATCCTTCAGACGCTCGCCGGCTCAACCGCCGGACGGAAGCCTTCGTAACCTTTCGATTCCAATTCGAGCGCCAACTCCGGTCCGCCTGAACGCACCACGCGCCCATCGACCATCACATGGACCTTGTCGGGCGTAATGTAGTTCAGCAGCCGCTGGTAGTGGGTAATGAGGAGGATGCCGCGTTGCGGCGTGCGCAGCGCGTTGATGCCAGACGCAACCGTCTTGAGCGCATCGATGTCCAGCCCGGAATCGGTTTCATCGAGAATGGCCATCGACGGCGCGAGCACCGCCATCTGCAGAATTTCCAGCCGCTTCTTCTCCCCACCGGAGAAGCCGTCGTTGACGTAGCGGCTCATGAACGCATCGGGGATGCCCAGCGCTTTGAGGTGCGTCTTGACGGTCTGGCGAAACTCTTTGACCGGCACGTCGCTGCCTCGTACCCCGCGTAGGGCCGCTCGCAAGAAGTTCGCAATGGTCACGCCGGGAATCGCCGTCGGATATTGAAACGCGAGGAAGAGGCCCTTCTTCGCGCGCGCATCCGGCGAGAGCGCGGCGAGGTCTTCGCCATTGAGGAGGATCCGCCCTGCCGTGATTTGATATTTGGGATGCCCCATCAAGCAGAACGACAACGTGCTTTTGCCCGAGCCGTTCGGGCCCATGATGGCGTGGACTTCCCCGGCTTTCACCGTCAAGGTCACGCCCTTCAAGATCTCCTTGCCTTCGACGGACACATGGAGATCCTCCACGGACAACCAGGGCGTTGTCATGGGCGATTCTTTTGTCATCTTTACTAGTCCTTCTTTCGTCGTTAGAGCACCCGCTTCGTCAATCGCTCGGAGACCGCGTATTCATCCTCCAAGATGTGGTCGAGAGTCGTCTGGTCCATGAAGTTCTGGATGGAGGCCATGAGCCCTGACCACACCGAGCGGATGCCGCAGTCCCGGAAATGCACGCAGGCGGCTTCTTTTCCCGTAAAGACGTGGCAGATGTTCTTGCCCATTTGCACGCTGCCCAGCGCCCTGACGACTTCGCCAAGCGTCACTGAAGAGGCTGGCCGGTTCATGACATAGCCGCCCTTAACACCTCGGACGCTGTGCACTAAGCCCGATTTCGCCAGCAGCCGCAGCAGCTTCTCGGCATAAGCGCTCGAGAGCCCTTCTTTGGCCGCGATATCCTTGACGCTGACGACTTGATGCCGCGGCGCTCGGGCTAGCTGCAGCAAGCAGCGCAATCCATACTCTTCTTGTGCCGTAATCTTCATCTCACCGACGAGTGTACGATAATACGACTTTTTTGTCAAGTTTAGGTGCCCTTCGCAGGATGGCGTCTGATGAGGAACAACGTGGGAGGACGATAGCCGGAAGTACGGAACTACCTACTGCACAGTATGAGAGTAGTGGTCAAGTTTGGTAGGGCCTGCGCTGCGCCACCCCACGTCCGTCCTCCCCGGCCCGCCGATTATTGTCGCCGGGGCGGGCGCCCAGCGACTATCGCGCTGGCTCTGCGGGCGGCCGTGGGGGCCTCGGCTCCGCGTCACCCGTGGCCGATACGTTCGGTGTTCGACAGAGCACGACGCCGCTTATGGACCGTCCTCCTGCGATATATCGTACGCAAGAGTGTGTGGTTCGTCACCTCTTAAGGGGACGTTCTGAACGCCTTCCTCCCTGACATAGAGGCATTGCCCACCGCATCGATTGAGCGCACGCGGTAGTAGTAGAGCCTGTTCCTCTGCAAGTTCGCCAGCGTCACCGCATGGGATTTCATGAGGGTAGCGTCTACCGGTGTCATTGACCCGTAACTCGTCGTTAGACCGTAGTCAACTTGGGATGTGGCAGGTTCATGCGTGGTCCAGTTAATCTTTGCGGTCGTCGCGGTGATGTTGGTGACGCTGATGGCGGAGATGATCGGTGGCGTCTGCTCCGGCCAGCCCACAAAGTCATCGATATAGGTATCGATGTTTGGTGCAAATCCCAAAACCCCCACCAGCCAACGGTTCTCAGGAGCGCCGTACCAGACCGGGGTGCATGTCGCCGGGGCGGAATACATCGTCGAGGCGATGATGAGACCGCCCCGCTCCAAATCCTGCAGCGTGCCCACCACATCAAGCCCGCTATCCGCACGCTGGACGATTTGGGCATTGATCCGATACCAGTGGTTCACCTGTAAACCGTCGGGGATTGGCATCCACGCGTGCAGGTTCGTGCCCTCGCACGTCATCGGTTGGCCCGCGTTGTCGACCATGTTGTCGAACTGAATCACGAGGCGGTCGTTGGCCGCACCATCAGGAAAGACTTCATGAAAGGCGTCAGCGCCAATGCGTCCAAAAGCGTAGGAGGGTTTGTCCGGATCATCGGTGCTCAGAGGAGGTCGATACGCCGCATGTGCCGCGAAATGGCTCCAGTTCGTCAGCGACGGCACCATGAAACTAGCCTCGGTCTTGCGCATGGCGGTACCAGGCGTCCCCTTCAACCACGACAGAATGACCGCAGAGTTGTTTGGGCTCGTCGTGATGATCGCAGATTGCCCGTTCCCTGCACAGCCTAGGTGCAACGCCGGCTCAACCGAGGTATTGTTGCTCGTGCCCCACCGAGGAACCCAATTGCCGCCAAGATCCGTCCCTGTCAGACTTGGATCGCACAGCGTATCCGCCGCCATCACCGGAACGCCCCATCCCAGCAGCGCCGCAAGCACGCCCCACCGTATCAGTCGATTCGCCCCCGCTGCGCGCATGGCCCCCTCCTCATGGTAGGAATAAAAATACCGGGCTCCGAATCTTGTGTCTTCGGCAACCCGGCCACCTTCACTGCAGTGGAAAGTGAAAAGTGGAAGGTAGCTCACTTTACACTTTCAACTTTCCACCGGTTTAAAGGTCCGTGGTTTTGCGTCCCCGTCTTACGACGCCCAACACGAAGGTTCTCTAACCATGCGTGCTGGATCCACGATGTTCAGTCGTGGAGGTTTGCTCTTATCGGACACTTCGCTAGTACCTTACTTACAAGTGAACCTGATGAGGAGAAGCGCCGTCAAGGGGCTGGCAGGAAAAACAGCTTATCGAGGAAACCGTTGCGGGGAAAACGGGGTGAGGTCGATCGAGGCGCGGCCGTAGAGGATCAACGACGATATCGACTGGACAGGCCGCGGGTGCGGGAACACCGGAAAGTCGCGGTGAACCCCCACACCACGGGTTGACACCCGTGCCCCCACACCAAATCTTTGGTGTGGGGGGCGTGGCTTCCTGGTGTGGGGGTGAGGCGCGCTACGGAGATGACGTGCGAATCCTCTTTAGAGCGACTAACGAAATGATTCTGGTGCTTCGATTACACAGATTGCAACAGCAGATTCCGCAGATAGAGCGTCGTGAAGCCATCTGTGAAATCTGTAGCTCAAATCTACGAAATCAACCTGGTGGCTTTTTGTTAGAGGCTCTTAGTGTCACCGCATCGAAGTAGGCGCTCCCCCGCCCCGGGTCTGTCATCAGGGAGACTCGGACTTGGGTGGCATCCGCCGGCGCCGTCAGGGAGCCGCTGGAGCGCATCTGCCAGTTCGTGGTGCCGCGCGTCTGCCCAAAGGTATCGCTTTGCAGGATCAAGCCTGCACCATTCAACCATTGGACTTGGACGTAGGCCTCGCCGGCCGTGATGTCGTCGGTCTTCAGGGCGGCTCGAACGGTGTACCGCGTCCCTGGGACGATCGGAAGCGGCACGTGCTTCAACCGCATCACTCGTCTGCGCAGCGTGATTTCCGCCGCCTGCGCGCCGCGAAACACCGTGTCGGTCGTCAGCCGCTTCTTGAACCCCCAACCGAGCCAATAAGCTTGACCGGATTCAAAGCCGCCATTGGAGAGGAGATTGCCTCCGCCGCTTCCCGCCGGCGGGACGTAGGCTCCCGTATGTTGCGCATCGTGCTGGAACTGCGGCCAGTCCATGCGCGATGGCGCAAAGGCACCTGGGATATCAAAGACGGCGATCATTCCGGTTTCCGGCTGCAGGGCGACGAGCTCGGTCTGTTTGTCACCGTCGAGATCCGCCACCATGGGCGGCGCGAAATTGCTCCAGAAGACTTGGTTGGGCAACTCATAGCGACGCGTGATGGCGCCACTCTGACTGAACCGGTAGACGTTGGTGGTGGGCGTGGCTTGCAAGATGCCGCCGTCGATCAGGTGCACGTCGACCGTGCCGTCGCCATCCACATCCGCCACAAGAGGGGACGCTTGAAAATAGGTGGTTGTGACCGCATCCTCGCTCCGTTGCAACAAGACGCCATTCGGCTCAAAGGCGTACAGATGCGTGAAAATGTAGTAGTGGCCTCCCGGGGCCAGCTCGTTTGCCGCAAACAGGATTTCACGATCCCCATTCCGATCGAGGTCCCCGAGTGCTAGCCCGCTGGCGAGACCTGTCCCTGTGTCACCATGTGCTAGCGGCGTATAGAGCCCTTCGTCATACGACCAGACGAACAGTTTGGCGAGCGAGTTATGCACCGTGTTGCGGTAGGACCGGGAAATGACGAGCTCCGCATCGCCATCCGCATCTAGATCCCCAACGACCGGACGGTTCGAATCCACGACCACACTGAAACCGATGCCTTCATCGTTTCGTTCAATGCCCGCCGTGATCCCCTCCAGCCGCATCCGCTGCAGCAGCGCGCCGTTCAGGTCAAAAACCGCGAGGTAATAAAACGTATCGCGCGTGTCGATCAAGGACGCGATCAGCTCTGGAATCCCGTCCCCATTCAGATCCGCCACCGCCGGGCCCGTGCCGAAGTCGATCATCGTGTTCCACACATCATATAAGGGCCACTGACGGACGAGGCTCCCATCGCCCCGGTAGATGGAAACCGAATGGGGCGCGATGAATTTCGGCCAGGTAGGCATCACCACGAGCTCTTGGGCCCCGTCCCGATCCACATCGGCCGCCACCAGCGCATAGCTGTCGGATGTGCCGCTGCTGAGCGTTTGCGGCCATCCCGGCAGCCCCACGCCGGTGTGCTGGTAGCCGTACAGGCGCTCGTCGTCTCCGACGAAGAACAGTTCCAGGTCACGGTCTGCGTCCACGTCCGCCGCAATCACGTCTGAGATCGCGGTCACCCCGGCGGCCACCGGCCAGCCCGGCAGCTCGGCGCCGGAGGCGCTGAAGACATGGAGCATCCCCGCGAGATCGGCGACGATGAGCTCCATCGTCCCATTCCCATCGACATCCGCCAGCGCAAACGGAGATCGCTCCGTAGCGACCGGGGCAACAGTTTGGGGCCATCCGGGGTGCAGCGTCGGATCGACCACAATCGGCCCGATGACATCGCGAAAGGCCCGGCCGGCGGGATCGGTCACGGTTAACCGCACGTAGTAGGTCGCGGCAGACGCCTCAGGAGGCGTCCAGCTCGCCAGGAGGCCATCGAAGACCTGGACCGTTCCGGAGAAGCCGCGGGCATTCCATGGTCCGGTCGGCGACGGCGCATCTTCAATGTCGTACCGCGCAAACGAGGGACAGCTCGCGGTGCCGCGCACGTCGATGGCTTCTCGACGCTTGAGGTCGTTGCTGCGTGGCGCCGTGATCCTCGCGACACACACGGATGAGGTCTGGAGCGCTCGGAAGGCATTGAGCCGACCGTAGCCGGACGCCGTATCAAAGCCCGATGCGCCCACGTCATTCGCCGACGCGCGAAGGACCTGCCGAACCTCCTCGTTGCTAAACGCGGGATGGTTGGAGAGGACGAGTGCGGCGACACCCGCCGCATGGGGTGCCGCCATCGACGTCCCCATCTGCCGCAGGTAGCCCTCCCCGACTCTCAGACTCGGGTCGCACATGACCGCCTGACACGTCGTCGCTGCCAGCGAGAGAATGTTGCGTGCCGGCTCGACACCGGGCGGCGCGCTGGCGGTGCCGCATCCCGGAGCCGCCACGTCAACTTTGACGCCGAAATTCGAGAAATCACACTTCCCATCATTCTGGTCCGAAGCGGCGACGGTGATCACGTCCGCCAGGTTGGCCGGCATAAACCCGGAGACATCACTGTCGCTATTTCCGGCTGCGGCGATGACCACCGCCCCGACCCCATGCGCGTACCTGACGGCATCCTCGAGGAGGGCGGACTGTCCCCAACCACCCCACGAGTTATTGATCACATCAGCGCCGTTGCGCGCCGCGTAGAACAGCGCATTCGCCAGCCAGGAATCCCAACCAACCCCCCACGCATCGAGCCCCTTGAGGGACATGATGTGCGACCGCCAGGCCACGCCGATGATCCCGGCGTGATTCTCTCCCACGGCGGCGATCGTGCCCGCAACGTGCGTGCCGTGCCCGTGGTCATCCAGCGGATCGTTCTCGTCGCTCACGAAATCCCAACCGCGCACATCATCCACATAGCCATTGGCATCATCATCCACGCCGTTCGCCGGCACTTCCTGGGGGTTCGTCCAGATGTTCGCGGCGAGATCGTCATGCGTGTAGTCGGTCCCGGTATCCACGACCGCCACGACGATCCCTTCGCCTTGTGCGGTATCCCATGCTTGGGCTGTCCGCAGTTTCTTCAGGCCCCACAGATCCGCATACGGCTGCCCCCAGGAACCCGACGAGCTGTAGTAGGGATCATTGGGCACCAGGGCGATCTGTCGGCGGTAGTTCGGTTCTGCGTACTCCACGTGAGGATCCGCCCGATACAGACGGCAGATCTGTTCGACGTCTGAGTCGGCGGGGACGGCCAAGAGGTAGATATTGGTGAGGTCCGGCAGCGACTCACCAGGAGCGGCCCGTGCGGCTCGCCGGCTGAACTGCCGCGTGATCCGGGCGAGACGTCGCTGCTCATTCGCTTGCGCCTGCAACGCAGATAATCCGTGGCGCTCGACGAAGAGGCTCGAGGCGGACGTGACCCGACAGCGTTGGTTCAGCCGGTCGACCGAGTCCGATGCATCGGCAAGGACGGCCGCGAATCGCTGTCGCCGAGCCAGCAGGCAGTGGGCGCAAGCGGTGAGGGCGTGTTCGCCGCGGCTCTTAAACTTCACGATCACCTGGCCTGGCGCGTATGGAACGCTCTGAGGACTCAAGGACTGCTGAGGGCTGCCGTGCTGCTCCTCCCGCGCAATCGTGACCGTCCGCACGCGGGGGAATCGTTCAGCGGTCGCCCCTGCATCTTGCGCGCGAGTCGCCAGCGCCATCGCAGAGGCAGGCCACGCCAGGGCGGCCACGGCCGCTAACCACCCCATTGATTTCATTGATGGAGCATTCCCTATACGTTTAGCGAAACCGTTGCGGGGAAAACGGCGTGAGGTCGATCGAGGCGCGGCCGCGGAGGATGAGCTCGGCCATGAGGTGCGCCGTGATCGGAGCCAGCAGGATGCCGTGGCGAAAATGGCCTGTCGCCACGTAGAGCCCGTCGACCGTCGTGGATCCAAGAATAGGCAGCAGATCCTCGGTATGGGGCCGCAACCCGGACCACGACTCCACAAACGTGCAGGCAGTGACGGCGCTGCTCATATGACGAACTCTGCTCAGGATCGTGTGCATCCCATCCACCGTCAGCGCCTTGGTGAATCCGACGAACTCCACCGTCGAGCCGAGGAGGAGCCGGCCGTCGCGGCGCTGGACCACATACGCGCCCTCGGAGGACATGATCGCGTGCCGGAAGAGCCGCTTAGGGCCGAGAAACACGAGCATCTGGCCGCGCGCCGGCTGCACCGGCACGGGAGTGGGAAACGTTTTGTCGAGCGCGCCCCAACTGCCCAAGCAGTTCACGATCACCGGCGCTTCGAATGTTCCCTGATCGGTGTCGACCCCTCGAGCCGTTCCGTCCTTCACGAGCACACGTCGAACGGATGTGGTTTCGTGCAGCACCACGCCGGCTTTGCGGCACGCCGTCGTCAGTGCCTGCATCAAAACCGCATTATCCACTTGCGCTTCCGTCGGAAAATAAAAGCCGCAGCGGATGTTCCCGTCCACCGAGGGTTCGTGCTGACGCACCTCTTTCGGCGACCACCGGTCCACGCGCAGTCCCTGCCGCGTCTGCCACTTCGCCTGCCGCTTCATGGAGGATTCGTCTTGTCCTCGCATCGCCAGATACAGCACCCCGTCGACGTGATAGCCCACCGACATCACCGTGCGACGCTCGAGATGTTCGATCCAGCGCGGGTACATGCGGCGAGCGGCTTGACACAGATCAAATAGCGGGCCGGGATGCGACACGTCCGTTTGGGAGACGAGAATGCCGGCCGCGGCACTGGAGGCTTCGGCGCCGATGCGCCCTCGCTCGAGGACCGCCACCCGCTGGCCGTGGCGCCCCAGCTCTTCGGCCAACGCGCAGCCGATGATGCCTCCGCCAAGGATGAGCACGTCGGTGCGGCTCATGAGGTCTCAGCCGGAGGGTCCTGCCGTTGGCTGAGCGATGCCGGCACCGGCTCGACGCTGAGCAGCGCGGGAGGAATGTGGGAGGCAAGATACAACGGACCTTCCTGATAGAACGCGATCCCTGCGCGATGCGCCTCTTGCGCGTGAATCCGCACCAGCGCTGGATGTTCGGTCTTGCGTCTCGCAACGGCCAGCGCATCGTCCACCGTCTTGCTCAAATGCAGCAGGCATCGATCCACCGGTTTGAGCCCCTCGGCCAGCACGGCGGAGACTCTGCCGCTGTCGAGACCGTGATACAATTGGGCCGGCGGCTCCACGGGCGGGCCCGGTGGAGCAACCGGAATCGAATGGCCGTACCTGGCGCGCAGCCGCTCGGCGGTCACTTCAAATCGATCTTGGTTTGTCGTCGCGATGAGCCGGCGCAGCTGCTCGGGGTTGACGCCGGGATAGCGTCGCGTCGCCACGAGAAAGAAGTCCTCGAACTTGATGTAGCCGTGCGGGTCGGGTTGCAGTCCGTAGCGCGAAGGATTGTGCCGCAGCACGTAGGCCATCCATCGGCTGAGGTGCTCGGCGTTAAACTCGTATGGAACCTTCATGCTTGGCGCAGGCGGTTCGATCGGATCGTGTGCTCGCGTCGTTACAAGCGCTCGAAGGTGAGCGTCACCCGGCGACGAGTCCCGAGCATCTGCACGCGGCCACCCAGTACGTCATTGAGCAATGGCGCGCGTCGCAGCTGACGGTCGACTCGCATGAGTTCTTATACCTCGGCGAACGGTTTGTCAATTGGATTGCCCGCCCCGCCTCGTGCCCGTCATCAGGCCCGCGCCTGATTCTTGGCGCGCATCTCGACACAGTCCCCGGCACGCCAGGAGCGGATGATAACGCCAGCGGTGTCGCCGCCCTGCTTGAAATCAGCCGTGTGATCGCCGACGGCTCATGGAACCTGCCGATCGAATGCGTGCTCTTCTCGCTGGAAGAGCTGGGCATGATCGGCAGCACGCACTACGCGAAGATGCTGCGACGCACGCACGCGCCGGTGCTTGGGATGTGCGCGCTGGAAATGATCGGCTTCACGGAATCGCAAGGGCTCCAGCGCTACCCGTGGTTTCTCCAAGGACGCTACCCCTCGACGGGAACCTTCATCGGGCTGGCCGCCAACGCGCGGTCTCGCGCGTTGCTTTCCACCGTCGCTGAGGCCATGCGAACCGTGCCTTCACTGCCCGTGGAAACCATCATGATTCCTGGCAGCGGATGGATGGTTCCGGAAAGCCGGCTCTCCGACCACGCGCCGTTTTGGGATCAAGGCTACCCGGCCCTGCTCGTCACCGACACGTCGTTCTTCCGCAACCCGCACTACCATCAGGCCGGCGACACGGTCGAGACGCTGGATCTCGCGTTTCTGACCAAGGTCACGCAAGGGCTCGTGACCGCGATCGAAAAGCTCTGCCGATAATTTTCGATCGGACTTCAATACTACGTCGTGAGGTTCTTTCTGCCGCCTTTCCGTTCTTCATCTTCCTCGATCTACTCATGGAAGAATCACCGGCCTATGAGATCCAAAAATCATCAAACCGCATCATCCGCTCGAAGTGAACGTATTTTCCTTGTATTTCGAGAAGTAATACAATACCGACCGCTCTGCAATATCCCGCATAACCTCAAACATCTCACCCACCGTCCATGGGTTAGATCGAAAATAGAAACTGCCGCGATTAAACTTACCCTGCTCAAGATTATGGAGGTACGTCTTGTTCAAATGCCCGAACATCGCAATGGTGGTTACGCGATCTAAAATGGACGATGTGTCCTTAAAATCACAGCCATAACCAAAACACACGAATGGAAATATCGTCTCTCGAAGCAAGGCGGCTCGTAACCCGATGACATTCTTGCCCAAGCGTTCAATTGCATTACCCTTCGCTTGTTTCTTCAAACCCTCTTTTATTCGCAACTCATTTGTGCCTTGATTCTTTGCCTCAGCAATCAAAATCGGATAGGCTTCCTGGTTCTTTCCTTGAATAAACAGAATCCCCCCGTCGGGCTTAATCGCACTCGTGTCAAAATGATGGTGGAAATCTACGTCAGGAAAAGCTCGCTTGAGTTCCCGAACAATATCTTTGAGCAGCCACTTCCGTTCATGCACCACCACGATTTTCTTACCAAACTTCGTCAGCAAGTATTTGACAGTTTTCTTGAGCGCTTTAATGAGATCGGTTTCTTGCTCTTTGGACGTGGCATTGATAATCGTTCCTGTACGAAGCCGTCGAAGCTCTTCTTTTTTCGCCATGCGATGACTAAGCGTCAAACAGCATCAGTTGACGATCTTCCATTGTCTCTCGGTGATTCTTTAAGACCGTCTTTTCAGTCGAAGTAATTTGTGTGAGTAGCTCGTCCACATGATTCCGTTTATTCGTGTGGGTATCCAGCATAATGATCAGTTCCACGTTCATGGGTTTCTTGGAAAAGCGTTGCGAGCTGACGCGGTACCGCTTGTAGCCCTTCATTTCAACGTGAACATGGCCGCGATCGGCGTTCGCTTGGAGCATATCCCTGAGCGGAATCATCCCATCGGTGCTGTAACTTGTTAAGACGTAATGCGCGTTCACGGTCGCTAGGAGCTTGCGGTACGCTGCGGTTGCCTCATCCCGATAATTATAGGCGCTTCGGCGCTCGGTGCGCCAATCCGTCCGAATGGCTGACTTATCCCCATGTCCTGTGATTTGCTTAGGTAATTTCGGCTTGTCCCATAACGTCACACTGTTCAGAACATGGTAGTTACTACCGTAAGGGTGCTGATTATATGGAGGGTCAAGATAGACGAGATTGAGTTCGTGAGACTGTAAGTCTTCTACGACTTTTTGGGCATCGCCACATAGCACTTCATTGTCTTGTGCGTTGTCGAAAAATACCGCATGAGTTAATTTGAGATCAGTGGCAATGCGATAGAGAGCGGTCCTCGTTCGCCCACCCCATCCATTGTGAAAGCCTTTGAAGACACCGCTCGTGTTGCTGCGATAACAAGCTTGATAGATCAGCGGAGCCAACAGACAACATTCCTCAATTCCATTGATCGTACCTTGTGACCGCCATTCTGCGATCTGGTGACGAATAGCATCAATTCGCATCCCGTTCTTCCGCATATAAAACATGCGGTCTTCCTTTACGTCATAATGTTCGTCATCACGAGGACAGAGATGCTCGGTAAACCAATCTATCCGAGGCGGTAAGGCATTTAACTGTGCGATGGCTTTTTCATAGCCACCTAATTTCTTGAACAGTGGGGGGTAATTACAGGTAATGTAACTCGTATTAATTGGGCGGGTGTATGGCTCCCAATCATTTGCGATCACTTGATAACCGAGCGTTTTGGCAAGACGGGACACCACACCACTTCCAGCAAAAAGATCGAGAAATACTTTACCTTTTCCTTCACCTGCGCGAAGTAAGGCCGCCTGAATGAGATCGAGCAGCTTTCGCTTGTTGCCGATGTAGGGAATCAATTGGTTGAACACAAAATCGCTCGTCCGACTGGCAGCGTGATGTTTTCGTCTATAAACTGTTCCGTTCTTCATGAGTTCCCTCTTGAATTATCAATCAATGACTCCGTGATATGTGTTGCTGGACGGTATACTAACCGTCAACCGATGGCTTAACCACATGATCGCCTGAACTGCTCTACCATCCCTTCATCCACTTTTACTACACCTCGCAACCGTCGTGAGTGAATGGGTTCCATTGTATGCTGAATGTAGTGCGTAAGGAACCTCGTTGTCTTTGTAAGTGCCAGTTACTTCACGATGAGCTTGCTGATCACCAGCGAGCTGCGCAGCGTCTTGGATTCTGACGACCGCACCGCCAGCTCCGTCACTTTCAACAAGCGCGTCGAGCGCTGCACCAAGCTGAGAAACTGCATGAGCTGCCCAGGGCTGGATTCGGCCTCGACCGATACGCTGATCGTCTCGGGCGCCTGCTCGCGAGGCGCCACTTGATTGAGACTGAGCACCGCCATGCCGGATGCGCGCAGGGCCGACTCGACTTCGCTGGCAAAGCCGGCGCGCTCCAACTCCTGCGACGCGGCTGGGACGACGTACGGTTGATAGGCCGCGAAGGCCTTGCCGACTTTCTCGACTTGCTGGCTCGCGGCAACCGCTTCGACGAGCCGCTGCTCAGCGTTTTGGACCTCGTCGCGCAATCGCACCACTTGCCGATGCAGCGGGCGCAGCACCGCAAGGTAGACGATCCACACCGCCGCCACGCTGAGGACGATGCCCGCAACGAGCCGCTGTGTTTTGGTCCATTGGTGCCAGGGCGGCGTCGCGCGCGCCATCACGAGGTCCACTCGCAGAACATCTCAAACTCCGCCCCTGAGTCGTTCGCCCCCTTGGGCTTGAGCGTCGGCCTCGCGTCGATGGCACGGAAGATGCCTTGCTGTGTCAAGCGATCGGCGAACGCGAACGCGCCGGCCATCGTCCCCACCCGGCCGCGAATCGTTACGGGTTTGCCGAGCTCCATGCGCACCTGGGTAATCGTCACATCGTCCCCCACGGCCGTCGCGAGCCCGCGGAAGACTTCGAGCGGGCTGTGCGGCGGATCGAGCCACTCGCGGATCGTACGCATGAGGCGCTGGTGCTCCAGCACCTCTTGCGAGGAGGGCCCGAGTGCCGCCATCCGCGCCTCGAGCGTGCCGAGGTAGTGCCGCAGGATCAGGATGCGCTCGACATAGAGCATCGCGGCCAGAAAGAGCACGACCGCGACACTGCCCGAGAACCGCGCGAGATGTTTGGAGCGCACGCCGAGGGCTTGCGAGACGCGCGTTTCGTGCGGCATGAGATCGATGCGCGGCAGCTTCCCGGAAGAGACGATGCCGATGAGCGACGTATACGACACGCGGGTGGCCGCCGCTGCCTGCTGCACCGCCGCCGAGGCCCCGCAGGCCGCCAGGACATCGACCAACTCCAGGGCCACACCCCATTGCGCCGTCAGCTGCTCACCGAGCGGTTCGAGTCCCGCAATCACGCCCGTGATCACGCCGCGGCCGATCTTGCCTTTGATGTCCTCGTGCAGCAGGATCCGCGGCAGACGCACGAGCTCGCCCACCCAGCGCACCCGCGCGGTATCCGTGCCGCTGAGCTGGTCGTGGCCGATCGCGATGCTGTGCGTGAAGAGCAGCTGCCCGCTCGCGGAGAGGATCGCGCAATCCGTCGAGGTAAAGTCAACGTCGATGATCGCGCGCAACTGCCCCTCGGCCAACGGCGTCTCCCGCGCGGCGCGCATCGCCGACCAGGCTTCGAGGCCTTCGGTGCTGACGCCGACCCACTGCGGGGTGATCCCCTTGCTCTTGAGGAATTGCAGGACGCTGTCGATGAGTGTTTTACGGGCAATGGCCAGCAACACCCGGGTATACCCCTCTCGGAAACTGCCCAAGACGATCCACGCGAAGAGAATCTCCGAACGCGGGTACGGGGTGAGCTTGCCCAATTGCAGCTCGAGCATGGAGGCGATTTCTTTGGCGTCCGTCGAGGGCAGCTCGAGGGTTTGCAGGCTGAAGCCTTCGCGCCCGAAGAGGACGCCGACCTGGCGCACGGTCAACGGCTGGGTCTCCAACAGCGTGCGCAACGCCGCAACGGGATCGTCCGTCGTCTGCTCGGCAAACGTGCTCGCGTTGACGCGCTGAATGTGAAACGGCGATGGCGATGGCGAGGTCGTCATGACTTTGGCGGCGCGCGGAGAAATCTCGAGCACCACGGACGCGGTCGTCGATTTCGGGCGCGGCATTAGCGTGAGGCGAAGAGGTGAAAGAGGATGAGCAACGCCAGGACCGCGATGCCCGTCGCGAAGATAAACGCGAGGACCATGGACGTTTGGATCTTGGGGGCCGCCGCAGGATTACGGGAGAGGGCTTTGATGGACGCGTAGCCCACCACCGCAATGACGAGCGAGGGACCGAGGGTGGCGAGGATGAGAATGAGGGCGAGATTCCAGCGCTGCATGCGTCGACTAGAGAATCTAGTCGAGCATCAGGCTAACATGGAGCGATCATGAATGCAAGGCGCCAGGGCAGATGCGTCACCGTATGGTGGTGACTTTCGTGGGTCCTGTCGCGGCGCGACCCCACGGCCGTCCTCGCCCGGCGACTATCGCGCCGGTTCTGCGGGCGGCCGTGGGGGCCCCCGCTCCGCGCCACCCGCCACCGACTCGCGATGACAGCAATCCGTAATCGCGTAGCGCCTGGCGCAGCTGCCGAGCGTGCTGGGCGGACATGGCGCACAGCGGCAAGCGCAGCTGCGGCTGGATCCAGCCGAGCATCCCCATCGCGGTCTTGACCGGAATCGGGTTCGTCTCGATGAACATCGCCTTGGTCAGCGGCAGCAGCCGCTCATGCCAGCGCTGCGCCTCGTCGCGCCGGCCTTCCTCGAAGGCCGTGACCATGGCGGCCACATCCTGCGGCACCACGTTGGCCACCACAGAGATGACGCCGGTGCCGCCCAGCTCCATGACCGGCAGCGTCAGCGCATCATCGCCGGAGAGCAGCGCGAGCTTGCCGCGCGTCAGCTCCAGAATGCGCCGCATCTGTTGCAGGTTTCCGCTGGCCTCTTTAACCCCCACAATGGTCGGGATGGAAGCCAGCCGGGCGAAGGTGTCCGGCTCGATGTTCACCGC
>JACQHR010000006.1 GCA_016198905.1 Candidatus Omnitrophota bacterium | reverse complement strand
TCCGGAGCTGCACGCCTGGGAACGGATCTACAACACGATCCGCCCTCATCAAGCGCTGGGCTATCTGACGCCGCAGGAGTTCGTGCAGCAGTGGGAACAACAGAAATCGGCCCAGTGTCACTAATCTACTGGACGAGTACAGGGGGTTGACAGTGCCTAGGAGAGCGTGCTAGTCTTGTCGCGTCTTTCGCCTCCCATTCCGCGATGGATGGAAGGAATGGGAAATCCTCGAGTATGGGAACGGTCGTGTGGGAGCGGTGCAGGAGAAGCAACTAGGAGGCCCGATGGAGGCGTACTGCGTGAAGTGCAAGACGAAGAGAGAAATGAAGGACGCCAAGCAGGTCAAGATGAAGAACGGCCGCAACGCGATGAAAGGCAAGTGCCCCACCTGCGGGACGGGTCTCTACCGGATTCTCGGCTCCTGAGTCGTTCGTCCGTACGTGGTCGTGTCTTCTCGCGGCCGCCCCAACGGCGCTACGTGCCATGCCGGGGTGCGTGATCGCGACGGGGCCTGCACTTGAGAGTCAGGCCAAGGCGCTGCTGGCGGCGACAGCGGCCCTTGAGAAGCATGCGGAGGGGGTCGTCGTGATGGACGTGCGCGGCCTCTCCGATGTGACGGACTTCTTTGTGGTCTGCACGGCCGGCAGTACTCCTCAGCTGGACGCCATCAAGGACCACATCGAAACCTCGCTCACCCGGCAGGGCGCGTCGGTGTGGCATACCGAAGGGACCATCACCCCTTCGGCCTCCCGCGGATTCGGCCATGATCCTCAGTGGGTGCTCATGGATTGCGGCGAGGTGGTCGTGCACGTGCTCGATCCGCAGGCATGGACGTTCTACCGGCTGGAGGAGCTCTGGGCGGACGCGCCGCGCGTTCCCGTCGCGTCGCTCGAGACTCCTTCCGCCAAGCCGCCCCAGCACGGATCCTCTGAGGGTGTGACGCGAGCCGGTTAACGTTAGTCGCGCCAACATGTCGCTCATCGAAGATCAACTCAGCCGCATCCTCCAGCAGGCGCTCTCCAGCTCCGGCTCGGCGGATGACGCGGCGCGCCTCCCGGCCGCGGCGACGCGCTGGGAGATTCCGAAAGACCCCTCGCTCGGCGACCTCTCCAACTCGATCGCCTTCAAGTTCGCCGCACAGCGCAAGTGCCCGCCGCAGCAGGTGGCGCACGCGTTGGCCGAAACCTTTCTGCGTTGCTGTCGTGAGGCGGGTGCGGAAACACTCATCGACCGCGTGGAAGCCAAGGGCGGCTTCCTCAACGTCTTCTTGTCCCAGCACGTGCTGACCCACGTGCTCCAGGAGATCCTGCGGCTGGGATCTCGGTATGGGGAGCGCCTGCTCGATCCTGCGCCTTCGGTTAACATCGAGTTCGTCAGCGCCAATCCCACCGGTCCGTTGAGTGTCGCGCACGGACGCCAGGCCGCCGTGGGTGATGTGTTGGCGCGATTGCTGCGCTCCCAGGGTGCTCGCGTGACGACGGAGTATTATCTGAATGACGAAGGTCGCCAGATCGAGATGCTTGGGCGGTCGCTGCGGCTGCGGTATCTCGAGCTGCAGGGCGCGCCCGAGCCGTTTCTCGAGGATGGCTACCACGGCGCGTATGTCTACGACGTGGCGAAAGCGTTCATCCAAGAATACGGCGCTCGCTTTGTAAAAGAGCCGGAAGCCCACGCGCTGCCGGCGTTCATGGAGTTTGGGATGGCGCGTCTGCTGGAAGAGATCAAGAAGGATCTCGATCGCTTCGGCCTGCAGTTTGATGAGTGGAGCAGCCAGCGCTGGCTGCGCACCTCGGGCAAGATCGATGCGGCGCTGGCATCGCTGAACGCCAAAGGGGCACTCTATGATTCGGAAGACGCGACGTGGTTTGCCTCCACGAAATTCGGCGATGACAAAGATCGCGTGGTGCGCAAGCGGGATGGGGAACTCACGTATCTGGCCCCGGATATCGCCTACCATCAATGGAAGTACGAGCGCGGCTACGATCAAGTCGTGAACCTTTGGGGGCCGGATCATCACGGCTACATCGCGCGGGTCAAAGCCGCGATGACGGCACTCGGATTGCCGGCCGAGCGGCTGATCGTGCGGATCGTCCAGCTGGTGACGCTCTCGCGCAAGGGCAAGCCGGTGCCGATGTCGAAGCGCCAGGGCGAGTTCGTGACGTTTCGCGAAGTGCTGGAGGAAGTCGGGATCGATGCCACGCGCTTCTTCTTCCTCATGCGCACGATGGAAAGCCACCTCGACTTCGATCTGGACCTGGCCAAGTCTCAGTCACAAGAGAATCCTGTGTACTACATTCAATATGCCCACGCACGCATCTGCAGCATGCTGGCCAAGGCGACACCGGAGGCGGGCGCGGGGGCTCCTGATCTGACCTTGCTCCAAGAGCCTGAGGAGCGGCTGCTCATGCGGTGGCTGTATCAGTATCCCGTGGTCCTCCACCTGTGCGCGACCGCCCTCGAGCCGCACGGCATCACCGTGTATCTGCGCAAGCTCGCCGAAAGCTTCCACGTGTTTTATACGAAACATCGCGTGGTCATCGAGGACGCACGTCTTTCCGCGGCGCGCCTGGCGCTGGTGCAAGCGACACGGACGGTGCTCGCCAACGGCTTAGGTCTTCTTGGCGTGAGCGCGCCGCAACGCATGTAAACCAGCAGAAAGCACAAAGCAGTAAGCACACAGTACAAGATTAAAGCAGGAAGAACGTGGGTTGTTTCTTATCGATTCCACGTAGACAAGTCGTGAAGGCGTCTGCTTTCTGCCGACATCGATTGCCTTGATTGTGCTTTGTGCTACTCTCGCATTTCTCTCTGATGTTTGAATACTGTCGGCTCTACGTCGGTCAACACCAATCCCTCCATTCGCTCATCGAGCAGCTGCTGGCGTGCGACTACGAGCGCGCCGATGAGGTCGCGAATCCCGGCGAGTTCGCCCATCGCGGCGGCATCCTCGATGTGTTCCCGGCGACGTTTGAGTCGCCGCTGCGCATCGAGTTTGACGGCTCCCGGGTGGTCTCCATGCGCAGCTTCAACCCGAAGACGCTGGACACGCTCGACCGTCACACCATGGTCGTCATCCTGCCGCGCCGCATCCATACCAGACCCTCAACCGATGTGCCGTTTGAATCGTTCGTCGATCTGAGGAAGGGGGACTACGTTGTGCATCTTGAGCATGGTATTGGTCGCTACATTGGTCGGGAAACGCTTGCAGAATCCAGCGGGCCGCCCCGGCCCCGGGCATCGGGAGACGACATCCGGGGCAGGCCCGCCAGTCATGAGCGCCGGGGCGGGCAAGACGCGCTGATCCTTGAGTACGCCGATGGCGACCGGCTCTACGTGCCGATGGATCAGCTCCATCTCGTGCAGAAGTACGTGGCCTTCGGCGCGCGCGCGCCCAGCGTGCACAAATTGGGAGGGGCCGCATGGGAGCGGGCCAAGACGCACGCCTACGTGGGCGCATGGACGTACGCGAAAGCGCTGCTGGACATCCAGGCCAAACGCCTTGCGCTGCCCGGGATAGCGTTTTCGAAAGATCATGAGTGGCAGCGGACGTTTGAGGCCGCGTTTCCGTATCGGGAAACGCCGGATCAGTTGACCGCGACGATGGACGTCAAGCGTGACATGGAGCAGCCGCGGCCGATGGATCGCCTCCTCTTGGGCGATGTGGGCTACGGCAAGACCGAGGTCGCGATCCGCGCGGCATTCAAAGCGGTCATGGATCACACGCAAGTCGCCCTGCTGGTGCCGACGACGATTCTCGCCTATCAACATTACCGCACGCTGACGAAGCGGATGGCGGACTTTCCGATTCAAATCGAAATGCTCAGCCGCCTGCAAACGGACGCGCAGCAGCGCGCGATCGTGGACGCCGTGGCGCGCGGCCATTGCGACATCGTCATCGGCACGCACCGGCTCCTGTCCGGCGATCTGCGGTTTCATGATCTCGGGCTGCTCATCGTGGATGAGGAGCAGCGCTTTGGCGTGCAGGATAAAGAAAAGCTCAAGCAATGGCGCAGCCAGATGGATGTGCTCACCCTTTCCGCGACCCCGATTCCGCGCACGCTGTATCTCTCGCTGGTGGGCGCGCGCGATATGTCGCTCATCACGACAGCGCCGGAGAATCGCCATCCGGTCGACACGCACGTGGTGGAAGAGGACGACGAGGCGATGCGCCGCTGGATCCTGCGCGAGCTTGCCCGGAACGGGCAAGTCTACGTCATTCATAACCGCGTGCACAACATCCGCCAGGTCGCGCAGCGGCTCTCGAAGCTGGTACCAGAAGCGCGCATCGGCGTGGCCCACGGGCAAATGGGCGAGCACGAACTGGAACAGGTGATGCTGGCCCTGATGGATGGCTCGATCGATGTCCTGATCACGACGACCATCATTGAATCGGGCATCGATATTCCTAACGCCAACACGCTCATCGTCAGGAACGCCGAAGCGTTCGGCTTGGCGGATTTGTATCAGCTGCGCGGACGCGTCGGGCGGTTCGATCGCAAAGCCTATGCGTATCTGGTGCTGTCGAAAGACGGCGTGCCGACCGCCGAAGCCCGCAAGCGGCTCGATACGATGATGGAGCATACCGCCCTGGGTTCGGGATTCAAGATCGCGATGGAGGACCTCAAGATCCGCGGCGCGGGCAATGTGCTGGGAGTGGAGCAATCTGGGCATATCAGCGCGGTCGGTTTTGATCTATACTGTCGCCTATTACGCGAGGCCGTCAGTCGCATTCGTCAGGGTGTGTCACCGAGTGAGCCGCTCTCACGCAGTCGAGTGACGGTTGGGACGACATGAACAGAATATCCCGTTTGAGACAGGAGACAGGAGACAGGAGACCAGAGACCGGTCAATGGTTTCCGGTCTCCAATCTCCGGTCTTCAGTCTCATGTCTCATGTCTCATGTCTTGATGGGCGGGTTCGTCTGTCTTGCGATTGGGGGTCCACTACTGTGGGCCGCGACGGTCAATCGCATCGTGGCGGTGGTGAATGACGGCGTCATCACCGAGGCGGATGTCACCTCGCAGGTGAACGCGCTCCTGGATGATACGGCGTCGACATCCGAGGGAGCCAAGCCGGATGCCAGCGAGATGCGCCGCGCCGCGCTGCGCCACCTCATCGAACAACAATTATTGTTACAGGAAGCCAAGCGCGCGGGCATCACGATCGGCACGGATGACGTCCTTGAGCGGTTGGGCCGTCTCAAGGCGCAGGCTCGCTCAGAGGAAGAGTTCCAGCGGTCGCTGGCTCAGGCCGGGCTGACCGAGGAACAATTGAAAGAGCGCGTGCGCCAGCACCTGATGGTCCGCCGCATCATTGATGACCACATCGGCTCAAAGATTGTCGTGAGCCCTCAAGAAGTGGCGCAAGAACTCGGCGCGCATCCAGAGCTGGAGAAGCCGGGCGACCGCGTGAAAGCCTCGGGTCTGCTGGTCCGCGTTACCGAAGCGCGTTCAGAGGAGCAGGCGCGCGATCTGATTCGCGACATCCGGCAGCAGCTCAGCCGTGGCGCCGACTTCGCAGCGCTGGCGAAGCGCTACTCCGAGGACTCGCACGGCGCAGACGGCGGCGCGATGGGCTGGGTGGCCCCGGGAGAATTGCTGCCCGAACTCGATGCGGTCGTATCAAGCCTGGCACCCGGCACGGTGTCCGAGCCGATTCGCACCAAGTTGGGGTTCCATCTCGTGAACGTGGAAGAGCGCCGGCCTGCGTCGAGCCTCTCCATGATGGAGGCTCACCGGGCGATTTATCAGAAACTGTATCAGCAGAAGTTTCAACACGCCCTCAACCGATGGATGGCCGAGCTGAAGCGCAAAGCCTACATCGACATCACGCCTGAAGGCTAACGCCGCACGCGTGTGTACGCGGCGCGGAGACTCTCCCATGACGGCTCGAAACACTCCTGTGACTCTCGCAATTACTGCCGGTGATCCATGCGGCGTCGGGCCTGAAGTGATTCTCAAGGCCCTGACGACGGACGCCGTCCGCCGGACACGCCTGGTGGTGATCGGCGACCTCGCGGTGTTTGAGCGCACCGCGGCGCGGCTGCATCGGCGGCTTCCACGCTGGCGCGTGGTGCCTCGCGGTGGCATGGATCGCGCGCGCGGCCACGCGCTGACCTTCGTGGAGTGCGGATCGTCGCGGCGGTTTGTGCCCGGGCGATCCTCGTCCCATGCCGGGCGCGCAGCGTTGACGTATCTCGAGGAAGCGATTCGACTGTGGCGAGCCGGCACGATTCACGGGTTGGTGACCGCGCCGGTGACGAAGTGGGCGGTGGCCGCGGTTGAGCCGTCGTTCGTCGGGCACACCGAATATCTGGCGCGCGCGATGGCGGCGCGCGAGGTCGTGATGATGTTCGTCTCAGATGCGATGCGCGTGGTCCTGCTGACCCGCCACATTCCTCTTCATCGGGTCGGCCGCGCGGTGACTTCGACCCTGCTCGAGCGGTCGGTGCGCCTGACCGCGAGCGCACTCACCACACAGTTTCACATCCGGCAGCCGACGCTTGCGGTGTGCGGCATCAATCCGCATGCGGGTGAAGAAGGGCGATGCGGACGAGAAGAGCAAGCGGTCATGATCCCGGCGCTGCGGCGGTTGCGTCGCCAAGGTATTCGATGCGACGGGCCGTTCGCGGCGGATGGGTTCTTCACGCACGCGACGCGGTATGACGCGATCATTTGCAGCTACCACGATCAAGGTCTGATCCCATTCAAGATGGCTGCGCGCGATCAGGGCTGTCAGGTGAGCCTCGGCCTGCCCATTGTGCGCACGTCGCCTGACCACGGCAGCGCGCTGGATATCGCCGGCCGCGGCATCGCGAATCCCGGCTCGATGCGCTACGCGCTCAGGCTCGCGACCAAACTCGCTGCCAGGCTCTGAGGTGTGAGATGAGAGATATGCGTTGGCGGGTTCTGCCAGGGGACTTGGCTGCTTCTGGCCCAGCCAGCGTCCCTCGCCGGCACGCACTCGGCGGCCCCGCCGTGGCCGCCGGTGCTCGGCTCTCGGGCTCGCTCTCCCTCGCTGCGGTCTCTAATCTGGCTCGGGATCCGTGGCCGCTCGCCCTCCGAGACGTCCGGCTCAGGACCTGGCCGGGCCGATGGAGCGCAGTTTCTCCGCCCCGACTACACCGCATCACACAATTCTTCAGGCGGCAGGACCCACGCGGGAGGTTGTGGGACAAGTGATAAGATGCTGACGGTTACGGAGCTCAAGAGTTTCCTGCGGATTCATGAGATCCATCTCACGAAACGGTTGGGGCAGAATCATCTGATTGATGCGCGCGTGATCGAACGCGTGCTGGATCGCGCAGCGTTGTCGCCTGAGGACACCGTCGTCGAAATCGGCGCAGGCCTGGGAGCCCTCACCGAATCGCTGGCGCGCCGCGTCAAACAGGTGCTGGCCGTCGAGGTGGATCGGGGCGTGTGCGAGCTGCTGCGCGAGCGCTTGGCGTCGAGTTCCAACATTACGGTGCGGTGCCAAGATATTCTGACGTTTGCGTGGAAGGAGGTCGCGCCCGTGACCGTGGTGGGCGCGATTCCGTATCACATTACGTCGCCGATCCTTGTCTCACTTTGCGAGGCGCGGCCCTTCATCCGGCGAGCGATTCTCATTCTTCAGCAGGAAGTGGCCCGGCGTTTGCTCGCCAAGCCGGGCACGAAGGCCTACGGGCGGTTGAGCGTGCTTGGGCAATACTGCTGGACGATCACACCCGTCATGCCGGTGCCGCGCAGCGCGTTCTTCCCGCAGCCGGCGGTGGATTCGGCGTGCATTCAATTGGCTGCGCGCGCGCATCCGGCGGTGCCGGTGGAGGATGAAGGCGTGTTCTTTCGTGTGGTGAAGGCGGCCTTCGCGCAACGGCGCAAGACGCTGCTGAATTGTCTTCACGCGGAGCAGGCCGCGTGGCTGAAGGGTGTCGACCTTTCTGCGCTGCTTGCTCGCGCGGATCTGTCCCCGCGCGTTCGCGGCGAGACCCTGTCGCTTGAGCAATTCGCAACATTGGCGAATGCGGTGTGGCGCGCGAAGCCCTTGCGTTGATGGACGTGATATGTTAGAAAAGAGCCTGTTGTGTCCGTCGGTAAACGGACAACGAATGACGAGGGACATGCATGAGCCTTGTCACCCCTGACATCATCAAACATGTGGCGCGACTCGCGCGCCTGCGCCTGGAAGGCGAGGCGCTGGAGCGGTTTGCCGGCCAAGTCAATGAGATCCTCGGATACGTCCAACGGCTCCAGGCCGTGGCGACCGAAGACGTCGAACCGACGAGCCACGTGCTGCCGCTCTCAAACGTGCTGCGCAAGGATGAGTTGCGCCCTTCGCTGCCGCAAGACGTTGTCATGGCGCTGGCCCCTGCCGCGCAGCCTCCGTTCATCACAGTCCCCAAAGTGATCGACACGTAATCCATTCGATGCCAACCGGCGAACTCGCGTCCAAGACCATTCATGAATTGCGCGGCCTGCTTGAGGCCGGCACGGTGTCGCCCCAGGAGGTGCTCGACGATGTCCTGGCGCGCATAGAGCGGTTCAACCCAACGCTGCATGCCTACATCATGGTTCAACCTGAGCGCGTGCGCCGCCAACTGCGCGATGGTGGAACCTTAGCCGGTCGGCGCGGCCGGCTGCACGGGATTCCCATCACGATCAAGGACAACATCTGCATCACCGGAGAAGAAACCGCGTGCGGCTCCAAAATCCTGCAGGGATTCAGGTCGCCGTATGACGCGACGGTGATCGAGCGCCTGCGGCGCGAGGGTGCGGTGCTGATTCCGCGCGCGAATATGGATGAGTTCGCGTTCGGATCCTCCACCGAGAACTCGGCGTTCGGGCCGACGAAGAACCCGTGGGGTCAAGCACTCGATCGCGTGCCCGGTGGCTCAAGCGGCGGATCGGCCGCGGCGGTGGCCGCCGACCTTGCGGTGGCCGCACTTGGCAGCGACACCGGAGGATCGATCCGGCAGCCGGCCGCGTTCTGCGGGATCGTGGGTCTGAAGCCCACGTACGGGCGCGTCTCGCGCTATGGGTTGATCGCCTTCGCCTCGTCCCTCGATCAGATTGGGCCGCTGACGAAAGATGTGCGCGATGCCGCGATCGTGCTCTCGGTGATCGCCGGTCATGACGAACGCGACTCAACTTCGGCACCGGTCGACGTTCCGGAGTATCTCCGAGCGCTCGAGCAGCCGGTGAAAGGCTTGCGCATCGGCGTTCCAGCGCTACCGGAAGAAGGACTGGATCCTGGCATCAAGACCGCGCTCGCCGAGGCGCTGCGCGTCTTCGAGCGGCTCGGCGTCACGACGGAAACTGTCGCGCTCCCGCACATCAGCCACGCCGTGGAGACCTACTATATTATTGCGACCGCCGAGGCCAGCTCGAACCTTGCCCGGTACGACGGCGTGAAGTATGGATTACGCGCAACAGTCTCCGGTCTCCGGTCTCCGGTCTCAGGTTTGCGATGGGAGGTCTACACGCACGGTGGTCGAACCCCGACCGGCAAGGATGCGATCGCGTGGGCCAAGGATGCTGAGCAACGCGGGGCCGGAGAGATTTTACTGACGAGCATGGATCGGGACGGCACGAAAGCGGGCTATGATCTGGAGTTGACTAAGGCGGTCGCGGATGCCGTGCGCATTCCGGTCATTGCCTCGGGTGGAGCAGGAACCCTCGAGCATTTCTATGACGCGCTCACCGTGGGCGGCGCGGACGCCGCGCTGGCCGCCTCGTTGTTTCACTTTGGTGAGCTGTCGATCGGCGATGTGAAACATTCGCTGGCTGCTCGCGGAGTTCCTGTGAGAGTCTGAGCTGGTCGGCGGGTGGCGCGGCGGCCACGGTGGGGCCGACGAGCGCGTGCCGGCGAGGGGACGCCGCGACAGAACCCGCCGCAACGAAAACAGATGAAGACATTCAACTGATGAAACAGAAGATGCAGCGAAGAGGAAAACCGATTGAGGGATGCGAGACGCTCGTACCGCTGCTTCATTTTAACGAGCAGGGGTTGATGCCGACCGTGATCCAGGATGCGAAGACCAAGCAGGTGCTGACTCTCTGCTACCTGAATCAAGACGCATTGAAGAAGAGCCTGGAGACCGGGACGGTGTACCTTTTCAGGCGGTCGCAGAATCGACTGATGCAGAAGGGCGAAACCTCAGGCCACATCCAGCTCATTAAGGAAGTCTTGATGGACTGCGAAGGCCAGTCGCTCGTGCTGCTCGTGACACAGCACGTCGCCGCCTGCCACGCCGGCTATTTCACCTGCTACTTCCGACGGCTCGGTCGCAACGGGAAGGTAGTCACCGTCGGCCGCCGCGTGTTCGATCCTGCGACGATCTATCGGACCACCTAACGCCCATGGACATCCGACCCACGGAAGCTGAATTTCTGAAGTTGGCGAAGCAGGGCAACGTCATCCCGGTCTATGGGGAACACGTGGGCGATCTGGAAACACCGGTCAGCGCGTACCTCAAACTCGATGACGGGCGCTTCAGTTTCTTACTGGAGTCGGTCAGCGGCGAGGAACGACTCGCGCGCTTCTCGTTTGTCGGCAGCCGTCCGCGGTGGCTGGTCACGGCGTCAGGACGGCATCTTGAGCGCTCAGAATTTCCCGAGGGGCGGCCGCCGCGCGTCGCGCGTTTCGAAACGCACACCGACCCGTTGAAAGAGATCGAGCGCTTGATGGGACAGTTTCGCGCCGTCCCCGTCGAGGGGCTCCCGCGCTTCTGCGGCGGGTTGGTCGGCTATCTTGGCTACAACGTCGTGCGATTCCTGGAGCGCTTGCCGCCCCATCAAATCGATGATGTGAAAGTGCCGGATATCATGCTGATGCTGGCCGACACGATGGCGGTTTTCGATCACGCCGAGCACAAAATCCTGTTGGTGGCCAACGCGATCCTTGACGGCGAACGTCCCCGCGCGGCGTATCGAAGGGCCGTGCGCCGCATCGACGCGATGGCGCGCCGGTTGCGAGGGCCGTTGCCGCCGTCGCGTGGGCGCCTTTCGCCGCGACGCAGCCGCCTCGAGACGCGCGTGCACTCGAATGTCACGCCGGGACAGTTCCATCGCATGGTCGAGCAGGCCAAGCGTGACATTCGCGCGGGGGAGATTATTCAAGGTGTGGTCTCGCAGCGGCTCGAACGGCGCGTGACGTGCGGCTCCTTCGATGTCTACCGGGTGTTGCGATCGCTCAATCCGTCGCCGTACATGTACCACCTGCGCTTCAACTCGCTGTGCCTCGTCGGGACCTCGCCGGAAATGCTCATCCGCTGCGAAGATGGGCGCCTGGAGACGCGGCCGATCGCGGGCACGCGGCGCCGCGGGGCCACCGATCGCGAAGATGAGCAGCTCATCCGCCAGCTGCAGGCCAGCCCCAAAGAGCGCGCCGAGCATCTCATGCTCGTCGATCTTAGCCGTAACGATCTCGGGCGAGTCGCCGTGACCGGGTCGGTACAAACGCCGGAGTTGATGATCGTCGAGAAATACTCGCACGTGCTGCATCTCGTCAGCAGCGTGACCGCGACGCTGCGGCCGGGCAAGACGGCTTTCGATGTGCTGCGCGCGACGTTTCCAGCCGGCACGGTGACCGGCGCGCCGAAGGTCCGGGCGATGGAGATCATCGCCGAGCTTGAGCGGCACGATCGCGGCACCTATGCCGGGGCGGTGGGGTATCTGAGTTTCTCCGGCAACCTCGATACGTGCATTACCATTCGGACGATTCTCATGAAGGGGCACCAGGCCTACATCCAGGCCGGAGCCGGGATCGTCGCCGACTCGCATCCGGTGCGCGAGTATCACGAGACGTTGAGTAAGGCCAAGGGCATGCTCCAAGCGATCGAGATCGCCGAACGCCGGTTTGCTCGATGACCCCACCACTTGTCGCAGAGACAACAGCTATCGCCCCTGCGGGGCGAGCGCCAAGTGGTGGGGTCCCATCACCTGCCCGTCAAGGCGGCGCTAGCAATCTTGCTTACGTCTATGTGATGCAAAGTCGCGCGACCGGCCAATTCTACGTTGGCGCGACCACCAATCTGCAGCGACGCCTTGAACAACATGCCGCGGGTACCACGATCTCGACTCGACGCATGCGGCCATGGCGTCTCCTGGGCTATGAGATACATGCGAGCATGCGGGCGGCTCGTACTCGCGAAGTACTGTTGAAGCGGAATCCCCGAATGCGATTCTTCCTCATTAAACGAGCAGTCGCTGGGGCACCAGGAACTCTGATTGCGCCGGCGCGCAGTACGGGCAGGTGATGGGATGATCCTGATGATCGACAACTACGATTCGTTCACGTACAACCTCGTCCAGTATTTGGGCGAGCTGGGCGAGAAACTCGTCGTCAAGCGCAATGATGCCATCACCGCGCGCGAAGTGGCGCGCTTGAAACCATCCAGCATCGTGATTTCTCCCGGCCCAGGCACCCCCTCGGATGCCGGCATCTCGAATGAGCTCATCAGGACGTTTGCGGGCACGATTCCGATCCTTGGCGTGTGCCTTGGCCATCAATGCATCGGCGAGGTCTTCGGCGGAGAGGTCGTGCGCGCACGGCGCCCCATGCACGGCAAGACCTCCCGCATCTTCCATCACGATGCGCCCCTCTTCAAGGGATTGCCGAATCCGTTTGAAGCGACACGCTATCACTCGCTCATCGTGAAGCGCGAGTCGCTGCCACACACGCTGACCGTGACCGCGTGGACGGCCGACAACGACATTATGGGTCTCCAGCATCGCACGCTGCCGGTCTACGGCGTGCAGTTTCATCCGGAATCCATCCTCACACCCGTCGGTAAGGACCTGTTGCGCAACTTCTTGACGCTCTCGCGGGCGTCGCAGCGTCGCGCGCGCCGCCGCGCGTCATAGCCCACCCACGCCATGTCCGGATCCTACGAGCAGCCGCTGGGAGCGGCGACCATGCGCCGCGTGCTCGGCGACATCATGGCCGGCCGCTTACCCCCCGATGAGGTCAAAGATTTCCTCACGACGCTTGCCAGGCGCGGCGAAACCGCCGAAGAGATCGCCTCGGCCGTTGAGGTCTTGCGCGCGCATGCGGTGACGCTACCCCTTTCGCAGCCCTACGCGCTCACCGATACGTGCGGCACCGGCGGGGATGGGCACGGGACCATCAATATCTCGACGCTGGCGGGCCTGGTCGCGGCCGCCGCCGGCGTGCGCGTCGTCAAGCACGGCAATCGCGCGGCCTCCAGCCGTTGCGGGAGTGCTGATCTGCTCGAAGCGCTCGGGGTGAATCTCGACGCCTCTCCGGCGCAGGTTGCGCGATCCGTCGAAGCGCTCGGATTCGGGTTTTGTTTCGCCCCGCGATTTCATCCGGCCATGAAAGCGGTCGCGGCGATTCGCAAAGAATTAGGCATCCGTACGATTTTCAACCTCATCGGCCCGCTCGCGAACCCGGCTCCGCTGACCTATCAGCTCGTCGGTGTGTCGGATGCGCGGCTGATGCGTCCCATGGCCGAAGCGCTCATTCGCTTAGGAGTCCGTCGCAGCGCGGTGGTGCATGGCGAGGATGGACTCGATGAGGTGACGACGACGAGCCCAACGCGCATTTACGAGGTGCGCGGGGAGATGGCCACGCCTTCGCTCTTCGATCCTGCCGGCATCGGCATCCCGCGCGGTACCGCGGCGCAGCTGCAGGGAGGTACCGCGTCAGACAATGCGGCGATGGCCCGAGAGATTCTCGGCGGTGCGCCCTCGCCCAAGCGTGATATCATTGTCGTGAACGCCGCCTGGGCCATCTACATTGCCGAGCAAGCCTCGACGGTCCAGGAGGGCATCGCCAAGGCGCAGGAAGCCCTCGTATCAGGACGGGCCGCGACGCTGTTGGAACACGTGAAGGACATGAGCCATGCTGGATGACATCGTGATGACCAAACAAGAGGAAGTCCGCATGGCCAAGGAGCGGCTGCCGCTCGATGATCTGCAGGCGCATACGGCGAACTATCTCGCCGACCGGAGTTTTCGCAAGGCGCTGACCAAACCCGGCAGGCTCTCGCTCATCGCGGAGCTCAAGCGCAAGTCGCCCTCAAAAGGGATGCTGCGCGAGCGCTTTGATCCGGTGAGCCTGGGACAAACGCTGCAGGAAGCCGGCGCCTCGGCCCTCTCCGTCCTGACGGATGAGACTTACTTCGGCGGCCATCTCGACTTTCTGCGCGATGCCAAGCAATTCACCGAGATTCCCGTCCTGCGTAAGGATTTCGTGATCGATCCCTACCAAGTCTATGAAGCGGCGTTCTACCAGGCCGATGCGGTGCTGCTCATCGTGCGCCTCCTCAATGAGAGCGAGCTCATCCAATGCATGCAGGCGGCCGATCGCCTGGGTATTGAGCCGCTGGTGGAGGTGCACAAGGAGAGCGAACTGAAACTCGCGCTCAGCGTCGGCGCGCACGCGATCGGGATCAATCATCGGGATCTGAAGACCTTCCAGATCGACTTGAGCCTCTCCGAGCGGCTGGTGCCCATGATCCCGCCAGGGAAATTGATCGTCGCGGAAAGCGGCATCCAGACCGCGGACGACGTGCAGCTGATGAAGCGGCGCGGCGTCCACGCGCTGCTCATCGGCGAAGCCCTCATGGTGGCGGCGGATCCGGCGCGGAAGATCCGCGAGCTCTTTGCCGGGACGTGGTAACTCTCACCCGAACGGCTCCGCCCGTTGAATGCCTCTCACCCCCATGGTCACGAACCGCACCATCGCGTCTGTGATTCGCGTCTTGGAGCGCACCGTCCGGCAATGGGACGAACCCGTGGTGGGCCGCTACAAAGCGGACCCGTTTACGACGCTGATCAGCTGTCTGCTCAGTCTGCGCACGAAAGATGCCACGACGCATGCGGCCTCCGAGCGGCTGTTTCGCCTGGCGCGCACCCCGCAGCAACTGCTCGCGCGCTCCCTCCCGACGATTGAGCGCGCGATCTATCCGGTCGGATTCTATAAGACGAAGGCGCGCACGTTGCACACGGTCTGCCGCACGCTGCTCGAACGCTTTGGCGGACGCGTGCCGGCCACCCTCGAGGACTTGCTGACGATCAAAGGCGTGGGTCGCAAGACGGCGAACCTCGTCATCACCTTGGCCTTCAAGCAGGATGGGATTTGCGTGGACACGCACGTCCACCGCATCAGCAATCGCTGGGGCTACGTCCGCACCGCGACGCCGGAACAGACGGAGAGAGCACTGCGCGCGCGCTTGCCGCGCCGGTACTGGCAACGCTACAACGACTTGCTCGTCTCGTTTGGGCAGCATCTGTGCCATCCGACCTCGCCGTGGTGCAGCCGCTGCCCGCTGGCGCGCTGGTGCGCGAAGCGCGGTGTCACCCATCATCGATGATGGGACGGGTGACGCCGGAGGCAGGCGACAGGATCCGCGAACGGTAGTGGTCAAGTGTGGTGGGTGCCGCGGAGCCGAGGCCCCCACGGCCGCCCGGTCGGATCGCCAGCGCGCTCCGATACTTCCTCACCGCCAGCGGTTCGGTCGCAGCACCAGCGCGCTAGTCGCTGGGCGAGGCCGGACGGGGGGTGGCGCAGCGGCAGGACCCGCCAAACTTGATCGTCACTCCGCGAACGTTCATCTCGACAAGTGCCGCGCACTTGGGTAAGATGCCAACAGTCATGTGGTCACGCACAACGCTTGAGGTCAGCGAACGATTGACGGTGCGCGATCTGCCGCTGTCCGAGCGACCACGCGAACGGCTCACGCGATTAGGCGCTGAAGCCCTGGCCGAGCAGGAACTGCTGGCCTGCATCTTGGGTCGCGGCATCGCCGGCGAATCCGTTCTC
Source organism: Candidatus Omnitrophota bacterium (assembly GCA_016198905.1). Classification (GTDB taxonomy): domain Bacteria; phylum Omnitrophota; class Gorgyraeia; order Aquiviventales; family Aquiviventaceae; genus JACQHR01. The sequence continues at coordinate 21,363 of JACQHR010000006.1, read as the reverse complement.
GTGACCGCTCGTCGGCTGCTCGCCACCTTTGGCACCGTGCAGGGGTTGGCCGACGCCTCCGTGGAACAGCTCTCGTCCGTGCACGGGATCGGTCCTGCGAAAGCCGCCCAGTTGAAAGCCGCCGTGGAACTCTCCCGCCGTATCGCCCAGGCGACCACCGGCGCGCGCCCCTGCATCGTGGACACGCTCGAGGCAGCCGCGAGTCTTGTGCGGCCCCATCTGCTCGATAAACAGAAAGAGCACTTCGTGGCCCTCCTCTTAAACGCCCGGCATCAGCTCATTCGGCTCAGCCCGATCGCCGTCGGCAGCCTTTCCGCGACGCTGGTGCATCCCCGCGAACTTTTCAAGGAAGCCATTGCCGCCTCCGCCGCCGCGATGCTGGTGGCGCACAATCACCCCTCGGGAGACCCGACCCCATCCGAGCATGACGTGCAACTGACGGCTCGGCTCGTGGACGCGGGGATCCTGCTGGGCATTGAGGTGCTCGATCATCTGATTGTGGCCAAGGATGGCGTCGTGAGTCTGCGGGCCGCCGGCCTGATGCGAGACGCCCAGGCCTCGGGCGCTTCCAACGCCGCTCCACGACCACAGACTCACGTGACGGCACGACGAAGGAGGCCGCAATAAGATGACGCGACGATCGTGGTGGATGCTGCTCACCGTCACCGGACTTCTGGTGATCAGCCTGCAGGGTCCCTGCGGGTGGGCCGAAGGCGATCGCTCGCCATACGGCGGGCAAGACCAAGTTGACCAGCTCCTCGGCCGCTACAACCTCCATCCGGCGTTTGAGAAACTCGGGCGCGGACTCTCCAACGCGCTCGGCGGCTGGCTGGAGATTCCCTTGAATGTGGGCCAGCGTTATTCGACGAGCGATACCGGGGCGAGTTTCTTCACGGGGTTGGCGCACGGCGTCTTCAAGGGCGTCGTTCGCACGGGCGTGGGCCTCTATGAGACCGCCACGTTTTTCCTGCCGTATCCGGAGAACTACACCCCGATCCTGCCGACGCTGGAATACTTCCAGCACCAGACCAAACGCAGGCCGTTGCCGTTGGAATAGCGCGACGCGCGGCCTCATCCTGATGCGACCAGCGACGTACGGGTCGCAGCACGCTCCCGCATGAAACACCTCCTGATTGTAGGCCGCCCCGGGGTGGGAAAGACCACTCTCATGAAACGCCTGGTACAGTCGCTGCGGTCACGGCCGATCGACGGCTTTCTCACGGAAGAGTTGCGGGAGCACGAGCAGCGCGTGGGGTTTTGGCTCAGTCCGCTCGATGGCCGGCAGATGCTCCTGGCCCACCGGCAGTTGGAAGGGACGGCGGGGCATCGCGTCGGCCCGTATCGCGTGAACGTCTCGGTGCTCGACGATATCGCCGTGCCCGTCATTCAGCGGGCGATGCAACATGCCTTCCTGCTCTTTCTGGACGAGCTGGGCAAGATGGAGCTGTGCTCCAAGCGGTTTGAGCAGGCGGTGCAAGACGCGTTTGATCGCGGGCCGACCATCATTGCGACCGCCGGGGTCGCTCCCATCCCGTTGCTGACGACGCTCAAACAGCGCAAGGACGTCGAGCTCATTCCCCTCTCGGCGGCGAACCGTGCGGCGGTGGAAGAAGAGTTGACGACGCGTTTGCAGGCGCTGTGCGCCGAGGATGAGGCGGTGCGCGCCTTGCAGCAGCAGGCGGATCGGATCTGCGAGATGATCGTGACGGGCGAGGCGCTGCCGATCGATATCGAGATTCAGCAGGCGGCTCTGCGCGAGGACATCGCTCGCTTATTTCCGGAAAAACAAGGCTTGTATCAACTCTTATATGAGAGCCGGTTTCGGCGGTTGTGGCAACAATTTCGGCATGGCTGATGCCTAAAGGGAGAATACGATGAGCGCGTTTATGTGGGCGGCGTTGACCGCGTGCATTTGGGGCGTCGTCCCGTTGATGGAGAAAATCGGACTCGGGTACATGAGCCCAACGAGCGGGGTCTTCGTGCGCAGTATGGGCGTGCTCGTCGGTGTGGTGGTGTTTGGATGGCTCTGGGCGCCGTGGTCTACGCTGCGCGTCGCCCCCTGGTGGTCGATGGCGTTGCTGGCCGGCGGCGGATTTCTCGCCAGCTTCGTCGGGCAACTCGTCTTCTATCATGCGCTCAAGTCCGGCGCCGTCTCGCAAGTGACGCCGGTCGCGGGCGCGTATCCGCTCGTGGCGGCGATCCTTGGCTGGTGGGTGCTGCGCGAGCCTTTCACCGCCGCGCGCGCGCTCGGTGTCGTGTGTGTCGTGGCGGGTGCGCTCTTGTTGCGACGGTAAGCGATGATCAGGCAGGCGCACACACGCCATCAGACGCTGCTCCTGACTCAGCGGGACGTGGCCGCGCTGGTCGACGTCCGCGTGGCCATTCGCGTTGTGCGCGAGGCGTTCAAGGCGATGGCGCGCGGCGAGGCCACCATGCCCTCGAAGGTGTATCTGACGCTGCCGCATGACAGCGACTTTCGCGCGATGCCGGCGTACCTACAACATCCGGCGGCGTGCGGAATGAAATGGGTCAACGTGCATCCGCACAATCCAGCCCATGGGTTGCCGACGGTGATGGCGATGATTCTGCTGAACGATCCGGTGACCGGCATTCCGTTGGCGGTCATGGACGGACTACTCATCACGAAGTTGCGCACCGCGGCGGCCGCGGCCGTCGCAGCCGATGTGCTGGCGCGTCGAGACAGTCGCACGGTTGGACTTATTGGATGCGGCGCGCAGGCGGATGCGCAGCTCCTGGCGCTGGCCGCGGTTCGCCGGATCTCACACGTCAAGGTGTGGGGATTCCGTCGGGGTGAGGCGGCGCGGTTTGCTCAACGCATGCGCCGGCAGATGCCGCGCGTCGTCTTCGAGCCGGTGACGAGCATCGAACGCTGCGTTCGCGGAGTCGACATCCTCGTGACGATCACGCCGTCGCATCGTCCCTTGGTGAAGCGCGCATGGGTGGCGCCGGGCACGCACATCAACGCGATCGGGGCGGATGCGCCGGGTAAGCAGGAGCTTGATCCAAAAATTCTGCAAGCCGCCACGGTCGTCGTCGATGAGATCGAGCAAGCGCTTCATGGCGGGGAAATCAACGTAGCGATCAGCCGCGGCCAATTCCATCGGCGCGACATCCATGCCACCCTCGGCAAGATTCTGATCGGACGCTCACGCGGTCGGCGCACGCGGCAGGAGATCACCATCTTCGACTCCACCGGCCTGGCCATCCACGACATTGCCTTGGCCGCCGAGGTCTTCCGACGAGCGGTCCAGCGCGGGATGGGCAAACGACTCAAGTTTTTCTCCCGCTGATCGGCGTGTGCGCGGGCCAACCTGGTTTGACACCCCCACCGGTTTACGTTACCATTAATGTTTCATGAGAATCCGACGAGAAATCCTGCCAGATCGCAGCGGTCATTTCGGTCCCTTCGGGGGACAATTCGTCCCTGAAACCGTGATGGCCGCCCTGCACGAACTTGAACGCGCCTATGCGAAGGCGCGTCGCGACCCCGCGTTTCAACGGGAGTTGCGCGAGCTCTTGACCCAGTACGCAGGCCGCCCGACTCCGCTCTACTACGCTAAGCGCTTAAGTCAAGCGCTCGGCGGCCGGCGCATCTACCTCAAACGTGAAGACCTGCTCCACACTGGGGCCCATAAGATCAACAACACGCTTGGCCAAGGGCTGCTGGCGCGACGCATGGGCAAGCACCGGATCATTGCCGAGACCGGGGCCGGCCAGCACGGGGTCGCCACCGCGACGGTTGCCGCACTCCTGGGTTTTGAGTGCGAAGTCTTCATGGGCGAGGAGGACATGCAGCGGCAGGCGCTTAACGTCGTACGCATGCGGCTGCTCGGCGCGCGCGTGACCCCGGTGACCGGCGGCACCAAGACGCTGAAGGATGCCACGAGCGAAGCGATCCGCAACTGGGTGACGACCGTGCGCACGACGCACTACTGCATCGGCTCGGTTGTCGGACCGCATCCGTATCCGATGCTCGTCAGAGATTTTCAATCCGTGATCGGCCGCGAAGCGCGCCAACAAATCTTGAAAGCGGAGCATCGCTTACCCGATGTGCTCCTCGCGTGCGTGGGCGGTGGCTCGAATGCGATCGGACTTTTCCACGCGTTTCGAGACGATCGGCGCGTGCGACTCATTGGCGTGGAAGCCGGCGGCACGTCGCTGACGCCGGGTCACCATGCGGCCACGTTGGTCAAAGGCCGGCCCGGCGTCCTCCACGGTGCGAAGAGTCTACTACTGCAAGATCGCGTCGGCCAAGTATTGGCGACCGAGTCCATTTCCGCAGGGCTCGATTATCCAGGAGTCGGGCCGGAGCACGCGTATTACCAACTGACGAAGCGCGCCGAGTACGTGGCGGTGGACGACACGCGGGCGTTGCGCGCCGCGCAGCAGTTGGCGCGATTGGAGGGCATTTTGCCGGCGTTGGAGCCGTCGCACGCGCTGGCGTATCTGGCGCGCCTGGCGCCTCGGCTGCGGCGACACGCGGTCGTCGTGCTTGGCCTCTCCGGCCGCGGCGATAAAGATGTGCAGACGATGGCTCAGCGATTGATGTCGACATCTAATGGAACGCCTGCGCGCCACATTTAATCGGTTGCGACGGAGTCGGCGCGCCGTCCTCATTCCGTTCGTCATGGGTGGGGATCCGGATTTGGCAACGACCGCGTCGCTGCTGCTGGCCCTCCAAGACGCCGGGGCCGATGTGATCGAAGTGGGGATTCCGTTTTCTGATCCGCTGGCTGACGGCCCGACAATTCAAGCAGCCTCGGCGCGGGCGCTGCGACGGGGGGCCACCCCGTCGCGTGTGTTGGAAGCGATTGCGTCTGTGCAAGCGCAGCTTCGCGTGCCCATCGTGTGCCTCTCGTATTGGAATCCGATCATGCAGTTTGGATCCGACGGGTCCCCCCGCTCATTTCTCCAGGCGGCTCATGCGCACGGCGTCTCAGGCCTGATCGTGCCGGATGTGCCGGTTGAAGAAGGGCGAGTCTTGCAAGACGCGGCGGCACAGGAACGCATCGCGACGATTTTTCTCGCGGCTCCAACGAGTCCTCCGAATCGACTGCGCGCGATTGCCCGTGCCTCGCAGGGATTCGTCTACTACGTTTCGGTGACCGGCACGACCGGCGCTCGCCACGCACTCCCCGATGATCTGGTCCGAGGGATCCGGCAGCTCAAACGGATGACGACCAAACCGGTCTGCGTGGGATTCGGGATCGCAACACCGGCTCAAGCAGCTACCGTTGCGCGCATCGCCGACGGGGTGATTGTGGGCAGCGCGTTGGTGCAGACGATAGCTGCCGCATCGAGCCGCGACGATGCGGTGCAACGTGCGTCGCGATTCGTGAAACGCCTGAGGAGTGCCGTGGGATGAGCCGACGACTGGCGGTGACGTTTGTCATCATGGCCGGCGGCAAAGGTGAGCGGCTGTGGCCGCTCGTGCGCACGACCATTCCAAAAGTGTGTCTCTCGCCGGATGGCACGCAGACGCTCCTGCGCGCGACCATCGATCGGTTGAAGGCGGCATGGCCGAAGGCCGACTGGCTGATCGTGACGACGAAGGGGCAAGCCGGGCCGATTCGCGCGGCCCTGCCGCGCGCGCGGCGCGGCGCGGTCATCGTCGAGCCGCAAATCAAGAACACCGCCGCGTGCATTACGCTCGCCGCGGTCGCCGTCGCCATGCGCAACCCGCATCAAGTGATGGTCGTCGTGCCGGCGGATCACTGGATCGGCGATGCGGGGGCGTTTCAACAGGCGGTGCGCGCGGCCATTCGCTACGCCGTGGCGGAAGATACCATTGCGATGATCGGCATTCGGCCCACGCACCCGCATCCGGGCTTAGGGTACCTGCGGGCCGGGGCGCTGCTGCCTGGCTCGGCGTCGCCGCGCGTGTTCCGCCTGGCTCGATTCATTGAGAAACCGACACCCGCGCTGGCGCATACGCTGGTGCAAGAGCCGCATACGTATTGGAACAGCGGTATCTTTGTCGGGCAGGCGGATAAGTTTCTGGAGTGCGTGACGGAGTGGCTGCCCGAGCATACGAAGCGGCTTGTGCCGCTGGCGAGCGGCTTGCACCCGCGGCCTACGGCGCGCCGCACGGCCGGCATGACGACGCTGATGCGCCGCGCGCGCAGCGCTTACCGAGCGCTGGAAGCGGTGTCATTTGATCACGGCGTGATGGATCATCTGAACGGGGGCGTCGTCGTCGAGGGACGCTTTTCGTGGGCCGATCTGGGCAGTTGGGATACGTGGGCGAGGCTTAGCCAAGCCTCGCGCAAGACGATCGCGGTGGAGAGCGCGAACGTCACGGTCGTCGGCGCAGAGGATCATTTGGTCGCGACCGTTGGGGTGCGGGATTTGCTGATCGTCCACACGCCCACGGCGACGCTGATTTGCCATCCGGATCGCGCGCAAGCGGTGCGTGAGGTCGTCAAGCGCCTCGACGCCGATGCGCGATATACGAAGTACCGATAGCCTCAGCCAATGGACCTGGAGCAGGATGTGAACGCGATGAGGATTCTCGGATTAGATGTAGGCGATCGGCGTGTCGGGATCGCCCTCAGCGACGCGTTAGGGCTGACCGCGCAGCGCTTGCGTGTCTTGGAGCGCACGGGTGCGGCCAGCGATGTCGCGGCCGTGGAAGCGCTGGTGGCGGAACACCAGGTCGCTCGCGTGATCGTGGGGCTTCCGCTGACGATGGCCGGCGCTCAAGGACCGCAGGCGAAGAAAGTCCTGGCCTTTGCCCAACAGCTGCGTCGTCGGCTCTCCGTGCCGGTCGACTGCGTGGATGAGCGCCTGACGACGGTGCAGGGCGAGCGCGCCCTCATCGAAACCGGCGCCTCCCGTCGCAAACGCAAGCAGGTGATCGATCAAGTCGCCGCCCAGCTTATTTTGCAACACTACCTCGATGCACAGCGCAACCGCACGAACTAAATCTCCGTATCACGTCACGACCCTGAAGAACGGGTTGGGGCTCGTGCTGCACCCGATGCCGCAGGCCGCCTCCGTGGCCGTCGGGATGTGGGTGCGCGCGGGCGGACGCTACGAGTCGGCTGAGCGCGCCGGGATCTCGCACTTTCTTGAACATCTGCTCTTTAAGGGCACACGCCGTCGCTCCTGCGAACAGCTCAAACAGCAGGTGGAGGGTGTCGGCGGCTCGCTGAACGGGTTTACGGCCGAAGAGTTCACCTGCTACATGGCGAAAGTGCCGCGCCGCCATGCCCGGCGCGCCGTCGACGTCCTCGCGGATATGATCCGCAATCCCAGCTTCTTGCCGCAGGACATCGAGAAGGAGCGCGAGGTGATTCTCGAAGAGATCCGGATGTACGAGGACGCGCCCGGCCAGATCGTCCACGACTTGTTCAGCCAACTCTTGTGGCCCGAGCATCCGCTGGGCACGCTGCTCTCCGGGACGATCGACACAGTCCGGCGCATCACGCGTGAGGACATCGTGCGGTATTGGCGGGCGATGTACCAGCCGCGCAACGTCCTCGTTTCATGCGCCGGCGCGTTCGAGGGGGAGGCCGTCACGCGCCAGGTGCGAGCAGCCCTTGGCGGCATGCGCGGGATGCGGCCGCCGCAGTTTGCCAGAGCCCCCAGGCCCCGTCGAGGACCGCAGGTGCGCGTGTGGAAGAAGCCGACCGAGCAGGCGCATGTGTGCATCGGCACGTATGCGATGCCGCGCACCCACCCGGACCGGTTTGCGCTGGAACTGCTCCATGTCTTGCTCGGCGCCAACATGTCCTCGCGATTGTTTCGCGAAGTGCGCGAAAAGCGCGGCCTCGTCTATGAAATCGGCACGCACATCAAACGCTTCCACGACACCGGGGCGTTCGTCATCTACGCAGGCTGCGACACGGGCAAGCTCATGGCGACGGTGCAGACCATCTTCAGGGAGATGAGCCGCATCCGGCAGACGCCGATTGCCCGCGCCGAGCTGCGTCGGGCCAAGGACTATTACGCCGGACAGCTCGTCATGGGGCTCGAGGATACGATGGACCACATGCTCTGGATCGGGGAGCAAGCGGTGACGGTCGGGCGGATCGCGAAGCCGGATCTGCTGCTCTCGCACCTCGCCAACGTGACGGCGCGGGACATTCAACGCGTGGCGCGGCAGCTCTTCGTGACGCCGAAGATGCACCTCGTCGCCATCGGACCGATCGCCGAAGTGGAAACAGCTCAACTGCACAGCGCGTGTCGCGTCAACGGAACCGTCGCATGAGCGCCCAGCCGATTCTCGTGGCTCCGAGCCTGCTGGCCTGCGACTTCGGACATCTTGCCGAGGAGATCAAACAGGTCGAAGAGGCCGGAGCTGACTGGCTGCATGTGGACGTTATGGACGGCCATTTCGTGCCGAATTTGACTATAGGGCCGGTGATCGTCGAGGCGATTCGTCGGGCGAGCCGCATTCCGCTCGATGTGCACCTCATGCTCAATCACCCTGAGCACTACGTGAAGCCATTCGTCGACGCGGGCGCGCACTACCTGACGGTGCATGTCGAAGCGCCGGGACTGCGCACCGAAGCACTCGTGCACAAGACACTTGACGACATTCGCAAGGCCGGCGCGCGGCCAGGGCTCTCCGTGCGGCCGCGCACAACGGCCGATGCGCTGACACCGTTCCTCAAGGCCGTTGATCTGATGTTAGTGATGACGGTGGAGCCCGGCTTTGGCGGCCAGGCGTTCATGCCGGAGGTCGTGCCGAAAGTTCGACAGGTGCGCAGCAGTGGATTCGGCGGGCATCTGGCCGTCGACGGCGGCATCAATGCGCAAACCGGGGCATTGTGCCGTGAGGCCGGCGCGAACGTGCTCGTCGCCGGAACGTACGTCTTCCGGTCGACATCGTATCGAGATGCGATCCGGTCCTTACGAGGATCATAAGAGATGAGCATCAAGTTCGGGACCGAAGGGTGGCGCGCGGTCATCGCCGAAGAATTCACGGCGGACAACGTGCGGATCGTCACCCAGGCGATTGCGGAGCACATGAAGACGCAGGCCGCAGAGCCGATCACGCTGGCCGTCGGTCATGACACGCGGTTTCTCTCCGACTATTTCGCGCGCGCGGTCTGCGAGGTGCTCGCGGGCAACGGCATTCACAGCGTGCTGACCGATCGTATGGTGCCGACCTGCGCGGTGAGCCGTTACGTCGTCGATCGCCGATTGCCGGCCGGCATCATGATCACCGCCAGCCACAATCCGGGCATCTACAACGGGATCAAGGTGAAGGAAGCCTACGGCGGCTCGGCCACGTCGGAGACGGTCGCGTCGATTGAGAGCCGCATCGGAGGCTCCTCGGTGAAACGCGTGGTGTTTGATGAGGCGTTGAAGAGTCGAGCCGTCACACCCGTCAGCATGCTGCCGCTATTTCTCAAAGGCATTCGATCCTTCATTCATGTCCCGGCGATCAAGCGCTCGTCATCTCGCGTCATCGTTGATTCGATGCATGGCGCAGGCGGGCGCATCATCGAAGGCGTGCTCGCAGGCGGTCGCTGTCGGATCGACACGCTGCATCCTGATCCGGATCCGCTCTTCGGCGGCCAGGCGCCGGAGCCGATCGCGTCGCATCTGAAGGAACTGACGACGACGGTACGCCGCCGCCGAGCGGACTTAGGGATCGCGAATGACGGTGATGCGGATCGTTTGGGCATCGTCGGACCGGACGGCACGTGGCTCAATCCCGGGCAGGTGATGTGCATCCTGCTCATGCATCTGGTGAAGACGCGCAACGCGACGGGAGCCGTCGTCAAGACCGTCTCCAATACGATGATGATCAACCGCGTGGCCGAGGCCCTCGGCCTACGACTGATCGAAGTGCCGGTGGGATTCAAGCACGTGGCGAAACTCATGCTGACCGACAATATTCTCATCGGCGGGGAAGAGTCCGGCGGGATCGGTGTGAAGGGCTATCTGCCGGAGCGAGACGGCATCGTCAACGGGCTGCTCGTGTTGGAGGCGCTGGCGATGCGCAAGCAGAAGCTCTCGGCGGTCATGCGCGAGCTCCAGCGAGACTTCGGCTGCTGGTGGTACGGCCGGCGGGACCTCCACCTGAAGATGGCGCAGGTGGAGGCGTTGTTTACGCGGCTGCGCACCGCCACACCCGAGGTCATGGCGGGCGTTCCCGTCGTCAGCGTGAACACGCTCGATGGGGTGAAGCTGATCGGCAAAGACGAAAGCTGGTTGCTCTTTCGCCGCTCGGGCACCGAGCCCATCGTGCGCGTCTACGCCGAAACACCGCAGAAAAGCCGATTGAATCGCCTGCTGGAGTTCGGGGTTCACCTCATCGACTGATGGACGCACGGCACATCCGCAACTTTTGCATCGTGGCCCATATCGACCACGGAAAGTCCACGCTCGCGGACCGGCTGCTGCAAACGACCGGGGCGGTGGAGGAGCGCAAGTTCCGCGCGCAGCTGCTCGACGACATGGACCTCGAGCGCGAGCGCGGCATCACCATCAAAGCCTCGTACGTGCGGCTGCACTATCAGGCGAAGGACGGGCAGGCCTACATTTTGAATCTGATCGATACGCCCGGCCACGTGGACTTTTCCTTCGAGGTGACCAAGAGCCTGCAGGCGTGCGAAGGCACCGTGCTCGTCGTCGATGCGGCGCAAGGCGTGGAGGCGCAGACGGTGGCCAACTACCAGCTCGCCAAGGACAAGGGGCTGACGGTGCTGCCGGTCATCAACAAAATCGACTTGCCCAATGCCCAGCCGGGACGCGTCACCGAAGAGATCCACCACTTGCTTGGGCGCGACGATGTGACGATCACCCATGCCAGCGCCAAGGAAGGGCTCGGGGTTGATGAGCTCCTCGAGCGCATCGTGCATGAGGTGCCCCCGCCTCGCGGCAGCGCGAGCGATCCGCTCACGTGCCTTATCTTCGATTCGAGCTATGACTCCTACAAAGGCGTCCTCGTGTTTGTCCGCCTGATCGACGGGGTGCTCAAACCCAAGATGTCGGTGACCCTCATGGGCAACCAGAAGCGGTTTGAGGTGCAGGAGCTCGGCATCTTAGCGCCGCTGCCGGAGCCCATCCAGGAATTGCGCGCCGGCGACGTCGGCTATTTCGCGGCGAACATTCGGCATCCCCACGACGTGATGTCCGGCGATACGGTGACCGAGACCGCGCGGCCGGCCGCGGCACCCCTGCCGGGATTCAAACGGCTCAAGCCCATGGTGTTTGCCGGCATCTACCCGGCGAGCGCGCAGGAGCTCACCACATTGCGCGCGGCCATGGAGAAGTTCGCGCTCACGGACGCGGCGTTTCAGTTTGAGCCCGAGCAATCGGATGCGTTGGGGCAGGGGTTTCGCTGCGGCTTTCTCGGCCTCTTGCACATGGAGATCGTTCAGGAGCGGCTCGAGCGCGAGTACGGGGTCGATCTTGTGCTGACGACGCCAAGCGTCGTCTTTCAGGTGACGAAGCACGGCGGGCAGCTGCTCGAAATCCATCGCCCGCACGATCTGCCGCCTCCGGGGTCCATCGAGAGCGTCGCCGAGCCCTACGTCAACGCGGTCATCCTCTGTCCTGCCGACACGCTCGGTGCGCTGATGGATTTGGCGATGCAGAAGCGCGGGGTGTATCGCTCGACGGAGTACCTCAGCGAGACGCGCGCGAAGCTGCTCTATGAGATGCCGCTGAGCGAGATCCTCATCGACTTCTATGATCGGCTCAAATCGCTCACGCGCGGCTACGGCTCGTTCGACTACGAGCTCATCGGCTACCGGCCGGCGCAGCTGGCGCGGCTGGACATTCTGCTCAATGGACGCATCTGCGAGCCGCTCTCCTCGGTCGTCGCCAAGGAGCACGCGTATGACAAGGGCAAAGCGCTCGTCGAGCGCCTCAAAACGCTCATCCCGCGCCAGCTCTTCGAAGTCGTGATCCAAGCCGCAGTCGGCAGCCACGTGATTGCGCGCGAGAGCGTGCGGCCGATGGCGAAGAACGTCACCGGCAAGTGCTACGGCGGGGACATCACGCGCAAGCGCAAGTTATGGGAGAAACAACGGGAAGGGAAGAAACGCATGAAGCAGTTTGGCAACGTCGAGATTCCTCAAGAAGCGTTTCTCGCGGTGTTGAAAATCTAAATGCCGGCGCGGTCCGCGTGGCGAGACAACGTCGAGTCGTTCCTCTGGGCGGTGGCCCTGGCGTTGCTGATCCGCACCTTCATCATGGCGCCCTTTCGGATTCCGTCAGGATCCATGCACCCCACCTTGCTCGAGGGCGATCGGATCCTGGTCAACAAGTTCCTGTACCATGTCCGCGCGCCGCACCGCGGCGATATCGTGGTGTTCTATTATCCGAAGGAGTACCGGCCGCTGCATGAGCGCCTCGTTGGTGTCTTGGACGGCAGCCTGTCATGGACGGATCGCCTGGCGAGCCCGTTTCGCACCGGCCGACCCTTTATCAAGCGTCTCGTGGCGGTGGGGGGCGATCGTGTGGAGATTCGTGACGGTCGTCTGCTGGTCAACGGCCAGCTCCTCAACGACCCGGTGATGTTTCGGGATAATCACTACTACAACCAAGGTCCATTCGGGCAAGCGCATCAGGCGATCACGGTGCCGGAAGGGTCGTACTTCGTGCTCGGCGATAACTCCGGCTCCTCGCACGACAGCCGATGGTGGGGATTTGTGCCGAAGCCGCTGGTGATCGGGGAAGCGGAAGTCATCTTCTGGCCGATCCGCCGCTGGCGACTGCTCCACTAGCGGCAATAGGGGGGCGTGAGTTGCGTGGGGTACGGCTTCATGCTAGAGTAATGCGGTTCGTAACCAACAGGAGGGGACAGATGACCAAATCGGTGATGATTGCCGGAGTGATCGCGTTGGCGGTTGCCGCCACGGGCTGTGAGAGCATGGGCACGGCCGCCCAGTCCAAGACGACCCAAGGGGCGGTGCTTGGTGGGTTGCTCGGCGCCGGTACGGGTGCCATTCTGGGGAATCAAGCGGGGGATGGTCACGCCGGAGCAGGGACCGCCATCGGCGCCGGGTTAGGGGCGCTGGGTGGAGGCCTGATCGGGCATGCCATGGAAGAGAAAGATCAGAAGGTTCAGCAGCAATCCACTCCCGTCGCGACCAACAAAACCAAATTCTGCCCGGTTGGTGGCGAGCTCTACAGCGAGGATATCAAGTACTGCCCAATCCACGGGGTTGAGCTGCGCGTGAAAGAGTAAGGGGTGAGTCCCATTTCCCCGACGACGGTTCAGGCACCCAACGGTGTCACGCGCGGGGTGCCGCACGAGACACTCCTCCCCCCTGAGGTCAAACCTCAGCGGGGGATGAGTCTTGCCAACAAGGTGACGATCTTCCGCATCCTGTTGGTGCCGGCGTTTGTGGCCTCGCTCGTGTACTACCATCCTGATCGGGACTGGTTCCGGTTTCTCTCGCTCGGGTTGTTTATGGTGGCGATTGCCTCGGACGCGCTCGATGGATTCCTGGCGCGCGTCTGCCATCAGCAAACCGAATTCGGCACGCTCCTGGATCCCATCGCGGACAAAGCGCTGATCTTGAGTGCGCTCATCAGTTGTTCGACCATTCACGGCCTTCCCGAGAGCATGCGCATCCCGGCGTGGTTCAATCTGGTGGTGATCAGCCGAGACGCGCTATTGGTGACCGGCACCCTCGTGCTTTTTTCGATTCAGGGGCGCTGGAGCGTGCGGCCCAGCTGGCTGGGCAAGTGCACCACCGTGGCCCAAATGCTGGTCATTCCCTCCGTGCTGCTGGGGTGGTCGCTGAAGCCATGGCTGTTGGGAATCGCGACGGTGCTGACGGTACTCTCGGCCATCGGCTATGTGCGCCGGGGCCTGCGCACCGTTGTCAGCTAGCCAGACCGTACCACAGCGTCCCGACGCCCCCTCTCAGCGGATATGTTCCCACGTCATGACTACACCGGTTGACTCTCATCACCTGCGCGTCGTGCTTGTCGGACGTCCCAACGTCGGCAAGTCCACGCTGTTCAATCGCCTGATCGGCTCGCGCACGGCGGTGGTCTCTACGTTGCGCGGCACGACGCGGGATAGGCTCTATGCGACCTGCGAGTGGCACGGCACGCGCTTCACCGTGATTGATACGGGCGGCGTGGAATTTGAGACCGAAGGATCGCTGGCCGCCGCCGTGCAGCGCCATGTCCAGCAGGCGGTGCGCGAAGCAGACGCGATTGTGTTGGTCTGCGATGCGATCGAGGGGCTGCTCCCGGCGGATCAGATGATCCTCGAGCGGGTGCGGCGGGCCGGCAAGCCGATGCTGATCGTGGTCAATAAGGCGGATCATCGGCCGGAGGTGGCTCCGGAGTTCCTCGGGCTCGGCGTCGGCGACGTCATCCCCATTTCTGCGCTGCATGGCCGCGGCATCAACCACGTGCTCGACCAGCTGCTGGCCTGGGCGCAACGCCCCGGGAATGGACGTGCGGAGGCGTGCCACACGGCCACGATGGGGGTGGCGATTGTCGGGCGCCAGAACGTCGGCAAATCCTCCTTGCTCAACGCCCTCCTGCGCGAGGAGCGCGCGATCGTCAGCGAGGTGCCTGGAACGACGCGAGACGTGGTCGATACGATCCTCGAGAGTCACGGGGAGCGCGTGCGGTTGATTGATACCGCGGGGTTGCGGCACCGGCGCAAAGTGCGTCATCCGGTCGATATCTTTTCGATGGCGCGGACGGTTGAGGCCATCACGCGCTGTGATGTGGCCCTGGTCGTGCTTGATGCGACCCAAGGGGTGACGCGCGATGACCAGCGCATCCTCACCCAGGTCTGTGAAGCCGGGCGGGGCCTTGTGCTCGTGGTGAATAAGTGGGACCTTGTCAAGGGGAGCGGTGAACGGGCGCTGACAGAGGCGATGCATCGCGCAGCGCCGTCGGTCACCTTTGCGCCGGTGGTGGCGGTCTCCGCCAAGACAGGTTTTCAGGTGACGCGCGGCCTCGCCCTGGCGCGTCAGGTCGCTCAGGCGATGCGGCGCGGGCTTTCAGAAGCGGAGTGTATGGTGTTGCTGCGCCGCGCGTGGAGCCGGCATCAGCCGCCGCGGTTTCGCGGACGCGTGATTTCTTTGCAGCAGGCCCGCTGGCTGGTCGGGCCTCCGGCTCGTCTTGAGCTGACCACGCGTCCGCTGGGCCGGCTTCCAGAACCTTATCTTCACTTCCTACTCAAACAACTCCATGCCGATTCGCGGCTGGCGGGGATTCCCATTCGGCTGACGGTGAAAGCGCACAAGGAAGTGCCACGATGATCTCGACACTCGTGGCGTGGCTCGCGTCCTATCTGGTGGGGTCGATCCCGACCGGGTATGTGCTCGTCCAATGGATCAAGCGCGTGGACGTGCGAACCGTGGGCAGCGGCAATATCGGGGCGACGAATGTAACGCGCATTGCCGGGGCAGGGCTGGGTCGTCTCGTCTTTGTCCTGGACGCGATCAAGGGTCTGCTTGCGGTGTGGGGATTCGCGCCGTGGCTCATTCACCCGTTGACCCCGACGATGCAACTCCTCTGCGGCCTGCTGGCCGTTCTCGGGCACATGTTTCCGGTCTTCCTGAAGTTTCAGGGAGGCAAGGGGGTGGCCACGACGATCGGGATCGTGGCAGGCACCATGCCATGGGTCGCCGCGGCCTCGCTGCTTGTTTGGGTGTGCGGCTTTTTCCTGACACGGTACGTGTCGGTGGCGTCACTTGCGGCGGCAGTCGTCATTCCGCTGGGACAGCTCGCGACGCATCGCGCACCAGCGGAGATCGGACTGGGCACACTGCTGGCGCTGCTCATTGTGATGCGACATCGCGCAAACATCGACCGACTGCTCCATGGTCGCGAGCACCGATTTCACCGGAAGGACGCTCAGGAGCGTGCCGAGCGCCGTCATTTGAGTTGACGTCGACAGTTTCATTTTGTAGAATAGCGGGCGTCATGGAACCGGGAACGTCTGAAGGGCAGCTTGAGCTCTTTGATCTTGCGAATCAGACGGCGCCACGGCCGCATCGTGAGTCTCTGGGTCGGGTGCTGCTGCAGGCGCGGTACGACCAGATCCTCTTAACAGGAGTGGGTGTGCTGCTCGGACTGACGGTGATCTTCGCCTGCGGAGTTGAGCGGGGCAAGCAGCTCGTGCGAGCCGAACAGTTCACGTTGGCGCGCCAGCAGCCGGTGTCAGCGACGTCACGTGACGTCCCGAACGCGCCGACAACTCAGGAACCCCCCTCCTCTGCGAAAACCGAGGAGCGGAAAGCTCCTGCGTCCCCGACGATGACACCACAAGTGAAGTCGCCGACGAAAGTGGCGTCGGGGTCGACGGCACCCGTCACTGCACACAAGAGCGCGACGGAGCGTCCGGCAGCCACGAGCAAGTCGCGCTACGCGATTCAGGTCGTGACGTACACGCGTCCCCAGTTGGCGCAGCAAGCCATGGCGCGTCTGCGCGCGAAAGGCGAACGGACGTTTCTGATCATTCGGGAAGGACGGACGACGGTGTACGTCGGGCCATTTCCGTCCAAGAGTTTTGCGAGTCAGAAGCTCCCGACATTAAAAACCCAGTATCAAGACTGTTTTGTGAGGACCCTCTAAGATGTCAATCCACTCATCACTACGGACAGCCGGGAAAGCCGGTGGCGCGCTGCGCAACGTGTTGAAGCGGCACGAGCGCGTGCGGCACATGATGACGCAGGGCGCGTGGACCGAAGGGCGCTCCGCCCTTGGTCTGCCGAAAATCAAGCAGATGAAGTTGAAAGCCCGGAAAGCGGCCGCCAAAGAGAAAGAGGAGACCGCAGCAACAGCCGCAGCCCCCGCTGCTCCCTCTTCAGGTTCGTCGTAATTTGTCTCCTGCCACAATCCGTCCTCATCGCGCGAAATCCGCTCATCGGTTTCGAGCGGTGTCCGTCGCTCGCATGCAGCGCATTGACTCTACAGCCATTGAGACGATGGGCATTCCTCGACTCCTCCTCATGGAGCATGCCGGCGACGCGGTCGCTCGCACGGTCGAAACGATGGCGGCTCCCTCCGCACGCATCCTCATCTGTTGCGGTACCGGCTACAATGGAGGCGATGGCATGGCGACGGCTCGGCTGTTGCGCGAACATCGGTATCGTGTGCGCGTGCTCCTGGCAGGAGCGTTGAGTCGCTTACGAGAAGAACCTGCAAGGTACGCCGGGATGCTGCGTCACCTGCGTGTTCCTGTGCGAATCTGCCGAACGCCTGAGAGCATCAGGCGCGCGGCGCGTTGGTTCGATGGCGCCGATCTCATTGTAGACGCTCTGCTCGGCATCGGAACCAAGGGCAGGGTGCGCGAGCCGCTTGCGACACTCATTCGGCAGATCAATGCTGCGAGCGTTCCTGTGGTGGCTGTCGATGTGCCTTCAGGACTGGACGGAGATTGTGGCACGCCGCAGGGCGTGGCGGTGAAGGCGACCACGACCGTGACCTTCGGATGCGTGAAGCGCGGCTGCCTGATTGCGCAAGGGCCTGCGCATACCGGATCGCTTACGCTCGACCCGATCACCATTCCACGCGAACTCCTCGAACACGCCGCTCGATGAAGACGATTCCTGTCAGACTGGGTCAACGGTCGTACCCGATTATCCTGGCGAGTTCCTATCGCCAGCTTCCGCAGTGGTTGCGTCGGCTTGACCTGCCGCGACAGGGGTGGATCGTGTCGCATCGATCGCTGCTGGCGCGCTACGGCCGCGATGTGCTGGGGCCGCTTACGCGCGCTGGATGGTCGCTGCAGCCCATCGCGATTCCTGAGTCGGAATCCTCGAAATCACTCCGCATCGCTGAACGGATCCTTGCGATGATGGCGCGACAGGCCATGATGCGCGCTCCGCTGCTGATGGCATTCGGCGGCGGCGTGGTCGGGGATGTGACGGGATTTGTCGCAGCGGTGTTCCGGCGCGGCATTCCGTATGTCCAGATTCCGACGACGCTCCTGGGTCAGGTCGACTCAGCCATCGGGGGAAAGGTCGCGGTGGATCTGCCGCAAGGGAAGAACCTGATCGGCGCGTTTTACCAGCCGCGGCTGGTCTACAATAATTCGCGGATCTTGTCAACGCTGCCCATGCGCCAGCGGCGCTCGGGTCTTGCCGAAATCATCAAGTACGGTGTGATCGCCGATCCGATTTTATTCGCCATGCTCGAGCGATCGGTGTCAGCCTGTCTGGCGCTGGAATTTCGCGCCGTGCAGCTGATGGTGGCGCGGTCTTGTGCCATCAAGGCTCGCGTGGTCTCGGCTGATGAGCGGGAAACCGGGGACGCGCGCGCCGCGCTGAATTTTGGGCACACGCTGGGACATGCGCTCGAAGCCGCGACGGCTTTTCGACGATGGACGCATGGAGAGGCGATCGCGATCGGGATGTGCGCGGCATCGGAGTTGAGTGTTGCGGCTGGACGGCTCGCACCCGCAGATAGCTTGCGCATCAGACGGCTGATCGAGGCCGTAGGGTTGCCGACGCACGCCACGGGTGTGTCGCGTGAGGCTGTGTGGCGCGCCCTGCGCTACGATAAGAAATTCATCCGCGGACGTCCTCGATGGGTGCTGCCGACCCGTATCGGGCGGGTCGTTGTGACGGAAGACGTTCCGGAAGGGTTCGCCAAGCAGGTGGTGCATCGCTACATCTCGTAGCGAGGTCATGTCAATTCCGGGAGCCGGAGCCGTGAACGCGGCTACCGGGAAACGCGCAACTGCAGTTCGCTGCCGTCCTGTCGGCGCAGCGTGACGGATCCATTTGCGACTTCAGCGACGGTTGCCCCTTCAATCTGCTCACCAATCCCCACGACTTTTCCGTTAATGACCGCGTACGGCTCGCCGCCTTCCACGATACCGCTGAGGGTAAAGGGCATCTGGCGAGGTTCCATGTCTGCAGACGGATCGGCAAACAGCTGCGTCGACGTGGATGAAGAGGAACGTACCGACCTTGCGTGAGATTGGTGGGCCGAGGGATCTGTAATCCCGAGGAGACGGCCAATCCAAATTGAACCCCAGATGACCAAGACAATCGTCAGAGCAAAGACCGCCACAGCGACGATGAGCAAGGCATTGAGCGGGTGACGAGGTGTCGAACGCGTGTGCGTGGGAGCAGGCGTGGTCCATGAATGAGCCGCGGGCGGCTCTGTCGTTGGGTGGATCGCGTTCTGAGATTCCGCCGCAGGCTTCGGTTGTACACGAGTAATCGGGTCTTGCACTTTCCGAAGGGCGTCTTCAATCAGGCTCATGCGTGAATTTCCCCTTGTGATTGATGCGCGCGAGTGGTTGGCCACGATACCATGCGTGTCTCATGAGACGAGCACTTGTCCGGACAGCTCTTGATAGCTCCGGCGGACGATCTCGCTATCGACGCGTTTGACTTGAAACACGTAGCACGCCAGCAGGCTGCGATCGCAAATCAAGTTCATGAGGCGCGGGATGCCGCGGGAACATCGATAGACTTCCTCCATGCCGTCTTGCGTCCACTCCAGCGTGCCATCGGAACCGGCGACGCGCAGCCGATGGTCGATGTACGTGCTGACCTCGTCAAGGTCGAGCGGCATCACGTGGTAGCGCACACCGATGCGTTGCCGCAGCTGCTCCAGCGCAGGCGAGGCGAGTTTTTCTCGAAGCTGCGGTTGGCCTACGAGCACGATTTGGATGAGCTTCTGTTTGTCGGTTTCTAAGTTCGACAGCATACGGATTTGCTCGAGGAGTCTCAAGGTGAGATTTTGGGCCTCATCGATGATGAGGACAATGTTGTTGCCGAGGGCAGCCTGCTCCAGCAGAAAGTGATTGAGTTGAGTGAAGAGTCCGAGCTTGCCGCCACGCATCGGATTCATGCCAAAATCCTGCACGACCGATTGAAGTAACTGCAGCTCGGAGAGCCCCGGTTGAAGGATCAGCGCTGTCTTCGTATTCGGGTCGAGATGGCGCAGGAGGGTTTTGCATAGCGTTGTTTTTCCCGTGCCGATCTCACCGGTAATTTCGATGAAACCTTTGCGCTCTCGAATGCCGTAGACCATATGCGAAAGCGCTTCACGGTGTCGTTTGGAGAGATAGAGAAACGAGGGATCAGCGGTGATCGAGAAGGGTTTTTCGCGCAGGCCAAGATACTCGAGATACATGCCTCTCCGTCGAGAAACGATAGCCTCATTCTAGCCTGGAAGGCTCGCGTGTGCAAGAAAATCTCCATACCTCTCTTGACAGGCCGATGGGGGACTGTTAGCCTAGAACTACCATGGGTGAGGAGCGGCGAGCAGCTTCACGCGTGCAACTCTACCTGCCGGTTCGAGTGGCCAAAGCAGGTTATGCGCAACCAATCGAAACGCTCACGAAGGACCTCGGAATAGGCGGTCTTCGCTGCTTGAGTTCTACCGTATTGCCCGTGACGACACCCGTTGATGTCGAGTTGGTGCTCTCCGGCGGGCAAGATGCGGTCACCATTCGAGGTCGGATCGCATGGTTTAGGACCATCCCAGAAAGCGAGCAATTTGAGGTCGGGATTTCCTTCCTTGAAACGTCTCCGCAGATTAAGCGACGTTTGTCTATGTATTTAGACCGTCTCACGCACTCCGCAGTCTCCTCCGAAACACCGTCGACTCCGTAACATCCTATTTTAACACAAGTTAAGTCGCGAGCCTTCTCGTTCCCTGGTACATATGGTATACTTTTGTCCAGAGAGCGGATCCGGTAACTTGGAGGATGCCGGGCGCTCAAATCTAGACAAACGTCTAGAAGAAGGAGGTGATACAGAGAATGAAACTTGACAAAATTTTGAGTGCGGACATCCTAACGGGAGTGGTATTCGGGTTGCTGATCGGGGTGTACTTCCCGATGGATGCCCACAAGGAAATTCTCAGTATCCTCACGGTGGTAGGGGTTATTATGGGCCTAAAGGTCGTCGGCCTACTCAAGTAACCCAGCCGTGTCGTGGATCTGAGCAGAAGACAGACTGCCCCGCGCCTCTTCGGTACGGGGCAGTCTTTTTGCTTGACGCTTCGAGTTCGTCGACGGTAAAATGGTTTAATTCCATCGAGCAAGACGAACTCAAGGAGCGTTCCGTGTTCCCATTCCTCCATCCGCGGATGCCGAACTTTGTCCTCGGACTCGCGATCGGCCTTTCGCTGGCACTCGTCTGGCACTGGGTTGCTTGGGCCCTCCACTAATTCTGCGTCTTGCAGGGCGCTGACCGAGTGCCGAAGGCACTGGCAGCGATGTGGTCAGTGCCTCAGGGTGCCGCCCCTACATCTGTCCACTTTTAATTCGTAAACGACAGTGCCGCCTAGATGTTGAGTTCGTTCAGAATGATGGGTGACACTTCGGTATGATGGAATCTCACCGGAGGTGTCCCCATGCAGGTCTTTGGAACGCGTGTCGTGCCACAGGTGCGGCGCTTGCGGCGAAGTCTGGGAGCGGAGATGCGTCGGGCC
>JACQHR010000027.1 GCA_016198905.1 Candidatus Omnitrophota bacterium | reverse complement strand
GTGTCCCCTCCGTGTTGTGCACCTCGCCAGGTGCGCAGCTCCACAAGACTCCGGAGCAGGATACGCCCGTTGCCGTTACAGACCAGAACTGAAATTACACACTTAATCGTACACTACCACGCAGGCCGTTGTTTTGACCTCGCTCCCATCTTATGCTAGAATGACTCGTCAGTGACGAAGGCACGCCTGTGCACGATACGTCTGACCAACCACCTACCTTAACGATCACGTTCAGTTCCTGCCCTCGCGTTCAACAAGGCAGGACGCCCCATGCTACCTGCATCCAGCTATTGTGGAAGACAGCCCCATCGACTACCGTATACGGTAGTGTCTTCGAACGAAAATTGTTCCCAATTCAACAGGGGCCAGGACAATGATTCCTCGATACACGTTACCCAAGATGGGATCGCTCTGGAGCGATGAGCATCGCTTCCAGGTGATGCTCCAGGTCGAATTGCTCGTCCTCGAGGCGCAAGCGCGGCTGGGCCTCGTGCCGCGCCAGGCGGTGAACGCCATTCGCCACACCGCGCGCATCAATCTCGCCAAGATTCAGCAGAAAGAAGCGAAGACGCGTCATGATGTGATCGCGTTCATCGAGCACCTCGAAGATCGTGTCGGGTCGTACGGGCGCTACCTTCACGTTGGGCTTACCTCAAGCGACGTGCTCGACACCTCGCTGGCGGTGTTGCTGCAGCAGGCGACCGATCTGCTCCTCAAGGATCTTGACGGACTGCAACGCGCCCTCGCGGTCCAAGCGAAACGGCATCGACTCACCCTGACGATTGGGCGCACGCACGGTGTGCACGCGGAGCCGACGACGTTTGGCTTGAAGCTCGCGGTGTACTATGATGAGTTTGCGCGGCACCTCGAGCGTCTTCGGCAGGAGCGCGCGCAAATCAGCGTCGGGAAAATTTCAGGGGCCGTGGGGACCTTTGCCAACGTTGACCCTGCCGTTGAGCGGCACGTCTGTCGCGCGCTCGGATTGCGCCCGGCGCCCATCTCGACCCAAATCGTGCCGCGCGATCTGCACGCCTCGTATGTCACGACGCTGGCGTTGATCGGCTCGAGCCTGGAAAAGCTCGCGACGGAAATCCGGCATCTGCAGCGCACGGAAGTGCGCGAGGCCGAGGAGCCCTTCGGGGAAGGGCAAAAAGGCTCCTCCGCGATGCCGCACAAGAAAAATCCCATCATGTGCGAGCGGATCACGGGCATGAGCCGCTTGCTGCGCGGCTACGCGATCGCCGCGATGGAAAATGTCACGCTGTGGCACGAGCGGGACATCAGCCACTCGTCCGTCGAACGCGTCATCCTGCCCGATGCGACGATTACCGTCGACTACATGCTCCACACCATGACGGAAGTGATCCGCGGGCTCGTCGTGCATCCGGATCGCATGCGCAGCAATTTGGAGAGCATGCGCGGGGTGACGTTCTCAGGACAGGTGCTGCTGGCCCTCATGCGCACAGGCCTCTCGCGCACGCAAGCCTACGAGCTGGTCCAACGCTGCGCGCTGGCCGCGTGGACAAGCGGCAGCGATTTTGCCGAGGCGCTCACGCGCGATGCGGCGATTCGCAAGCGTCTCTCCGCGCAAACGCTGCGGCGCTGCCTTGATCCGCGCGCGCATCTGAAGCACGTCAATCGCATCTTCAAACGAGTCGGCCTCTAGAAAAGAGAAGAATGTTTAGCACACAGCACACAGCACACAGCACACAGAAAGAACCACAGCTCGGTTTTTGCTGTCCGCGGTCTGCTGTTTGCTTTGTGCTTTGTGCTGTCTGCTGTGTGCTGATTAGCGGATGCATTCGACGCTCACTCACGATTCGGACCGACCCGGCGAGGGCGCTCGTCTACGTCAACGATGAGCTGAAGGGCAAGAGCCCGGTCACCTACGACTTCATGTGGTACGGATGGCATCGCGTGATGATCCGCAAAGACGGCTACGCGCGGGTCGATGACCGCAAGTTGCTCACAGCACCGGTCTATCTGTGGATTCCGCTCGATTTGGTCATGGAGTTGTTGCCGTTTCCCATTCGCGATCGGCGCACCTGGTCCTATACGTTAGCGCCGACGCCGACGCTTCCCACACCTGTGCCGCCGGCGGTGACACCGCCGAAGACGCCATCGACGAGCGACAAGCCATCGACGACCTTCCCATTGCTGCCGCGCTCGACACAGATCCAGACGAAACCTGCGGAGGTGGCACCCACGCCAGCGGCGGCGCCGAGCAGCGAGACCACGCCGTCATCTGGGGAGCCGGCACCACCAACCACGGAGTCCACGCATGACGACGCGCGGTGAGAAATTCTACGAGGGGAAAGCGAAAATTCTCTACGCGACCGAAGACCCCGCGCTGGTCGTGCAGTATTTCAAGGACGACGCCACGGCGTTCAACGCCCAGAAGCGCGGCACCATCGTGGATAAGGGGGTCGTCAACAATCGCATCTCCACAGCCCTCTTCACGTATCTGGAGGGGAAGGGCGTCAAGACGCACTTCGTGCGACAGCTCGATGATCGCTCGATGCTGGTCAAACGCCTGACGATCGTGCCGCTCGAAGTCACGATTCGCAACATCACCGCCGGAGGCATGGCGAAGCTCTTAGGGATTGAGGAAGGCCTCGTGCTGAACCCGCCCGTGTTTGAGTGGCACTACAAGAGCGATGCGCTCGGGGATCCGCTCATCAACGACGACCACATCCTCGCGATGAAGTGGGCGACGGCGCAGGAGCTGGCCCACATCCGCAGCGAATCCTTCACAGTCAACGATGCGCTGAAAGCATTCTTCAACCAGCGCCAGATCGACCTCGTGGATTTTAAACTCGAATTTGGCCGAGCCGGCAGCGCCCACCAGCTCTTACTCGGCGATGAGATTTCCCCGGACACGATGCGCCTCTGGGAGCACGGCACGCGTCGCAAACTGGACAAAGATCGCTTTCGCCGTGACCTAGGCAGCGTCGAGGAAGCCTATCAGGAAGTGTTACGTCGTGTCATTGGTGAGGCCGGCCAACCCAGCGCGGCTCGTCGGTAGGGACGCGAAAACGCTGCCCGGACGGGTCGCCTCAACACGGAGTCTGCCATGACGGTTGATCATCCGCTGAAACAGCCGGGCCATCGCTTGCGTGTCACCGTGGATGAGAAGACGGGCTACCTGCACATCGAAGGCAACGCTGCGGGCCTGGAATATCTCGCGCAGATTTGTCGCAACATCATCGGCCAGCCGCCCGGGCAGCAGCAGTGGCATCTCAGCGAAGCCTTCACCACGTTGGATGAGGGCTCGCCGGACATCATGCTGATCTATCGAAAGGAATTTGAATCATGAACGCCCGCGTCTACATCACGCTCAAGCCCGGACTGCTCGATGCGCAAGGCAAGACCGTCAAAAGCGCGCTCGATGCGCTCGGCTTCAAGGGCGTGAAGGACGTGCGGATGGGCAAGTACGTGGAGCTGAAGCTCAACGGGGCGAAGGCCGCGACGGTGAAGGCGGACGTCGAGCGCATGTGCAAAAAACTCCTCGCGAACCCCATCATCGAGACGTATCGGATTGAGTTGGTGCAGACGTGATGCCCCCGGTGCGGGGCACGACATCCCTCGAGGGCGATACGATGCCACGACGCAGAATGGTTCAAACATTGGTGTTACTCGCGCTCATCATGTGCGCGGCGTTGCCTGGGTACGGTGCGGCTGCTCAGGAGGCCGAACATCCAGACACGCATGAGATGGTCAGCGGACCGCGGCAAAAGCTGAGTCGAGGCATTGCGAATACGGCGGCGGGATGGGTGTATGTGCCGCGCGCCTTCAAGGATTGTTATGTCCGCGTCGGCGGACTCCTGCAGGAGCATACGCCGTTGATCGACGTGCCGAAGTGCAGCGTCGACGCGACGTGGCGGATTCTCGGACGAGAAGTCTGGGGCGTGACGGAACTCGTGACGTTCCCCATCCAGTCATGGCCGAAACCCAACTACCGCTCGCCGTACGGCTGGGCGGATTATCCGTGGGAATGGATCCATGCGGGTGGGGGCGAATGAAATTCGGCGTCGTGGTGTTTCCAGGCTCCAACTGCGATCAGGACTGCGTGCATGTCCTCAGGGATGTGGTGCGCCAACCAGTCGTCACGTTGTGGCATCAAGAAACGTCGCTGCGCGGTGTTGACGCGGTGGTGTTACCTGGCGGATTTAGTTACGGCGACTATCTGCGCACCGGGGCGATTGCGCGGCTCTCGCCCATCATGCGCGCCATCAGCGCCTTTGCGAACGACGGCGGACTCGTGATCGGCATCTGCAATGGCTTTCAAATTCTGCTCGAGAGCGGCCTGCTGCCCGGGGCGATGCTGCGCAACACCGGGCTGCGCTTCATCTGCCGCTTCGTGCACGTGCGCGTCGAGCGCACCGACACGCCGTTTACGAATCAGCTGCAGCAAGGGCAGATTCTCCGTTTGCCGATTGCCCACAATGAGGGGCGCTATACGACGGACGAGCACATCGCGCGCACCATGACGGATCAGGTCGTCTTTCGCTACTGCGACGCCGATGGCCAGGTGGTCGACGCGGCCAATCCGAACGGATCCATCGACGCGATCGCCGGACTCACCACCCGCGCCGGCAACGTCATGGGCATAATGCCGCATCCGGAGCGCGCCTCAGAATCCGCCCTCGGATCCGAGGACGGCCGACTCATCTTCGCATCCATGCTCGAAGCGCACGCGTATGCCTAGCGCGATGGTGATGAGCAAGATGCGGTCAGGCCGCAGACTGCAGGCCGCAGGCCGCAAGACTCAAGACTCAAGACTCACAGGATCGGTTTTGAGTCTCGGGTCTCCGGTCTCAGGTCTCCGGTCTCAGGTCTCCGGTCTGGACGTCTCGGCGGATCTGCTCAAGCACGTCGCGCGATCCCACAACCTGACAGAGGACGACTACGCGCGCATCGTGCGCGTCCTGGGCCGTCAGCCGACGCTGACGGAAGTGGGCATCTTCGGCGTCATGTACTCCGAGCACTGCTCGTACGCCAGCTCCAAGCCGTATCTCAAGACGTTTCCAACTAGGGGCAAGTCCGTCTTGGTGCCGGCGGGCAAAGAGAACGCCGGTGTCGTCGATATCGGCGATGGTTTGGCCATCGCATTTAAGTGCGAGAGCCACAACCATCCTTCCGCGGTAGAGCCGGTGCAGGGTGCGGCGACCGGTGTCGGCGGCATCATCCGCGACATTTTCACGATGGGTGCTAGGCCCATCGCGCTCTTGGATTCGCTGCGGTTTGGCTCGCTTGCCAGTGCGCGCACGAAGTTCTTGTTCGAAGGCGTCGTGAAAGGCATCAGCGATTACGGCAATGCCGTCGGCGTGCCGACGGTCGGAGGCGAAATCTATTTTGATTCGGCGTATCAAGAGAATCCGCTGGTGAACGTAATGTGCATCGGGCTGCTCGAACAGCGACAGTTGGCGCACGCAGCCGCGAGCGGCCTTGGCAATCCGGTCATCTACGTCGGCTCCTCGACCGGTCGAGATGGATTGGGTGGAGCCAGTTTTGCCTCGCGCGAACTCATTGATGGCGATGCGGATCGTCCCGCCGTCCAGATCGGCGATCCCTTCACTGAAAAATGTTTGATCGAAGCCACCCTCGAAGCGCTGGCCACCGGGGATGTTGTCGGGATTCAGGATATGGGTGCTGCGGGCCTGACGTGTTCGACGTGCGAGATGCCGGCGCGCGGCGGATCCGGTATCGAGATCGATGTCGCCAAGGTTCCGCGGCGCGAGGAGGGCATGACGCCGTACGAGATCATGCTCTCCGAATCGCAAGAGCGCATGTTGCTCATCCTCAAACGAGGACGGCAAGCGAAGATCGCATCACTCTTTGCGAAGTGGGGCCTCAATGCGGTGGAGATCGGGCGCGTGACGCGCGATGGCCGCATGCGGGTGAACGATCACGGCGTGGTCGTGGCGGATATTCCGGTCTCGGCGCTGACCGATGAGGCGCCGATCTATCATCGGCCGACGAAACGGCCGGCATATCTGGCGAAGACACAGCAACTCTCGCTTCGCAGCCTGCCGGTTCCAAAGGATCTGACCGCGACGCTGACCACGCTGCTGGCCTCGCCGACGATTGCGAACAAGCGTTGCGTGTACGAACAATACGATCACATGGTGCAGACCAACACCACGGTGCTGCCGGGGCGCGCGGATGCCGCGGTGCTGCGTGTGAAGGGCACGACGAAGTGGCTGGCGGCGACCATCGATGGCAACGGGCGCTACTGTTATCTCGATCCCTATGAAGGCGGCAAGCTCGCCGTCGCGGAAGCGGCGCGCAACCTCGTCTGCGTGGGCGCTCGGCCTCTGGCGATCACCGACTGCTTGAACTTCGGCAACCCGAACGACCCGGAGATCATGTGGCAATTCAAGGAATGCGTGCGCGGGATTGCGGACGCCTGCCGCGCGTTCGAGACGCCCGTGACCGGCGGCAATGTGAGCTTCTATAACGAAGGACCATCTGGGGCGATTGATCCCACGCCCGTCATTGGGATGATCGGCGTGATGGAGCCGAGACCAAACGAAGCTGGAAGCTGGAAGCTGGAAGCTGGAAAACGCCGTTTCCAGTCTCCAGCCTCTAGCTTCCAGTATCCCATCACCGCGAATTTCAAGGAGGAAGGCGATACCATCCTCCTCCTCGGCGAGACGAAAGAGGAGCTTGGCGGCAGCGAGTATCTCTCGGTGATCCACCATCGCAAAGCCGGCAAGCCGCCGCGCGTCGATCTACAGCAGGAGCTCGCCCTGCAACGGCTCATGATCGATGCGGCTGCGCACGGGTGGCTGAAGTCCGCGCACGACTGTTCCGAAGGCGGCTTGGCCGTGACACTCGCGGAGAGCTGCATCATGGATGAGGACCATCTCATTGGAGCGAGGATCGAGGTGGCACAAAGCACAAAGCAGAAAGCACACAGAGTCGACGCGATCCTCTTCGGCGAATCCGCCGGCCGCATCGTGATCAGCTGCGCGCGCGGCGCTGTCGAGCCGCTGGTAGCACTCGCGAAGCGACATGGTGTTGCCGCCGCAGCGATTGGCAACGTTGGTGGAAGCCGTCTCATGATCGGCTCATGGGTCGATGTGCTTGTCGAAGACCTGAGTGCTGCCTGGCGTACGGGTTTGGCGACTGCGGTGAATCGCAGGAACGCGTGATGGACGACAACGTCAAACATTATTGCGGGCTCTTCGGCATCTACGGCCACCGGGACGCGGCGCGGCTGGCGTATCTCGGCTTGTACTCGCTGCAACATCGCGGCGAGGAAGCCGCCGGCATCGTGACCTATGACGGGAAAACGATGCACACGCACAAGGCGATGGGGTTGGTCTCGGAAGCCTTTAATGAGACGACGCTGCGGCAGTTGCCCGGCCGGATCGCCGTCGGCCACACGCGGTATTCCACGACCGGCTCGAGCACGCTGAAGAACTCGCAACCCCTCGTCGTCACCTATGCGAAAGGCTCGATCGCCGTCGCGCACAACGGCAACTTGATCAACGCTTTTGAGCTGCGCCAGCAGCTGGAGGCCAACGGCTCGATCTTTCAAACCACCGTCGACAGCGAAATCATCCTGCATCTGTTGGCGCGCGCGACCAACAAACATTTTGAGGACGATCTCGTCGAGTGTCTGAAACTGCTCAAAGGTGCGTTCTCCTTGTTGTTTGTGACGGAAGGCTCGCTGATCGGTTGTCGCGATCCCAATGGGTTCAGGCCCTTGTGCATCGGCCGGCTCAACAAGACCTACGTGCTGGCCTCGGAGACCTGCGCGCTGGATATCATCGGGGCAAAATTTATCCGCGAGGTCGAGCCCGGCGAAGCCGTCATCATCGGGCCCGGCGGCCTGCGTTCGTTGCATCCGTTTAAAGATCAGCCGCAGAAGCTGTCGCACTGCATGTTCGAGCACGTCTACTTCGCGCGGCCGGACTCCATCGTGTTTGGCCAAAGCGTCCAAGAAGTCCGCATGAAGCTCGGGCGGCAGCTGGCGCGCGAATATCCCGTCGAGGCGGACCTCGTGATGCCGATCCCGGACTCCGGCAACTTCGCAGCGCTCGGCTACAGCCTCGAATCCAAAATCCCGTTTACGCTGGGCATGACGCGCAACCACTACGTCGGGCGCACGTTCATCCAGCCGGCGCAGGAGATTCGGGATTTGAAGGTGCGCGTGAAGTTCAACCCCGTCAGAGCCCTGATCAAAGACAAGCGGCTGGTCATCGTCGATGATTCGATCGTGCGCGGCACGACGACGCGGGCCCGCGTGAAGAGCTTGCGTGAAGCGGGGGCGAAAGAAATTCACCTGCGCGTGAGCTGCCCGCCGACGAAACATTCATGCTTCTACGGCATCGATTTTCCGACGAAGAAAGAGCTGATTGCCAACACGATGACGCTGGAGGAGATTCGCAAATTCATCGGCGTCGACACGCTCGGCTATGTCTCGCTGGAAGGGATGCTGCAAGCCATCGGCAAGCCCGGCGACTACTGCACGGCGTGTTGGAGCGGCGTGTACCCGATTCCGTTTGGCGAGGAAGGCGATAAGTTTGCGCTCGAGCGGCAAGCCAAGCATGCGGGACAAGGCTGCGGATAAATGACAGCACACAGCACACAGCACACAGCACACAGGCGTGGTTTAAGGTTGGGGGCTCAGGGTTCGGGGCACTTGCCCACAGCCCAGAACCCACAGCCCAGAACAAAGTCTATTACTTATCGTGCATCAGGAGTGAATATTGCGGCGGCGGATGGATGGCTCTCGCGGATGCGCCCGCTCATTCGCACGACGACGCGCCCGGGCGTCTTGCCCGATCGCGGGCAATTTGCCGGGTTGTTTCATCTGGCGGCGACAAAGCTGCGCGATCCGATCCTGGTGGCGTCCACCGATGGCGTGGGGACGAAACTTGCCATCGCGCGCAGCGTGCGTGACCACGAAACGATCGGCATCGATGCGGTGGCGATGAACACGAATGACATCCTCGTCTACGGCGCGCAGCCGCTGTTTTTTCTGGACTATCTTGCGGTCGGGAAGATCCAGCCGGCTTTGATGAGTGCTATCGTCAGGGGAGTCGTTGAGGGCTGTCGGCAAAGCGGGTGCGTCCTGCTGGGTGGCGAAACCGCCGAGATGCCCGGCATCTACAAAGCGGGTGAATACGATATCGCGGGATTCTGCGTCGGTGCGGTGGAGCACGGGCGGCTCATCGACGGCTCCAAGGTTCGTGCGGGCGATGTGATCGTCGGCCTGGCCTCATCCGGCGTGCATGCGAATGGATTTTCGCTCGTGCGGCGAGCGCTGTCACGCGCGGAACTACGTCACTGGCACCTCCAGCTCATGGCGCCGACGCGCATCTACGTCAAACCGGTCTTGGAGGTGCTCAACCAAGTGTCGATTCACGCGATGGCTCACGTGACCGGCGGCGGTTTAGCCAGACGCATCCCCAGTCTCGTTTCGCGCGCCAAGGGGTTGCGCACTCGACTCTGGCCTGGCAGTTGGCGCGTGCCGCCAATTTTTCGCGCGATTCAGGCGGCGGGACGCATCAGTGATGCAGAGATGACGCGGACATTCAATATGGGTATTGGCATGGCGCTGGCGTGTGCGACAGCAGACGCGACGTGCATCCTGCGGATGATGGCGCGCGCCGGCATCCCGGCGTGGACGATCGGCACGATCGAACGGACAAGGAGTTGACCATGCGTATTCTCGTCATTGGATCAGGAGGCCGAGAGCATGCGCTGGTGTGGAAGCTGAGCCAGTCGCCCGAAGTGACGAAGCTCTACTGCGCACCAGGCAACGGCGGCATCAGCGAGCTCGCGGAGCTCCTCGACGTCGGCACGGAGAATGTCGATGAGCTGGCGGACATGGCGGAAAGCAAAGACGTCGACCTGACCATCGTTGGGCCGGAGTCCTCGCTGGCCAAAGGCGTGGTCGACGTCTTCGAGAAGCGCGGCCTGCGCATCTTCGGGCCGAACAAGGCGGCCGCGAAGCTGGAGTCGAGCAAGGCCTTTTCGAAGAACTTGATGAAGAAGTACCAGATTCCCACGGGGCAGTTTGCGGTGTTCGATGATCCGCAAGCGGCCCGCGCCTATGTCCGCCAGTTGGGCGCACCCATCGTGGTGAAAGCGGATGGGCTCTGCGGCGGCAAGGGCACGATCGTTGCGCACACGCTCAGCGAAGCGCTCGGCGCGGTGGACCTCTTGATGGAGGATCGCATCTTCAAGCAAGCGGGAGAGCGCATCGTCGTCGAAGAACGCTTGGTCGGCGAGGAAACCTCGATCATCGTGATCACCGACGGCGTGTACGCGCTGCCGATGCTGCCGGCGCAAGATCACAAGCGGCTGCACGACGGCGACAAAGGCCCCAACACGGGCGGCATGGGCGCCTATGCGCCGACGCCGCTCGTCGATCCGGCGCTGGCGAGCCAGGTTATGCAGCAGATCATCATGCCGACGATCCGCGCGATGACGAGCGAGGGCTTCAGCTTCAAGGGTGTGCTCTACGCGGGCCTCATGTTGACGAGCGACGGGCCGAAAGTGCTGGAGTACAACGTGCGCTTCGGGGATCCGGAGCTGCAGGCGATCCTGCCGCTGCTCAAGAGCGACCTCGTGCCGATCCTCGATGACGCAGTCGAAGGTCGGCTCTCAGGGGTGCAGTGCGAGTGGGAGCCGGGCAGTTGCGCGTGCGTCGTCGTCGCCTCAGGCGGCTACCCCGGCGATTTCCAAATCGGCAAAGAGATTCGCGGGTTGGACGCGCTGAAGAACCGTCGCGACCTGCTGATCTTCCACGCGGGCACGAAGAAAGACAAAGGCCGCACGCTCAGTTGGGGCGGGCGCGTCCTCAACGTCGTCGGGCGCGGACCCGATCTTGAAGGCGCGCTGAAGCAGGCCTACGAAGCCATCGGCACCATCCACTTCGACGGCATGTCCTATCGCAAGGACATCGGCCATCGCGTGCTCAAGAAACCGGTGGTGACCTCATGACGGCGACGCGACGGCCGCATCCAGCCGTCGGGATCCTCATGGGCTCGGACTCTGACTGGCCCGTGATGGAGCAGGCGGCAAAGACCTTGGAAAGTTTCAGGGTCGCCTGCGAAACGCGCGTGCTGTCGGCGCATCGGTCTCCTGAATTAGTGCGCGAGTATGCGACGACGGCGGGCTCGAGAGGGTTGAAGGTGATCATTGCGGCCGCTGGAGGTGCTGCGCATCTTGCCGGAGTCCTTGCGGCGCACACGACGCTGCCGGTCATTGGCGTGCCGATTAAAAGCAAAAGCCTGAAAGGTCTCGATAGTCTGCTCTCGACTGTCCAGATGCCCAAAGGGGTGCCGGTGGCCACTGTGGCCATTGATGGAGCCGCCAACGCGGCGATCTTAGCGGTTCAGTGTCTGGCCTTGAGTGATCAGCGGCTGGCCAAGGAGCTCGTCGCGCATAAGCGGCGGCTTCTGGAGAGCGCGCAAAGGGCAGATCGGGGGTTGGTTCGATAATGGCGAAAACGCCGCGTATCTTTGGCGTCGTCGGGGATGCGCCGGATCCCGTCGCACTCGCCGAAGCGGCCAAGATCTTGCGCGGCGGAGGGCTCGTCGCCTTTCCGACGGAAACCGTCTACGGCTTGGGCGCGGATGCGACGAATCCCGACGCCATTGCGCACCTGAATCGCGTGAAAGGCCGTCCGCCGGACAAGCCCTACTCGCTGCATCTGCATTCGGCGGCGCAAGTCCGAGCGCTCGTGTCTTCGGTGCCGCCGCTGGCGGAACGCCTGATGCAACGCTTCTGGCCCGGGCCGCTGACCATCGTGATGCCGGCGAATGACGGACGCACGGTAGGATTCAGGTTGCCGAACCATCCGGTCGCGCACGCGTTTCTCAAAGCCTGCGACGTGCTGGTCGCGGCACCGAGTGCGAATCGCTCAGGCTTTGCCCCACCGACGGATGCGAAGGAAGTCCTCGCGGCGTTGGATGGCGATGTGGATTGCCTCCTTGATGGCGGCCCCACGATGCTTGGGCGAGAATCAACGGTTGTTGAGATTATCGGGAAGCGTCTTGAGATCCGTCGCGAAGGCGCTATTTCCAAGGATGAGATTCTTAAAGTCATCGGTTCATAGAGTCCGGGGCAGGGGGCGGGAGACAGGGGGCGAGGGAAACCCTGCTTTCCCACGCCCCGCGTCTCTTGCCCCGCGCCCCTAAGATGGGTGTGAAGCGCATCCTGTTTGTGTGCACCGGCAATAGCTGCCGCAGCGTGATGGCGGAATGGCTGCTGCGACAAGCGCTGCAGCGCGCCGGGATGGATCGCATCGAAGTCGAGTCGGCCGGCGTGTTCGCCATTCACGGTATGGGGCCCACGCGAGAGACGCAGCGGGTGCTGCAAGACGCGGGGATTGATTGCTCAAACCATCGAGCCAGGACGCTGACCGTCGAGATGATCGAGCAGGCGGATCTCATCTTCGTGATGGAGCAATTTCAGGGTGACGAGGTGCTGCGGCGGATGCCGCAGGCGAATACCAAGGTTCACTTGCTGAAGTTCTATGGCTTGCCGGCGGGGCACGTGGCCGGTAGCGCCAATATTCCGGATCCGATCGGCAAGCCCTTCGAAGTCTATGAGGTGTGCTTTGCCACGATCCGCGAGGCCGTGGAGCGCGTGGCGAAGTCGCTCGGAGTGCCAACAACATGAGCGGACCTCCGATACCAGAGACCAAGTTGAGCAGACGCAGCCAACACAGGCATCTGATACCGGAGGTGCGGGTAGTGCGGCGCATCGCCATTGGCGCAGATCACGGCGGATTTACACTCAAAGCGAAGCTGATCGCGTTGCTGCAGTCGAAGGGTCTTGAAGTCGCCGATTTGGGCACGCATTCCGCCGAACCATGCGACTATCCGCAAATCGGCTACAAAGTGGCGCGGGCCGTGGCCCAACACGCATTTGACCGTGGAGTGCTCTTGTGCAAGTCCGGCATCGGCATCGCGATTGCGGCGAATAAAGTGCCCGGCATTCGCGCGGCCGTCTGCAGCGATCAGTTCGATGCCAAGCGCAGCCGGCAGCACAACGACGCCAACATCCTCGTGATGGGGGCAGAGAAGGTAAGCGAGGCCCAAGCGAAGCGCATCCTGCAGGTGTGGCTGGCGACACCATTTGAATCCGGAGGCCGGCACGAGCGTCGCGTCAAGCAAATCGCGGCGATTGAACGGGCGGTCGTGAAAAAACGAACGGGAACACGGACACGATAACGATGCCATCACCGTTGCAGCAGGTTGATCCGGAAATCTACGACGCGATTCGCCGCGAAACGCAGCGCCAGCACGAGCATTTGGAATTGATTGCGTCGGAAAACTTCACCAGCCTCGCCGTCTTGGAAGCGCAAGGCTCGGTGATGACGAACAAATATGCCGAAGGCTATCCGGGAGCGCGCTGGTACGGCGGCTGCGAGTTTGTCGATCTCGCCGAGCGGCTTGCGATTGAGCGCGTGAAAACCATTTTCGGCGCCGAGTACGCCAACGTGCAACCGCACTCCGGCACCCAGGCGAACCTCGTCGTCCTCTACGCGATGCTCGAGCCGGGCGATACGATCCTCGCGATGAGTTTGGCGCACGGCGGACATCTGTCGCACGGCCATCCGAAGAATTTCTCCGGAAGATTTTTCAAGATCGTGCCGTATGGCGTCAGCCGGCAGACCGAGCAGATCGACTACGATGCGCTGGAAGTACTGGCGAAAGAGCACAAACCCAAATTGATCCTTGCCGGCTACTCGGCCTATTCGCGCGTGCTCGACTTTGCGCGGTTTCGCAAGATCGCGGATGCCGTCGGCGCCATCTTGTTCGTCGACATGGCGCACTTCGCGGGGCTCGTCGCTGCCGGCGTGTATCCGAATCCAGTGCCGTACGCGGACTTCGTGACATCGACCACGCACAAGACGCTGCGCGGCCCGCGCGGCGGCTTCATCCTCGCGCGCGCGCAGTACGCCAAGGCGATTGACTCAGCCCTCTTTCCCGGCAATCAGGGTGGGTCGCTCATGCACGTGATCGCGGCGAAAGCGGTCTGCTTTAAGGAAGCGATGGCGCCGGCGTTCAAAACGTATCAGCGCCAGGTGGTGGCCAACGCGCAAGCGCTTGCCGCCGCGTTGGCGAAGCTGGGCTATCGCATCGTCTCCGGCGGGACGGACAATCACCTCATGTTGGTGGATCTGACGCCGAAGCATCTGACAGGCAAGGAAGCGCAAGAGGCTCTCGAGCGCGCCAAGATCACCGTCAACAAAAACGCGATTCCGTTTGATCCGCTGCCGCCGGGCAAGGCCAGCGGCATTCGGCTTGGCACGCCGGCGGTGACGACGCGGGGCATGCGCGAGCCGCAGATGGAAGAGATCGCCCGGCTCATCGACGAGGCGCTGACACATCGTCAGGATCCTGCCGCGCTGGGAGCGGTCGCGCGCAACGTCTCGGTGTTAGCCGATCGATTTCCCCTCTATCCCGAGCTTCGGCAGTTAGCACACAGCACACAGCACACAGCACAAGCCAAAAAAACATGATAGTCACGTGGTTGCAATGCCCGTGTTTCTTTGTTCGTTCTGTGTGCTGTCTGCTTGGTGCTGTGTGCTGAACGATGAAATGCCCCTTCTGCGGTCATCAGGAAGATAAAGTCGTCGACTCGCGGGCGAGCTCCGATGGGCTGGCGATCCGTCGTCGGCGTGAATGTCTGGGGTGCGCGAAGCGCTTCACGACGTACGAGCACATCGAAGAGCAGCCGCTGATGGTCGTGAAGAAGGACGGCCGGCGCGAGCCCTTCGACCGGCACAAACTCCTCGCCGGCCTCGTGAAAGCGTGCGAGAAGCGGCCGGTGAGCATGGATGATCTGGAAGGCCTTGTCGATGAGCTCGAGCGCGAGCTCTCCCAGCAATTCGAGCGCGAAGTCTCTTCCCGCGAAATCGGCGAGCGCGTGATGCGGCGGCTGCACGCGATCGATCCGGTGGCGTATGTCCGATTCGCCTCGGTCTATCGCGAGTTCAAGGACGTCGAGCAGTTCATGCGAGAGCTCAAAGACCTCCTCGCCCTCAAAGCGAAATAGCTCGCCAGGTTCTTCCAGTCTCACCTCCACTACGCTGTTTCGCTGCAGCTCTTGAGATCTTCTCACCATTTTTCTCTTCATGCACTGATTACACACATAGGTAACACTTTTTTATGACTCCAATTGGGCGAGTTTCCACCCGTAGATCCCCCGGTAGCAGCGGCTATCCCGGAACACGGGCCGCTCGGGTCCATAGCGATGCGGCAGGCGATACGCGGCCTCGAAGTGAGGTTGTGCATGGCGATAGC